>CALRLF020000103.1:0-12462 GCA_943368475.1 Allobosea thiooxidans
CTGATTTTAAGTATTGTTGGCTATAACTGCAACTTGCCATAGTACCATTTGCAAATGCTAAATCACAATTTTTTTTGCCACCAAAATATAATTTACTCAACCCTTTTTTACACAGCTTGCGAATAATTAGAAAACCAAGTTTCGCTTTAATAGTGATTTAAGATTTCTTTTCGTGGCTATCTACTTTTTCCATGATTTTATAAAGTAGTTAGTCCTACTATTTTTTAACTTAAGTTAAGATATTGGCCCTTAGCAGTGTTTAATATTGTAAAACTCATCAGCATATTGCTTATGACTTTATGGTATTTTTCTTACAGTGAGTATTATAAATTAAAAAAATAGCATTAGCCAGATTCGCTAAAGAATACAAATTAAGTGTTTATAGAGGCAACATTAAAAAAAACGATTCATTATTCATTAGTATCAACTAAAAAAAATATGAAAAAAAGAAACTTGTTTACCGCAACTATTGCCTTGCTGATCGCTTTTTCATCATGTGAAAAAAGTACCTCTGAATGTAAACTTATACCTGCTAAAGTTTTACGTTATGATTGCGACAGGGTAATTTTTCAGTTACTAACTCCTGATACTATTGGTGATGCCGATTGGGAAGATGTACAAACCAGGCAGCGTTACAGCAATGTTGTATCCTATTACAATAACTGTAAAATTGAAAAATTCACTAATGGAGAAAAGATAACGCTGTATGTAACTCTAAAAGAACCTGATATTAATCCTGCTATAGGAGATTGTGTTCGTTGTCAGGCTGTATCCCAAGATCCACCAAAAACAAAGGTTGATTTTGCAGAAATTTCCAAATCACCGTGCAAACCAGCTTCGGAGAATTAAATAAATCAATAATTCAATTGTATAGAAAAAATAATTCGTATGAAATCAAAATTAACTTCAATAGTAAGCATTGCAAATTTGCTTTTTTTCGCCTTTTATCTTTTTGCATTTGCAGATAAAGAGAAAGCAGCAACTCTAAATTTTGAGGATAAAATTTTGAAAGTACGGGGTCTTGTAGTGGTTGATTCACTTGGAATAGAAAGAGTGATTCTAGGGGGTCCTCTTCCTACGTCACAATCTACTTTTGGGAACAGACTATTTCCTAGAGAAAAAGGCTCCGGTGTTTACGGTGTAATGCTCTATGATGCCGAGGGCCAGGAAAGAGGTGGATATGTTACTGACGATGATTATGGAAATGTGTTTTTAACGCTTGATTCGAAAACAGGTCAAACCTTTCTGGCACTTGCTGAACCTAACGGTTCCACAGCACTTCAATTGTGGGATAGAAAAGGGAAAAACAAAATTTCACTTGAAACATCGGATGATGGTGCTGAAATCAAATTAAAAAATAATAATGTACCGATAAAACTCTATAAAGATGAAAAGTAAAACCCATTATTTGTTAGTGATTTTAATTATGCATTTCTCTTTTGGATTAAACGCACAATTAAATAATGTTTTTATTAAGAAACTGACTTCTATTAACCCTACCTCTTATACAGATGTTGTTTATATAGGTGCTAAGGATACGGCTTTGGTATCAACATTTAGTGGAAGGATTGCCGTGAGAATAAATGGCGTATCACAAGAAAGAGTTATAGCTAACTTAAATGATGAGATTTATTCTTTAGCATATAATTCCAAAAAAAATGAAATTGCAGCAAGTACTTTAGAAAGTGGTATTATCATAGTTAAACAGAAAACTGGTGCCATTCTTAAAACTTTGAAACTTAAAAGTACTTGGTCTATTAATATATTATATTCTGATAATTTTCAGTATTTATTTACACAAGATCAGAAAGGCAATAGGTATCTCTGGGATGCAACAAAAAAATATCAAGAAATCGTCCTTTCAAATAAAGTCCCTCAGGGAAGGATTGTAAAGATGGATTCCCTAGAATTAATGACAATTGTAACACCTAAAAAAATTACAGTTTGGGATTTTAGAAAGGAAGTTATTGTTAAAGAAACAGAAGTGCAATTGATTCGATTTGGCGACATGGATAACCAAGGAAATATCTTATCGGTTGATTTTAACGAGTGTGCTAAATATAGCACTGTTTCAAAGAGAAATGAATTTGTAGTAAAGCATCCTAACTGGCTAAGGGACATTAGAGATTACCCCAATTATCAAAACAGCTTAAAACAATCACCAGAGGATTTTAATCAAGACGGACTTTTAGTAATGAATGGATATAGTATGCAGTTAACTATGGTTCGGTTTGCAAAAAATAAAGTTTACACAGCAAGCATTGACCGCTCTATTCGAGTTTGGAATAAAGAAACCGGAAACCTGCTTCATTCATTAACAGGACATAAAGCGACTGTCAATAAAATTAAAGTAAATACAGACCAATCACAGTTGGTTTCCATAGATTTAAAAGGTGGTATAAAATTTTGGGATATTTCAACAATGTAATTCAGTGATTTTCCAACTTAGAATATAAAGCAAAAAATACTAGTATCAAATTTCCCCCAAAATAGAATCCTTAAAAAGATTCAATTTTTTCATTCGATAAATCTAAATAAGTATAAGAAAATGGAGAAAGAAATTTTAAAGCAACTGCAGGAGATGGAAAATCGTTATAAAAAGATGAAGCAACTTTTCATAGGATTTGTTAGCCTCACACTAATTGTTGTTTTAGGTTTGGGATTCACCAAAACTGACAAATTCGGTTTAATAAGAGCGAAAGGAATTATTATTGAAGATGAAAGTGGTAAAGATAGAATTTTAATTGGAGCACCTATTCCTCCTTCAAAGAACAGAGTAAGGACAGATACTAACTTAGTAAGAAAATATTTTGCCAGTGAAGTTTACCCTAAAGACCCAAACAAATACATGGAATGGTATAAAAATTATAGGCATTCTGCTTTTGGAATGGTGGTAATGAATGAAAAGGGAATAGATGTCATGCAAGTAGGTGATCAATTATCTGACCCTAATGTTGGAAGAAGAATTTTTTTACCCACAGGTATTCTTTTAAATAACCAAAAAGGATTGGAAGTCGGTGGCTTTGGTACGCATACATTTGATGATGGGAGAAGTGGTGTTGCACTGGGTTTAGATGATCCTGCAAATGGCAGAGAAGCTTTTCATGCTTTGGTTCTATCAGACGGAACCCGGGCTTTAATACTTCAGGATGCAAATGGAAAACTTGTACTCGGACTTGGAACTTCCAAGAACGATATATTCCGTAATAAAGATAGCCTAAACTTTGTAGGCATAAAATATTTTGATAAAAAAGATAACCTGCTTTGGGAACAGAAAATAAATAAAACAGACAGTATAAAGAAATAAAAGAAAACGGCCACCGAAATCGCTGGATATTATTGGTTTGCAGAACCACCAGCAGATTCGCAGGGTAAAACTTTATTTCAAAGCAAAAAAGCATGGGATTGCTACAAAACATCCTTTGATAAATTCTATTTAAACTGGCACCTTGATTTAGAAACATTTCCATTATTGCCCTATTAAAACGGAGTAACATTCGTCATTACTTTTTATGACCCTAGTACTGCTTCGGTTTATAAAAAGTTGCCTATACTGTTACAGGCTCTGCTGAATTGGTTGGATACAATGACCAGAAGATTGATTGTTGGTTATTAGTGCATGAAGAAAAAGGAAATAAAGAAGTTTTTTGGGTAAGCAAAAAAACAAAAGAGGTATTAAAATTAGAGCAGGAAATAGGTGGCAGGATTTACAGGTATAAAATAAAATTAGAATTCTAAAAAAATAAAAATGTAAAGTATTTAAAATCATGAAGAAAATTGCATTAGTCGTATTAACTCTTTGCCAATTATCAGCTTTTTCACAGAATTGCAGCACACCTGTGAGCAACAATTTATTAAGCAATATCCAAAACCAGATATTAAGTGCTGCTACTACTACTTTAGCCCTACAAAAAGGAAGAGAAGTGGCTCAGAGCAATTGCTATACATCTTTACAAGCAAAAGATATTATCCAGTTGTATTTGCAAGATGTACATAAAACAGAAATTGCGAAATTGATTTATCCTAATGTTATTGATAAACGTAATTATTTTGTTATTTATGAAATTTATACAAATGCATCAGCACTGGCATCATTAGCTCAATTTGTAAGCAATTATACTTTGCAGCAAACCGCAGGCGGCAACATTGTGTTTGATAAGTCTAATGTACTGCTTCCTGTATATGATAGATACACTGGAATTAAAATTGAGGATCAACAACCTTTAACTACGAGTGCGTTTCAACAGGTGTTAACTACTATCTATAATCTTAACCCTCAGATTCAGTTACAAAATGCTCTTACTACTGACCAATCAAAATACTTCTCGGTAGCCCAGGTAATGGAAATAGCCTTGCTGTTTCAAAATGAAGATATGCGATTGAATATACTGCAGCATTATATACCAAAGTGCATAGATATTTTCAACTACCCTTTTGCATTACAATTGCTCACCACACTTGCCAATAAAAATATTTACCAGCAAAGTATTTATGCATATGTAAGAAATAATGGTACTGGCAATAATTCAAATAGTGGATCATTTTCATGCCGAAATATTATAACAGATGCTGAGGCTGCTAATATTAAAAATAGCCTTGAAAAAATAAAGTTTGCATCTACTAAATCTAAACAATATAAAGCAGTACTAAGGAATAAATGCCTTACCACCCTGCAAATTAAAATGCTTGTGCTTTTATTTAATAATACAGAAAGACTTGACCTAGTAAAATACAGTTATGATTATTGCAGTGATGCACAAAATTATTATAAGATAAGTGATGTGCTTATTTATGATACTGATATAAATGCTTTCTCAAATTTCTTACTTAGTAAGTAATTGAGATGCTTTAATGTATAGAAAATAAAACTCATAAAAATTTAACCAAATGTTTAATTTAAAAAATTTAAATTCAATGAACTTAAATCGGCAAATGAGGTTTGCATTTGTAATTGCAATTTCCATTTCATTATATTCCTGTTGCAAAACAATTGATTGTGAACCTTTTTCAACAAAAAATATTAATGTGTCTCAATTTACCAAACAGGAGAGTGACACTTTTATTATACGCAGATATAAACAAGGTACAAATTTTGTAAATAAAATTGATACACTATTGGTTGCAAGAGATAAAAATGCAACTTATTCTGATTTTGCAGATGGAATTACGAGTGCTGTGAACCTAAACATTGATGTTAAATATGCAATAGCTGCAGGTTTTGATTATGAGCTTTATTTTCCTGCAACAAATACATTAAGAAGGATAACAGAGTTTACCGATGTGCAGGGAGAAATTAAGTATTGCAACCCTTCATTAGGTAGAAATTCCTGTATGAATCAAATTAATTCTCTTAAACTAGATGGCAGATTAATTACTGGGGGCATCTTTCCTGCTATCATAAAATAAGAGCACTGTTGTGAATACAAAAAATGGGAAAACTCATTTAAACATGAAGCTTATTAAAAAAATAATCATTTTAATTTTCCTGCTAAAAAGTAGTAACATACAGGCACAGTACAGAGAAAATTTTGATAAATATCCTTTTCGATTTTTACAACAGTCTGATAGTTTGTATAAAGCAAATAAAGTAAAGGCAAGAATAGCTTATTTAAACAGCTTTAATACCCGTTCCTTGTTGCATGAAATTAGGATGGATAACCAAGGACGTATTACTACAATCATATTTCAGCCATTCATGAGTGTACAAACAAGGCACACCCAATTCACTTATACTGATTCAGGAAGTTTATCAGGAGTGCAGGATGTTTTTGAAAAAGGGAAAGACAGTAAATTTTATCAGGAGTTAATCAGTAAAGACAAAAAACTGAAAGAAAAGTACAAAGCTATGCCTGATAAGATTTATTATAATTATATAATCAGTAATCCAGCCGACACGATAAAAATAATTACCCGGATTAATGAGAAAGGCGACACCATATCCCAGTCAACTTATGCCAACAAAGGGCTTGCACAACATTACAAAGAGTTTGGGCAGTATGGAGCTGATGCTACTACCATTTATATAAACCATCCTTCCTTTTTACATCTGCCGGTTTCATTGGCATATAAAAGCCTTGGACAGGCTATTATAGTTAATTACGAATATGTTTTTAATGAACAGAACCGCATTGTAAAAATGATAGCAAGAAATTCTCATTCTGACAGCAAGGAACCTTACAGCACAGACACTTATACTTTGGAGTATGATACCAATGGGTTACTCCAAAAGGCAAAAAGCCAGTATGTGACTTATGAGTATGATTATAAGTTTTATAAATAGACGAGTTAATAATATAAAATAAATGAATTATAAATAATACGAAAATGTACAAGACACTCTTTTTTACTTCTATAGCTATTATAAGTAGCTATTTTGCAGCTGCTCAAACAACTTATTATGTTGATATTACCCGTGCTGATAATACAGGTGCCGGTACAAGTTGGGCTACAGCTAAAAAAGATTTGCAGGTTGCCATGAATATTGCAACTCCTGGAGACCAGGTATGGGTAAAGGCAGGTACTTACCTGCCCACCCATGACCCTTTTGCAAACTCTGCCCCAGCTAATAATAGAGACAAAACATTTAATTTAAAAAATGGCGTAAAAATTTATGGTGGTTTTGCAGGAACAGAAACACAACTTACCCAGAGAAACTGGCAAACAAACGTTACAACACTAAGCGGAGATTTAGGTATAGCAAACACACTTACAGATAATGCTTACCATGTTGTAATTGTTGTAAATGTTGGTGGAACTATTTTAGATGGGTTTACCATTACAAAAGGGTATGCTACGGCCCCAGGGTTATCATCTGTAACCGTAGGTGGTCGAGTAATAGACCGATTTAAAGGTGGTGGTATTTTTAATACCAATTCATCAGCTGGTTTCGCCAATTGTATCATCAGGGCAAATAGTGCCGATTGTACAGATACCAATGACGATGCTTGGGGAGCAGGTGTTGTTAATGAAAACTGTGCTTCAGCTTTTGCCAACTGTATTATAGATGGCAATTCTTTTCTTACTGGCGGTGCCAGCTTTGGTGTTTTTGGGGCTGGTATGATTATTAATGGAGGAGCATGTACACTCAACAATTGTGCCTTTATAAATAATACCAGCGGTTCTGGTTTTTTGGATGGATCCAGAGGCGGGGCATTATATATAAATGCCAGTTCCTCCACCATAACCAATTGTGTTTTTTATAATAATTCTTCACAAAATGGTGCAGTGATGTGTTGTGGTGGTGCCGATACAAATTTATCTTCCTTTACCAATTGCACTTTTGCAGGTAATACTTCCCCATTTGCAGGAACAACATTTTCAGGTTTTGCAAAAATTACATTTAAAAACTGCATTTTATGGAACAATGTTCCAACCATTAATCCGGTGGCAGGAAGAGATGAAATTTACAGTCAGGATAACAGAGTTGGGTTTCAACCAACTTTCATAAATTGCATTATAAGAGATGCTACTGGTAGTCCATTAGGGGTTGTAAATACAGTGCTTAACAACTGTATAAATACTAATCCTCTTTTTACAAATCTTGCGGATGCAGATGGTGTAGATAATATTTATATGACAGCCGATGACGGATTGAGGTTGCAATGCACATCTCCTGCAATTGGTGCAGGAAGCGGTACAATTCCAAACGTAGATATTTTAAATTTACCCCGTACTGTAACCATTGATATTGGTGCTTACGAAGGAGGACACACCTCAACAGCATTTAATGCAATACCTACAATAAATACTACTATACAACTTTCGCAAAATGTCATTGGTGTTACCAATTATTCAGATTGTAGTAATCAATTAGTAAGTGTACAATCTGGTGGAATATATAATATAAGTGGTTCAGTAACTGCCAAAGTGTGGATAGAAAGTACACAGCCATCCAGCTTTGTAAAAAGGCATTACGAAATAACCCCACAGCTAAACACAACAACCGCAAAAGGCAGGGTAACACTTTATTTTAAGCAACAAGATTTTGCCGACTTTAATGCTGTAAACACAGTAAAACTGCCAACGGGTCCATCTGATGCCGCTGGCATTGCCAATATTCAAATAGAGAAAAGAGGTGGCACAAGTAGTAATGGCACAGGCATACCAAATACCTATTCTGGCACCATTCAAACAATAGCAAATGCAGCATTGGCAACATCATGGAATGCTACTGCCGCAAGATGGGAAATTAGCTTTGATGTAACAGGCTTTGGTGGCTTTTTTGTAAAAACACAGTCTGCTACATTACCATTACGGTTATTAAGTTTTTCTGCTACTCCTATTGTCAGTTGTAATAAGCTGCAATGGCAAACAGCTAATGAAATACATGCAAAACATTTTGAAATTGAAAAAAGTGTTGATGGTAGTACGTTTTATTTAATTGCTATAAAAGAATCAATTGGAACGGGAGATTATTTCTATCAGTACAATGATTATTCAATTAGTGCAGGGAAACAATTTTACAGGTTAAAGATGATTGATAATGATGGAAGTTTTTCCTATAGTTCAATTGTAACAATTGAAAACAAATCAAAACTTTCATTAAATATTTATCCAAATCCAGTAAAAGATCTCGTATTAATTTCTTCTAATGATGCTTCATTAGTTAATACAATGCTTAGGGTTACGGATGCAGGTGGTAGGCTGTTGATACAAGAAGTTATTAATAGCCTCCCCCATCCGTTAAATATTGAAAAATTACCTGTAGGCTTTTATCAGTTGCATTTTAGTGATGGGTCAATATTAAAAATGATGAAAGTAAAATAACATTGCTTTTGTTACATTTTTAACAGTTAACCATAATGTGGAATAACAGAAACAGTTGAAGCAATGCAAAAGAAATTATCTGATTGGAAGGCAAAAGGAAACTATTTTAACTATAACGGGCATAAAATCTTTTATATAAAAGAAGGTTCAGGCCCTGTGCTTACAATTTTTCATGGTTATCCATATAATAGTTTTGATTTTGAGAAAATGTGGGATGAATTAACTGCAAAATTTACTGTTGTAGTTCCGGATATACTGGGCATGGGTTTCTCCGATAAGCCGAAGAAGTACCCATACAGTTTTGATGAAATGGCAGATTTTTATACTGCACTAATAATAGAGCTCCTCATTACTGAAATACATATTCTTGCACACGGCCTTGGCAACAATGTTGTTCAAGAATTATTGGCAAGAAATGGGGAAAGCAAAAATCCATTTTTAATAAAAAGTATTGCATTTTTAAACGGGGGGTTGTTTGCAGATGCGTATAAGCCACAGTTCATTCAAATAATCCTTTACAAATCACCAAAACCAATTGGAAGAGTTTTAAGCAGGTTAATACCCAAAAAATGTGTTTCTAATGCTACTGCTGAAGTTTTTGGCTCATACACAAAACCATCTAACGAATTATTACAAAGTTTTTGGGAAATCTTTAATTACAATAATGGTAAATCTATCGCTTACTTTATTGGGAGGTTAGTGTTTGAAAAAGAAAAGTATCAGTGCAGATGGATTGAAGCAATGCAGGATACAGCCATTCCAATGTGCTTTATTAACGGTCCTAACGACCCTAGCTCTGGTATGCATATGGCTGTCCGGTACAACCAGTTAATACCGAATGCGAATATAAAGTTATTAGATGATAACATTGGGCATTGGCCTCAAATAGAGGCACCGCAGCAAGTGCTGAAGGCTCATAAGGATTTTTATTTGAATTTACATGATGCGAATAATAAAGAGAATCCATCTTTACAAGATGAACAAATAGCAGAATATTTCTTATACAATTATTGAAGGAAACTCAGTGTAAAAATCTGAATTTTGAATTAGTGAGAGTTGACAGCAATATTGGCGAGCAATTGAAACTACAAACTTAAAAACCAAATTATATATGCTAGTACCAGACAAAGACCAAATATTTCCATTAAAATATTATGAAAGACTTTGCTTTTTAAAAAACATTATAAAAAATCCAAATATTATTGTAGGCGACTATACCTATTATGACGATTTTGAAATCGTAGAAAATTTTGAGAAAAATGTAAAATATCATTTTGACTTTATTGGCGATAAATTAATTATAGGAAAATTTTGTATGATCGCATCAGGAGTTAATTTTATTATGAATGGTGCAAATCATTTGACAAAATCAATCAGTTCATATCCTTTTGCGATTTTCGGGAATGATTGGAAAGATGCCATGGTTGGGAAAAATTACCCAACTAAAGGTGACACAATAATTGGAAATGATGTTTGGATTGGACACAACGTAACAATTATGCCAGGTATTCAAATCGGAGATGGTGCTATAATAGCAACAAATACTACAGTAACAAAAAATGTTGAACCTTATACAATTGTTGGAGGAAACCCGTCTACTTTGATAAAGAAAAGGTTTACAGAACAAGAAATAGAGAGGCTTTTGGAGATACAATGGTGGAATTGGGACATTGAAAAAATTACTAAAAATGTTCAATACTTAACCGATACCAACATTCACAATTTAATTGAAAAGTAAAGATTGCCAGCATATTGGGCACTTGTCTAAAATAGAAGTATCTCAACGAGTTTTGAAAGCATATAATAATATTTTGAAACAAGCTAAATGATAAAAGATTATACTATCAAATGATACTATTCAAAGACTACTAAGAAATGAACATCATAAATAATCTTCATCAAAAGAAATTGATAACAATTTTTGTTATCTACCTCAGATATCTAATTGGTGGTGCTATGGTCTTTTCATCCATTGTAAAAATAAAAGGTGAAAGGTTTACCTCTAAAGATGGAATCAATGAGCCCTTACACAGTGCCTGGCATTTATTTGAAACCCTTTATCAATCCGGGATTTACTGGCGTTTTTTGGGATGGAGCCAACTACTGGCTGGTATGCTTTTAATGACACAGTTATACTCCGCCTTAGGAGCCGTTGTTATGCTTCCCATTACAATCAACATTTTTGTTATTACCATTTCTTACTATTTCGCTGCTACGCCTGCAATTACATTCCTTTTATTACTTGCAAATATATTTTTGCTTCTTTGGGAATATGAAAAGCTGATACCCTTGTTTCAATCAACAAAACGTCTCACGAATAATGCACCTTCAGTTAATCTATCATTTGAAACTGATAAGTTGTGGGTTTATATTGGTATTCTAATATTTATTGTAACTATTCTGCATGTAATCTTTCTTGAAAGAACACCTTTTTACTGGTTTTTGACTTGCCTTGTAATAGGAATAAGTGGGTTAATTATATTTTTTAAAACATCATTTTTTAAAAGTAAAACATAACTAATATGCAAAAAGTTAATCTTCTTTATTTAGTACTGGGGGTTAGTATACTTTTTTCCATAACTTCTTGCAATAAGACTTCAGCAGAACCAGAAATTGAATCTAAAACAAGATTAATTAGCAAGAGTGGGTGGCAGCTTGAAAAAGATGAAGTGCAAAACGATAGCGGACCAATAACAGATTTGATGATAGGCAGGCCCGCCTGCCGCAAAGATGACGTTACTGTCTTCAACACTGACAATTCGATGGAGGTTAATGAAGGGGCGACAAAGTGTGATGCCTTAAACCCGCAAATCTACAGCGTAAGCTCATGGAATTTTAGTGACAGCGAAACAAAACTTCAAATAGGCGGTGGTTATACTTATAATATCGAGAAAATTGACAACAACAGTCTTATTCTTTTTTATTCATATAGCAATGGCAGCTCAGTGGCGAAAAGGCGTTTAACGTATAAACGCTAATTAAAATAAGTGTTGTGTAGCTTGGTAATTACCATATCAATCTTTTGCACTCCTTCAACGTTTTAATAAAGGGATTATTAAGTGCTGTTAAATATTTAAATTAGCAACAGATGCGAAAATGATGGAAAGCTCTTTCTAAATGGAAAAGCGATTACAATGAAAATTGACGTCACAAATTTTTGTAGTGCAGATAACGATGACAAGTCAGAATTTACCCAACCGATGGTAGCTTTTGCCGAGTTTGAATCATCTTCACCTGAACAACGATACCTAATCTTTTTACAAAAAAGGCCCAACCTTATTTAACGTGTTCCACAACATTAATTAGCAAGCTATTTAGGAATAAAACCTCAATCGTTAAGCAGATTAACAGCTAGAATTATGGAAAAAGTAAAGACTAAATTTAAATCTTAACTTTAGTGTATTTTTTTAAGTCTATCGCAATCCAACTTTGTAATATCGTTTAATAATAAAAAAGATATGCAAAAATAGATTCTATGAATACACCTAAAAAAGCACAAACTGCATTGGAAGACATCAAAGTCAATGTTAAACTAAAGCTTGCTACGCTTTGGACGAGTTTCATGTTTCTATACATCTATGTTGATTATTTCCATTTATATATGCCAGGATCCCTAAAAGATATTTTGGGGGGAAAAGTATTTGTATTTGACATTTCATATGTCTTTTTACTGGTAGCTATGATTTTTGCGACCAT
>CALRLF020000104.1:0-12143 GCA_943368475.1 Allobosea thiooxidans
ATGTAGAAAATGGCAACCCCAATCATTTATTGGTTACGGTAAGTAATTATGGTGCAAACAGTGTTTTAGAAAGTACAGATGGTGGTAATAACTGGGCAAATATCGAAGGTAATTTACCTGATATGCCTGTACGTTGGGGTCTATTTGCACCAACCAATAGCTTATTAACTAGTACTAGTGTAGCTGGTGGTATTGTTTTGGCTACTGAAACTGGTGTTTGGGCATTAAGTGGTGCATCTGCCGGAACTGCTACAACTTGGGTTCCTCAAAATACAGGTTTTGGCAATGTTAGTTGTTATATGCTTAAATATAGAGCATCCGATAGAACACTTGCTGTTGCTACACACGGCAGAGGCTTATTTACAACTGTTATACCATCTGTTTCAACAGCCGTTAATACTGTTCAAAATACAAAAGGCTTTATTACTTATGCATCTGCTAATAACAGCACTTTATTTATTAAAACTGGTACTTTAACTGGGGTTAAAAATATGCAGGTTAATGTGTTAGATATGCAGGGTAGAACTTTATTGTCTGAAAAAACCAATTATGGTAATCAATCACTACCAATTAACCGTTTGCCTGCAGGTGGTTATATTGTTAAGATTTATGGCAATAATAAGGAGCAATACACTCAACAATTTGTAAAGTAATTAATACTGAATCGTCCATAAAAAAGCCAACGCTAATCCTGCGTTGGCTTTTTTATGCTTCTTGCTTTTTGTAAAAAAGTCTTACCGAACTTATTTTTTACATCATCAATTGCTTTGTATAAATTAGTTTTCTTTTCTACATCATCAAATAAACTGCTTTGTAAAGCATGATTGGTTAACTCACTTACTTTAACTCCTAATAAACGAACAGGCTTATTTTTTCTCCATAGTTTATGAAATAAGTCAATAGCTGCAGGTATTAATTCATCATCTCTAAATGTATAATCAATGGTTGTTTGTTTTTGAGTAGTTTCAAAATCGGGGTAACGAATTTTTACAGAAACACAGCCACACCATTTTTTATCCTGACGTAGTTCAAATGCCACTTTTTCAGTCATTTTGACCAACTCTTGTAACAAGGTTGCTTCATCGGCTATATTTTCATGAAAAGTGTTTTCGTTGCTAATGCTTTTTGCTTCTCGATAAGGTGCAACAATACTAGTAGAAATGCCTTGAGCTTTTAAATGCAAATCGACACCCCACTTGCCCAATTCTTTTTCTAAATATTTAATATCATGTTGTAGAATATCACCAATTAAATGAATACCCAATGATTTTAATTTCAAAAAAGTTTGTTCACCTACACCACTAAATTTATTTACAGATAATGGAGCCAAAAAATTTTTTTCTTTTCCTGGGGGAATGTATAAATAACCATTTGGCTTAGCTTCATCGGTGGCAATTTTACTAATCATTTTATTGCTCGATAAACCAAATGAAATGGGCAATTTCGTTTCACTCATAATCAACTGACGTAAGTCTATTGTCCATTGTAATGGATTAAAAAACTTATCCATTCCAGTCAAGTCAATATAAAATTCATCAATACTAGCCTTTTCAAATAATGGAGCTTTTGCTGCTATAATTTCTGTAACCCAACGGCTGTAACGACTATATTCTCCTCTAGTTCCTTGTACTAAAATTGCATGAGGACATAATTGCATAGCTTGCTTCATTGGCATGGCACTACGTACACCAAATTTTCTAGCTTCATAACTGCATGTTGTAACAACACCACGGTCTTTTGTGCCACCAACAATTACCGCTTTGCCCAATAAACTTGGGTTGTTCAGCATTTCAACACTTACAAAAAAAGAGTCTAAATCTAAGTGAGCAATATAGCGTTGAGGTTCATTCATTAACAAAATACAATTAGCTGTACAATTCTAATAATCCCTCAGGCAAAATCACATGAATTTCTTTCTTTTTATGGTCAATTTTTTGCAACGATTCTTCATGTAAAGGAATATACGCTTCGTTGCCTTTGTAATCTATGGTCAATAATATTTGATGTGGTTGTTCAATTACTTCAGTTACAGCACCAATATTTTCTGCTTCATGAATAATACTATAGCCCAACATGGCAATAGCCGATTGTTTGCCTGCTAGTTTTCTAAAATCTTCTTCTGTTAACCAAACTGGTTTGCCTATAAATCGATGGGCTGCTTCTTTGGTGTTAATACCCTCTAAATGAATGTATATTTCTTCGGTACTTTTTGCTTTACTTTCAGTAACAAAGTAAGGCAATTGACTGCCCTTAGTCATTTCTATAAAAATAGCTTCAATGCCTTTTAATTGAACTTTCTTACCCAAAGCATGGGTTAAAATAACGGTTCCATCTACACCAAAAGTGGCTACGATTTTGCCAATATGTACGTAATTATTCATAAATGTTGGGCAAAGCTATGCCGTTGAAGTGTGCGACGCAACAAAAGATGCCATGAAATACAAAAGTTGGTTACATAATGGCTGTTTTTTGTTTAAGAAAACCAAGTAAAAATGGGGAAAACTAAGCCTTAATTAACACTGTTTAGCGGTTGCTTTTCCTTATTTTCGCAAGCATTCTAAATTTCATTCAAATTCAAGCGTAGCAAGTATTATGAGCGACGAACAACAAATAAGCAACGATGCCCAAAATAAGAATTATGGGGCAGATAGTATTCAGGTTTTAGAAGGGTTGGAAGCCGTACGAAAAAGACCTGCCATGTATATTGGCGATATTGGTGTAAAAGGTTTGCATCATTTGGTGTATGAGGTGGTGGATAACTCAATTGATGAAGCATTGGCTGGTTATTGTAAAAATATTACAGTTAATATTCATGAAGATAACAGCATTAGCGTACAGGATGACGGACGTGGTATTCCAACTGCAATGCACACTAAAGAAAAACGTAGTGCATTAGAAGTTGTAATGACTGTATTGCATGCTGGAGGTAAGTTTGATAAAGGTTCTTATAAAGTATCTGGTGGTTTGCATGGTGTGGGTGTAAGTTGTGTGAATGCATTAAGTACTAAATTGATTGTAACTGTACATAGAGAAGGTAAAATATTTGAACAGGAATATAAAATTGGGGTTCCTCAATATGCTGTAAGAGAAGCTGGGGTTAGTGATATTACTGGTACAAGAGTTCATTTTTGGCCAGATGCTACTATTTTTCAGGAAACTGTTTATAAAAGAGAAATTTTAGAAGGCAGATTAAGAGAGTTGGCTTTCTTGAATAGAAAAATAAACATCACGTTAAACGATTTAAGAGAATTGAACGATGATGGTACTACTTACACCAAAAATTTTTATAGTGAAGGAGGTATTGTTGAGTTTGTTGAAATGCTGGATAAAGCAAGCAACAGAACGCCTTTAATTGGCACAACATTGTATTTTGAAGGCTTAGATGAAACAAGTAATGTGGCAGTTGAAGTTGCCATGACTTATAATGACGACTTTAAAGAGCACATTTTCAGTTATGTAAATAATATTAATACCATTGAAGGTGGAACACATGTTACTGGTTTTAGACAAGCATTAACCCGTGTATTTAAAAGTTATGGTGATAAAGAAGGTTTGTTTGAAAAAGCAAAAGTTGAAGTTGAAGGCGATGATTTTAGAGAAGGATTGAGTGCAATTATTTCTGTAAAAGTGCCTGAGCCACAATTTGAAGGACAAACCAAAACTAAATTGGGCAATAGTGATGTTGCTGGTACTGTACAAACTACTGTAGGTAAAGCATTACAGGCTTATTTAGAAGAAAATCCGAAAGAAGCAAAGAATGTTATCAGTAAAATTATTTTGGCTGCACAAGCAAGGGTTGCTGCTAAAAAAGCAAGAGAGCTGGTACAACGTAAAACCGTTTTAAGTGGTGGTGGGCTACCTGGTAAATTGGCCGATTGTAGTGAACGTGATCCTGAAAAATGTGAGTTGTACTTAGTAGAAGGAGATTCGGCTGGAGGTACTGCTAAGCAAGGTCGTGATAGAAGCTATCAAGCGATTTTGCCATTGCGTGGTAAAATCTTGAATGTGGAGAAGGCAATGGAGCATAAGATTTATGAGAATGAGGAAATTAGAAATATGTACACGGCTCTAGGGGTTACTGTTGGTACACCTGAAGATCCTAAAGCATTGAACTTGGTGAAACTTCGTTACCACAAGTTGATTATTATGACCGATGCCGATGTGGATGGTAGCCACATTGCAACGTTGATTTTAACCTTCATTTTCCGTTATATGAAAGAAATGGTGGAGCAAGGCTATGTATACTTAGCACAACCACCATTGTACTTGGTTAAAAGAGGAAAAGATGCCGAATATGCTTATAATGAAGAACAACGTAAAGCATTAATAGTAAAATTGGGAGCTGGTGGAAAAGAAGATAGTGTTACTATGCAGCGATATAAAGGTTTGGGTGAAATGAATGCCGATCAGCTTTGGGAAACCACCATGGATCCTGCACGTAGAATTTTGAAGCGTGTAACCATTGAGAGTGCAGCAGAAGCTGACCGAGTTTTTAGCATGTTGATGGGAGATGAAGTTGCACCTCGAAGAGAGTTTATAGAAAGCCATGCTAAGTATGCAAAGATTGATGTGTAAAAAAAATCGCCCAAAAAATAAAAAGTAAGAATATTTATATATTCTTACTTTTTATTTAGTATACTCGTCTTATTATTGTGTTTAAATTTTTGTGAATGCGTAGAATTATAATACTATTTATTTGTTACTTAGCATGTACTTCTTTTAGTATTAAACGAACAGCCACTATTGATAGAGTATACGCTAAAATGGTTTCCAGGCAGTTACAATCTGGTAAGACCATTACACTGAAATCTGAAATCTGTTTTGAACAAAGTGGTAATATGGTAACGCATTTTACAAGTCCCGTAGAATATGTTGTTGCCACAAACAAAACTGGAGAGATTAAAGTATATGATCCTGAAAAAAATACAGTTGTAGTAAAACAAGCAGGTGTTTTTAGTTCCCAATCATCTCAATTTTACTATTTTTTAACTGGTAATACCAACGATTTTGGTTTAAGTGTTTTAGGTTTTGTTCCAGTAAAAACATACCCAGAAGGTAATCTTATAATATCAGAATGGGTATTAAAAACTCCTGACCCAAAAGTTCAAGTTCAGTTTGTTAAGTTGGTACATCAAAAACAAATGCCTATTTACATGGACTATAAGGATAAAAATAAAAAAACAATTAGAAAGGTTTATTATTATTCTTACAAGCAATTTGATAATTTTAATTTCCCTACAATTACTACCGAAATAGTTTATAACTCAATAACAGATTCTGTGATTACTAAAACAGCTTATAGCGATTTTAAGTTAAACGCAGATGCCAACAGCCCATATTTTAGTTTTAAAGTACCCAATAACGCAAAAAAAATAAATTAATTCTATGCGTAACAAATTTTTGCAAAGCTTATTTTATTGCTTAATTACTGTTATTGGAACCGCACAGAATATGGAATTTGATTTGCAGTTAATCAGTGAAAAACAAACTGTAACTGAAAAAGATTTTAGTTATTATAAAAGGGCAGGCAATGATAAAACTGTTATTAAAAATCATAGTCATTCTTTTTTCTCTAAAATTAATCCAGTTAATAACATACTAAAAGTAACTATGTTACTTTATCAAAATGTGATTTCTCCGCAATTGTCAAAGTCATGTGCTTATCAAATTACTTGTTCTAACTACAGCAAGCAGGCAATTGCCAAGTACGGTATTATTAAAGGAGTTTTTTTAAGTGCCGATAGGCTTATGCGTTGCAATAGAATTTCAGTGCTAGATGTTAATACACTTTGTATTGATGAGGTTACTGGTACAATTATAGATACGCTTTAATATTTATATTGATTTTATGTTGATGAAATTAACAGCTGCATTTTTTTTTCTTTGTTTCTTTCAATTTGCTGTAGCTCAACAATTTATTTTTCACAAAGAAATTCGATTCGTAAAATATCTACAAAATAACAATCAAATTTCAGATGCAGCATATGTCTTAAGTAATATCGATACAAAGCACTTAAATCCTAGTCAATTAGATTCTTTAAATTTTGAGAAAGGGTATTTTTTTTACACAATAAAAAAACTAGATACCGCAATTGATGCATTTACTTTAGTTAGCAAATTTGATAGAAGATTTAGTCAGTCGAATTTCTTAGCATCTTATTGTTTATCATTTTTAAAACAAACCGATTCTGCAAAAAGCCTATTGGAAAAGTTAGTTACAATAGATTCTGCCGAAGCTGAATTGAAAAGCTTTCAATTAGCTGGCATTGCCTTGATTCAGAAAGATCAACCTGCATTTAAAAAGTATAAATCTTCATTCACTTACAACAATTATTTTTTAAAGCAAGAAGAAGAGAATTTCAATAAATACAGCAAATCGATTTTTTCACATAAATCGAAATCTAAATTTATTGCCGCAGCTTTAAGCACATTAATACCTGGTGCAGGGAAATGGTATGCAGGAAAAAAAAAGCAGGCAATAGGTTCTTTTTTGCCAATACTCTCTTCTGCCTTACTAACATTAGAAGCGTATAATAAAGGTGGGTTAAAAGATGCACGTTTTTGGATATATGGTAGTTTATTTACTACTTTTTATATTGGTAATATTTGGGGAAGTACTATAGCTGTAAAAGTTAGAAATGATGAATTTAATAAAGTATATGAGAATAAAATTTTGTTTGATATGCATATTCCTATTCGTAACTTCTACAATTAAGGCACAGTCAACTTCATTGTATAAAGATGCTGTATCTAAAGAGGATAGTTCGCTATACTTGCAAGCCTCTATACTATACGATCGTGTTTTGTTTGAAGAGGAAGATCAAACCGAATCGGTGCAAAGTGTTTTTGGAAAGCTTAGATGTTTAAAAAGGATCCATGCTTTTTCGGATGCTATTATTTTTATAAAATCACATTTAAGTGTGGTTAAAAACGATAGCTTAAAGTGTAGACTATATGAACAATGGATTCTTAACAGTTATTTGATAAATGATTTAGATCAATGTTTGAACTTGATAGAACAAATAAAAATATTATACCCCACATTTTACAATACTAACTGGCTTACTGCAATTTATATTTTGTGTTTAAATGAAAAGCAAAAGTGGACAGAAGCTAAACAAGTTTATATTGACTGGATGAAAAGGTACTCAAAAGATACACTTGAAATAATTAATGAGTATAAAAAAGTTCCTAAACTAAAAAGTGAAGAAAAGGCAGGTTGGTTATCTACTTTTATTCCTGGGGCAGGGCAGCTTTATGCAAGAAAACCATATGAGGCACTAACATCAATCCTAATTCAAGGGTTGGGTATTTATTTTGGTGTAGTTAGTTATCAACAACAATATTATTTATCAACTTGGTTTGTTGGTGGGGGTATTTTTGGGTCATTTCACTTTGGTAGTACAAGGCGATCAGAGGAACTTGTAAAGCAATATAATATTAAAGTATCATCTAGATTTAATAATAAAATTAAAGATCAAATTATCGTTTTATTAAAGAGCAATATATTATAAAAAGAAAGGAGTTTTGATATCAAAACTCCTTTCTTTTTATAAGAAAATTTTTGCTGAAATTACCACATGAAAAATTTTGGATTATCTTCATATTTGCTGATATCGCCGGCATTAACACACAGAACAATTAAATCAACAAAAGGAACAATACCTCCAATACCACCACATGTTAAAATGTAACCAATCCAAGTAAAGGTTTTAGTACCTAAGTAAGCTCTGTGAATTCCTAATCCTCCAACAAAAAAGTCAATAACAATAGCAGCAATAGCACTTTTTCCACCACCTGCTTTTTTTACCACCATGTTATTTGTAGTATTTACTCCAAATAAGCCTTCTGTTTGTTTAGATTCTGAAATTGCATCCAAAGACAATTCTGTACTGTTTGCAAAAAGTACTTCTACTTCTGCATCATTAATTACGTAGTCGTTTGTAGTTGGTTCTACACTTTTAGGAAATTTTGTTGCATTTGCATTAGCCATTGTAAAGAATGCAATGATTGCAAATAAAAAAGTTGTTTTCTTCATAATTTATTTAGTTTTTTCGAAAGTATAAAAATATAACATATAGAACAAATTTTTATTTACATATGTCAAAAAGTAGAACAAATATTTAAAATAGCCATTTACAACAAATGCGTGTTGATTAATATGTATATTATTATTACATTTGATTTTATATAACCACTAAATGTAATAAATAAGATGAAAGGATTAATTGTTTTATTTTTCAGTTTTTTAATACACACCCAAACTTATTCACAAAGTGAAAGTGAATACAATCCAATTAAAGTAGATCTTAGCTTAGGTTATGCTTTGCCAAGTGGTAGTGGAGCCAAAGGTGGGGCTTTGTTTGTGTTTGAACCAAAATACTCTTTTTTAGACAATGTAAGTGTAGGTATACGGGTTGAGACTGCTGTGATGGCTCGTGGAATAGAATCTTCAAATGGGTCAAACAGCTCAAATACAGAAATAAAAGCTTCTGGTTCTTACATCGTAACAGGAGATTATTATTTTACTAGCAATCGTTCTTTTAGGCCATTTGTTGGTACAGGGCTTGGTATGTTTAGGTTGGCTGCTGCTACAGTTGCAACTGCTGGGGCTGATGTTTCTGAGTTGAAAGTTAAATTTGGAGCAATGTTTAGGACTGGATTTGAAGTAAGTTGGTTAAGGGTTGGGCTTGAGTATAATATGATACCTGATAGTAAATTCACTTCACAAACTGGTACTCCAACAGAGTTTGCGTATAAAAACAGCTATATAGGTATGAAGTTGGGTGTGTGTTTGGGCGGGAAAAAGAAAAAAGTATAAGTTTTTTCTCCTCTTTTTAAATTAATCCTGAATGGTGGAATACTTGTATTTAAAGATTTCCCAAAAAATCCTTAGCTTGTGCCATATACTAACCAAAAAATATTACTAATCCCAAAAATTCAACAATTATGGACACAAGTAAAATGATTAAAGCATATTGCTTAAAAACAAAGGAAAAAAATGTTCCAATGCAAGATGCTGTAATTACAAGAACCGCTAAAGGTGGTTATATGGCTGGAGGTCATGATGGTAAAGGCAATAAAATGGCTGCCATTTTAGGTGAAGCAAAAGCATTACAAGCAATTGCCGATGGTGTTGCTAAGAAAGGATTTTAATTGGAATCTTACTTTATAAAAAAGTGCTGCAAATTTAGTTTACAGCACTTTTTTTATGGGTTGATATAATCAACTTTTATTCTATTGGGGAATTATTGCACTTAAGGTGTTGGTAATCCTATATTGGTATAATCCCACAATCTATCACCTGAAATTCTCCACTGAGCATTCTCTACAGTTGTACCTCTTGTTAAATCCCAATTGGTTGAAGGATCTTTTACTGTAGATTTTCTCCAAAAAGTTCTATTTCTGGTATCAGCCACTTCTCCTGCAATACTCCAAATAATATTATTTCTTGCACTAGTTGCACCAGTTGAAGTTATTCTTGCTACTAAAGGACTGCCAAATACGTCAATTATTTTATAATTCGTTCCGCCTAAATTAAAAGTACCAGCAATATCTTTTTTTAGTAAAGCAATACCACTGTTTCCACTTAATTGTAATGGAGAACTTGCATTGGCAGATGTTGTGCTATTGGTACCCCAAGATGTATCTCTTTTTACTACAACTCTATCGGCTTGTGGCGATGCAATTACATAGCATTTGTTTTTATCTAAACTGCCAGTAAGTAATAAAAAATTTGTTGCAGAAGAAAAGTTGAAATTAGATAAAGTAGTTAAATCGGTTACTGCAAAATAACCTACTGCATAGTCAGCCAAATTAACACTTGCAGCAGTACCATTATACAATTCAACATAATGGCTTCTTGCACCACCTGCATTAGGATCGGTATTAATGGCTGTAGAAATTTCTGAAATTAATATATCTGTATTAGGTGTAACTACAACTGGAGGAACAACTTCAAAATCTATTTTTGAGGTACAACCAATGATTGTAAAAAAGAAGAATACTGTATAAGCAAAAAATATTTTCATGATTGTTTTATTTTATAATAAAATTTGAATTGCAATATTGCTCAACCATCTTTTGGTTTGAATAGTAGGAGTGTTTTCATCTACTATAGTTGAATTCACTCCAATTTTAATCGCATTGTTTTTTATGTATTTGTTTACCCCAATGGTGTACCATTTTTGATGGTGTACCAATGAAGTTTCGTTGTTAAATTCAGGTGTTACTTGTGTATATCTTGCATCTACAGCCCAACCATTTTTTGTTACATAAGATGATTGAATGTTGATTGAACTACCAATATTGTAGTAGTTGCCTGCTAACTCTGTTGTTAATTTATTAGTACCTGCAACGTTGGTGTACAATTCTTTGCCAACAACAGTTCCATTAATATATTCACCCACTAAAGCAAAGCCATTGTGTTTGTATATAAAATCGGCTACTAGTTTTCTGTAGTTGGCAAAATCAGCTTTGCCAGATTTATCATAAATACCAGTAATGATACCATTATCGCTACCTATTGGGCTGCTTACTTTTGAATTGTAACTTGCTGCAACACCAATGGCCAATTTGGGTTTAGGTTCTCTATATATATCGTGGGCAATAAATGCATTGTTCTTTATAAAATCGCCTAGTGGTAAAATATCTAATCTACCACCATATTTAAAACCAACATTGGGTTGTGGTGTAAAGAAGTTTTGACCTTCGCCAGTTGTTATTGAAGCCGATGGATAAATTTTCCATTTTTTTATTTTAAAGTTGGTTTCAAGATACACACCACCTTCTCTTGTTGCACCTACAAAGTTTTGCATTAAACCGCCAATAGCATTGCCATCAACCGATTTACCTGCAAGCGTTTGTGCCATTACTTGTGCATAACGTTCATCGGCCATTGCCAATCTATTATTGGTATGGGTTTGTCTTTGACCAACAATCAGTTTAGCTCTACGTTTCATAAAACTATAACCAATCCAACCTTCTAATATTGGAGTGGTGCTAGTAAAATCTGTTACTATACCAACAGTGAGTTGATCTTTTAAAGCACTAACATTTAATGCTACTCTTACTAAGTTTAAGGATAAGCGATTGCTATTTGTTTTTTTTCCTGCCGAATCAAACTGATTAAAAGATAAACCAGATTGCACAGTAGTTAACAAATTAAATTTTGTACCCTCGGCTTTGCCTAACCTTAAAAAAAGACCTTCGCCATTAACATACGTTAAAGTAGAATCGGTTTCTAAAGATTCTGAATTTTGTGCTTTTATTTCATTGATTAGCAAAAACAATGCACAACTATAAAAAAATATTTTTTTCTTCATCGTATAGATTTATAAATTATAATTGAATGGTAAACATTAATTGGCTGTAGTGATTGCCATTTTGAGTGGCTGTTTTTAATACGTCTGTTAATTCTTCATACCCAATTTCTAGTTGAACTTTAAAATCATGTTTGTACAAATATTTATTTAAAATAAATGTATAATGTTTATTAAAATTGGCAAAGCTTGCTGACGATGCATTTGCATTTAAACTTGTATATCGCAATCCAAATCCAAAATCAGATGGCAAAAGATATCCAGCCTGTATATTTATACCAGAACCTAAGTTAAGTCTTGATCGAACCAAGGTTTTAGTTTGTTCATCTGTTTGCGTAGTAGCATAACTTAAGAAAGTTCCATTTAATCTATACTCTCCTTTAATGTTAGAAGGAACATTAGATTGTGTAGTAAAAAAACTACCCATTGAGTAAAAGCCTCTATACTTGAATAAATAATCTACTCCAAATTTTGAGAAAGAGGGTAATAAAATATTTCTTAAAGAATCACCATATAAATATCTTCCTCCATTGTTACCATCAACAGAGCTTTGTCCATCGTTAAAACTATATACTACACCAATTACCAATTTCGGTTTTTCTTCACGTACCAAATCATCCATAAAAAACTCTCCACCACTTGAAAATTTATCAAAGGGTAAATAGTCTAAACGAATACCATATTTAAGTCCTCCAAAATTTCTTTGTAACGCCGATCTGCTATCACCAGTTGTTATAGAAGCATATGGTCTTAATAAATGTTTACCTCCTAGTTTAAAGTTTCCTTTGTATCTAATACCATAATCAAATATGGCATCAAACG
>CALRLF020000105.1:0-11982 GCA_943368475.1 Allobosea thiooxidans
AATCAATCATCAAGCAATTGGTAGAAAGATTAAAGCCGCTTTGAAATTTAACACTGAACAAACCTTAGAAGTAACAGTTTCATTAAGTTCAGTTAGTGCCAATAAAGCTTTATTGGAAATAGATAAATCCGCTCGAACTAATTTTGAAGTAACAGCAAAAAATGCTGAAGATCTATGGGAAAAGGAATTACAAAAAATTAAGATTAATACAAATGATACTGTATTTGCAAAAATATTTTACAGTTCATTCTATAGAACAAATTTAGCACCCGTAATCAGTAATGATGCAGACGGTCAATATCAAACACATGATAATCAAATTAAACAATTTACATTAGGTAAAAACAAGTATACCGTTTTCTCTCAATGGGATGTGTTTAGAGCATTAAATCCTTTATTTACTATTACGCAAACAGATCGATTACCTGATATGATTAATAGTATGTTGCAATTATATCATGATAACGGTCTATTACCCGTTTGGGATTTAAGTACTTGGGAAGCAAATACAATGACAGGTTATCATAGTATACCAATCATTGCAGACGCTATATTAAAAAATGTTAAAGGTTTTGATTACAATTTGGCATTTCAGGCCATGAAAAAGAGCGCCTTTCAACAAGGCAGAGGAACTCCTGAATATATTAAATATGGCTATTTACCTGTAGACAAGCATGGCTGGAGTGTAACAATTACTTTAGAATATGCATACGATGATTGGTGTATTGCTCAAGTAGCAAAGAAGTTACACCAAGATTCAGACTATCAACTTTTCATGAAAAGAGCCATGAGTTATCAGCAATTATTTGATCCTGTTACTGGCTTTATGCGTGCAAAGGATAGTAATAAAAAATTCATAGAACCATTTGATCCTTTATTATCTGAACATGGATTTGATGGTCAATATATTGAAGGAACTGCATGGCAACATAGCTTTTTTGTACCTCATGACCTAGAAGGATTATCCAAATTATATGGCAGCTCTGAAAATTTGGTAAAAAAATTAGATGACCTGTTTGCAGCACCTTCAGTATTACATGGTGACAATACTTCTGCTGACGTTTCTGGATTAATTGGACAGTACGCTCATGGCAACGAGCCTAGTCATCATATTATATACATGTTTAGCGCTTTAGGTCATCCGGAAAAAGCAGCACATTGGATAAAAGTAGTTACCGACAGCATGTACAAAACAGGTCCTGATGGTTTAACCGGCAATGATGATTGTGGTCAAATGAGCGCGTGGTACGTTTGGACTTCCCTAGGAATGTATCCAATGAACCCAGCATCTGGAAAATATGTATTTGGTTTTCCTTTAATCAAAGACGCAACCATAAAATTACCCAACAATAATATTTTTAGAATTCATACAAAAATCAGTGGAAAAACGGCTGATTCAAAGAAATATGTAAAAAACATATTCTTAAATAATCAACGAATTACCAAAGGATTTCTCACTCATCAAGAATTATTAAAAGGGGGTGAATTAATTTTCGAGCTAAATTAAGATTTCCAAATAAAGCCCTTTTTGGTAAATGGAAAGGTAAAAGAACATGCCACTAATGTAAACAATAGTCCCTTCATAAATCCCGTGAAAAAGTTAGTATTCATACTATTCCAATAATCATAGATACCCACCAAACGCATCAATGGCAACAATAATAAACTGCCAGAAACATATGCCATCATTGGATTTTGACCAGATAAAGACATGAAACGGTGAATGGGCATAAATATAGGGGAAGCCTGCAAAATGGCTAAGACAAGGAAACTAAAAAAAGCTAGACCAACAGTTACAAAATAATAACTATAAGTAGAGATATCTTTTTTAATACCACCCTCATAGGATTCAAAACTTAGACCTAACAATAAGGAAAATGCACCTGCATAAAAAAACTGTTCCAGTATTTTTATATTACTCAAAATGGTTTTTTTGATCAAAAAATGTACAAGAGCCAACCCAATCATTGAGCATACCAGATTAGTTATTAGTTGACGGGTATATAAAAAACTAACGTTCATCACCACAAGAACAAATAGTAACAAACCAATAATTTTTAAATACATATTAGTTTTTACTTCCAAGGGATTGATGTCTTTTTCTTGTAATAACCAGTCTCCTGCAATAGTTCCAGGAATTAATATAAAAAGATATTTTAGAAAATAGAATTTATATACGGCAGGAGAAGGTGTTAGCAAATAGACAAACTCATTCCAACTATCTGGTATTTTAGAACCTAAAAAAATGGCCATAATAAATGGAAGAATACCCAACCTCAACAAAATATTATTCCTTGTTATCCACCAACTGATTGTTCCAAATAAAGCCATATTGGCTAACACAATAATAATGATGTCACTAGTGGTTAATTTAAAACCTTCGCCATTATTCATGGGTAGAAAAATCAAACAAATTGCTCCAATTACTAAAGCGGAATAGTTTATTAGTGATTCGATTTTTTTACTTGTAAATGGGCTGAATTTACTAAAACCAAAAAATAAAAGTAGGTACCCAACTAATGACATGAGATAAGTTGTATACTCTGGATTTGTTAGAAGGTGATTTGATTTAAAATGTTCTAGAAATAATGCAAAAAAGACTAACAGAAAAAAACGCCTACAAGCGGTAATAAAAACTGTTTTATGATCCTGCTCAGCTGCAAATTTTTTCATTGCTATAGGTATTGCGGCACCCATACAAAAAATAAAGAAAGGAAATACCAAATCTACCCAGGTTATCCCAGGTAAATTAGGATTGAACTGATGATTAGGTGGAGGAACTTGTGCATGAAACATCCAGGATGGCATCATTGTTCCATATGCTATACTGCCAGATAGAATCATTGTAAAAATGGCGTAGCCGCGAAGAGCATCAAGGTTGAGGTATCTTTCTTTCATATTAATTGAATAAAAAACAGGCAATTATGAAACATAATGCCTGCTTTTCTGTTAAAAATCTAAACTGTCAAAAGCTTAGAAAAGTTTACCAACCGGGGTTCTGAGTCAAATTAGGATTATTGTCAATTTCAGATTGAGGAATGGGCCAAAGCTTATATTTAACATTGGTATTTACCCTTGTCTGATTTCTAAATGCAATTCTACTACTTAAACTAGCGGAGTAATTAGGAACATTATCAGCATCAAAAGTGGGGATTGCAGGTATTACTAATGGATTCAATGCCGCACCCACAACATTCATACTATTTGCTTTACCATAAATATCCCATCTTCTCAAATCAAATAAACGTTGACCTTCACCAGCAAACTCAACCGCTCTTTCTCTACGAATGATGGTTCGCATAGCCGCTTGTGATCCAATTGCAACAGCAGGTTGACCAGCTCTTGCACGTACCAAATTTATTGCGGTAGTTACTGTTGCATCTATTTGATTCAATTCAATTTTTGCTTCCGCATAAGTTTGTAAAATATCAGCATAACGCATTAATATATAACCAACTTTTGATTCAAAAATATACTGTGTTGTGTCATTATACTTATTCCAAACATATCCTACACCACCAATATTACCTGTAGCACTTACCTGCCATTGAATACCTGCGGCTTGAGCACCAACCCAGTCATTATTGGTAGTCACATTATCATACACACCAGTATTCCAGTTGAATTTTCTACGAGTATTTGCATAGTAACTAAATATGGTTCTTTCTCTTAAATTATTATAGGGCAATGCAGCAGTTTTTGATGCATAGTGAACCATTGTATCTCCAGCCATATAAATACTCCAAGCCAATCTTCTATCTCTGTTCAAACGTGGATTTGCTGGATCATACACCGTAGAAGCATCAATTCTATTTCCATCTCTACCTTCAAACTGATCAACCAATTGTTGAGAAGGAAAATGGCTACTTTGTGAATTGGTAACTTGACGTGGCACTCCTAAAATTGGCCCCCAGTTCTGCGGTTCATTTACATCAAGTGGATAGGTTTGAATGAACATAATTTCTCTTGCAGCATTACCGTTTTGACCAGCCAGACTAAACAGATTTGGGTAACTAGGATTTAATCCATAACTACCTCCATCAATGATTGTTTTAGTAGCGGCTGCCGCTGTTGCATAGTCCTTGATTAACATAGCCAACTTAGCTTTTAATCCAAGAGCAACCCCTTTGTTAACACGACCCAGTGCTTGAACAGGGCTTGTACCAGCAGCATCAAATGCAGCAGCTGCTTCATCCATATCTTTGTACATATCAGCTACTATAGTAGACACTGGCGTTCTTGTTGCAGAAAGTATTGCTTCAACACCAGGCATTGTTCTATAATAGGGTACTGCACCAAACCAACCCATTAAATGATAATAACCCCAAGCCCTTAAAACCAAAGCCTCAGCCTTAATTCTATTATAGGTAACAGTTGACACATTGGCTTTTCCATTCTCCATACCAGCAATTTGCTGATTGGCGCGTTGCACCAACTTATACGCCTGGTTCCAGCAAGTTGAGGTTAAAGAGTTGTTGATTACAAATGGCCCACCATCACCCATTGCTATTAAATCTTCTGCATTGGCTCCTCTTTTCATAGCCAGGTCTGTACTAGCTTCTATGGCAAATGGCAAGGGTGTATTATTAGGAAACACCCACATTGCTGAAGCATAAGTTCCTATTAATCCTTGTTCCATTTCTGATTGATTGCTCAAAAAGGTAGACGAGGATGATGCATCAAGTGGCTTACGATCTAAAAATTTCTGACAACTCATCAGCGAAACAGCCGATATTGAAAGAAGTATGATAATATATTTTTTCATTGTTGTGATTTTACTGTTTCAGTTAAAAGGTTACATTAATTCCAGCAGTATAGGTACGCATCAACGGATAAAACTCTGCGTTGGCATTATTGATTTCCGGATCAAATCCTTTCCAAGCTTTAGAAATGGTTAACAAATTGGAAGCGCTTACATACACTCTTACCGCATTAATTTTAGCCTTGTCTAACCATTCTTTTTTCAATGTGTAACCTAAATTAATATTCTTGATTCTGAAATAAGAAGCACTACGAATCCATTGTGATGCCAACAAGAAATTATTACCACCAGATCCAGAAGGTAATAAACGAGGGAATGTAGCATTTTGGTTATCAGGTCTCCAATAATCCTTATGTATTTCCAACAAAGAAGCAGCAAAATCTGCACTACTGAAAGGAACTGCTCCAGTTCCACTTAAATAGTTATTGCGTTGCCCTACACCTTGACCAAAAATATTTAAATCAAAATTGGCATAGGTAAGGTTTAGGTTAATGCTATATTCATAACGAGGAAAAGCATTACCAATAAATGTTCTATCGTTTGCATCAATTTTTCCATCACCATTCATATCCTGATATTTTACATCTCCAGGTTTTGGTCCAACAGTCAGTGAAGTATTCCAAGGAATACCAAATTGAACAGGAGAGTTCTTTATATCAGTTGAGTCAGTAAAATAGCCCTGAGTCATATATCCAAAATAGGATCCCAAAGCCTGACCAGGTGCCGTTCTAATACCATCACCAATAAAAGGGGTACCTTCTACTAGGCTTGTTACGGTATTTTTGACATCTGAAATCATAGCAGTTGCATCAACTCCTAACTTCCCAAATTTGTTTTTATAATTAAGTGTGAATTCCCAACCTTTATTTTCCATATTACCAGCATTTACAAATGGATTGCTTAAACCGCCAGCAGACTGTGGTAATGTTCTTTGTAATAACATGTTTTTCAATGTCTTTACATAATAATCGGCAGTTACTGTAAAGTGTTTTGCAAATGAAACATCAATACCAATATTTGTTTGCTTTGAGGTTTCCCAACTTAAATCAGGATTAGCAAATTGTAATAATGCAACCCCTAGGTTAGTAGCATTTGCAAAATAGGCATTGGTACCATTATTAGGATTACTATAGTTAGACTGTGCATAGAATGCGTCATAAGCATAGTTGTTTCCAATACTCTGATTACCATTTCCACCCGTAGATACTCTTAATTTTCCAAAATCAATGAATTTTGCTTTACTCAAGAAGCTTTCCTTTGAAAATATCCATCCAGCAGAAACAGCACCGAAATTACCCCACTGTTTATCCCCTGCCTGTGAAAAACGAGATGTACCATCTCTTCTACCGTTCAATTCTAAGAAATATTTGTCTTCATAACTATAATTCAAACGTGCAAAGAAACCTGCTAAAGCTAATTCAGAAGCACCTGCATTGTTATCTCTTACACCTGAACCTAGATTCAAATAAGGCTGATTGGGATTATTAAATCCTGTTCTAGATGCACCAAAGAAATAGTTTGTAAATAATTCTGTTTGTCCACCAACCAATGCTTTAAATGAATGTGCGCCAACTCTTTTGTTATAAGTAACCTGACCTAAATAAGTAGTATAAACATTGTTTGTATATGATTCAGACAAGCTTGTAGTACCTGGCCATGAGCTCAACAATGAATATGTACCTGTTGCCACATTGGGTTGATAGATATCCGCATTTGATGTGAAAGTTTTAGTGGTAGGATTTGTTGCCTGACGACCCCAATAACCTTCAATTTCCAAACCACTGATTGGCTTATAATTAAATCCAAATCTGGTTAACAAAGTACTTCCATTGGTTTGAGAATTCCCTGTAGCTTCAGCCATCGCAATTGGGTTGCGGTTATTAGACTGCCCTGCAGTACCATACATTCCAGGACCGTATTTACCACCACCAATTGCAGGCAATCCAATTGCCTGACGTATAACAAATTCTGCTGATCCAGTAGATGGATTAATTGTCCTATTTGAGTTATACCCGAAAATTCCTATCAAAGACAACTTGCTATTAATTTTGAATTCAGGATTCAGCCTAATATCATACTTTTCAAAACTACTATTAGGAATTAAACCTTGCTGTTTCAAAAATGTAAACGAAGAAAATAGATTTATTTTATCAGTAGAAGTTGAAAGTTGAATATTATGGTTTTGCAACATTCCACTATTTGTTAAAACTTCATTTAACCAGTCTGTATCAATAACGTCTAAGTTATTGGCTGGTGTAGATTTATATTTATCAATCAAAGTTTGAGGAAAAACAGTTGCGGCTGGATTACCTGTTCTATTTTGCTCTGCTACATTACTCAGTGTCATATGATCAATGGCATTTACACGATCAGGTATAGCAGTTGCAGACTGTTTAGATACAAAAGCATTATAACTCATTTTTAATCCCTTCTCAGATGCTCTTTTAGTTTTGACTAAAACAACACCACCAGAGGCGCGGTTACCATAAATAGCAGTAGAAGCCGCATCCTTTAATAAGGTGATACTTTCAATAGCATTAGGATCAATTTGATCTAAAGAACCAATTGCCAATCCATCAACAATGATTAAAGGGGCGCTACTTCCAGAAATAGAACCTTGTCCACGTATAATGATACTTGCTCCATCAGCACCTGGCTTTCCCGATTGTTGTTGAACGGTAACACCCGGAGCTAAGCCTTGTAAAGCTTGGCTAGTGCTAGTTACCTGACGTCTATTCAAAGCAGCATTATTCAAAGTAACTAAGGAACCTGTTAAACTGGCTTTTTTCTGAGCACCATAACCAACCACCACCACTTCTCCCATGTCACCAGCTGTTATAGACAACACAACATCTAAAGTAGTTCCACTTACTTTAATTTCCTGCGTGGCAAAACCAATACCAGAAAAAATAAGTGTTGCAGCCTTATCAACCAATATACTATACTCTCCTGAAGCACTAGTAGCTATACCAGCTTTTGTTCCTTTTACCAATACAGAGATACCTTCTGCAGCATTTCCAGAACCTGCACTGGTAACTCTACCTGCAACCCTAATCTGTTGCGCAACTGCACTACCAATAATCATCAGTAGTAAACAGCACGAGAGCAATAATTTTTTCATAAGCGTTCGTTTTGTTGATTTGTATATCTATTTAAAAAATCCATTGTAATCAACATCCATTCTTTCAAAAGGATGTATTGCTTCATCCAGCAGTTTAGCAAACTGAATTCTTGTTAAAGCTTTTTCTTCATTAAAATCACCAATATTCCAATAATTCCATTCTTTAGATACAAGCTTTTGTAATGATTCCTTACTGATTATATATCCATTTTTTTCAGGATGACTCTTTGCTATTATTGTTGAAATTTCAACAATGATGTTGATAGCGTCATTGATTAACAGAAGCTCTTTTTGAATATGAAACGCATGTTTAAATGTAGCTTCCAAGTCTTTTGCAAGCAGTATTCCATTGATTGTTGAATCGGGATAAAAAAATGTTTGATTAGCCCAATTATGGGGCACTCCTTTTCCCTTTAAAATATCAGTAGCTCCAATTCTTTGAGCAGATAAAAAATGCGGATTAGATATTGGAACATCTATATAAGGCATGATATAAGCACCGGATTTTAAAAGACTATTCTGTACTGACCTGACAGATACATCAATAGCATTTTTATTTTCTTTTATAGCAAGCGCTGCAAGTGTACCTGCTGCTTGTCCAATTAATAATACACAAGGTTGTAATCTGGTGGTTCCATTAACAATATTAGAAACGCTGATTCCTTTTTCAGCAATAATCAATCCATTAAAAGAACTTGGAATTAAAGCCCCTAAAGGGATATTAAATGAGGGAACTGGATAGAAATCAAGGTGCTGTGGTGCATTTGCATTCTTCTTGTGATGATGATCTATAGGATAATCACCAACAGCTATCCCAGTTCTATTTAGGTGTAAAGCATCTGAAAAAGGCTCAGCAATTTGTTTAATATTAAATCTGACTATCCCTTTTACCCTTCTTCCTTCTCTATAATATGGAATAAGTGGTAAATAATCATTGGTAGGAAACTCATCATCCGCAAATCCAAGATTTTTAAAACCTAGTTGATGTTGAATAAAATATACAAATCGCTTTGTTTGCTCCTTGGCTTTAACCAATTCTTTCTGCCTTGAATTTTCATTTGACTTGACCAAATTAAGGTAGATGTCGTTACCATAACCTGGCCAATTAATCATATATTTTTGATTAGGCAACTTCCCATAATCTAACATCTTTTTTGCATCAACATTGGGAGCCTTTCTTGTTTTTGTAAGATAATAATCTGTACAAGACCCATCAAACTCTTCTGGATTATAACCCTTGGGTTTTACAATGGTACAATCCTTACCAATTCCATAATCTTTTAGTATTGCTACATATGTTAGATCCTGAACAATATCATTAGTTGCTAATACCCCCACATTCTCACCAGAAACTTCACTGGACTCCATTCCAAGATCATAAGGCACACCTGCATTTGCAAAGACATCACCTAGTTCAGTGGCATCAATAGTTTGTTTTGCATAAATGGCAACTGTTTTATTATTCTTTTTATTGATAAATATGGCACCAAGTAGTTTGTTTTTTTCTTTTACAACTTTTAAAAATTGATATTCAAACAAAACTTGAATAGTAGGTACTTCAGCTACCAGTTTTTTAAATATACTATCTCCAATATGTGGTTCAAACAATGTGTTGCTTACCCATCCAGTAGCAACTTTATTAGCCCCTCCATACACTTGATATAATTTGTTTCTAAACTCGCCAAAGATACCTGAGGGCAAATTATGATTCCCATCAAAAGCAGATACACCTGCGGCAGTTATCATTCCACCTAACCAGGTTGTTGGTTCCGCAATAATTGTTTTTACACCCAATCTTCCAGCTTGCAACCCAGCAGCAACACCACTTGCTCCTCCTCCAATCACCAATAAATCAGTATTAATGGATTGGGCATTACAATTAAGCGCTGAAAATAAAAACAGCAGAAAATAAAAAATCTGATATCGTAGAAATTTATACAAAAGCTAAATTGATATTATAATGATTCTAAAGTTTTCCAAACTTGGTACAAGGATCTTGGTATATGAAAACAACCTTTCCATTTTCCACCTTTTAAGGGTAGTAATACCTCTCCTCTTCTATTTAGATATCCAAACCATTCTCCAAATTCTGGGTCTTTAAAATGACTCCAAGTATAGTCATGTATTTTTTGGAACCACAAAGCACAACGCTCATCACCTGTTAGCGCATAGGATTTGGCTAATGCTACTAATGCCTCTACATGAACCCACCAGAGTTTTTGATCCCATTCAAGTTGTTGTGGAGGATTTCCTTTAACGTCTAAAAAATAAAATATTCCACCATACTCTTTATCCCATCCAAGCTCCAGAGTATCTAGCATGATATTGGTTGCTTTATCAATAAGCGCAGAATCATTCATCCTTTTTCCCAAATCCATGATAAACCACATTGCCTCAATAGCATGTCCAGGATTGAGCAATCTACCTTCAAAACTATCACAGAAAGAACCATCCTCATATACGTTTTCTAAAACAAGACCCAGGTTAGGTTGATAAAACACTTCCAATACTTCATGAACAATTTCTGGAATAAATTCATTTACCCTTTTCTCTCCTAACAAGTGTTCTAATTCCAAAGAGAGGTTGCATAAAATCATAGGCAGACTAAATGACTTTAGAGACCTTGTACCTGGGAAATTTTTATCGTATTTACCTTTGGGCTGATTTCGTCTTGACAAAATGTTTTCAAAAGTAGTAAGTGCAATTTTTTTGTACTCATCTGAAGGGGATACCTTATCCAATGCTGCAAAAGCCATTGTTGCAAAACAATCGCTGAAAATATTATAGGGTTGAATCAAGGGTTTCCCATCAGCAGTTAATGAGAAATACCAGTTGCCATTTTCGTCTCTTCCATGTTTTTGCATGAAATCAGCACCAATTTTGGCAGCTTCCAGCCACTTTTCATTAGCTTCTACATTTTTATACATGTATGAAAAACACCATACCTGCCTACCTTGTAACCAGATAAATTTATCTGTATCGTATACTTTTCCAAACTGATCAAGACAGGTAAAAAAACCACCATTTTCTAAATCAATGCTATGATTCAACCAAAATGGTAAAACCCCTTGAACCAATTCATTTTTATATTGATTAGCATAGTTTTTTAAGGCACTTAATGGTTCTCCGATAGCAGTAGAAGGAATCATGAATACTTATTTAAGTTTATATCCGGAATTCTTAAATCGACTGTAATATCATAATTATTTTTATAAACAAACAAAAACTTTCTAATTTTTTTTATTTTCATTAAAATAGAAGCCCCAACATGATTAATATGACTAAATTGTAGGTTCATTTAGAACTATTTATCACTTATAATCAATGCCAAAACCCCAAATCATAAAAGATGTATTTAATGACGATAATGCATCGGGTGTTGCGTTAAAAAACAAAGTACTTAAAAAACTAATATTTAAGTACCTGGATCAAACAGACGCTAGTTCCATTACAGACTTAAGCAAAGAATTACTAATTAGTGTTCCTAAAACTACCAGCTTGGTTAATGAATTGATAGTGGAAGGAATGATTAAGGACTATGGAAAAATTGATTCAACTGGCGGAAGAAAAGCCAGTATGTATGGATTGGTTTCAGACGCTTGCTTCTTTATTGGAGTTGACGTAAAGAAGTATTATATAAATATTGGATTACTAAATTTTAAAAAACAATTAGTAACACAAAAAAATAGAATCCCATATAAATTAGAGAATACCCAAGAATCACTCACACAGTTAATTCAAATTATTCAGGGTTTTATAAAAGAACAATCTATAAAAAAAGATAAAATACTGAGTATTGCCATTAATTTATCAGGGAGAATTAAAAATACAATTGGCTATAGTTTTAGCTTCTTTCATTTTCAAGAAGAACCACTATCAATTATTATTCAAAATGAGATTGGAATAAAAACTTTTTTAGAAAATGACTCTAGAGCAATGGCATTTGGTGAATGCAATTTTGGAGAAGTAAGCTCAGAAAAGAATGCTTTGTTTGTTAATATAGATTATGGAATTGGATTGGGTATTTTAATAAACAATGAAATCTATTATGGCAAGTCCGGATTTAGTGGCGAATTTGGGCATATTCGTTTTTTTGACA
>CALRLF020000106.1:0-11763 GCA_943368475.1 Allobosea thiooxidans
AATTTCAAATTAGTAATGCAAATAATTTCCGCAATAGACATCATAGATGGTAAATGTGTTAGACTAACAGAAGGCGATTACTCACAAAAGAAAATTTACAATGAAAATCCTTTAGAAGTAGCATTAGAGTTTGAAGATGCAGGCTTACAAAGATTGCATTTGGTTGATTTAGATGGAGCTAAGGCAGGTGCTGTTAAGAACTGGAAAGTGTTGGAAACAATAGCCTCTAAAACAAAACTCACCATTGATTTTGGCGGTGGCATTAAAACTGAAAAAGATGTTCAGATTGTTTTTGAATCTGGTGCAGCACTAGCAACAGTAGGAAGCATAGCTGTAAAAGATGAAGCTTTATTTGTTAGTTGGTTGCAACAATTTGGTGGAAATAAGTTTTTATTAGGAGCCGATGTAAAAGAGGAGAAAATTGCGATTGGTGGTTGGTTAGAAACAACAGATATCTGGATTTATGATTTTATAGAAAAGTACATCAAGCATGGAGTACAACAAATATTTTGTACCGATGTTAGCAAGGATGGAAAATTAGAAGGCCCATCAACAGAACTCTATAAAAATATCATCACCAAGTTTCCTGATTTACATTTTATAGCCAGTGGTGGCGTTGCATCGTTAGATGATTTGAAATTGTTGAAAGATATTGGTTGTACTGCTGCCATTGTGGGCAAAGCAATTTATGAGGGGAGAATACAAATTGCTGGTTTGAAATTTCTAATTTGAGATTATGGCAACGATTACAAAATTTGAAGATTTAGAAATTTGGAAAGAAGCAAGGCGTCTTTCCTTGATTATTTTTCAATATACTCTGAAAGAGTCGTTTGCTAAAGATTTCAGATTTAAAGACCAAATAAGAGCAGCAGCAGGTTCAATCATGGATAATATTGCTGAAGGTTTTGAACGGTCGTCAAGATTAGAATTTATTAACTTTTTGAGTTATTCAAAGGGGTCTTGTGGAGAAGTCAAATCTCAATTATATAGAGCAAAAGATCAACAATATATTAGTGAAGAAGAATTTAATGAATCTTATGTAGCTTATGATAAATTGGCTTCAAACATCGCTGGTTTTATTAGCTACTTAAACCAATCAGAAGTTAAAGGACAAAAGTTTAAAGACAGAAAATGATCAACCTAATTTCAAATTTCAAATCAGAAATTTATAATGCTAACTAAAAGAATAATTCCCTGCCTAGACATCAAAGATGGTCGCACAGTAAAAGGTATCAACTTTGAGAACATACGTGATGCTGGAGATCCTGTTGAATTGGGTGCTTTGTACGCTGCCCAAGGTGCTGATGAATTGGTGTTTTTAGATATCACTGCAACCGTAGAGAAAAGAAAAACATTAAGTGAATTAGTCAATAAAACTGCCCATAGAATCAACATTCCTTTTACTGTTGGTGGTGGAATCAGTAGTGTGGAAGATGTAAGTGTGTTACTCCAAAATGGAGCTGATAAAACTTCTATCAATACTTCAGCGTTTAAGAATCCTCAATTGATTAATGATTTAGCCAAACAATTTGGCAGTCAGTGTGTGGTTTTAGCAATAGATACAAAAAAGGAAGCAGATGGTGAATGGTATGTGTATTTAAATGGCGGCAGAACAAAAACTGAAACCAAATGCTTTGATTGGGCAAAACAAGCAGTTGAATTGGGTGCAGGAGAAATTTTGCTCACTAGCATGAACAACGATGGCACCAAACAAGGTTTTGCTTTAGATATTACTCAGCAACTCAGTGAAAACTTATGTGTCCCAATCATTGCAAGTGGTGGTGGTGGCACAATGGAACATTTTAAAGATGTTTTTACTACTGCAAAAGCAGATGCAGCATTGGCTGCAAGTATTTTCCACTTTAAGGAAATAGAAATCCAAGATTTAAAGAGATATTTGCAAGCAGAGCAAATTGCAGTAAGGCTGTAATAGAGTTTAAAGTTGAATGTTTAAAGTTGAATGTTCACTTTTGAGCTGAACGTTGAAGAGTGCGACGCCACCGAAGCGAAATAGTAATTCTGCTGCTCGTAACCTAATATTGCATAAAATTTAAACAGAACAATAATGGCATTTACAGAACCACCAATTCATTGGAATGATTATGAAGACATCGCATTGAAATTATATGAACGTTTTGGCGATGATTTTACTGAAAGTAAAATCTATAGAATCCGTTTTACAGAATTGCTAGAATGGGTTTTACAAATTGAAGGATTTGTGGGTACAAGAGAACAAAGTAATGAAGGTCATTTAGAAATGATTCAGAGCAGTTGGGTGTACGAATGGAGAGATAATAAGAAAAAATAGTTGACTAATTTGAAATTTCTGATTTGAGATAAGTTAACTCAACTTTTAAGCATGAACGTATTGGAACTTTTTAAACCCATCAACACATTTGTTTTTGATGTGGATGGTGTTCTTACAGATGGTACTTTATTGGTATTACCCAATGGAGTAATGGCTAGACGTATGAATATTAAAGATGGATATGCATTGCAATTGGCTGTTAAGAAAGGCTATCATATTGTAATAATTAGTGGAGGAGTTTCTCCGGAAGTTCAAGAACGTTTAAACAAGTTAGGAGTGACGCATGTGTACATGCAAGTGCAAGATAAAGTTACTGTGTTAACTAACTTCATGCAACAACATCGTTTATCAAAAGAGCAGGTTTTGTTTATGGGCGATGATATGCCCGATGCTCCAGCATTGCGTTTGGTGGGTTTGCCTGCTTGCCCTGCTGATGCTGCAACAGATATTAAAGCAATTGCTCAATATATTTCTCCTATAATTGGTGGTGCTGGTTGTGCAAGAGATGTAATTGAAAAAGTAATGAAATTGCAGGGCAATTGGAATGAAGATATTACTGTTAGAGCTCAATAATTAGAAATTACAAATTAGAAATTACAAATTTGAAATTATTCAAAGCTTTCATACAATTAATTCGTTGGCCTAATCTGTTGTTTATTGCATTAACACAGACGATATTCTTGTATTGTATTGAGCGTCCAATATTTCACAATGCAAGTGTGTATACCAATGTACATGGTGGGTATTTTGTAATGCTGGTTATTGCATCAGTTTTTATTGCTGCTGCTGGAAATATCATCAACGACTATTTCGATTTGAATATTGATCAAATCAACAAACCTCAAAAAGTTGTTGTAGATAAAATCATCAGTCGTCGTTGGGTAATTCTTTGGCATTTAATTTTAAGCCTTACTGGTATTATTTTAGGGGTCATTATTGATTTTAATACACCTGTTCGTTTTCTTGGATTGGCCAATTTAGTAAGTGTGCTTATTTTGTTTTTCTACTCTGTTTCACTCAAGAAAAAATTCTTAATTGGAAACGTTTTAATCTCTTTACTTACAGCTTGGGTAATATTGGTAATTGCCTATTGTGAAACCAATCACTTATTAAATGTATTTAAAAAAGGCACCAGTTTAGAGGTTGATAAACTGTCAAGACTTACATTTTTATATGCCGGTTTTGCTTTTATTATTTCTTTAATCAGAGAAATTATAAAAGACATGGAAGATGTAGAAGGCGATAGGAAATATGGCTGCAAAACCATGCCAATCGTGTTGGGACTAAACGCTACAAAAGTGTTTGTTACAGTTTGGCTAACGGTATTAATTGTAGCATTAATTATCGTTCAATTTTATGTATTGCAGTTTGGTTGGTGGTTTTGGGTCAGTGCATTTTATTGTTTGTTATTTATCATTATTCCTTTAGTTTGGATTTTTACAAAACTATTACCAGCTCAATCTGCTGCTGAGTTTCATAAGATTAGTTCAGTAGTAAAAGTGGTGATGCTTATGGGTATAATGAGCATGTTGTTTTTCTATTTTATTCCTGGTGAGTGGTATAGATGATTTATGTTGCCAGCTGTAGAATAAATATCAACAGCAGTGGCGTCGCACACTTGTACATCATAACTTTATTCAACAATTTCAGCAACGAAATCTTTGTAGCTAAATTTCTTTGCTGTTAAAATTTCAAATCAGTAATTCATTATGCAATCAATTATATTAGCCTCACAATCTCCACGTAGAAAACAATTATTAGAATGGGCTGAAGTGCCTTTTGAAGTGATTATAAAAAGTACCGATGAAACTTACCCTGCTGATATGCCTATTGAACAAGTGCCTGTGCATATTGCTCATGAAAAAGCATTGGGTGTAAAAAAGTATGTACAGGAAGCATTTCATACAACACATGCTCATCAACCAATATTGGCAGCTGATACTGTGGTTGTTTTAAACAATACCATTATTGGCAAGCCAAAAGATAGAACTGATGCAATTGCTATTTTAACTGCTTTATCAGGTCAGCATCATCAGGTAATTACTGGGGTTGTTATTTTAACTGACGATAAAGAAATTGCTTTAGCCGATATTACGGATGTTGAATTTCATCCACTCACCAATGAGCAAATTGAGTTTTATGTAGATAAGTATAAACCTTACGATAAAGCAGGTGCTTATGCCATACAAGAATGGATTGGGGTGGTTGGTATAAAAGCCATCAAAGGCGACTTTTATAATGTGATGGGATTGCCTATAAGTAGAGTAGTACAAGAATTAAAAAAAATATAGTAATGATTTTTGATGATTGATAAGTTTTTATTATTTTACATATGAACTTTCAATTTAGTCAACTTGATACCAGAAAAATTACTTCACTTTATTTGGCAGTTTCAATATTTTAATAAAGCTGAACTTCAAACAGAAGCAGGTGAGGATTTACAAATACTCAAACAAGGAACACACAATTTAAATCAAGGACCAGATTTCTCCAACGGTTCAGTTAAAATTGACAATATTATTTTAGCTGGCAATATCGAATTGCATATCAATGCATCTGACTGGTACAAACATCATCACACTAATGATAGAAATTATTCAAATGTTGTCTTGCATGTTGTTTGGAACAATGATAAGTCTGTAACTGTTGCTGGCAAACAAATTCCTACATTGGTTTTGCAAGGCAGGATTGCCAAAACTTTATTACAGCGTTATGAAATATTGTTGCATGAAACTACTTCAATACCATGTGCTAATTTTCTTCCAGTACTGCCTGAAATTGGCTGGATGGCCTGGAAAGAAAGGCTTGCAGTTGAAAGATTAGAACAAAAATCGAAATATGTTTTAACACTGTATGAACAAAGTAATCACCATTGGGAAGAAGTTTTTTGGTGGATGATTGCAAGGAACTTTGGCATTAAAGTAAATGCAGATTGCTTTGAGTCAGTTGCCAAAACAATCAGCATTAATATTCTGGCAAAACATAAAAATCAAATTCATCAATTAGAAGCATTGTTGTTGGGGCAAGCCAATTTATTGAACGGAAATTTTGAAGAAGATTATCCGAAAATGTTACAGAAAGAATACAACTTCTATCAACGAAAATATAAACTCCCAAAGCCAGCCATTGCTCCAGCTTTTCTTAGAATGAGGCCTGCTGCTTTTCCTACTGTTCGGTTGGCTCAATTGGCTATGTTGGTTCATAACAGTAGTCATTTATTCTCTAAAATTAAAGATATAGAAGATGTAAATGAAGTGAAGCGGTTGTTAAATATTACAGCCAACGATTATTGGCATTACCATTATCAATTAGATATTGCAACTGAATACAAACCCAAAAATTTGGGTCAACAAATGATAAATAATGTTATCATTAATACCATTGTCCCAGTATTATTTGCTTATGGCTTATACAATAAAGAGCAACACCTTAAACATAAAGTCATCAATTGGTTGCAGCAAATTGCACCTGAAGAAAATACAATAACTAAAAAATGGAAATCAGTTTCTATTCAGAATATAAATGCATTCGACTCTCAATCAATACTTCACTTAACAAAAGAATATTGCATAAAAAAGAATTGCTTACAATGTGCCATTGGTAATAAAATAATGAAAAATGCTTAATAATTTCTTAACAAATAAGCTTGTTTTATACATTTTTTATCCTCTTTTTTATCGTTGGGCATAATGGCTAAATTCTTCTGAAAGCATTGATATTATTGGGTTTTAAATTTTACTTAACGCTTTAAGCGTTAGAAAATTGAGATTAAGTTGTTTACTACACTATGTTTCCTTGCTATACTTTTACATCATCAAACAAAAAAGCTACAACGTCCAATAGCCATTAACCTAGTAGCATTATATCTAACTTTTTGCAAGCCTGCACACAACGATTGTTACCACTTGAGGATATAGAAAACGAATTTTTAAATTAAAAATGAATATTATGAAAAGTGTAAACAACAAAGTACGTAACGTATTAACAGTAGTCTTAGTAATTGCATTAATGGTTTTAAGCAAATACTCTTTTGCAGACACAACAGATGTAAGACCATTATCAAGCACACCAATAGCAGTAAAATATGTTGGAAGTGTTTATGGTCAAGATGTAATTCAAGTAGAAATTGAAAACACCTTAGATGAAAACATTGAAATCAGTTTTGTTGATTTTGAAGGTGTAGTGTTATATTCTGAAACATTTACTGGTAAGAAAATTACGAAAAAATTTTTACTAGATATGCCAGATGTAAACTATGAGAATTTGCAGTTGGTAGTTACCAGCAAAAAGAAGGCTCAATCTCAATCTTTCAAAATTGCAAAAAATACAAGTATTGCTGAAAATATGTTATTGGCTAAACTAAAGTAAAAGAATTAAACACAGATAAAGTAAAAGCATTATTCTAGCATAGAATAATGCTTTTTTATTTTTGTACCCTTTATCAACTGTAGATCGAACTATTTTTATAGATTCATAAATAAGTATTTTGAATTTTATATTATAAATAAATTTTTAAAACTACTGTTTTAATTGTATCTAAATTGATTTCTGTATTGTAAGGGAGAATATTTTGTTGATTGTTTAAAATACCTGTTGAAATTAGAGAAGTTATTGAAGCCGCTTTCAAAACAAACTTCAGCAATAGTTTTATCGCTTTCAGAAAGTAATTTACAGGCATGGTTAATTCTCAATTCCAATAAAAAAGAAGAAAACGATCTTTTGGTATTGCTTTTAAAGTATCTACAAAATGCATTTTTACTCAAATTAGCTATTTGGGCAATTTTATCTAGTTTTATGGTCTCAGTGTAATTATTCATTAGATATTGCAATACATTATTCATTCGTTCTGTTGCCTTATTTGTTTGAACATTCCAAGAAACGTTCTTGTTAAGTTTAGAAAGTTCACTAGAGTTTGCCAGTAAATTAAGAATTTGTAATAATGTAATTATTTTGTCTGTACCAGTTTCTTTTAACAAACGCTTTATTAATATAGCAACATTTGTCTTGGTTTTCCCTTTTATAATTAAACCATGTTTTGCTGTTTCCAATAGCTTTAAAAGAGAACTGTTCTCAGGGATTTTAAAAAAATCTTCTCCCAAACTATTGGGTAAAAAATGAATAACAAACGACTCTGCTTTTAAGGATGAACTTGGTGTAAAATATTGAGCATCGCATTTCCATAAATGTGGCAAGTTAGAACCTACCATTACCATATCCCCTGGCTTAAAAGAATGCAAATGATTACCAACAAATTGCATTCCAGAGCCTTTAATAATATGAACAATTTCAATTTCAGGATGAAAGTGAAATTCTTTAAAGAAGTAAGGAACTGTATCATTTCTTGCACTAAATGATTGACGGGGTTGTAATGAAATCTTAAGTAATTTAGGTTTCATCTTATTATTTGTTTTGGTATAAAGTAAACTTAATTATTTAATTAAAATACCAATAGTTGATAAAATAATACCAGTATTAGTTAAAATGTATAATGCTTTGCTTTTAATGAGCAACTACTTTTATCTAGTTAAATTCAATTGAAATTTTATTTGATAGAATACTGTCTGTTTCAATGCAGCATTAATGATTCACTAATTATTCATTGTTTCAAAATGGCACCTAAACAAAACAAGGTTTTAAAAATTCATCCAGCCGATAATGTATTGGTTGCCCTAACTGATTTGGCAAAAGATGAAATTATAGAGTTTGGTAATACTGCTTATGCTTTAGTAGAGCCTATTGCTGCAAAGCATAAGTTTTTTATGCATGACATGTTTATTGGTGAAGAAATAAAAATGTATGGTGTTACTGTAGGAAAAATTTCTACAGAAAAGGTGCAGAGAGGGGCTAGAATGAGTATAGAAAATACCAAACATGCAGCAGAAGCCTATGTTTATAGACACATCAATTACCAATGGCAGGCACCTGACGTAAGTAAGTTTGCAAATAGCACTTTTAATGGTTATCATAGAAAAGATGGTAGTGTTGGAACAGCCAATTATTGGTTATTTATACCTACTGTTTTTTGTGAAAATAGAAATTTAGATGTTATTAAAGAGGCTTTACATAACAGTTTGGGCTATGCTGTTACCGACAAATACAAACAATATGCTGAACAATTGGTACAAGCTTTTGAAGCAAATAGCTCTTTAGATATTGAAGAAATCAAGGCATCCACAGTTAGCAAAAAAAGACTGTTTCAAAATGTTGATGGTATTAAGTTTTTAAACCACAGTGGTGGATGTGGTGGAACAAGGCAAGATGCTTCTACATTAAGTAAGTTGCTGGCAGCTTATGCCGATCATCCAAATGTAGCTGGTATAACTTTACTGAGTTTAGGTTGTCAGCATTTACAAGTAACACAATTATTGGCGGATATAAAAGAAAGAAATCCAGCATTCGATAAGCCTGTAATTATTTTTGAGCAACAACAATCCCAAAGCGAAGAACAACTGATTAAAGGTGCTATCAAGCAAACTTTTAAGCATTTGGTTGTAGCCAATCAGCAACAACGGTCACCTGCACCATTAAGCAAATTGTGTATTGGTGTTAAATGTGGTGGTAGTGATGGTTTTAGTGGCATTTCAGCTAACCCAGCAGTTGGTTACACAGCTGACTTGTTGGTAGGGTTGGGAGGAAAAGTTTTATTGGCTGAGTTTCCTGAATTGTGTGGAGCAGAGCAACAAATAATTGACAGATGCATTGATGAAGCGATTGCAAAAAAGTTCATTCGTTTAATGGAGGAATATGATGCTCAGGCTCATGCCGCTGGTAGTGGATTTTTTATGAATCCTTCACCTGGTAATATTAAAGATGGACTAATTACTGATGCCATTAAAAGTACAGGGGCATGTAAAAAAGGAGGTACTTCGCCTGTTGTTGATGTATTGGATTATACTGAACCAGCAACGAAATCTGGTTTAAGTATGGTTTGTACACCAGGTAATGACGTAGAGGCTACTACAGGTAAAGCTGCAAGCGGTGCAACATTAATTTTATTTACAACAGGCTTAGGTACACCAACTGGTAATCCTGTTTGTCCTGTAATTAAAGTTGCTACAAATTCTCAATTAGCAGCAAGGATGAGTGATATTATTGATATAAATACAGGTGAGATTATTGAAGGAAAGAAAAGTATTGAACAGATGGGTGAAGATATTTTGCAGTACTGTATTAAAGCAGCAAGTGGAGAAATTATTCCCAAAGCTGTTCAATTAAATCAAGACGATTTTATTCCATGGAAACGTGGAGTTTCTTTGTAAAAGAATATAGTATAATTGTTTAGATTAAATGGCTTGTGTTTTACAGTGATTAGCAATATTTTAAAGTTGATTTATAATTGTAAGTACTATTTAGTTATTTTCAACTTTGATGTTTAATAGAGATAAACATAGCGATCCTTTAAATTCACCATTTGCAAGCCGTTTAGCAGTTGGTGTTTTCTTTTTTATATCCGGGTTTAATTTTGCAGCATGGGCTGCCCATATCCCAGCCCTTCAAAAACAATTGCATCTAAATGATGCAGAGTTGGGAACAGTTTTGGCAGCATTACAACAGGGTTAATGATTACAATGCCATTGGCGGGTATTGTATTAAGTAAAATAAGTAGCAGGTATGTAATGCTTATTAGTGCTGTGTTATATACATTGTTATTATGCCTGCTTGCAACTGCAACCACAGTTTGGAAAGCTGTTTTAATCTTATTTTTATTTGGAGCATCCAGAAACTTTTTCAACATCTCTGTAAATACACAATCAATTGGTGTTCAGGCATTGTACAACAAATCAATTGTTACCTCATTTCATGGTATATGGAGTTTAGCAGCATTATCTGGAGCAGCAGTTAGTTTTTTAATGATTTCTGCAAACGTAACTATGCTCAATCATTTTTTAATAGTTGCTTCAATATCGTTAATTCTTATGCTTTTGGTATTTAAAAACACCTTGCATCACGACAAAAAAAACAGTTCAAATAAAGTAGCTTTTGCACTGCCGGATAAGCCTTTGATTCAATTGGGTTTAATTGGGTTTGTGAGTATGGTTTGTGAAGGTACAATGAGTGATTGGAGTGGGATTTATTTTTCTAAAGTATTACTTGTGCCAGACCACTTAGTAACGATTGGTTATGTTGCTTATTTAACAGCAATGGTAATAGGCAGATTTGCTGGCGACTGGCTGGTGAATAAAATAGGAGCCAAAAGATTGTTGTAGTTAAGCAAAAAAAATAGTTTAAGCTTTTGCGTTGTGTCTGTCCCGATTGTAATTATCACGTTGTTACAAAAAGTTGTTGCAACTTATTTATAAAGTTGCCTACAACGTCCCAGGCTTTACGTTGGCAGGACGGCTTTAGACGTCCTGCTTGGAACTGTAGCTGATTAAAGATATGTAGTTACAAACAAATTCTGCTGCTGAATAGCAGTCGGTCAAGCCCAGTACTAAAGCCCAATTAAAATACAAAAGTTGAGAGGCTTGACCCGTCAGCCCTGCTGACGTAAAACCTTTTGTTATGTGCCGTACTTCTTCGTTTTGAGGTATAATAGCCATTTGTAAATTTTATAAATAGCCCAAACAACCAAAACTATGTTAGCCACATACCAAATATTTATAGCTAAGTAGATGATTTTTTCATTTGTTGTCATGCTTCGTAAACTCAAATAAGGTCCTTTGCTTTCGTCATAAAAGTCCTCGTAACCCATAAAAAACAGACCTAATACCATATAGATAAATAGGTCTGTCAATATAATTGCAATAAAGTATATGATGTCAAGAAGTCTAACTTTTATCATTTTATTGTATCTAATGATTGTACAAATAAGATACCCAGATAAGTAATGCAAGTGTTAAAACAAAAACTGTCAATGAACCATAAATTAGACCCCATGCTAAATTTTTGACAATTACATTAGGTTTGGTTTGTCTGAATTTTAAAAATATGCCTATCAAAAAACATGATATTAATGTTGTAATGATTAAAAGGGGGCTGTTATGTAAACTTTTGAAAGTGTAAATTAAAAAAAAGTTTAGAGCAAGTGTCACACAAAAAAATAGTAACTTATAAACCAACTGATTTTTTAGAATATATTCCTGTTTTGACATGATTCAAATGATTTTAAATGTCTGTCATATAGCTTTTAGTGGAATGAATTTTGTCAAAATAGAAATGATTGACAACCCTATTTGATAAAGAAAATTTTACATAACTCGAACATTTGTGAAACTGCTGGGCAGTATGGCACACAACGTTCCAGGCTTTACGTTGGCAGGACGGCTTTAGTCGTCCTGCTTGGAACTGGTGCTGATTAAAGATATGTAGTTACAAATAAATTCTACTGCTGAATAGCGTTCGGTCAAGCCAAGAACAAAAGCCACATTGAAATACAAAAGTTGGGAGGCTTGACCCGTCAGCCCTGCTGACGTAAAACCTTTTGTTATAGGCAGTAATTTATTGTCGCTTGTAAC
>CALRLF020000107.1:0-11681 GCA_943368475.1 Allobosea thiooxidans
ATTCATGGATAAAAACGAAACACCTGTTGCTACCATAAAAATTATTCCTGTTGTAAAACTGGCAATGATTATTTGTGGTGCAGGTATTGTATTGGTTGGTGTATTCAGCTGGATTTACGATTACATTTACTCATTAAGTTAAACAGGGGCAAACATGGCTATTAATAAAAATCACGAATTCGAAGAACTGGATGGTGTTAAATGTGGCATTGTAGAAAAGAACGTACAACCCGAAAGAGTAGCTTTCTTAAAACAGTTGCTAGAAGTAAATGGATATACTGTAATCACAGTTCCGTCGCCTGCACCTAAAGCTTCACCAGCACCTGCACCTAAAGAAGGTGAAGAAACTGTGCCTCCTCAACCCCCACCTGTTATCACTACTTCAACTGTTGGTGTAACCGACTATACATTTAATACCATCAATGCCATTTATGGCAGGGAATTAAAAACCAAAGATGGACACACCGTTACCATGGCTTACTGGCAACAAAAAGAAGCCATTAGTCATGATGATGTGCCTTATTATGAGTTTAAGTAAGTTTTATCGTCATTTCGAACACACTGATAAACCTGCCAATAGATTACTCGTTCCTATAAATGAAAGAATATTTTTTTGCTCGCAGAAAACGCAGATAACACAGAAAAAAAATTGAAAATCATATTTATTATTGGAGTGTGATTTTTTTGTTACCAACTATAGTATTTCAATGAAGCCCCCTGCTCTTCGAAGCTTGTAGCTTCGTAAGTTTATTCTGTTGCCTTTGGCAACTAAGTAGTAGTAATTGCAAAAGGCATATAATAGAACTATGAGACTGCAAGTATCAAAGAGCATAAGAGAATAACTTATATGCCATGGCTCGTATTTGCACAAACCAATTTTATGTTGTGAGTTTCGTTTCGTAAAGGCAGGAACCGAGGCATTGAAATACTTTTAAGCACCAATAAAAAAGGCTGCCTTTACAGACAGCCCTAAAAAAGAATGAACCTGTATAAACTTAATTCAGTTTTTCAAAATGAACTTCCAACTTCTTTGCCTTTTTAAAATATTCAATTATTACTACTTGTCCTTGTTTTCCTGGTAAAACCTCCGACCAAGAGGCATCACTCTTTGTATTAATTTTATCTGTTGTAAATTTTCCATTGTTATAAGAAATAGAATTAAAGGTACCTCCTTTGTAATTTTTACTTCTTTCATAATCGCTGTAACAAACACTAAAAGAAGTAAGATCTTGATTTGTCTGTGTATAACTATAATCAAAACCACCATAATAATACTTTATAAATTTACCTAACATAGCGGTGCTGGCAAATTCAGCTCCATGTGGCAATTCTATACTGTTTGAATTCTTGGTATAAATCTTTGCATCTTTTACACTAAAATCCTTATCAAATTTAACAATCAACATATCTGTTACTTTAATTTTAGTAACGCTTGCACCACCACCTCTACTTAAAAGTGTAGTAGCAATACCAAAAGCACTTGCAACTTTTTTGTAGCCTTCAGCAATTGCATAAATACTTCCATCGGCTGTTTGTACCATAGTGTGAATGTACATATAACCAAAATCATCAACTTTTCCTTTAGAATTTAAACTGAGATATTTACCTAAGCCATCCTCCCATGAAACGTATTTTTCAGATAGAAACTTTCCAGCGGCATCAATTTCTACAAAACCAAAACCTAATGAATTATCTTTCATTATATTATCTTTTGGTTTAAAATATTCCCCATATAAGTATATTTTTCCTTGATTTACTACAGATAAACTTGCAGGATAGAATTTATTGTTTGTAAGATCTGTTGATTTTTCGAACAATAATTTTCCATTTTCTAATGACAAGCCTACTAAAAATGATTCAGGATTACCATCGGTTCTACTGGTATATTTTTGCACCTCTAATAAAACTACCCCATTTACACTACCTAAAAAATCGGCAAGGTATCTTTTAAAATCACCAGAAGGAATATATGACCATTGCTTTTGTTTCTCAGATGACATATAACTGATTTCAAAAGTGTAATCTTTATCTTCACGGCTAGGCATATTTGAAATAAACCCCTTCCCTTCTATTGGATAAATGCCTTTATAAGTTTGCTCATCATCCTTAAGATTTAAATAAGTTGATTCTAAATATGCTTTATCTTTTTTGGTAATTTCTTTGGTATAGTCGTACTTTTTCTTACCATCAGCTCCATAGATCTGATAATTAAAAGTTTTGTCTTTACTGTTGTAAAGAAGAAAAAGTAAATCACTGCCATTAAAAGAACATTCTAAAACAGTAACTTCTTTAGAATCTACAAACTTGATGTCTTTTAAACTGGTTAAACTTGCATCATGAATACTTAAAGTAAATTCATTTGTTTTTTTATCTACTTTATCACTTACATAAAAAAAATAATATCCTTTAACTTCACTTGCTTGCTTAATGGCTCCAGAAGAACGTAAAGACACTTTTTTTACGTTTTCAATGGTTAATTTTTGTGCATGTACTGTAGCACAAACAAGTACTAAGAATAATGTTGAGAATAAAAGCTTCTTCATTTTTTGAGGTTTAAATTATGGTAACTATTAAAGATTTATTTTTTTTATTGTTAATGAAAGTTCATCCCAACCGTTATAATCATTCATTTCTGTGTTATGTGTATCGTAAAAAGCTTTGCAAAGTTCTGCTAACTCACTTAACGAAATTCGTGAAAGCATTCTAAGCAATAAGTTATAATCATCTTTCAAATGTTTGTTTTCAACATCAATTGTTTTTCCAAGCGTATGTTTTTTTTGAAAATCATACATTAATAATAAATTTCTTTGAACTGAATAGATTGCAAAGGGCCTATTGTCATTTGCCTGCAATTGTAGTAAACTGTAATATAGGTTGCGACTAAGATTTTTTTGTTTGTAATTTTCTTCAACAATTTCTGCAAAAAATTGCCTTTTTAAATTGGCAAAAAGTGTTGAATCTATCTGAAAACTATTTCCATTAGAGTTATTTAAATAAATAGAATCTTGTATTAATGCAATCCTCTTTTCACAATCGGGATGTGTTTTTAATGAATCCTTTTCGGCTTTTGTAATACCACCATCATTTTTACCCAATTTTCCAAAAATGGTAGTTTCGAATTTAATCCATCTTGGATTAAAATAAAAGTTTGGAAAACTAAATACCTGCTCAAGATTTAATGGTTTATAAATTAATGAATCATCAATTTTTCCCAGCATTTGTAAACAAGTTTTTGCAGCAATGGTATTATATCCAGATTTTTTTAAAAAGAGTAAACCTTGCTTATCTGCTTCTGTTTCTTTTTCTCTACTATGTCTTCTGCTATTAAACACAATAGCCTTTGTTAGTTCATCAACCTTTTCATTTACCCTAAATTCTTCTTTTGATATCTTTTTTAGTTTATCTTGAAACTCTTTACTGTTAATTGTTTCAACATATTTTTTAATAGCTATATTACCATGATCTAAATAAAAATGTGCCAATTCATGTGACAATGTAAATGCTAATTGTGCTTCATTTTCCATATACATAAAAAGCCCTGCATTAATAACAATAGTTCCATCACCCAAACTAAAAGCATTAGGCCACCAGTCTCTTGAAAAAAATACCCTCAACGTTAAATCTTTTAACTCAGGATTTACTTGTGTAATTTTTTGCAATACACGTTGAAGATAATTATGAGCTACACTATCGGTAACACTTCTACTCGATGTCAAAAGTTCATGTACTATTTCAGTTCTATTGCTAAAGATTTCTTTATAATCTTTATAATTAGGCGAGCTCTTAAAACTTGCTACGAAAGTATTATGCATACTTTCAGCCTGCTTTAAATAAATAACTTTCAACAAACTATCATCTTTCTGAAATTTAAATACTTCTTTCTTTTGTGCATTTGATGTTACACAACACAAAAAGAAAAATATTATCTGAATAGTTATTTTAAAACTAAAAACAAATTGTCTCATAAAAGTTTGGTAGAAATAATGTACGAAACAAATGTAATAAAATGAGATATATAATTTAAATTAATTTTTTTGTACTATTATTCCAAAAATTGTCTACAGAAGAAATGGTAATGTGGTTAGCTATCCGAATTTATAGCTTCCCCTGCTCTTCGAAGCTTGTAGCTTCGTAAGTTTATTATGTTGCCTTTGGCAACTTAGTTTTAATAATTGCCAAAGGCAATAAAATAGAACTATGAGACTGCAAGTCTCATAGAGCAAAAGATGGTAGTGTTTTGTATTTTGGTTGGCTTTATTCCTCAGTACAAGGGTGCGATACTTCGACTTCGCTCAGTACAGGCTACACTACAGTTTGGCTTTGTTCAACAGCTAAGTACATAAAATGCTTATACTTTAGCAGAAGGCTGAACAACAACCTGCACTTCGGCTTGTTCTTGTAAAGAATTTTTATTTTGCACTTCAATTTGTTCAATAAAAACGGCATACTGAGATGGAAAAATTTGTCGTCCGGTAAACGATGCATTAACTTTAGTAAAGCAGGCCCCGAAATACAAAATAATGGCTGAATAATATACCCAAAGCAATATAATAACTACCGAACCAGCTGCACCATATACACCACCTGGATTGCTTTTGCCTAAATAATAACCAATGCCAAACTTGCCTAACATAAACAAGATTGCAGTTGTAAAAGCTCCTGCACGAACATCTTTCCATTGGATTTTAGCATCGGGTAAAAATTTAAAAATCACCCCAAATAAAAAGGAAGTAATGAGTAAGGTGATTAGCAGATTTAAGCCATAAGTAATGAAGACAGACCCCTCGGGCAATAAGGTTAGCAATCGATGCATCATTAAATCCATTACAGTGCTAATAACCAATGAAACCATTAGTATAAAGCCTAGGCTTAATATCATTGAAAAACTAAGCATTCGGTTGAGTAAATATTTAACCCAACCCTTACGTGGTTTGGGTTTTAGCTGCCAAATGCTATTGATGGAAGTTTGAATTTCGGTAAACACTCCTGTTGCTGATAATACCAATGCAACTATACTGATAACTGATGCAAATAAGCTATTTTTTGTAGTTGCTGCATTACGTAAAATATCCTGAATTTGTGTTGCAGCAGCTGTACCAACAAAGGCTTGAATTTGTCCAAATAGATTTCCCTCTATTGCATCTCTTCGATAAAAAACATCGCCAACACCAATTACAATTAATAAAATTGGAGCCAATGAAAAGAAAGTATAAAATGCCAATGCTGCACTTTTACTGGTAACACTATTATCGCTAAAAAGAATAAAAGTTTGTTTGATAATTTTCCAACTACTTACGATTCGTTTGTACATACTTTTTGTAAGATAGTTGGTTTTACATGGAATGGCAGTTTTAATAGTTTTTTTAGAAGACAATCCATCAACTAATGTCAAATTTTTTTCATAGCCTTTCGCTGTTGAATTTTTTTTGCTCCGTAGCCTATTCCAGCTACTGCTAATAATGATAAGCCACCATCAATAGGCACATCATTTACGTCGTCCCCAAACCCAGGCTGTGCATTGCTTAGAGAAGGTAGTAAGAAAAATAAAAAAACTAAACTGCAAGTGATGATTTGTGTGGTTGATATTTTTAATTTCATAATGAGGCGATTTATTAGTGGGTAAGTTGTTAAATGTGGCTCACTAAAAAGTGAGCCACATTATTAATAATAAATTTTGCTATTCAATTATTACAGTTTTGATAACGCTGATATGATTGTTTCCTACAATGCTCAATTGATAAGTTCCTGCTGCAACGTTGCCTATAAAAATTGTTTCTGTAGCAGAACCTCCAGCATGATTAATTGTATTTGTTGCTACAGATTGCCCTAGATTGTTATACATTTTAATAGAGTAATTACCTTTAGTTACATTTTCCATTTGTAGGGTTATGGTTTTATTTTTGATTGGATTACCAACAATTGAAAATGTATTTTTAATACTTCCAATCTTTATATTCACCACTTGTGTGTAATTAAAGCTACCATCTTTTTCAACTATCTTAATACGGTAATAATTATTGCCATTTACAGGGTTAGCATCATACCAATGGTAGCTTGTTAATCCTGACGCAACAACGGTTCCCACTTTAATAAAATTTAAACCACTTTTTGACTTTTCTACTTCGTAGCTATTTAGGTTCTGTTCATTTTGTGAATTCCAATCAACTTGTATACCTGTATTTTTTTGATAAGCTTTTAGGTTGGTAATATTTACAGGTAAAGCTCCATTGTTACGGAATACCAATTCAAATCTATTTTCCCCTTGTGTTGCTGGATCTGCAGTTACAGTAAATGTAAATGCAGTTGATGGAGTAAGTAATTGTTCAGTATTAGATAATTTATCTTTTACATAAATGGCTATTGCAGAATTGATGGTATTGTTTGCAATTGCAAGACTAAAAGTTCCTGCAGCAGTTGTTGTAAATCCAAGTGGAATGGTTGTTACAGCCATAAATGGACGACTATCTAAACTTAATTTATTTGCAGTACTGCTAAGGCTATATAAGTTAATATCTGGGTTCAATAGCTTCTCACCATCTTGAGCATCTAGTGCATTAACAGCAGTTGATGAGTTACGAATAAACATATTATCGGCCTCACCATTGTTATACAATAAATTAAGCTCTAATAAATCTTGCATTGTATTGGTTCTAAACAATGCAGTACTTGCAGTGGATTGTTTATTTGCTTCAGTGAAAGCCAAAGTAGTGCCTGAAACAGGTTGCACAAAGAAAGCTCCATTTGCAGCTAAATTGTATGCTCCAGTACCTACTACTTTGGTTACATATGCTCCTCTATTATTAATACCTGCAGCATTGGCATTCCATACCCAATATTGTGTTCCTATAACAGCAGAAGTTAGACCATCGATTACAGATCCAATATCTACAGGTGATGCATATGGATTAGCTAATAAATGAAAAGCACCTGCTGTTGGAACACTTATATTAACATTACCCGTATTTAAAGTACCTGTCACATCTAGTGTAACTGCATTGGGTGTTGGATTACTACCAGTTAAAGCAGTTGCTTGAGTTCTATCGCCTCTTATTAAAACTCGTATACCTTTATATGGTTCCCATCTAGTATCTGCAGTTCCAGTAAATGCTTTCCATGCACCAGGTGTTGTTGCATTATTATCAAACCAGAAGCTAGAAGCCGAATTGGATGTTGTAGCATCAAAGCCACTACCTGTAGTTGCTCCACCTGTGCCTGCTGTTGTTCCATCACCAGTTATAAAAATATCATCGATTAAACTTCCCATATTTAAAGCAGCATTAAATGGATTTCCTAAGAATCGATAGGCTCTTCTACCACCTGGAATATATTGTTGCACATTAACTGTTCCAGAAATATAACTGCCTGCACCTTGTGCTATTCTTGCAGTGCCACTGCTATTACTTACTAATGTTAAATTACCACCTGTGGTTAGTGTACCTGTTATAGGTGTTATAACACCAGTAACATTTAATGCACCAGCAAGTGTAACACCTGCTGCATTATTTATGGTTAAATTTTTAATCGTATTGGTAGCAAATGCAGATGCAGGAATTGTTTGCGGAGCACTGCCATTAAATTCAATGGTGCCTGCTGTTGCAGTAAGGGCACCATTATTTGTAAGTGTGCCACTCAATTGTAATGTGCCAGTTACTGTTAGAGATGTTCCAGAATTAATCGTAATATTATTAACCGCCTGTGTAGTGCTGATTGCAGGTGCATTGTTTGCCAGAGAAATGATAATATTAGAAGAACTCGAAGGCACAATACCTGGACTCCAGTTTGTTGTTGTTGTCCAAGAGGCATTTGTTGCACCTTTCCACAAATATGGAGGATAAGGTGGTAAGGTACATAATCCTGTAAAAGCAAAACCGGTATTACCACCCAAATCTGTTGAATGTGTATTAATACCTGCATCAAATGTAGCACCGCCAGTTCCTGTGATTTTTTGTAAGAGTACATAATCGAAACAAACATTACCACTTGATTTTGATAGTATGGCTGGAGTAGCTGAGGATGATTGAATAGTAATTAGAAAGCCTCCAGTACCCGTAGCTGTTAGAGTTCCAGTAACAGTTTGAGTAGCTCCAGCTGCTAAAGTATTAGTTGTTCCAGAATAAAATGTAAGATTATTAAACGTATTACTACCATTAATTGTAGCATTACCACCAAATGTTACATTATTAAAAGTGGAAGCACCATTGATTGTTCCATTTCCTGTAAAACTAACATCATTAGCACTACTCACATTAGAAATAGTTCCAGCAGCTGACCCTGTGAAATTTATATTGTGATATGATTTTCCTCCACCCAGAAAATTACCACCGCCCGATGCATTTATTGTTGGTGTTGTAGCTGAAAAAGTAAGGTTTGTGGAAGTCATTTCCCAAGGCTGACCATACGAAACATTTATTGTTGAGGATCCAATATTTAAGTTTCTTACATTAGAATTATTTGAACTAAAATACATAATGTTCAAGGTATTATTATTCGTAATAAATGAACCGTTTACTAAAAAAATACCCCCTGGTGCACTTACTGCATCTTGTAATGTCCATTCTCCTCCAACTCCATCAAACCAAATCTGACCAATTGATTTCCCTCCTGTTGTAATGGTTTTTCCGGCGGATGTTGCCTTAAATGTTATACTATTCGTACAACAGAAAAAATTACTAGTATTCATCCCTGATACCATCGTTAAGGAACCATAGATATACAATAGTTTATTATTCATATTAAAGGTGGGCGTATTGGTAACTCCAGTCCAATTCATATTATTACAGGATACTGTAGTTATATCAGCTGTAACAGTTTGACTTGCTCCAGTAAATGAATTGGCATCAAAAAATACATTGTCCAATAATGTTGGTGAACAATTGTATGCAGCACCTCCACTAGTTAAAGACCAATGGCTACCATCACTCCAATTACCACTACCTCCAATCCAATACAAATTATTTGAACTTAATGGCGACACTGTCCATCCTGTATTTGTGCCAGATGCTATGGTATTATTTGCAGTAAATGTTGCACCTCCTGTACCAGTTATATTACTCAGATTAACATAATTTATAGTAACACTACCAGAACTTTTTGAAATAGTGGCTGCACTGCTTGTGCTAGAAGTAAACGTTGAAAAGCCAGTACAAGAACTACTAGAAGTAAAAGTTCCATTTACAATTTGTGTGGTGCTTGCCTGAAAAGTATTGACTTTGGCTGCACCAAAAGAAATATTATTGAAGGTATTACTACCATTAATTGTAGCATTACCACCAAATGTTACATTATTAAAGGTTGAAGCACCATTGATTGTTCCATTTCCTGTAAAACTAACATCATTAGCACTACTCACATTAGAAATAGTTCCAGCAGCTGACCCTGTGAAATTTATATTATGATATGATTTTCCTCCACCCATAAAATTACCACCGCCCGATGCATTTATTGTTGGGGTTGTAGCCGAGAAAGTAAGGTTTGTTGAAGTCATTTCCCAAGGCTGACCATAAGAAACATTAATTGTCGAGGATCCAATATTTAAGTTTCTTACATTAGAATTATTTGAACTAAAATACATAATGTTCAAGGTATTATTATTCGTAATAAACGAACCATTTACTAAAAAAATACCACCTGGTGCACTTAATGCATCTTGTAATGTCCATTCTCCTCCAACTCCATCAAACCAAATCTGACCAATTGATTTCCCTCCTGTTGTAATGGTTTTTCCGGTGGATGTTGCCTTAAATGTTATACTATTTGTACAACAGAAAAAATTACTCGTATTCATACCTGATACCATTGTTAAGGAACCATAGATATACAATAAGTTGTTGGACATATTTAATGTGGGAGTATTGGTAACTCCAGTCCAATTCATGTTATTACAACTGATACTTGCAATATTTACAGTTACTGTTTGGCCACTACTTGTAAATGAATTAGCATCAAAGATTACATTGTCTGATAAGGTGGGTACTACAACATGGAACGTTCCACCGCCAGAAGTTGTTGCCCAATGTGTAGCAACATCTGTCCAATTACCAGTGCCACCAACCCAGTAATAATCGGCAGATTTTGCTGTTAATGCTGTTGCCAACAACATAAATAAGAGTACTTTTTGTTTCATGTGTAATGATTAAAGGGTTATGAATGAATAGTTGAGTTGTTTTTAAATAGCTTAGTTTTTATAATTTACAAATCCGTTTTTGCCGGTTATTTTTTGAACAATGCGTTTAATAGCTTTTAAATTTTGTTCATCAGGTTTCATTATTATTTCTATAAAGTCTCTATCATAAGAAATTGAAAATCTATTTTCTTGTATATCAATTAAAAAATTCGATAGTTCCCCCGATTTATTGGGATTTACAGTTTCGATATATAAGTAGTCTTGTTCAAATTCATTTTCACTATATTTTCTCATAATTAGTAAATACTGACCATTGCTATTTATTAACTCATTCACTGTTACATGTTCATTTGCAATACCATTTTCCTCTTCGGCAAATGTGATACTGCAACCAAACTCCTCCTCTATGATGGATATTTTTTCACAGATAAATTTCATTTCATGCACCTCCCTTTGATTCAAATATTTTATCAACTATTTTTAAAAAAACTTACAACATTGAATAAAGAATTACTGAGTGTAAAATGAAAGATTTGAAATTGCAAACACAAAAAACAGGGGTTCGTTTACAGAGTCTCCATGTTAACTTTTATTACACCTTTTATTTCAGTGTATTATGTATTATTTATAAATATACTGTATTTGATTCGCTAAAAAGAATAGATCCAGGAATTGCGATAATTTTTTAATTTTTTTTCTTAAAGTATGAAAGATGCTTGCAAATTTCGACTGTTGATTGTGCAACTTTTTTGCATTAATCGTGTACAGAACGTACAAAATCAGAAGGTGTTCCGCCGTGAAATTTTTTGAAAGATTTGTATAAATGAAACCTTGAATTAAAACCCGATTCTTGTGCTAAAGCATCAATGGTGTAATTTCCAAACTTACCAGTGTTTACCAAATCAATGAAATAATTGATTCGGTATTTATTGATTAAATCAACTAATCCTGAACCATAATTCGTGTACAAAAAATTACTTAGTATTTCAGACGAAGTATTTAGTTTGGTTTTTAAATCTTCAACCGAAGCATCTTTATTAAGGTAATAGACGTTTGAAAAAAATATTTGAACAAATAACTCAGCCGATAATTCTTCATCGGCTTTTTTATCAAACAAACCTCCTAACTTAATTTTTAAGTTACTTCTATTTAAAAATTTGGGTCTAAACAATAAAAGCAAAACTGCTACATAGTTAAACAGTAATAAAACCAAATAAGCTGTATTATTATACTTATCAAACTTAAAATAATGAGAAGTTACAAAGGAAATACCCGATAAAAACTGAAATAATAATAGCCAAAGTGTCCAAATACGCAGTTGCTTGAAATAAATATTTTTGGGTTTATACTTGGTCAGAATTTTTAAAAGTATCCTAAGATTTATTGAAAAAGTGATGATTACAAAGAAAATCTTCAAGAATTTAGCAATCTGGCCTCTAACACCAGATAAACTCCACAATGGGATATCTGCATTAACAGGATCAATGAAACGGAAATAAAGTAGAATTAATAATTGTGTTACAAAAAGAGATAAACCAAAAAAAATAATATACCATTT
>CALRLF020000108.1:0-11540 GCA_943368475.1 Allobosea thiooxidans
CTAGTAATTCTTGCTGATTTAATGCAGATTGAAAAGTTTTACCATTTAATATTGTAGCAATACTATCAGACCTTCTCTGTAATCTATCAACGTTCGTTTTTTGACGTTTTGTTTTAGACGTAATATAAATTTCGATTGCTCTATCTACCAATCTTTTAGCATATAATATATTTAAACGTTCGTCTCTAAATGAAGCCTCTACTGTAATAAAAGAAGCTTTCTTTTCTGGTCTTTCAACTAAAAGTTGCTTTTTAATAATTTTTTCTATTATTATGTGCAATAAACTATCTTGTTTTATTGAAAACTTAGTTGTTGAGTTTGCAGGAAAAAAAATCTCCTTCCCTACCTCACTACTTTTTTTCCACTTCTTTCGCAACCCATAAATATCTGCATATTTATCTGCAAGTGAGTATTCAGCAGAATCATAGGGACTTAATAGTATTTCTTTAGTTAGGCTTTTACTTTTTAAAAAAAGTATAATATTGTCTCCGCTAATTATAGAAACGCCATTTGCAGTACTACCAACATCAATACCAAACTGCCCAGCTAAAGATGCTAAATTACCACCCACCATTTTACCTTCTTCTACAACAAAACTTAAGTTTGATTTATAGGTAATTGGTGAGTATATAGCAAAAACAACACCACCTAAAATTCCTATAATAGATAATATTGCCAAAAGCAAAAGTTTTGTCTTTAAATATTTAAAGCCAACTTTTATGCTCTCTAAAATTTCTTTAAAAGAAAATTCACTTTCACCTACTATTTTTTCCATTATCGAATAGTTAAAATATATTACTTACTTAATTGTACGGAAATAGCAACAGCTGTAATTAATGCCGAAATACCAGAAACAACTAACCCTATTTTTGCATAATCTGCTCCTTTTTTCTCAGGCTCTTTTGGTACAAAGATTTTTGCCCCTGCAGTAATTTTGGGATATTTATTAAAGAAAAGAAAAGATTTTTTGATACGATCGGCTTTGCCATTTGGATAAACCACAAAGGTTTTATGTTTATTTGCAGAGTTCGTAAAGCCACCTGCATCTGAAATATATTCTTTCAATTTTCTGCCCTCGGTGTATCCAATTTCAAGTTGCTTAAATACTTCTCCCGATATAGAAACCATATGCTGTTTTAATGGTATTTGTATAATGTCTCCTTCCATTAACAGAATGTCGTCTTTACTCCCAGGATTATTTAATATTTCAGGTAAGTTAATGGCTATTTCATTATATGGCTTTCTTTCTGCTTCTAATGTAACATCTGAGGAATCTTTAGCAGCAGATTTTGCTATTTTTTGTACTACAGTTAAATCAACATCATTAAAATTATTTTTTCGTCTTAGCCGGGCACCTGAAATATTTGCTGTATATAATGTACCACCAGCCCTTTTTACTAAATCGCTAATTTTTTCAATCCTGCTTCTTAAAGTATAAGTTCCAGGGCTTAAAACCTCCCCATTAATGGTTACACTAATTTGCCCTTTATAGTAAGGATCTACTTTAATACCCACCACATCAAAAGGCTTTAATTTAATATCGTTTGAGAATTTAGACAAATCCTTCGTATCATCAATTCTAATAATTTCTACTATGGGGCTTTCTGGATTTGTTACATCAACATCTCTTTTTCTACGTGCAATTTCAATACCTAATCCTGTGGCATTATCAGCAAAACCTCCAGCAATTAATAACAATGATTTTAAAGACAAACTATCTTCAAAAGCATAGCTGCCTGGTTTTCTAACAGCACCATTAATGGTAACAGAAAATTTTTCTTTAATATCGAAAATGGAAGAAATGTTTAACAAATCTTCTTTTTGCAATATTAAATTCTTCCCTGAATCTGAATTTAGGCTAATGCTAATATATTCTTTAGTTAAGTCTTCTCTAGTACGCGTAATCATCACTCTTTCGATATAAGCATCTTCTCTAAGCCCTTGAGCTTTTTTTACCAATTGAGCTACTGTTAACCCTTTTTCTAAAGAGTAAGCACCTGGCTTAAATACAGCACCCTCAATAATTATTCTATTTTCGTATTTATCAATTAAGCTGCCAATAGTATAACTATCTCCATTTTGAGGTTTAAAATAAGCAATTGAATCTTTTACAATATCAATTACCTTTTTTTCAAAATCGGTGTTTCTAACACCTGTAATTCGGGCTTTAAATGCGTTACTTTTATAACCACCAGCAAATCTAATTGCATCTTGTAATGTTTCATTGGGTTGCATTTCAAAAAGCCCAACTCTATTTAACTCTCCAGCTAGGCTGATTTTAGTTTGAACAAATGGAATTTTAATTACATCATTATCCATTAAACGGACATTACTTTTCAAACTGCTATTTAATAGAAAGTCATATAAATCGGCTACAATAATCACCTTGTTATTTCTTACTAATTCAATATTTCTAAATGAACCATTGTCAGTAGGCCCACCACTTACATACAAAGCGTTAAACAATGTAGCTAAAGAAGTTAAATTATATGTACCCGGTTTTCTTACAGCTCCAATAATTATAATTTTCATAGAACGAATACCTGTAACGGTTAGTTGAACTTTAGTTTGACCACTAGCAATTGCTGGATAAAATTTTACTAACTTTCTATTTATAATTTTGCTTGTTTCCTCCACCGTTAGTCCATTTACGGAAATTGGACCTAAATATTTTATATAAATCCTTCCTTCTGCATCGACTATTAATTTTTGCTGAGATAAATTAACCCCATAAACATCTAATAACAATTGATCATCTGGACCTAAAACATAATTTTGGGGAGTTGGTATTCGTAAGTCAGGCTCAAAAGATAAGCTTGGATTGGAAAATAACTCAGAGCCAAAAATAGTGCTTGGACCAGTTGCTTGAGTAGATGTTGTGACTGTTGCCGACTTACTAACAGTTCCTTGTACCATCCCTCCTGAACTTGTAGCTCCACCACCAACTGGTGCTGACAATGCACTAATTCTAGCTTTTAAAGCATCAATTTCATTTGAAGGCATGCCCCTCTTTGTAAATTCATCTACTATCTGAGCTTCTGATAAGCCAGAATTTGAAGCTTTTTGTACAAACTCCTGTAACTGAGCATCTGAAATATCAGTTGATTTTACTTTGCTCATATCTGCTGGTAATTGAGCATGTGCATGCACCGATGCTGCTAAAAAAATCAACAACAATAATTTAATGATCTTTAACATATATCTCTTTTTAAGGCACAAAAAAAGCTCCGCCACCTTACTCACATTTGAGTAAGTACGAATTTTATAAATTCTATTTATTGAGGGGGGATTTAACAGAACATAATCTAATCCCATAAGCGGCAAATATAGTGCTGCTTAAAGTTTAAATAAATTTTATTAATTGAATTATTTGCCCATGAGAAAAAAGACCTCTAAAAAAATATTACAACAAGAAAAGCACACTAATAAGTGTGCTTTTCTTGTTGTAATTATCAGCTATTTACAAGCGACTATCTACCAAATGTCTATCTAAAATTGCCTTAGTATCAAATATTACAGTATCTGGCGATACTGCTAATTGTTTAACATTCAATACTTTAAACTCATCATGGGCCACACTAATAATTATTGCATCGTAAGTTGTTTGCAAACTCGGACACAATGTAATTCCAAACTCTTCATGCACTTCATCGCTATTTGCATGAGGGTCGTACACATCTACTTGTATACCATACTGTTTCAATTCATTATAGATATCAATTACTTTTGAATTCCTAATATCTGGACAGTTTTCTTTAAAAGTAATACCCAAAATCAACGCCTTAGAGCCATTAATTTTCTGACCTTTTTGTATCATTAGCTTCACCACTTTACTAGCTACAAAAAGTCCCATATTATCATTTACCCTTCTTCCACTTAAAATTACTTGTGGATGATAACCCAAACTCTCAGCTTTATGTGCTAAATAATAAGGATCAACTCCAATACAATGACCACCAACTAAACCAGGACGATATTTCAAAAAATTCCATTTGGTTCCTGCTGCGTCGATCACATCATTCGTATCGATACCCATTTTATCAAAAATGAGTGCCAATTCGTTTACAAATGAGATATTAATATCTCTTTGAGCATTCTCAATTGCTTTAGAAGCTTCTGCAACTTTTAAACTGGCTGCCTTGTAAGTTCCTGCAGTAATAATGCTTTTGTATAAATCATCTACAAAATCAGCAATAGCAGGTGTTGAACCTGATGTAACTTTTTTAATAGTAGTTAATGTATTTACCTTATCTCCTGGATTTATTCTTTCTGGCGAATAGCCACAATAAAAATGTTGATTGAATTTTAGCCCAGAATATTTTTCTAAAACTGGCACACAATCTTCTTCAGTACAACCAGGATAAACAGTTGACTCATAGATTACAATATCACCTTCTTTTAAAACTTTTGCAATCATTGTAGATGCAGCAAGTAAAGGCGTTAAATCGGGTGATTTAAAACTATTAATGGGTGTTGGAACCGTAACAATGTAAATATTACAATTAGTTAAATCATCTGTATTAGATGAGAATACTAACCCAATACTTTCCTTACTTGTTTTTAAACCTGTAGCCAAAGCTAAAGCAGGTAAATCGGCTTCGTTTGTTCGGTCTTTACCATTAGCCAATTCTTCAATTCGGGATTGGTTAATATCAAAACCCAAAACACTATATTTTTTGCCAAATTCAATAGCTAATGGTAAGCCTACATAGCCTAACCCTATAATTGCAATTCTGCTTTCTGATAAATTCATAATAAGTTGTAAGAAAGTTTACTTAAACAAATAACTGATTAACTGCACTTTTATTGTTTAAACAAAAGTGTACTTGCATAAGCAAATAAACCTTCTTCCCTTCCTGCAAAGCCCATTTTTTCGGTAGTTGTTGCTTTGATTGACACATCTTTAACTGTTATATGCAATATAGCAGCTATTGCTTCCTGCATTGCAGTAATATGAGGCTTAATTTTTGGAAGCTCTAAACATAAGGTACAATCGATATTACCAACTTTATACCCTTCTTTTTTAATTAAATCGTAGGTTTTTTGAAGTAAAATTTTACTGTCGATATTTTTAAACTCGTTAGAAGTATCTGGAAAATGTACACCAATATCACCCAAACAAGCGGCTCCCAATAAAGCATCACAAATTGCATGTAACAATACATCGGCATCGCTATGACCCAAAGCTCCTTTTGAATGGGGTACTTTAATACCACCCAACCATAAATCTCTTCCTTCAATCAATTGATGAAAATCAATTCCAAAACCAATTCTTATACTCATAATAAAATACTTAAATAATTAACCCTGATTATCGAATTCTACAAAATAAAAAACGAAGGTGCTAAACACCTTCGTTTTTTATAATTTTAAAACAAATATTATTTGCTTGCAATGTCAAATGTTAAACCAAAACGAAGTGTATTAGATAATGGATTTCTTGTAACACCATTACCTGAAGGAATTAAGTAAGAGAAATTTAATCCGATTACATTGTATTTTAAACCTGCACCTACGGTAAAAAATTTACGGTTTCCTTTGGTTTTATCTTCATAAAAATATCCTGCTCTTAAAGCAAACTGGTCGTTATACATGTACTCAGCACCAACTGAAACTTGAAATTCTTTTAATTCGTTACCAAAACTTCCGGCATCGCCAAAAGATTTGAACCAACTACTTAAAACTCCTTGATTTCTGTAGGCTGTTAAGTTAGCTGCATTTTGAGCATCTGCATCTGGTAGATTTGGATCAACTGGAGTTGGAGGAGTAGGAACCATCAACTTATTAATATCAAGACCAAAAGTTAATTTGCTTGTTTCATCGAATATTTTGGTGTAAGCAACGCCCAAACCAAGATTTGCTGGAATATAATCTTTATTAGCAGCATCGTTTGTATAACTGATTTTAGAACCTAAGTTAGATAAAACAACACCCCAATTCCAACCATTGCCTTGCTCATTTAAGCCATGATGATACAAAGAGATATCGCCTGCAATTGCATTACCAGCTTTGTAATTAACGCCTCCTATAGAACCATTCGCTAAGCTTGAATTAATGTATCTTAGTGCAACACCTAAAGCTAACTTGGTGTTTAATTTACGGGTATAACCAAAATCTACCGAAAACTCTCTAGGACGATTTTCTTGTAATGGATTACCAGCAAAATCGGTAAATTGTATATTACCTAAACTAAAATATCTTACTGAAGCAGCAATTGCTTGCTCCTCATCTAATTTATGGTAAGCAGAAAGACTTGCTAAATAAACATCGGTTAAACCCAAATCTTTTAACCAAGGGGTATAAGTAAATCCAATTGCAGTTTTTTGAGTTGCAAAAGGAATTTTAGACAAGTTCCAAAAAGATGAGTTTGCATCTGGGGAAGTTGCAATACCAACATCACCCATTCCACCTGCTCTAGCATCGGGAGAAATTCTTAAAAAAGGAACAGCTGATGTAACTACGTTGATAGGTTCAGATGTTTGTGCATGTACAGTTGATAATAACGCCCCACTTAATAGCATTACAGCAGCAGCTTTCAATGTTGATTGTCTCATCGAAGTCGATAATTTAGTTAATGAATTGTAAAAATAACAGAATATTTCAATCAGCCAAATCTTAGCAAATGAAATAAGAGTAGAAATTAAACCATTCAGTAGTTTTAGTTAAAGCAAATATAGTTTTTGGGTCGCTTCTGCCCTTGCTCCAGCAGAATTAGTTACAATAATACGGTAAATATAGACACCTTTTGCCAACTTTTCGCTGTATTGGTCTTTTCCATCCCAAAAAATTTCACTTTCTCTATTTCCTGTAGCCTGAATATTTCGTTGTATTTGGTGTACCAACTTACCTGTTACTGAAAAAATATTAATTAATACTTTCAGCTCTCCTGGGTATTGATTGTGTTCGAACCAGAAACAAGTTTTATTGCTGAATGGATTAGGGTAATTTAATACATGGCTTATTTCTAATTTTTTAACAGTTGCAACAGTAAACTCAATGATTTTTTCAGAAGAGTTGTTGGCTACATCCCAAGCTTTAATTTTTAAATAGTGAACTCCTTCAGTTAAAGTTGGTAATTGAAAATAAATACTGCCACTTTGATAACTATCATTCACAGCCTCATAATAATTATTTAACACCAACACATTTTTATCATTCCCGTCGATGGTTACTGTAATATCATGCCCAATACCTGTTCCTGCTGTATTAATTCCAGATGAGTCGAAAAGTTTTACAATCAGTTGTGGTTTTTCGTTTACCAAACCACCATTTACAAATTTTTCATCGTTTAAAAACACCTTTATTTCAGGACCTAGTAAATCAACTATCGAATTTGTAGATGCACCACCAACTAAAAAGTTAGAATTAACACCATTTGCATCAGTGCTTCCATTTTCTGCATATAAACTTAATCTGCCAGCACCTAATTGATAATTAATATCTTTAGGAACGATAAATGAAAATGAAAAAATTCCATTCGTTGCAGTTGCTTTGCCTTTGTACAATATAGCTTGCTGTTGTGAAAAATTTGTAACTGGGCTAGCAGCATCATTTCCTAATGTTTGTAGTGTTTGTTTTTTATCGAAAATTACAGGATAAACTGTGCCATTAAAATTACTGGCTACTAATCCATTGTTATCTTTTACACTACCAATGATAGTATATTTATTAAGTGCTTTTAAAGTGTCGTTTCCAGATATCGGCTGATTATTTATAGTTGAAATATCTATATTTAATTTAGGAAAAGCTAATGTTAATGCAGGGTCTCCTAAAAGTGTAAATTTTCTATTATTTACAACATCACTAAAAGTGTTGTACGTATAATTCTTTGCTCTTTTTAATGCTTCTCCCAATGATAAATAATTGTTTCCAGTATTTTTTTGCAAAGCTATTTTTAGAAAATTATCATTTAATATTTTATTACTGAAAGCAAATACAACCCGAGTTGTAGTTACCAATCCAATTGCTCCAAAATTATTACCAACTAGTAAAGATGCTCCTAATGAAGCCTTTGTAGGATCGTCGTAAGGGGCAAAATCACAAGTTGCAGTAATAAATAGTGGCAACTTTTTAGCATTGTTAAATTGACTCACTTCTTCTTGCCCTAAAATAGCTTCATCAGCCAATCTTTGATAACCACCATGACCATTGTAATTAAAGAGTAAAGTGCCAGCTGCAATTTTATTAATAATTGCTTGATTAACCTGTGGGTAACGCCCTCCACCTGTTCCACTTACCAAGGGATAAGCATCTAAATAAACCTTATCTTGATTGAATAAGTTATTGGTTGCAAATCCATTACCAGCAATAACTTCAGCGTCATTCAAATGAATGTTTCCATCCTTATCATCTGCAACAAATAGTGCATTGTTTCTCCATGCACCAAAACTATTGGATGAATGGTAGTTGATAATTTTATCTACAATAGTTTTAGCTTCATTGGTATTAGTTACAGGTATTCTTCCTATTGCAATATCCAACTGCCCAGGTGGTGATGTAAGATTTACGTCATCTCCATCATCTAACAAGGCAAAAAAATCATCTGATGTATGAGAAACCAAAGGATCGATACTGTTAATGCTTTCATAACATGGAATAAAATTGGTATTACCAGATATTCTTTTTTTATAATCGAAAGAAGCTGAACCAAATAATAATATATACTTTGGTCTTTTAGTCGAATCGGATCCAGCTTTATCAAAGTACATTTTAATAAAATCCCTTACAGCACTGGGATCAGAAGCACCACCTGCAAATTCATTGTATACCTGTTCCACAGGTACAACAATTGTTTTTTGACTGTATTGTTGCAAGTGAAAAAGTGACAGCCGATTTGCGTCGTTTCTAAATAATGAAGGGGTAATTATAATAAAATCAACAGGTGTGGTGTTATGTAAATTTTGATTATCTACTTTACCCAAAGCAATTGGATTAATTGTATTATCAAAGACAACGTACTCTCTTAAAAAGTCGGCATCGTTTTTAAAATTAGCCGTTCCTCCTGCCAATGTTATAGTCATTTTTTGAGGTTGTTGTTCGTTGGTAATATCCCAAACTATGGTATTGGCAGTTACACTTTGAACTGTAAACGAAACAATATTTCCCAGACCAACAGTTTGCCAATCCCTAAAAAAAAGTTGGTTTTGTAAACTTAAGTTTAATGATCTTCGACAGTGCACTTCGAACCAATTTAACCACCCTTGTGAAGATGAATTGCCGGGCACAAAAGACAAATTGATATTTACTGGATTAGAGCTTACATTGATTGAGAAATCCTTAGCGTTTGTTGTGGCAAATGCATCTAAATAATTACCAGAAACTGCCCCCATTGGTATAGAGGAAAGTTGCAAATTATTTACAGCAACATTAAATACACTGGAAGCTCCAACACTTCTTGCAGCTAAACTTGTTGATAGATAAATAGAAGAACTAGCATCCAACCCAGTGAAATTTAAGCTATAGTTTCTAGTTAATGTATTACCCGGCAAACTGCTAAATTCTTCTCCATACCATTCCTTACCGCTATTTAAAAAATTTATTAATTCCTGTTCTTGAAAATATCTCTCATTGTAACTATTGGCAATTTTATTTGCATTGGCTGAAATATTTTTTGTTTGAATTCTTTTGCCTACACCGCCAATAGTTAAATAATAATAAACAGTATCGGCATACAAATTTTTTTGGTGTTTAAATCTTGAATTAGCAATGTCTTTTATCCATTTATCGGCCGATGCTCCATAAAATAATACATAATCATTGCCATTAAATATTCCATCTCCGCCATCTACAACATCTATGGCATTTTCAATTAAATCATCTGGTCTTGCAATAACATTTTTTTCATCTAACATTGCCCCTCCATTTCCATAAAGTCTAATTGACAAGCTTGAAATGTTAGCAGTATTTATACCCAAACTGCTTAAAAAAGGAATATCGATTTTATAGACTCCCTGTTTTACAACCCCAATCTTGTACCAGCTACCTGTTGCTAAAACTGAGTTTGTAACATAGCTTCTTTGGCTATTCACCTTATTAAAACACAGCAAAAAGCTTATAAAAGTTAAAAAAAAATATGTTCTAAAGGCTACATTCATACAGTTGACTTACCAATATTACGATTACAGAGTTTAAAATTATGGTTTTACTAACAATCAGATATTGGTATGTTTTAGCATTATTTGAATAATTCATTTATATTCGCAACGTCTGAATAAACAATATTTCAGTTAAACCGACGTTCAATACACTCAAACCTTTCAACAATGCGAATGTTAACAGGACTTAGAAATTGTACTTTGCTAATAGCCACAGTTGGCTCGTTAGCTTCCTGTAAGGCTTTTAAGAAAAAGCAAGAAAAATCATCTGTAACCGGTTGGGCTTACAATGATAAAAAAACTGGTGGTTTTACAGTTGCTAAACCAAAAGATATTAAAACAGGTCCAGGACTTGTTTTTGTACAAGGTGGTACGTTTACAATGGGTGCTTCACAAGAAGATGTTATTGGCGATTGGAACAATATTCCAAAACGTGTAACAGTAAACTCATTTTTTATTGACCAAACAGAAGTTGCCAACGTTCATTACCGTGAATATATTTATTGGGTTGAAAATGTTTTCAGCGATGATAAATACAAACAAGCAGTTGAAGATGTAAAGCCTGATACATTGGTTTGGAGAAGCGAATTGGCTTATAACGAACCTTATGTAGAATATTATTTCCGTCACCCATCATATAATTATTATCCAGTTGTGGGTGTAACTTGGAAACAAGCTTATGATTTTTGTATTTGGCGTACCGATCGTGTAAATGAAAGAGCCTTAATTGATAAGGGTGTAATTAATGCAAAAGATTATGAAAAAGGTAAGATGAACAATGTTGGTGAAGATAATTTCAATACCAAATCTTACTTAATGGGTTTATACAATCCCAAAACTCCTCCTACTAAGAAAAGTCCATTAAAAGATGCTCAAGGAAAGCCTAGACAAGCAAAATTTGATGATGGTATTTTATACGGGGACTATCGCTTACCAACAGAAGCAGAATGGGAATATGCTGCATATGGCTATGTGATGGAAAACCCTCAAAAAAGAAGAACTGAAAAAAATCGTGGTGAAGAGGTAATTGCCAATAAGCAGTTATACGCTTGGAAAAACGATGGTTATGATAATTTACGTTCTACAAGACGTGGAGCTTTTCAAGGTGCTTTCTTAGCTAACTTTAAAAGAGGTTCTGGTGATAACATGGGTGTTGCTGGTGGTTTGAATGACCGTTCAGCGATTCCTGCAGAAATTACAGCATTTTACCCTAATGGTTTTGGCTTATATAACATGAGTGGTAATGTAAGTGAGTGGGTTGCCGATGTTTATAGACCTTTAACCACTTTGGAAGGTGATGATTTTAACTATTTTAGAGGAAATATCTTTAAAAGAGTAAAAAAGGATTCTTCAACCAAGGAGCCAACTAAAGATTCTTTGGGTAGAGTTGTAATGGAAAACGAACCAGATTCGTTATTAAAGAAAAGACGTAATTACCAAAAATCT
>CALRLF020000109.1:0-11375 GCA_943368475.1 Allobosea thiooxidans
GCTGGAAAGTATACAGTATTATAACCGATGAATACAACCCAAGCCCTGAACGTTTAAGAGATTGGTTGAGCAATCCAAAAAGCAATGGATACGAAGCTTTGCATACAACAGTAATGGGTACTCAAGGTAAATGGGTAGAAATTCAGATACGTACCAAACGTATGAATGAAATTGCCGAGAAAGGTTTGGCTGCACACTTTAAATACAAAGAAGGCAACAGCGAAGAAGATCGTTTTGATAAATGGTTTGGACAAATTAGAGAAGTTCTAGCACAAGATGATACCGATAGTGTAAACTTTTTACACGATTTTAAAACATCGTTTTTAGCAGAAGAAATTTATGTGTACACTCCAAAAGGCGAAGTAAAAATGTTGCCAATGGGCAGCACTGCATTAGATTTTGCTTTCTCTATTCATAGTGCCATTGGCAGTAAGTGTATTGGTGCTAAAGTGCATCATAAATTAGTACCCATTTCTCACAAATTACGCAGTGGCGACCAAATAGAAATAATCACCAGCAACAAACAAAAGCCACATGAAGATTGGTTAAACATTGTTGTAACTGCCAAGGCAAAAAGTAAAATAAAAGATGCCCTGCGGGAAGAGAAAAGAAAAATTGCCGACGATGGAAAATATGTTTTGCAAAAGAAACTAGAAGGCATGGGTGCTGCTTACAGCAATGGCAATATTGAAGAAGTAGCAGAGTTCTATAAACTGAATTCACATTTAGATTTATTTTATCAGATAGCCACAAAAAATATTGATTTAAAAGAGCTCAAAGAATTTCAGGTTTTGGGCGATCGATTGGAGCATCCTAAACCTAAAGTTGTAATACCCGATGTTTTAACAGAGCATCAGCACCAAAAAACATACAGCAAAAAAGAAAGTGAGCTCATCATTTTTGGCGAAAGCAGCGATAAAATTCAGTATGCATTGGCAAAGTGCTGCAATCCCATTCCAGGCGACGATGTATTTGGTTTTGTAAGCACAGGTAAAGGTTTAATTATACATCGTACCACATGCCCTAATGCCACACAATTACTTGCCAATTATGGGCACAGGGTTGTTAAAACAAAATGGGCTAAGAACAAAGAAATTTCTTTCTTAACCGGGTTAAAAATAATTGGCTTAGACGATGTGGGTGTTATTCATAAAATAACCAATATTATAAGTGGCGATTTAAAAATAAATATTGCTGGTTTAACCATTGAAAGTGGTGAAGGTATTTTTGAAGGCACCATAAAAGTATTTGTACACGATAAAGAAGAACTGGAAGAATTGGTTAGCCGTTTAAAAGATTTACATGGCATACAACGTGTAGATAGGTTTGATGCAGAAGAAATTAAATAATAAAAGTTGTCAATAATTGTATATCAACACATAATAAACACTATCAACCATCAAAGTGTTACTTTTACAGCTTTAAATTGAATGATTATGGTAGAAGGAAAAAGACAAAAGCAGGTAGCTGCTGTTTTGCAGGATGAATTGAACGAAATTTTTAGAAGGTTAAACCTTACAATGATAGATGGTGGTATGGTTTCTATTGCTTCAGTAAAAGTTACCCCCGATTTATTGGAAGCCAGAATTTACCTCAGCTTTTTTCAAGTGCCTCAAATTGAAGCTGCCATGAAAAAAATTGATGCCAAAAGCTGGGAAATTAAAAAAGAACTCTCCGACAGAATTAAACATCATGTTCGTCGTATTCCTGTACTCCATTTTTATTTAGATGATACCTTAGAGTATGTATTTAAAATGGAACAAGTATTTAAAAAAATTGAAGAAGAAAGGAAAGACGGAGGAAGCGAAAGTATATAAAGTAGAAAAGGTATATAAAGTTTATAAAGTAGATCAATGGTTTGAATTAAAAACAACTATAATAACTTTTAAAATTTAAGTAACTCATTAACTATATAAACTTTACCAACTTAGTCAACTTTACCAACCTTAACCTCCAAACCTTAAACTCACCAACTCCTTGAACCTCCTTTTTGCTTGGCGATATTTTAAATCTAAAAAAAGCACCAATGCCATTAATATTATTGCATGGATTAGTGTTGTTGCCATAACTGTTGGTGCAGCAGCATTAATTATTGTACTGAGCGTTTTTAATGGATTTGAAGATTTGGTGAAAGGTTTATATGGCGATTTTTATGCCGATGCAAAAATTAGTGCAACCAATGGTAAGGTTATACAACTAACCCCTCAACAACTAAGCATTATTCAACAAACCAACGGTGTTGCACACTATAGTTTAATAGCTGAAGAAAAAGCTTTATTGAAAAATGGCGACAACCAAACCACCGTAATTGCAAAAGGTGTAGATGATGCTTTTACTAAAGTAAATAATGTTCAACAACACATTATTCGTGGCACGTATAATACTGGCACTGCAACTGCTCCAAACATTATTATGGGTGCTGGTATCGAAAATGCAACAGGCATTTATGTAGAACAAAGTGTAGAAGCTGCCACTCTTTATTTACCCAATAAAAAAGCAACCAGTTTAAACAATTTAAACGATGCCTTTAACTCGTTTAATGTAAATGCAAAAGGTACCTTTTTAATTCAGCAGGAGTTTGATAATAAATATATTTTTACCAACCTGGCTTTTATGAAGTTTATGTTGGATATGCAGCCCAATGAATATTCGTATGCCGAACTTAATCTAAAAGTAACCAACGATAAAGCTGCAAAAAAAATCACCTCACAACTGCAAGAAAAATTAGGGAGCAATTATTTGGTAGAAACCAGATACGAGCAAAACAAAAGTTTATACGCCATTATGAAAATGGAGAAGTGGATTATCTATGGCATTCTTTCTTTAATACTGGTTGTAGCTGCATTTAATATGATTGGAGCCTTAACCATGTTGGTATTAGAAAAGCAAAAAGATATTGCCATACTTAAAGCCATGGGAGCCAACAACAGCAGTATTCAACAAATATTTTTAAGCAATGGATTTATATTGGCTGCAGTTGGTGGTGGTGCTGGTATTTTATTAGCCACTTTCATTTGCTGGTTGCAAACCACTTTTCATTTATTGAAACTGGGCACAGGTAGTTTTGTGGTAGATTATTACCCTGTAAAACTCAACCCTACCGATTTTATATTGGTTATTGCCACCATATTTGTTGTGGCTTTTATTGCATCGTATTTGCCTGCACGTAAAGCTGGCAAACAGGAATTTTCTTTAAAAAGCTAAAGTTTAGCCAAGAAGAAGAAACCACAACGAAAAATCGGCACAAAGCAACACAATGCAAATTTCTAAAATACTCTGTGAACTCTTCAACTCCTCAACCTCTGTGGTAAAACATTTCTGCAAAGCAGAAATATTGAAATTTTAACCACAAAGACACTAAATATACAAAGTATCACAAAGAAAATTTATAAAATACTCAGTGAAACTCCTTTCCTTCTTTGTTCTGTGGTAAAAACAAATTTTCCGCGTAGCAGAAATATTTTAAAAATCATTCAATACAAAGCTTACTAAGCATTCTTATAATTCTCACTTATCTATGTGCCTATTTACCTATGTGGTAAAAAATTACTCCCCCCCAGCACCAAAAATATTATCCACTGCACCACCCAACATCGGAAATTTTTCTTTCACAAAATTGGCAATGGTTTCAATGGCTTTAGCAGCTTGCTCTGGTGTTAAACCAGCATCTGTTCCTAATTTTTCAATTAACTCGTTCATATTCTTTATAAGTTTTTAAATAAAATTAATCTTCTAAATGAATGGATAAAGTAATCATTCTCGATTGTATTTTATCAAACACATTCGAGTATTTTAATGCTGCATCTCTGCTATGTATATTGGTTAATCCATAACTAAATTTCAACTCCGGACTAAACGTTACAAAAGGCAAAAAGAAATTAAAACCAATACCAGCTTCCAATGCAAAGTCATTTTTTTTCAACTTCACTAAATCCTCAGCATTACGTGAAGCTGATGTACTTGCCAAATCCATATCATACTTAAACCCAAATAAAACATAGGTTCTAAAATTATTCAATCGTTCAGAGTTTAATTTAAACTGAAAAGGAAAACTCACAATGGTCGATGGCAATAATTTTTTCTCTTCTCTTAAAGGATAATTGGTTTGGTAGGTAAAGTATTTTGCCCCACCAATAATTAACTGAGGGTTAAATCTTGCTTCCCAGCAATAGTTTAATTTTAATGTTGCCATTAAGCCTAAAGCTATACCACCACTGGCTCCTGGCTGAATGCCCATAATACTGTCATCACTCGTAAATTTCGGATTTTTGGTAGCTGCTAAATAGCTGTTATTATAAGCTAGAGTCATACCAAAATAAAATGGCACTTCATCATGGTCGGGTCTGTTCCATTCTTTGTATTGGGCATTTGCAGCCATTGCAAACAAAGAAAAAACAACACATAAAATTATTTGCTTCCGCAGTAAATGGTACATATTCCTAAAGTAAGCGTTTTTAAATAAGTTTTCGTAAATCCAGCTTCATGCATAATATTTAATAATGCCTGCCCTTCAGGAAAAGCTTGAATTGAGCCGTTAAGATATTGATATGCTTCCTTATTTTTTGCAAACATTTTGCCAAAACCTGGAGCAATCGTATTCATGTACAATTTATATACACCTTTAAATGTAGTTTGTTTGGGTTTCGAGAACTCTAAAATTACCAATTTACCACCCGGTTTTAACACACGTAACATTTCTCTCAAACCTTTCTCTAAATCCTGAAAATTCCGTACTCCAAAAGCAACAGTTACCGCATCAAAACTATTATCGGCAAAAGCAATATTTTCACTATCACCAGTTTGTAATTCAATGCTTTGTTGCAAGCCTTGCTCAGCAATTTTTTTTCTGCCAAAATCAAGCATGCCTTCGCTAATGTCAATACCAATAATTTTTGTAGGTTTCAACATTTTATGGGTAAGCAAAGCAACATCAGCAGTACCTGTTGCCACATCTAAAATTTGCTGAGGCTTCAATTCCGCCAATTGTTTAATGGCTTTTTTACGCCACTGAACATCAATTCCAACACTTAAAAAACGGTTTAAAAAATCGTACCTAAAAGCAATATCATTAAACATCGAAGCAACCTGTTGCTTCTTACTCAAATTGCTCTCACTATTGGGCACTATTGTATCATGTGCAAACTTTGTCATACACTGCGAAGATAAGGATTGACCATTTTTGGCCGCCTGATTTAACACCAGCCATTTAAATAAGTTGTAGAAGCATCGGCTTTTTTACCATTTTCAACAGCGGTATAGGGCTTTCGTTGCTACTCCACTCCTTCGTCATGGGGTATTCACTTCAATCCCTGCTATCCTCAGCAGTATAACTATATTTAGCAAAGCCAACATAAAACAACAATCACAAACAGTTACAGTACTTTTACTTCATGTTAGCAGATATTTTACTAAAACATCAACAAGTATTTACCAAACTGGTTCCTTTTGATACATCAACCGACAAATTGGTGCAGCTTAATTTTACAGTAAGCAACACCACTTTAACACCAGCAATTTTAAAGGATACTACCCTTTTTGCTAACTACATCAACCAGCAATTAACTAAAGCCAATGCATTATACGGCGTGGGTGGTTACAACGAACATAGAACCATTTATGCAAGAAGTGAAGTGTTCGATGGCAGCGAACCTCGTCGATTACATTTGGGATTAGATATTTGGGGCAATGCTGGTACACCTGTTTCTGTTCCTATTGGTGGCACGGTACACAGCTTTGCTTTCAACAACCATTTTGGCGATTATGGAGCAACCATTATTTTACAACATCAGTTAGATACTGTTCAGTTTCATACATTATATGGCCACCTTAGTTTAAAAGATATTGAACATATACACGAAGGTCGTTTTATATCGCAGGGAGAATTATTGGCACATTTTGGTGAACCAGCTGAAAACGGACAATGGCCACCACATTTACATTTTCAAATTATTGAAGACATGGAATTAAAAGAAGGCGATTATCCGGGTGTTTGTGCCTTTAGCCAAAGAGAAAAATATTTAAAAAACTGCCCCGATGCCAATTTAATTGCACAGCTAATGCAATTTGTTTAATTCTACTTTTTTAAAATTCTGAAATTCATTTATCTTGCCGCCACAAAACCAACTATTATGGCACAACATTTTGAAGGGGATACTAAAAAATTTACACTAACTGCATTTACTTCTTTTGCTGCAGTTTTTTGTATATTAATGTTATTTATGCAATGTCATGGCGACTACAAGGCATCTGGTGGGCATCATGCAGCAGGAGCAGCTGAACATCATGAAGCTGCTGGTGGACATCATGAGGCAGCAGGTAAAGATTCTGGTCATGCTGTAAAAGATTCTAGTCACTCAGTTTCAAAAGATACTACACATAGTGAAGCACATCATTAAAATATAAACGTCCCGAAAATTTCGGGACGTTTACTTTTATAACACTTGCTAAACCCAATATCGTTTACCAAAGTAATTCCTGACCCAAGTGTATGTATTTTCCAGTTGGACCATCGTTACCCAATAAAGCTAACTCAACAGAAGTCTTTGCACCATCTGCAACATTCATAGGAGCAGCGTCGCTACCCATATCTGTTTTTACCCAACCTGGGTGTGCAGAGTTTACTTTGATATTGGTATCAGCCAAAGCTGCTGCCAAATGCACAGTATAAGCATTTAAGGCTGTTTTAGATGCATCGTAAGCAAATAATTTAGAACCATAAATAGGTGAACCAGCATCGGCATGTAGAGTTAACGAACCCAAAATGCTACTAAGGTTTACTATACGTCCTGCTTCACTATTTTTAATTAAAGGCAACAAAGTATTAGTCAATTTTACTACATTAATAAAGTTGGTTTCAAATGTTTGTCTCAACACTTTTTCATCAATAGTGGTTGAGGTATTCTCACCCCAATTATCTGATTCAATTTGAATACCAGCATTGTTTACTAAAATATCCAGTTTGCCATATTTAGTATTGATGTATTCAAATGCATGTTGAATGTCTGCTGCATTATCTACATCCAACTGTAAAAATTCAGCATCAATCCCTTCTGCAATCAAAGCAGCTACTGCTTTTTCTCCTCTTTCTTTATTTCTGCTGGCTGCAATCACCTTTACGTCGGCCTTACCCAATTGCTTTGCTGTTTCAAAACCAATTCCTTTATTAGCACCAGTTACCAGTGCAATTTTCTTACTCATAATTTTCTTTTTATTAACTACTAAAATATTTTAATTGATTACTTGTTATACGCTGCTGCAAACTGTTGTGCAAATTGCTCTAAGGTTACATTACCAGTTGGCTGTACATTATTTTTCCAGTAATCTGCTTGCAATAAACCTGCATTTAAACTGTTGCCCAATTGTGTATAGCCTTCAGCAATAGTTTGTGGTAAACCAGCACCCAGCATGCCTTGTAAACTTTGTTCATCGGTAAAAGCAACCCATGGCGTACCTTCTTTACCAATTGCTTTTCCAAGTACTGCTGCTATTTCATTGCCTGTTGTTTCAGCTGTTGAAATATATTGTACTGTTTGTCCTTTAAAATTCAACTCCAATAAAGCTTTCGCTGCAGCTGCTGCAATATCATTGGTATCTACCAAAACCAATTTTTCATTGCCACTAAAATTGCTGCCAAAAATGCCTGCGTTTTTTACCAAATCAATTTGGGTAAACAGGTTGTAAAAAAAGTACGATGGTCGTAAAAACAAACTATGGGTGTTAGTTAGTGTGTTTAATTGTTCTTCTAAATAACCTAAGCCATCAATTGGACCAGCACCTTTACGTAAATGTGCTCCAATACTGCTTAGCAATACTACATGTTGAATGTTATTTTGTTTAATGGCAGCCACATAATTATCAGCAACCTGTTGTTGGTAAGCATACCAATTATCAACACTCCATTTTGGTGGAATCATTAAATAAACAGCATCTGCACCAACAAATGTGTTTGTAATAAATGTTGCATCTTCTATTGAACCTACTGCTGCTGTTGCACCCAATGTTTCAATGGCTGTTGCATTTTCTGCACGACTTGTAATAACGGTAACCTGGTGTTTTGCTTTTACCAACTGTTGTACCAATGGTTTGCTAATGTGGCCTAAAGAGCCTGTAATTACATAATTCATTTTTGTTAATTTTTTGTGTTATTAAATAGTTATTTGTATATACAAATGATTGGTGAAAAAAAATTTATAATTTATCTGCTACAGCATGTAAAGTAGATACAATGTTTTGACTCTCTGCTTTACCAATTGCTTCACTATATCTTTTATAAAAGTCATGTACACAATCTTTTAGTTCAGGTAACATGTCCTTTGCTTTTGTTGTTGGATAAATGTTCGACAATTTTCCCTCGGCAACACGAACTAATAATTTCTTCTCTTCTAATTTTTCAATTAAACGTGTAACAGTGCTGGGTGTGAGCTGCAAATGATTGGCAATGGTGCCTGCAGGTAATCCTGGTTCTTCAATAGCCATCATTAATAAATAGGCATGGCTTGGGCTAAGCCCTAAAGGCTTCCAGCTTTCAATGGCCAATTTTTCTACCTTTCTTGCCAAAGCATTGGTAGTAAAATACAGGCATTTTGCATATTTACTTTCTGAACATTTCATTTACGTTACAAAGATATAGGAGATTAATTTGTATATACAAATATTATTCAAACTTTTTTATTTCATCTGATAAAATGGTATGGTTTCCAGCTTGTGCATTTTCAGCATAATGCAACATGGATTTTGCAATGGCACTGGCTTGTACACTTTGAAATTTTTTGAATGGACCAAACAAAATTGGATTCACCAATTTCATTAAACCAATGGCAAATTTTTCTCCTGCTCGATGCTCAACTCTATTACCTACAATTAAAGATGGACGAAAAATATACAATGCTTCGTATCCAATGTGCAGTATATCTCTTTCTAACTTGCCTTTTACTTTACTATAATAAAAAGAAGATTGTAAGGATGCTCCCATTGCACTAATTAGGAAAAAATGTTTGCTGCCAGCTTTAAATTGTAGCTGAGCAATTTTTAAAGGATACTCATAATCTACCTTTTCAAAAGCCATTTTGGTTTGTGCCTTTTTAATGGTTGTACCCATACAACAAAAAACATCATCGGCAGTTATTCCATTATTAATGGTATCGAAATTAGCCACTTGCTGAAGCAGCTTTGGGTGGTTTACAGACAAAGGTTTGCGTACATACGCAATAACCGATGTATAAAAATTGGAGTTTAACAATTGATGTAACAAAAGATTACCAGTTAACCCACTTGCCCCTATAATTAATGCAGTTTTCATAAAGATGGTATTTAAATTTAGCTGAATAACGAACAAACAGTACAAGAGTGCCCTGCAATAAGCAGGATTTGCAACGACGCATCCCGATAACTATCGGGAAAAGCTACATACTTATTCTTCAGCTGGTTCAATAAAGTTTTCTCTATTACTAAACACAGTTAAAGGTACAATGTTGTAGCTTTGAAGCGTATGTCTAATCCCAATCTAAATAATGATAGTGATCAGCTTTCTGGTGTAGAGAAAGAATTTGAAAATAGTATTCGTCCGGCTGCAATCGATGATTTCAGCGGTCAACCACAGCTCATCGAAAATTTGCTCATATTTATAAAAGCCGCTAAAATTCGTGGCGAAGCATTGGATCATGTTTTATTTCATGGTCCTCCCGGATTGGGTAAAACCACTTTAAGCCGAATTGTTGCCAACGAATTGGGTGTAAACATTAAAGAAACCAGCGGCCCTGTAATTGAAAAGCCAGGAGACCTTGCTGGATTACTCACTAATCTTCAGCCCAACGATGTATTATTTATTGATGAAATTCATCGCTTAAGTACGGTGGTGGAAGAATATTTGTATGCAGCCATGGAAGATTACAGAATTGATATAATGATTGATAGTGGCCCCAATGCAAGAAGTATTCAATTAAATTTAAATCCATTTACATTGGTGGGTGCTACTACTAGAAGTGGTTTATTAACTGCACCATTGTTAAGCAGATTTGGCATTAAAAGCAGATTGGAATATTACAATGCCGAAACTTTGAAAAAAATTATTGAACGTAGTGCTGGCATTTTAAATACATCGATTAGCAGTGATGCTGCAGGAGAAATTTCTCGTAGAAGCCGTGGTACACCTCGTATTGCCAATGGTTTATTACGCAGGGTGAGAGATTTTGCACAGGTGTTAAACGATGGAGCCATTGACTTAGGTATTACCCAACATGCACTTAAAGCATTGAATGTAGATGAGCATGGATTAGATGAAATGGACAATAGAATTTTATTAGCCATTATCGAAAAGTTTAAAGGTGGCCCTGTGGGATTAACCACTATTGCAACTGCTGTTGGCGAAGAAAGTGGCACCATTGAAGAAGTGTATGAACCATTTTTAATTCAGGAAGGTTTTATGCAACGTACACCACGAGGAAGAGAAGTAACGCCAAAAGCTTATGAGCATTTGGGCAAGAAACCTTTTGTTAGTGGACCAAATTTGTTTAGTTAATTATTAAATAACAATCAACACAGCATAGCCGATAGCTATCGGATTCAACAATATTACTTTACTGAACTAAGCCAAGGATTTTCACTTGGCTTTCCTTTTTCGTAACATCAATTTTCCCGATTGTATAAATCGGTTTTCCCGATTCGGCAATTGCGTCAACCAAAACAAAACTTCTTTTGCATCACAAAACTAAATGGTATGCAAAGAGTTTTATGTTTAATAGGTTTTATACTTTTCTCAACAATTACCTATGCTCAAACTGGCACTATAAAAGGACAAATATTTACGACCGATAATAAAGCTGCAGCTTCGGTTTATATTGCTTTACAAGAAATTAAAAAAACAGTTACTTCTGCCGAAAATGGGGCTTTTGAAATAAATAATATTCCTGCGGGAAACTATACAATTATTATTTTTTTTACTGGCCTACAAACCATTACTCAAAAAATAACTGTAACTGAAAAAACTATCCAAAACTTACAATTCACGCTACGAGAAAATGCTGTAGAATTGAATGAAGTTGTGGTGAACCATAAAAAAAATAGCAATAATACATCTGTAAGTATTGGACGTATAGCCATTAATCCAATGGATTTACCACAGGCTGTCACCACTATTTATCAAGGCGTTTTAAAAGAGCAACAGGCACAACGTTTAAGCGATATATTGAAAAATGTGAATGGTGTTTATTTAGCTTCTACCAGAGGTGCAACACAAGAAAATTTTTCGGCCAGAGGTTATTCCTTTTCTAGCACCAATATGTTTAAAGATGGTGTGAGAATAAATACTGGCTCAATGCCCGAAATTAGTTCTTTGGAGAAAGTAGAAATTTTAAAAGGCAGTACAGCCATACTATTTG
>CALRLF020000110.1:0-11024 GCA_943368475.1 Allobosea thiooxidans
AAGATTGTTGAAATGACTCAGCTTGTTGCACAGTAAACGCATCATGTTCAGCAGCTTCACTGCTGGTTAAATGAGAAAAAACTGATTTAACCATCATCGTATTATTTTCCTTTAATAAACTTGCAATAACCATTACGTCAGGTTCATCAAATCCCAAACGATTCATTCCTGTATTCAATTTTATATGAACAGGAAATTGTGAAATTGCCTGTTGTTGCAAATACATATGAAAAGCATTGTACATGCTGAATGAATATATTTCAGGTTCTAAATTGTATTCAATCAACGCATCAAAACCTGCTTCATCAGTATTCATTACCATGATGGGTAAACTGATACCAGCTTTGCGTAATTCTACACCTTCATCGGCATAAGCTACAGCTAAATAATCTACTTTATGAAACTGCAATAATCTAGCAACTTCAGCACTGCCACTGCCATAACTAAAGGCTTTTACCATTGCCATTAATTTGGTAGTTGGCTGTAAATAATTTTGGTAAGCCTTTAAATTATGAGCCATAGCCGACAAATTAATTTCCATCACCGTTTGATGTACTTTTTGCTCCAGCCATTTACTGATTCTTTCAAAAGCAAATACCCTTGCACCTTTTAATAAAATAAACTCCTCTTTAAAATGATGCGTAGTAGTTTGTGCAAAAAAATCTTCGACAGTTAAATAGAAAACAGTTTGCAGAACAGCTTGAGCAAATAAATTTTGATGCTGGTGCAACTGCTCTCCTATTGCTATTAAACGATGAATGTTTCTTTGTTGTAATTCGGCTGCAACTTGCTTATACAAGATTGCATCTTGCAAGCCAGATTGCAAAATATCAGATAAAATAACCGTTGTGTTTTTGTTGCCTGATTGTTGTTTTAAATAATCTAATGCGATGCTTAATGATGAAATATCATTGCTGTAACTATCGTTTAAAACAGAACAATTATTTATGGCTTTTTTTAATTGCATCCGCATTTCAACGGGTTGCAATTTTTGAATTCGTTCTTGAATTATTGCTGATTGATAATTTAGCTGTAACATTAGACAAATACAAGTAATTGTATTTTCAACACTTGCAGTATCAATAAATGGAATTGAAAAAATGAGTGGCTGATTTTGAAAATATAATTCAACAATTGAATTACCTATTTCCTGTTGAATAGATTTTATCGTAAAACTATTTTCACTACTTCTACCCCAGGTTTTAAAGCTTATATTTTCCTGTACATCAATGGCTCTTGCTATTACAAACGCTGTATTTATAAAGAGTTTAATTTTTTCGTTTAGTTTTTGAGTTGAATTTGTAAAACCTTCGTCATGTGCATTGCCAATATTGGTTAAGACACCAATGGTTGGTTGAATGACTTGTTGCAAATATTCCATTTCGTTTACAGTAGAAATCCCAGCTTCGAAAATGGCCAAAGTATGTTGACTATTCATTTGCCAAACACTTAATGGAACGCCAATTTGAGAGTTGTAACTACGTGGACTGCGAACAATATTATAATCAACTGAAAGCAACTGATACAACCACTCTTTAACAATTGTTTTACCATTGCTGCCAGTAATACCAATAACTGGAATATTGAATTGTGAACGATGATAAGCTGCTAATTTTTGTAATGCCTGCAACGTATTTTCAACTTTTAAAAAGTTGGCTTGTGGGAAATTTGTTGCATCAAAGTTTGCATCAATTACAAAGTTGCGAACACCACGTTCATATACTTCTTTGATAAACGCATGGCCATCTCTTCGATTGCTATGTAAGGCAAAAAATAAAGAGGTTTCAGGAAAAATGATTTTACGACTATCAATTAATAAATGTTCAATTACTGCATTGGGAAATTGAGCAGTTGATGCTTTTATAATGGATGCAATATGTTGAATTGTATAGCTCAAAATTTTGTATTGTTGAGTATTGAACTAATGTATGAGTGTGTCTTTCGACTTCGCTCAGGATAAACTTACAACAGCAGGTAAGTAGTAATTCTACAGCTAAGTAAATACTATTCTTCTACATCTTTTGGCAATCCTTTTTTATTCATAAAAATGGAGTAAAAAATAGATCCACTTATACAAACCAAGATTACGCCTAAAGAAATGGCAACTTGAATATTCTTATCGATATACATACTTATATAATGTTCACCCAACATTTTTGCACCAATAAAAACCAATACCACAGCTATGCCTTGTTGTAAATAATCGAATTTAGAAACCGCTCCACGTAATAAAAAGAACAAACTTCTTAAACCCAAAACTGCAAAAATATTGGAGGTGTAAATTACCAATTTATCTCGGCTAATGCCCATTACAGCTGGTATAGAATCTAGGGCAAAAACTAAGTCAATCGCAGCCAACATAATTACCACTACAAACAGGGTTGTATAAACAGGTTTACCATTTTCTTTAACTACATATTTACCATCGCCATCGTGTGGAGCCAATGGTAAAAAGCGTTGTAAGAATTTATATATTTTACTGTCTTGTGGTTTAAATTCTTCGTCTTCGTTGGCAGTAAACATTTTGTAACCAGTAAACAATAAAAATGCTCCAAATAAATACAATACCCAACTAAACCTTTCTACCAATGCTACACCCACTGTTATAAAAATAATTCTAAACAGTATGGCCATTAAAATGCCCAATAACAATACTCTGCCATAAAATTTTTCTTTAACACTAAATGCCGAAAAAATAAGGATGAAAACAAAAATGTTGTCGATACTTAAACTCCATTCCATTAGATAAGCACTCAAATATTCGAGTGCCGTTTTTTGTCCTTCTTCTATCCACATAAAAACAAAAAAACCTAAAGCCAATGTTACCCATAACAAGGTTTGTTGTAATGCAGCTTTAATGGTTATGATTTTATTTTTTTTATTGAGTAAACCCAAATCAAAAATTAAAGCAATTACTAAAACTATTCCAAAAACTAAATAAACTATTTGATGTGTTGTCATAATTCAGTTTAAAAGCTAGGCTGCATATTTCTTTTTGCGTAATTGCTGGTATGCAAAACCAGTAATTATAATTAATACTACAGGCAATCCTATATTTATGATTTGCCAGGTTAATTTATCTTCTTCTACCTCTTTGCTGTTTAATAAACGTAAAACCAAGTCTTTATTTCTGGCTTCAATAATGCCCTGCTTATTGGTTAAATATTCTAAGCTGTTTAATAAAAATTCTCTGTTGGCAAATTGGTATTCGTATTGCGTACTAGCAGTAAATAAATTCATGCCCATTGGCAATGGACCTTGTTTTTGAGAAACATCGTTTAATACCATATCTCCATCGGCAACTACAATCATTTTACCTTCGGCAATACTTTCTTGTACAAAAGGAACGCCCATTTGTTTTAAACTATCTAATTGCAATTGTGTAACTCTATTTTTAAAGAATGACGTAAACCGACCTTCCAATAAAACAGCAACAGGAATGTCTTTATTTTTAAATGCAGCATCTTCTGGAGTATTTCTGTTTTCGTTTAAACTAATCATTGCCGGAGTACCCAATATTCTTGAGTTTGCAGAGGTTGACAACAAGATAGTTTTAGTAACATCGTTGGCTTTAACAGTATCGATTGAGTTTACAAAACGACCAGCAATTAAACCCATATTTTTATTAATGGGATGATTGTTTTTGCTTTCGAACAAAGGGTAATAGTTCCAATGCAAAAATTCATATTGAGGTTTATCTGCTGTACCACCAACAGCAAATGGCATAAAATCGCATTGTAAATCCATTACCAAATCTGTATTAATACGAATGCCATATTTAAAGAACAAATCGGTTAAGTTTAAGTTTCTATCATAAGCAATTAACTCTGGTTTAAAACTCAAACTATCCTGTTCTGCATTTAAGTTATCAATGAAACAAAGCACTTTACCACCACGTAATAAATATTGATCAATTTTTAATTTCTCTTCTTCACTAAACTGCAGCTTTGGTTTAACAATCATTACTACCTTAAACGTATCAGGTATTGCAGGTCGTTTATTAATATCAAACGTAAATAAGTTATAGTCTTTACGCAAGGTTTGTAACAAGTCATACGTTCTTGCATCTGTAATTTCACCATTGCCAAATGAATATGCTACCAAAGGTTTTTCAGGATTTCCAAAAGCATCAAATACTTTCAAAAATTTATATTCCATCATGGCTTCAGCACCATTAATTTCATCTTGTGTAATCATTCTGCTTTTGCCACTGTACAAATTAATTAGTTCATCATGGTCTTTGTATTTTGCCCATGCATAAGGAAACAACATTTTGCTTTCTTGTCCTTGTTTTATTTGAACAGTTAAGTTAATTGGCGTTGCACCCATTGCTACCAATGTGTCTTGATATTTTTTATCAGCATCTGGCATATCGGCATCAGGAGCAACAAAACGATACGAAATTTTTGAGCTATTATTTTCTTTTAATAATTGTAAAAAGTCGGCTGTGGTATTGGCTAATTTTTGAAAACCCGATGGCAAATCTCCATTTAAGAAAACAGTGATTTCAACTTTGTCGTCTAAATTTCTAAGAGCTTCTTTCGTTGCTTTTCCAACAGTAAAACGTTTTTCTTTGGTTAAGTCAAATCGAGTATGCACAACACTTGCCAAAATATTGATGGCTATAAATGCCGTAATCAAAATCAACCAACCCCATTTATGTAATACTAGTTTCTGCATGTATTTTTTTTATGTAACCTGCTGAAGTTTTTCAATTGAGCACCTGTTGCGTCGCACACTTCAACTTTCGTACATTGTTCAACAATTTAATTCAACAAGGTATAAATAGAAGTTTTTATATAACTCTAAACCATCAACCTTATTCCTTCCACCTTAAATCTTATTCTTCAAATTCCGTTCTGTAATCAACAATAGTAAACCAGTAATGCTCACAAAATAAATCACATCTCTTGTATCAATTACACCTCGACTAATACTACTGTAATGAAAATCTATGCCCATCATTTCTATATAATAATCTGCTCCACCATTTAATGCAGGTAATTTGCTAATTGCATTAAATCCGTAGTACAATAAAGCACAACCAATTAAACTGATGATAAAGGCTACAACTGCATTATTTGTAAAACTGCTTGCACAAATTCCAATGGCACTAAAAACAGCAGCTAAAAAAAACAAACCAAAGTAAGCACCCATTGTTGCACCAACGTCCAACCCATCACCAGCCGATAACTGCTGAATAGAAACGATATAAATAAGTGTAGGAATTAAAGCAATAAATGCAACCAAGAAACTGCCTAAGAATTTGCCAATAACAATGTTTCGTTGAGTTAAGGGCAAGGTTTTTAAAACTTCGTAGGTACCCGATTTAAATTCATCTGCAAAACTCCTCATGGTTACTGCTGGAATTAATAACAGCAAAATCCATGGAGCCAGTTGAAAAAAACGCTCTAATGTGGCATATCCAAACGAAAAAATATTGCCTTCAAATACAAACAATGCCAGTCCGTTAACAATTAAAAAAACAACGATAACCATACAACCAGTAAGGTTACTGAAAAACTGTTGCCATTCTTTTTTACAAATCATCCACATGGCGGTAAAACTAATTGATAATTTTTTTGAAACCCCCTTTTTTTGTTAAAAAATGTGAATTTCTATTATCAAAAACTGTATAAAACTTGATTATAGGAGTTCTTAATAATTCTTTAGAAGATCATACGTTTTTTACTTTAATTGTTGTGCTCTGTTCATAATCGATTCCAGTTGAAGACTTCATGGTGTGAATATTCAGGCATATATATTATTACGTACGCTTTAGCAATATGTTGATTTGAATATATTAGGCTTAATAAGAACCGCCTTCCTACATAAAAAAAGCTGCATAAATGCAGCTTTTTATTTAACTAGTATAAGCTAATTCTAATTTCTCAAAGGTTTTCCACTCTTCAAAACACTTTGAATTCTTTCCAAAGTTTTCTTTTCGCCACAAAGGCTTAAAAAAGCTTCTCTTTCTAAGTCTAACAAATATTGTTCACTTACTAATTGAGGTTCACTTAAATCTCCACCACACATTACATAGGCTAATTTCTTAGCTACTAATGCATCATGTGCAGTTGCATAATTACCACGTTGCATGCCATTAATACCAGCCAACATTGCACCCAAACCTAAACGACCTAATACTTTAATATCTTTTCGTTGCTGAGGCATTGTGTAACCAGAATCATAAATTTCAATTACACTTTTTTTGGCTTCAGCAATTCTTCTACCAATATTCATCACAATTTCATCATGCCCTTTGCGGAGAATGCCCAACTCAAAAGCTTCATGAGCACTTGTTGCAACTTTAGCTGTTGCAATAGCAAAGAATCTATCTTTTAAAGTATTGGTTTCAGGTTCATCATTGTGCAATTCATCGCTAGCACGTAAAACAAATTCTTTGGTACCACCACCACCAGGAATTAAGCCTACACCCAATTCTACCAAGCCAATATAAGTTTCGGCAGCAGCACAAATTTTATCGGCATGTAAATTCATTTCGCAACCACCACCTAATGTTAAACCATGTGGTGCAGTAACAACAGGCACACTGCTGTAACGCAAACGCATCATAGTGTTTTGAAACATTCTAATAGCCATATCCAACTCATCATATTCTTGTTCAATGGCCAACATAAAAATCATACCTACGTTAGCACCTGCACTGAAATTAGCACCTTCGTTTGCAATTACTAAACCTTTAAATTTCTCTTCTGCTAATGCAATTGATTTATTGATGCCTTCTAAAACTTCTCCACCAATACTGTTCATTTTAGTACTCCATTCTAAACCAGCAACACCATCACCAATATCATACATTCTGCAAGCACTATTTTTCCAAACTATTTTATCGCTGTTGTGATTCAAAACTAAAAATGCTTCTCCACCAGGTAAAACTTTATACGACTTTGTTGGAACATCATAATACATACGTTTACCAGCTTCTACTTTATAAAAACTAGTTGCACCACTTGCTATCATTTCATCAATCCATGCTGCAACTTGTACACCTGCAGCTTTCATAGCTTCTACAGTTTTTGCGACACCTAAAACATCCCATGTTTCAAATGCTCCAATTTCCCAACCAAAGCCAGCCATCATAGCATCATCTACACGATACACTTCATCACTTATTTCAGGAATCCTGAATGATATGTAAGAAAATAATGAATAATGAAACTGACGATAAAAATCTCCAGCCTTATCTGTTCCTGCACTTAATGCTTTAATTCTTGTTTTTAAATCATCAATTGGTTTGGCTGTTTCGAGTGTTGCAAATTTTGGTTTTACTCTTGCACCATATTCCATGGTTTGCAAATTCAAAGTCAAAATTTCTTTGCCAGCATCGGATTTTGTTTTCTTGAAAAATCCTTGTCCAGTTTTATCTCCCAACCAATTATTGGCAACTACTTTTTCTAACCAAGATGGAATATTGAAAATAGCTTTTGCTTCATCGGTTGGACAATTATCTGCCACGCCTTTTGCAACTTTTACTAAAGTATCAATGCCAACCACGTCGGCTGTTCGAAATGTAGCTGATTTAGGACGACCAATAACTGGCCCAGTTAAAGCATCGATTTCATCAATACTCAATCCCAATTTTTCCATAATGTGAAAAATGCTCATGATGCTAAACACCCCTATTCTATTGGCTATAAAGGCTGGTGTATCTTTACATAAAACAGTTGTTTTGCCTAAGTACAAGTCGCCATAATGCATTAAGAAATCAACTACAGATTGATCTGTATCAGGAGTAGGAATAATTTCCAACAATCTTAAATATCGTGGAGGATTGAAAAAGTGTGTGCCACAGAAATGCTTTTTAAAATCATCGCTTCTTCCAACACTTAACATGTGAATAGGAATGCCAGAAGTATTAGAAGTAATCAAGGTTCCAGCTTTTCTAAACTGTTCTACTTTTTCATACACTTGTTGTTTAATATCTAATCTTTCAACAACCACTTCAATAATCCAATCACAAGTGGCAATATCTTTCATATTATCATCAAAGTTGCCTGTGGTAATTTTCTTTACTACCTCTTTTGTGTAAACTGGACTAGGATTGCTTTTGATAGCAGCTGTTAATGCATCATTAACAATTTTATTTTTTGCAGCTGGCTTTTGTTCCCCTCCATTGGAGGGGTTAGGGGTGGCTATATCTAACAATAAAACCTGTACACCAATGCCTGCAAAGTGGCATGCAATTCTTGAACCCATTACACCGCTACCAAGAACGGCTACTTTTTTAATGACTCTTTTCATATTTCTCGCAGATAACACGAATAACACAGATGTGAATTCGCAATTGTTAATTATTTATGATTCTAATAATTGATTCTTTATCTTTTCAGAAAAGCTACATTGAAATTTACCAGAATCCCAATTTCAATTTGACTTAGTTTGAGATAAGTTAGTAATTGTTTTTTATGAACATCTTCTAATGCTTTGACGGATTTAATTTCGATAATAACTGCATCTTCAACCAAAATATCAATCCTAAACCCTAATTCAATATCATAGTTTTTATAAGTTACAGGTAATGCCAATTGATTCTTTGCTTTGAGTCCAACTAATTCAAACTCCTTCATTAAAGCAGCTTCATAAACACTTTCTAATAACCCAGGTCCTAATTGATTATATACTTCAAAAATAGCACCTCGAATTTTGTATGTAACCTCATTAATTTTCATAAATAATTATCTGAGATATCTGTGTTATCTGTGAGCATTAAATCTGTGAAAACAAAACTAAAGAAAAATTAGTTAGCTATGCAACTATTTTTTTGAAATAAAAAAAGTCTAGCAACTGCTAGACTTTTTAGAATTTTTATGAGAATGACTACTGTTTCATTACTTTTTCAACTACAACACCTTTATCAGTATACACTTTAAGCAAATAATTTCCTTTTGCGATTCCGTTGGTTAAGTTTATTCGTCCACTATTTACGGTTTTTGAGCTAAAAACTTCTTGACCATTCAAATTCAATAATTGTACTTGATGAATAATTGCTTTTGTATCTATTTGAATATAGTTGATAAATGGATTTGGGCTTACATGTACAAGTACTTGGTGTACACCATTCCATTGCAATTGTTGAACATTACTATATTTGAACGAACCATTTTTATCGACCACTTTTAGCCTGTAATAAGTTGTAGAAGATGGCCATTTATTGATGCTACCCAACAAGTCGTTGAATGTATAAGTATTGCTATTTGAATTTTTAGCCATTGTTTTTCCGATTTCAGAAAAACGACTACCATCCCAGCTACGTTCAATACTAAAATGAGCAACATTTATTTCATTCGATGTACTCCATTGTAAAAGCGAATTTTTGTTTTGTTTACTTGCAGTAAAGCTTACTAATGTGGCAGGTAAAACTCCATTAGAAGGACCTGTGAGTTCAAAATCATCCATTGCAACGCCAACGCCTGTAACACCACCATCTGATTTGAATGCAAATCTAAAACATACATTGCCATTTCCTGCTAATGTAGAAACGTCGTAGTTTTTCTTTACATAAGCACTTCCAAAACTACCACTAAAAAAAGCTTGTCCAAATGTAAATGCAGTTTGGTCTGTTGTATTAGCAAAATTGTACCAGTTGGTTGCTACAGTTGTTCCCAAGGGTTGCCATATTTTACCTGTATCTGTACTAAATTCTATTCTAAAACCATCATAATTGGCTTCACAATTATACTTTGTATAAAAGCTAAAATTATAGGTTCCAGCTAATGTAAAATTATAAACTGGAGTATATAAATAGGCCTCTGCATTGTCTACATAATTACTGGTTAATCCTGTAACCCATGCATTACTTCCACTGTTAACTCCATTTTTACCAGTAAGTGTAGAGTTGCCTCTTTGCCATCCTGTTCCTGTAATTAATTCAGCAGCAAAATCGCCAGTATTGGTTTCAAAATTTCCACCAGCAGCCAACAAATATGGAGTTCCCTTTTTAGGCAAAACAGTTATTGTTTTTACAACAGTAGATGCTCCTCCATTAATACTTAATGTAACCGTATAGGTTCCAGCACTGGCGTATTGCTTTAATGGATTTGCAAGTGTTGAAGTATTGCCATCGCCAAAATTCCAATTATAAGATGTAGCATTTAATGAAGTATTGGTAAACTGTAATGCTCTGCCGGGATACACAATAGCTGTTGGAGTAACAAAGTTTGCAGTTGGTGGGGCAAATACACCTGAGTAAAATAACCCTCGACCGTGTGTTGCAGCAACCAACAATTTATCGCTTTGTCTTACTTGCAACATATCCACCCTGACATTGGCTAAACCATTATTGCTTGCTCCCCATACAGTACTTGTTCCATTTATGTTATCAGTGCTCCAAACACCCAAATCAGTTGCAATTACTGCCTGATCATTATTATTTGGATTAAATACTACCCAACGAACTGGCATATCTGGCAAATTACCTTCTACACTTGTCCAGCTTGTGCCACCATTGGTAGTTTCCCAAATACTATTTACACCAAAACTGCTAAAAGTTACTAAAAGGTGATTATCGTTTCCTGTTTCCACTTCTACACAAGAAATATAATTAGCAGGTAATCCTGTTGAAATTAAAGTGGCAGTTGGAGAAGCCGTATTTGCATCATCTATCTTCACAAGTGTGCCAACACCAGTTGCCATAAAAACTCGATTTGCAGTGTTGGGAGAAACTTTTATTGCAGATACAGTGCCGCCCAATGTGGTTAAAGCAATGGTTCTAAATGTACTGCCTGTTTGAGGATTATCCCATCTTAAATATTCATTAGAACCTTTTGCACAGTACAACATATTGGCATTGTCATCATAATCAGTTGGATTGATAAAACGACCAGTATTGCCACTATTAACACTGGAGAAAGTATTACCACCATCGGTGCTTCTATAAAAATTATTGTACACATAACTGGTAAACCAATATTGTGATTGGTTTTGATCGATATGGCAAAATGCACCATCTCCGCCAGTTACTTCTGTTGAGTTTTGAATATAGGATGAAGTTATTTTATGTG
>CALRLF020000111.1:0-10483 GCA_943368475.1 Allobosea thiooxidans
TCATAATTATTTATTGAATATGGGGGAGAGGAAGTTAAAGTAAAACTGTTCTTCGAAAACAGTTTCAACATCCAAACGTCTGTTGAACTTTGAAAGTTATATACTCTCGTAGTGTCAACCTTTTGACTTTTACAAGACAGTATAACGAACTGTGATAATACTAATGTAAATAGAAGTTTCAATGTCAATAAATATTGCAGGCAACGTCCCAGGCTTTACGTTGGCAGGACGGCTTTAGTCGTCCTGCTTGGAACTGGTGTTGAATAAAGATAATAAGTTACAAACAAATTCTACTGCTCAATAGCGTTCGGTCAAGCCAAGTATAAAAGCTAAATTGAAATACCAAAGTTGGGAGGCTTGACCCGTCAGCCCTGCTGACGTAAAACCTTTTGTTGCCTGTAGTTTTTTTGAGCTGGAAAGGTGTGAAGCCAAAACAAAAAAACATACTCTAAAAAACAACAGCAAAAAGCTAAAAGAATCGAAACGATTAAAAAATTAAACGTTGTTTGTCTGCACAGAATTAAAGCAGCTTAAAGTTTAGAAAACTTTAGACGAAAAAACATTTTACAAAATTACAGGCAACGAAAAAGGCTTGGCGTTTGTTGGGGAATTAGTATTCCGTCAGCCCATAACCGAAGTTGATGATTGCAATATTGCTGATGTTTTATTCATAAGCCAAATTTATAACGTCAAGCCCGAACTGAAGCACAATAATGAACAAATGGTGAGGCAATATTCGTCAAGCCCCAATAATGCCAAACCTAATGTTGCCTGCTGCCTTTCTTCTTCTTGTTGTTATAATAAGTTGGGTCTTGTATTCGTGATGCAAAAAAGTTTAGAAAGAGTCCAACAAACACAAAAAATAGAATTATCTGAAATATTACTAACCGTTTTGCGAAAATATTTTCAGGGGAATAGTCTCCATAACCAACGGTGGCAGATGTCACAAAACTAAAATAAATAGCGTCTGTGTCGCAAGCAAGTTTTTTGTTTAAAAAATTTGAAATATGAATATTGTAGTACGAATATAAAACAGCAAAGTCCAGAACAATTTCAATGAAGTTAATAAACAAATAAGTCAGAGAACGTCTGTAAGAAATAGGTTCTGCGAACTCATTTGATAAAAAAATTAAAGTCGCTAAGTAAAGAACTGTCTCTGTCAAAAGATAGAAAATAATTGTAGGTATAATGCAATTGTCAACCCAACCAAATTTGAAAATTAGTATAGGTATTAGCAGTTTAAAAATAACATAACCTTCAATGGCTAACTTTCTTGTCAATAGTCCGTAAAAACCTGCAATGTGTTTAACTAATAATCCAGGAAATGCAAATTGTGTTATTGCCAAAAAAAGTCTAATTATTCTCTCAGCACCAAAGTCTTTATAATGCTTGTTTTTCCAAATTCTATAAATATTCAAGCATTGATTTTTGTATGCTGGACGCAAAATTTTATTTGGTCTTGCTTCTGGTTGTCCTTTAAATAATATTCCTATGAATTTAAGCATTGTGAAGTTTTTCGTCAAGGTTGCAGGCAACGTTCGGGGCTTGGCGTTGTGGCGGAATTTGAAAAACTGTCAGCCCGTTACGAAAGTTTAGTAAAGTTAATTAGTTGAAGTTAAGATTTGTTGTTCGGCGATATCCGTCAAGCTTGGAACCACAGATGCCACATGTTCTAAAGTTGATGATTGCGTTTCAGTCCGCCGACATAACGCCAAACACTTGTTACCTGCCGTTATTTGTCTTTTGAGCGACTGTTCCTTATTATTTGCTTAATTTATTCCTAAGTTATAAAATTCATTAGCGATTACAAAAAGTCCAATTAATGATGTCAACGCTAAGAGTGTAATAACGTATCCTTTCATTTTCTTTGTCATTAGATTTTCTTTTTGCCATTTTTTATTAAAACTGTCAATTTTATTTTTAAGCCACCATTCAATTGTCTTGGCAATAATAGGGGGTAGAAGTATGAAAATAATTATTGCCATACTATTTGGTTTGGGTAAATATTTCAGTCTTACTAACCAATAACAAAAAAGTAGTCCAACGAATAAGAACATAAACGTCAAAACACCAGCTGCATATGTCTCAGGAACAGTAGTCGAACCTTTTTTCTTATACCAAGAATACGTTCTAAAATAGATGTAGTATATAAAGTCCACTTTTATTTGTCGATTAAATTGCTTCAAAAATCAATATTCTGAAATCTACAAAAATGTTGTCAATAAGTGATAATTAATAGAAATAACACATGCCAATTTTGATATGAACAGCTTAATGGCAGGTAACGTCCCAGGCTTTACGTTGGCAGGACGGCTTTAGTCGTTCTGCTTGGAACTGGTGCTGATTAAAGATATGTAGTTACAAACAAATTCTACTGCTGAATAGCGTTCGGTCAAGCCGAGAACCAAAGCTAAATTGAAAAACAAAAGTAGGGAGGCTTGACCCGTCAGCCCTGCTGACGTAAAACCTTTTGTTGGGCGTTCGGCTTTCTTTCGCAACCTCTTTTACCAAATAAAGTCAATATCTGCAAACTCCTTACTTTGTCTGAACTTTTGATTTGTACCAAAATATATTTCGTCTTCGTGATAGAATAAAATTGCCCAGTTTAAACTTTCGTCAAACACAGTTAAGTCGTCTGATAATGAGTAATAAAAACTGTCAAAGTATTTAATAAAGATTTTCCAAGGAACAACTAATGTGTTGTCTTTGTCCCAGCATAAGTAAACGTTTTTGTCAAATGCTAAACCTCGTTGATAAAGCCACTTTTTAATTTCGCTTTTATTGTCCTCTAAAATCTTTGCTTTGTCAATTGTCTGGAAGAAGCCTTTTTTAAAAGGAATGTCATTATGCAAATTTGAATTGTCAAGATATGTACTTAAAAAAGCTGATGCTTGTTTGTCAAATGGCTTTAATTGTTCGAGATGTTGTTCAGGAAGTTTGGTATATTTTTCATCAGTAAAACGCCAACTTAATTGAAAGTTGTCCATTGAAACTATGTGGTCAAAAATATTGTTAAAGTCAATTTTCATTGTCTAACTAAATGCAGATTCCAAGCTGACGCCCAACAATTAAATATACGTCACAAACTTAATCCTACAAAATTAATTGGCATTGATTATCAATGGTATTTATGTCGCCTTTTTGAATTGTTATGTCGCTTTTTTGTTTTTTTAAACTATGTCGCCTTTTATAGTATACTTTGTAATAAATATAGCAATGCCACCTCGGTTACAAGACCAAGTTCTATTTCGATACAATTTACAGTATAGGATTTAATCATAATCTAATTATTTCAAAATATTAGCTTAAATGTTACAAAAATTGAGTAAGCGGTATTTTTTTGCATAAAACAGTATTATAAACCCATAGTATTTAAAGCTTTGTAGTTTTATATGGTTAATGAAAATATGCTCTGTTTGGTTAGTGCCAATTCTATAAAGACCAACTTTTAATTTATCAATACAAATTGAGATTTTTCTATTGATAAAGAAAAAGGCTTTATGCAAGAAACCGTAGAAAGATTATCTGATAGTTTCTTTTTTATAACTAAAATTAAAGTATGCATCTTATAAAATAAACTTCATTAAGAATACTACTCATTGTTTGAACTATTCTTTAATTTTATAGAGCAGAAAAATAGTATGCAATTTTAAGAATTTCACCTTTCTTTCACTTTTTCAGTGCGATTCGGTAGGATGTAATGATAATGAGTTTTGTAGGGGAATATATTAGGATATTATTGAGAAAACAGTTTTATATAATTATTTAATCCCCGTTAATAATCAGTTTTTTTCGGATTTTTCTTTTAAAGTAAAATGCAACGAGCTAATTTTTTTGACAATTATAACTATTGCATTAATTTAGGTTAAATACGCACACATGAATTTTTCTAATAAAACTATACAACTGTCACTAATTAACTTTCATTACCTTTAATATTGAATAAAGATTTCTTGCTTGCAAATATGGAGCCTATTAACAAATTAGATGAAGTTACCCTAATAAGAAAAATGAAAGAAGGTAGTAATACTGCTTTTATTCAATTATACAACCAGTATCATCACCAACTATACATTTATATCCTCAAATTTGTAAAAGTACCTGAATATGCAGAAGATGTTTTGCAAGATGTTTTTTTAAAAATTTGGGAAATTCGAGATAAGATTAATCCAGAGCTTTCTTTTAATGCTTACTTATACAAAATATCAAGGAACAAAGTTTTTAAGTTGTTGAAAAAGATGGTTTCCGATGAATCTATGCGTACACAGGTTTTTCAACAACTGAATTTGAATGCCGAAGGACCACATGTAAAGCTACTTTGGAAGCAGTATAATGATATTTTACAAAAAGCAATAGAGCAACTACCTCCTCAACGAAAAAAAGTTTTTCAACTGTGCCGAGAACAGGGTAAAACTTATGAAGAAGCTGCAACTGAGTTGGGGATTTCTAAAAATACCATTAAAGAACACATGATTGCAGCAATGAAATTTATTAAGGAACAAGTTTTTTTACATGGAGATTTAACTCTTTTTGTATTGTATTTTATTTCTCAAAAAAATAAATAGACTTAGACCCCCCCTCTTTTTTTAGTTAAGGGTATTATATAGGTTATCAACGATTCGTAAATAAGCTATATGAGCCCAAATTCAGTCTATTACAAAGAATTACTGTCTAAATACCTTAAGAATACCTGCACTCCAATAGAAGTAGAGGAACTTTTTAGTTTTCTTTCTACCAATGAATCGAATAAACAATTACTCGAAACTTTAAAACAAGAATTCGATACAAACCTTACTGTCGAAGCTTCAACTGGCGAATACAGCTCAAGAATATTGGACAATTTACTTACTCAAATCGCTCCTGTTCCTATTGTAAAAATGCGTCAAAAATTTTGGGTACGAACAGTTGCAGCTGCTGCAATATTAGCACTGGTAATAACAGTTACTTTTATTTTTTACCAGCCTAACAATATTAAAATTGCCAAACAAGAGGATAGAAGTGTACGTTACAAAAATGATGTTTTGCCTGGTGGCGATAAAGCAGTTTTAATACTTGCTAATGGACAAACGATTGTTTTGGATAGTGTTGCAAATGGTACAATTGGTGAGCAAGGCAATACAAAAATTTTAAAGTTGAATGCTGGACAGCTTAGTTATGCTGAAAATTCTACAAATGCTAGTTCAACAGTTGTGTACAATAGCATTGTCACTCCTCGTGGTGGGCAATATCAAATCGTTTTACCCGATGGTACTTCTGTTTGGTTAAATGCATCTTCATCATTACGATTCCCAACTGCATTTATGGGAAAAGAAAGAAAGGTTGAGATTTCGGGTGAAGCATATTTTGAAGTTAAGAAAAATGCTACTCAGCCATTTATTGTACAAATAAATGGTGGAGCACAAGTTGAGGTATTGGGTACACATTTCAATATAATGGCTTACGATAATGAGGTTGCTATAAAAACTACTTTATTAGAGGGTGCAATTAATATGAAGCAGGATGCTGAGGTACAACGTTTAAAACCTGGTCAACAAGCACAGTTAAGTAGCGGAAAAATGAAAATAGTAAGCGATGTAGATGTAGATCAAACCGTTGCTTGGAAAAATGGTTTGTTTGATTTTAATGATGATTCGATAACTGATATAATGCGTCAATTATCTCGTTGGTATGATATTGATGTGAGTTATGATGGCGTAATACCTGAAGGACATTACGTAGGCTCTATACGACGAAAATCGAATATTTCGGAAGTGCTGAAAATGTTGGAGTTGGCAGGAGATGTGCGTTTCGAAATTCAAGGTAAAAAAGTAATTGTGAAACGATAAAAACAATTTTTAATAATCATATTTAAGAATTTGGTCTAAAAAAACCGCCAAGGCTGGTACCCATGGCGGCTAAAATTTAGGCTAATCAGATAACATAGTCACTGCTAGATGAAACCTAAACTTTTCAAATTTATGCAAATTGCCATGAACCGTCCTAATCTTTTTAGGACCAAACTCCTCAGAGTTATGAAATTAACTACTGTATTGCTCTTCGTCTTCTTTTTACAGGTTTCTGCTAACTCGTACTCTCAACGAGTAACATTAAATATGCAGAATGTAACACTCGACAAAGTATTTAAAGAAATCAAGAAACAAAGTGGGTATCTGTTTTTGTACAAAACAGAAGAACTAAAAAAAGTAGGAAAAGTAAGTGTATTTGTACAAAACGCTAGTATAGATGAAGTGGTAGCCCAAGCTCTTGCTTCTACGGATTATAATTATAAAATTATAGACAAAACAATCATACTAGAACCCAAGCAAGTTGCAAATCCAAAAATTGTTGTAACCAGTCCAGTAATTACTCCTGTAAATACTACCATTACAGGTATTGTAAAAGATGAAAAGGGTAATCCAATTTCTGGTGTTTCCATTAGTATTAAAGGTAGCAATCGTGGCTCTACTACTGAGGCTGATGGAAGTTTTAAATTAGTAGTAAATACAACAGACAAAATCTTAGTAGTTACCAGCCTTGGATATGAAGTAAAAGAGTTGGAAGTAAGCACCCTTAAGTCTCCTTTAATAATCGTGTTAAAAGGGCTGGACGTTAAATTAGATGAGGTTGTAGTTGTTGGTTATGGCACACAAAAAAAGGTTACAGTAACAGGTTCAATTACTACAGTAACTGGAGCAGATATTGTTAAGTCTCCTACATCGAATGTTACGAATAGTTTGGTAGGTCGATTAACCGGATTATCTGCTGTACAACGAAGTGGTCAGCCAGGTAATAGTGAAGCAATTTTGAATATACGAGGTTCTGCAACTTACAATAATACAGCAGCCATTGTAGTAATTGATGGAGTTGAACGTTCGGGTTTTGGAGATTTAGATCCCAATGAAATTGAAACTATTTCAATTTTAAAAGATGCAGCTTCAACCGCCATATTTGGTATTAAAGGTGCAAACGGTGTAATTGTAATTACAACAAAAAGTGGTAAAGAAGGTCCCCCGAAAATTTCTTATACCTCTAATGTATCACTGCAAAGCTATACAGGAATTCCTAAAGCTGTAGATGCTTATACCAATGCTTATTTAATGAATGAAGCAATGGTAAATGATGGTCTTGCACCACGTTGGACAGACGCTGAATTGCAAAAGTTTAAAGATGGTTCTGATCCGTTGGGTTATCCAGATGTTAATTGGTTTGATTATTTAACTCGAAAAAGTTATTTACAAACACAGCATAATTTAAGTGTAAGTGGGGGTACTAAAATTGTAAAATATTACGCATCAATTGGTTACTTATTTGAAGATGGTATATTCAAAAAATTTGACTCTCCGTTTGGTATTTCTAGTGTACCCAATAACAATCGTTACAATTTTAGATCAAATGTGGATTTTGCTTTGAGTCAAAATTTAACGGTAAGTGTAAAACTTGGTGGTCGTTTACAAAAACGCTATACACCTGCTGGGCTTCAGGCTGGTTCATTTTCTTATGATAACCTAGAGGGTGTTATTTCTCGTATAATACAAGTGCCTTCATTTGCGTATCCTGTAATGTTGCCTGATGGTAGAATTGCACAAAATCCTGAAGTAGGTACGAATATTTGGAATCCACTAGCTGCCATTACTCGTTGGGGAACAAGAGTCGATGATAACAATACTTTAGAAAGTACTTTCAATTTAAATTATAAAATGGACTTTTTAACAAGGGGGTTATCATTTAAAGCTGTTTTTGGTTATGATTCCTATTTTACAACTACTATAAGACGCAATGCCAACTGGGCAGCTTATATAGTTGATAGAATTACAAAAGCCGTTACCCTAACATCTGATAGAACTAGAGATGAACCATTAGGAAGTTTGAATGTTTCTTATGGTGGTAATATCAACTCTAACATACAAACAGGTTTTAATTATGAAAGAAACTTTTCTAAACATAATTTTTCAGGATTAGCTCTCTTTACTCGTCAAGAATTAAAGCAAAGTGGTAGTGGTTTAAATGCTCCACCAAGAGCATCACAAGGTGTTGTTGGTAGATTTTCTTATAATTACAATAGAAAATACTTTGCAGAAGTTAATGCTGCATACAATGGTTCTGAAAACTTTGCTCCCGGTTTTCACTATGGATTCTTCCCTGCAATATCAGCTGGTTGGACACTATCCAATGAAAAATTTATGGGCAAAATAACTTGGTTAAGTAACTTAAAAATTAGAGGCTCTTATGGTATTGTAGGTAATGATAAATTAGATAATAGATTCTTATTTCTAGACAATTATAGCGTAAATACAGGTGGTACTTTTGGTAGTACTAGTGTAATAAATAGTGGTGTTCAATTCGGGTTGCCAAATTCATTGGTTACTTATCCTGTTGCATATCAGTCTTCAATTGGTAATCCTTTAATTACTTGGGAAACAGGCACAAAAAGAAATATTGGGTTAGAAGCTACTTTATTTAAGAAATCAATAGAAATAACTATTGATTTCTTTGATGAAAAGCGTAAAGATATCCTTACTTCTAGATCATCAGGTTTATCTGCCTATGGTTTAAATTATCCTTCATTAAATATTGGACAAGTAAATAATAAAGGTTATGAAATAGAAATAAAGTATCAAAAATCAACTAGAAATTTTATTTATGCTCTTACAACACAGCTTTCTTATGCTCGAAATACGATTATCAATAGAGATGAACCTCCAGGAGCTCCAGATTATTTAAAGCAACAAGGAAAGCCTGTTGGACAATTCTTTGGATATCAAACTGACGGATTTTATGCATCACTCGATGATATAAGTAAATCCCCTTTTAATACCCTAGGTAAAGTAGTACCTGGTGACTTAAAGTACAAGGATATAGATGGCGATGGGCAAATTACTAGTAATGACAGAACAGCTATAGGTTATTCTAGAACCCCAGAATATATTTTTAGTATTTCTCCTTCTATTACCTATAAAGGGATCTCATTGTCTTTATTATTTCAGGGAGTTACCAATGTAAGCTCTGATGTTATTTTCAATGAACAAAACAATGGAATGCAAATTTATGAGGCTCAACTGGGTAGATGGACGCCTGCAACAGCTGAAACTGCAACTTGGCCAATTTTGCACAATAGAGGTAACGCCTACATCAGCTACAGAACGAATGACTTTATATTACAAGATGGTTCTTACCTAAAATTAAGAAATGCTGAATTGGCTTGGAATGTTCCGAAAAGTATTCTTAATAAATTAAAAGTTAAAGGCCTTAGAATTTATGTTTCTGGTCAAAACTTAATTACTTGGACAAGGTTCAAAATGTATTTAGATCCAGAAAATATCAATTTGTCTAATACCGATTTCTCTAACAGAGCAGCTTACCCAACTTCAAGAACTTACAATTTTGGGTTAAACATTCAACTATAAAATTGATAACATGAAACTTATTAATAAATTAATTGTTTTAACTTTTTGCATCACTTTTATAACAGGTTGTAAAAAGAATTTCTTAGATGTTGCACCAGAAGTAAATATTACTGAGGAGCAAATATTTAATAATCCGGTTTTAGCATCTCAATACGCCGATAATTCGTATAATTATTTAGTTGACGAATATGCTAGATTCAACTCTCATCGTGGTATTACAGGTCAATTTGCAGATGAAGCAGTTTCAGGAAATAATGAAATTTCTGTTCGTACCATTACAAATGGCACTTATCATGATCATGACCAAAGTAGTTTTCCTGTAGCAAATGACATCAGGAATGTGTGGGATCGTTCATATGCTGGTATTAGAAATACTACTCGAATGCTATCAAAGATTAATACAGTTCCTTGGACATCTGTTCAATCTCCAACAAGAATAAAAGGTGAAATGTTGTATTTACGTGCATTTCTTTATTTTGAATTAATAAAACGTTTTGGTGGTGTTCCAATTATGGATGGTATTTATTCTGTAAACGACAATGTCGATTTTCCTAGAAGTTCTTACGATGAATGTGTAGCCTATATTTTAAAAGATTTAAATGAAGCTATTACTTTATTGCCACCAGATTATAATAACTCAAATTATGGAAGGGCAACATCGGGTGGTGCAATGGCATTAAAGTCTCGTGTGCTATTATTTGCAGCAAGTACTCTAAATAATACTTCCAATAATTTAACAAAATGGGTAGATGCAGCAAAGGCAGCAAAAGATGTGATGGATTTAAACAAATACTCCTTACAACCTACTTATGCTGATTTGTTGAATCTAACTAGCTCTCCTGAGTATATTCAAATAAAGCCAAGAGGGCCAAGAGCAATTGATGGTCAGTTTCTAGATTTTGCAATGTCTCCTGGTTCTGGTGGTGCTCAAGGACAGTTAAATCCAACTCAGAATCATGTGGATTTATATGAAATGCAATCAACAGGCAAGCCAATTACAGATCCAACTTCTGGTTATAATTCTGCAACACCATATGTTGGTAGAGATCCACGTTTTTATGCCAATATTTTATACAATGATGCTACCTGGCAAGGAAGAA
>CALRLF020000112.1:0-10337 GCA_943368475.1 Allobosea thiooxidans
CGTTGCCTGTAATGTTATGACCGACCACACTGACAAATTTAAACACACAACAATTGAAGATAGAGAAGCTTACATTTCTCTGTTTGACAATTATGAAGGGAACAAAGAGGAAGTTTTCAAGCAAATACTTGATATTAGAAAATTTGAAATAGAATTATACTGGAAAAGGACTTCTTTCTTTTGGACAATCATTGGTGCAATAATAGCTGGTTATTTTCTTGCGTTTTCTAAGTTAGACAGCAGCATTAATTCTCTCAAAATTCTTTTTTCTCTTGCCAACTTAGGGCTTATATTTTCAATTGGATGGTATTTTGTAAATCGAGGAAGCAAATATTGGCAAGTCAATTGGGAAAAGCATTTGGACACTATAGAGGACGATATCATTGGGCCACTTTACAAGACGACTATAAACAGAAAATATTATGGAACTACAAAGCAATTCTTTAGACTTGTTTCACCATTTCCATTCAGCGTTTCAAAAATAAATCAGGTTCTTAACCTTGTTCTTATTGGATTTTGGTTACTAATAATTGTTGACTTTACTCGGACAAACTTATCTTTCGACTTCTCAAAATGGGAAAATTATTATTCCTTTTTCACATTGACAGGAATTGGTGCTGTTCTTTCCATAGTTTCATTATTTTCTTTTACGCAGACAGAGATAAATCATATTTTCAAAAAGAACAAACAATCGAAAGAAACAAAAGTAAATTTCGAAAAACGTGGCCTAAAATAAACACTACAGGCAACATTGGGTTTTATGCAAGTTGGGCATGACCAGCAAACATCAGCCAATTGCAAATCCAAGCTGTGGTTCGGGCTGGACGAATAAATCTCAACTTTAGTTCTTAAATTCAACTTTATATTTTCAATCAGCAGCGGTTGTCGGCAGACGGAATTCTAATTCCCAACCTGCATAAAGCCCTGCTCGTTACCTGCAATTTTGAAAAACACTTATGAGATATCTGTTTACTGTTATTTTAATTTTTATGTCATTACTACCCTACTCTCAAAGTATTAGCCTAAACATAGACAGTTCAATTAAACAAACTGTAATTAACAATATTGATACAGTTAGTTTTAAAAAAAGTATCTACTTAGACAATATTGGTTTATTCAGTTCAAAAATCAAATATTCAAGATATATAAACGACAGTCTAAAGCTAGATTTTAGTGAAAAGGAAAATTTTTCTGGACAATACTTTTATATCCATGATACACTAGCACTTGTTATAACATCTGAAAAAAGATACGAGACAATCGTTTTGTTTTTTATTAATGATTCAATTCATCCGTTTTATGAACAGACAGATCATGAAAACGCCAAACTATATAGTTTGACAGAGAATGGACAACTTACAGATTGTCTCCTTGTACCAATTAACAAAATCAAAATCAAAATATCATCTAAAATTAAAAAGGACATAAAAGAACCTCTATATGGCTTTATTGAATTTGAGACATTAGATTATTTTTTTGACAGTAGATTATATACATTTTCAGAAAGAGATAAATACAAAAAAAAGGTGACAGTTTCTATGTATTTCATGCTTGCATATAATAAAAAGTAAAACTGCAGGTAACAAAAGGTTTTACGTCAGCAGGGCTGACGGGCCAAGCCTCTCAACTTTTGTATTTCAATTTGGCTTTTGTTCATGGCTTGACCGAACGCTATTCATCAACAGAATTTGTTTGTAACTACATATCTTTATTCAGCTACAGTTCCAAGCAGGACGACTAAAGCCGTCCTGCCAACGTAAAGCCTGGGACGTTAGCTGAAACATTATGAAACATTCAGTTGAAAATTTTAATAAAACAGAAATAGAAATTTTCAAAACAAATAGACCTTTGAATTTCTATTTAATTACTATAACTGTATCAGGACTATTTGTATTACTATTGTTATTTACTCTAATCAGACAACTTCCTGTTGTTGACGTGATAATTTGCTTTTTTTTCTTTAGCTCAATACTATATCTATATTTTGGACGATACTTAGCGACAATTAGACTTTATCGAAACAGACTAGAGGTTCAGTATATTTTTGCTTGGAATAATTCAATCGTATATACTTTTAATTCACTTTCTTTTTTAGAAAACAGAAACAAACCATGGTTGACACAAAATCATAGTTTGTATGCAAGTTATCAATGGTTATATTTAAAAAACGACAAAGACGAAGTCTGCCAAATACGCTATAATATTGACAACCGTAAAAACGAAGAATTTATAACCCAATTAAATAAACTTATTTCTAAGAAATGCTTCAGCTAACAAGAGGTTTGGCGTTATGTCGGCGGACTTCAATGCTAACTTCAACTTTGGTACATTTGGCAACTGTGGTTCTCAGCTTGACGGATATCGCCGAACAACAAAACTTAACTTCAACTAATTAACTTTACCAAACTTTCGTAACGGGCTGACAGTTTTTCAAATTCCGCCACAACGCCAAGCCCCGAACGTTGCCTGTAAGCTTAACGATACACTCCAATGACAATAAAGGATTATCAAGACGGAAAACTTATTTTGCTATCAAAGCCTTTTGACAATAGAAGCAAAATTCTAAACATCATCTATTTTGCTGTATTTAGTTTAGCTGGACTAATAATGTTAACTATCTCAATCACTACAGACTTAGACAGTTTTGGAATAACAGTACTTACTTTAAGTGTTGTATGTATTTATTTAATTGTTGGTTATAGGTTTATTAATAAAGCATTAATGACAGAGAAATTGTTCATCAACAAAAAGGACTTGACAATACTAAAGAATGGTTTTCTTTCGCAAAAAAGCAACTCTTATGACATAGGCTTAATTTCAAATTTTAGACATCTTGAAAAACCTACAACAACTAAACATCCCTTAGCAGGTCAATCTTTTGATTATTTAGGTTTTCAAACTGAACAACAAGTAATAAATGAAATGCATGGTGACGACAGACTTGCTTTTGATTATAAAGGTCGAACTATAAAATTTGGAGAAAACATTTATAGCTGGGACTTTGACTATTTGGAAGTTTTACTTTACGAGATTACAGGAAAGGACTTTCAAAATACAAACGAAATAGAAAGTGATTAAATTTGACAAGATAAGCCTACAGGCAACAAAAGGTTTGGCGTTATGTCGGCGGACTGAAACGCAAACTTCAACTGTAGAACAGCTGGCATCTGTAGTTTCAGCTTGACGGATATCGCCGAACAACAAATTTTAACTTCAACTAATTAACTTTACCAAACTTTCGTAACGGGCTGACAGTTTTTCAAATTCCGCCACAACGCCAAGCCCCGAACGTTGCACGCAATTTTATTTGACACAAACAACTTCACAGAAAATGACAGAAAATAGACCAGTTTCATTTAGACTTTTATTTGACGTTTTTAAAACTAAATATCCATTTTCAGGAATTGGACTTGCATTCATTATCCTATCACTTTTTGTCCTTATTCCTTCAATAGCTTTCTTCAACTCGACAAGAGACAGTTACGAAAAGTATGACTATGATAAAATTGTAACACAAGGTAAAGACTTAGTTGCAACTGTAAGTTCTGTCCAGACTCAATACAATGTAACAGTTAATGACGTGTTTCATCCTCAAATTATTGACTACACTTTTAATGACAATGGGCAGACAAAGAATGACAAGTTTAAAACACTTGCAAATACAGACAAACTCATTTTTAAAATTGGAGACACTGTAAATATTAAGATTTACAATGGAGAAACGGTTATTAAAAACATTAAACCTTTCTCATTTCCTTTTTATTTATTCTATCTTATGCCAATTATGTTTCTTTTAGTTGGCATCCCTTTTTTCTTAATTGGACTTTTACCAGTTTTGAAAAATTATCGACTTTATAAAAATGGAATTAGGAAAGAAGCAACAATAATTTCACTTACCACGACAAGAATATTACCATTTGTTACAATGAACCAAAATGTTTTAGTAAACTACTTTTACATTGGACAAAACGGCAACAAAATTTTAGACAATTCAATATCGACAGGACTTTATCTAATGACAGAGAAAAAAGCCCAAGACAAAATTGACATTTTTGTTTCATCAAAAAACGAGAATATTTCTTGTCTTGTTCCAACAGCTTTGTTGTGACAAAGAAAAACTACGTGCAACAAAAGGTTTTACGTCAGCAGGGCTGACGGGTCAAGCTTCTCAACTTTTGTTTTTCAATTTGGCTTTTGTACTGGGCTTGACCGAACGCTACTCAGCAACAGAATTTGTTTGTAACTACATATCTTTATTCAACACCTGTTCCAAGCAGGACATTATAAATGTCCTGCCAACGTAAAGCCCCGAACGTTATGGGCAATTAGTTGACAATGGCAATCTATAAGAAGATAACGGAGAACAATGAGTTATATCTGTATATGAATGGCAATCTCATATACAAACGTTGGTTGGACACTGGACAATCAAAAGTCTTTGACATAATGGCTTATGACAAATATACCTTAACAAGTATCAGAGATTTGGAATACGAAAATCCCGGTGGACTGATTTCTATTCAAGCGAAGTTAACAATGAAGAAAACAGAAGATGGCGGAAGACAGAATGGATTCATTAGCGGGTACAGACCAAATCATGTTTTTGAGTATAATGACAAAGGACAACTTTTGCAGACTTATATTGGCGACATTATTTTTGAAGGGCAAGAGAGAATTGAACCAGGAGAAACAAAAAATGTGACTGTGAGATTTTTAATTGCTCAGCCAATAGAAAAATACTTTGAGAAAGGAAGGAAATGGTGGATTCATGAAGGAGAAAAAGTTGTTGGAGAAGCTGAGATAATATAACTGCCCATAACATTGGGTTTTATGCAAGTTGGGCATGACTAGCAAACATCAACAAATTGCAAATCCAGGCTGTGGTTCAGGCAGGACAAACAACTTTGAGCTTTAGTTCTTAATTTCAACTTTATATTTTCAATCAGCAGCGGTTGTCGGCGGACGAATAACAATTCCCAACCTGCATAAAGCCCTGCTCGTTACCAGCCATATTAAAATGACACAACCTGTTCAAAATGTCAGTTGACAAAATTATACATACAAAAGACTTTATCTTATTTATTGATTTAGCAAGAAGTTTCTGCAGTTTCCTTGAAAAAAACAAAAGCGACAATTACAAAATCTTTATTTCTGACATTCAAAAGCGTTTGTTAGACCTGTATACTTTTGGACAAAAATTGCCAAGTTTTAAATTGCCAGACAAAGACATAGAAGAAGTTGACATTTCAGACGCAGACATTAAGGAACTTTTATCTTTTATCAGGGACAGATTACGAGATCCATTCTATTGGGTAGTGTTTGACCCAACCAATCATAACGATACAGCATCTGTATGCGGAGACTTGGTAGACGATTTAGGCGACATCTACAAAGACATTAAAACTTTTTTGACAGGGATTGACGACATAAAAGATGATGTAAAACAAAACGCATTATGGCAATTAAAATGGAGCTTTGAGAACCATTGGAATGACCATTGTATTAATGCCATTTACGCAATCCACTATTTATTAAAGCACCCTGATTAACACAATACGGCTGGTAACAAAAGGTTTTACGTCAGCAGGGCTGACGGGTCAAGCCTCCCAACTTTTGTATTTCAATTTGGCTTTGGTTCTTGGCTTGACCGAACGCTATTCAGCAACAGAATGTGTTTGTAACTAATTAACTTTACTCAACACCAGTTCCAAGCAGGACGACTAAAGCCGTCCTGCAAACGTAAAGCCTGGGACGTTGGTGGCAATTTTTTAGAGACAGCATTAACCTCAATAAACAAATTATAAAAATGACAAAAAAAATGATTTTACCCATTATGACATTTCTGACCTTATTTGCATCTTGTAGCAAAAATGAAGACACACAAACAACAAACCCAACAACCGAAATTCTTTACACAATGCCAGACGAAAGTGAGCCACACGAAGGCACTTGGTTGCAATGGCCACACGAATATCAATATGGTGTAACATATCGCAATAGAGTTGACCAAACCTGGGTAGATATGACCAAAGAATTAGTAACAAGCGAAAAAGTTCATTTAATAGTTTATGACGCAACGGAGCAAAGTAGAGTTACATCTTTATTGACTAATGCAAGTGTTCCATTAACCAATATTGATTTTAAAATTTACAAGACAGACGATGTATGGATTAGAGACAATGGACCTATTTATGTAAAAGATAAAAATGGAAATCAGGTTATTGAAGATTGGGGATTTAATGGTTGGGGCAAAAAAGCACAATACACAAATTGTAATAAAATTCCAGCACAAATTGCAACAGACGAAAGCAAAACAGCAATAGACATAAATTCAATTATGGTTAACGAAGGTGGTAGTGTTGAAATTGATGGAAATGGTACATTAATGGCTTGTAAAAGTTCAATATTAAACAATAACAGAAATAGTGGAATGACTCAGACACAGGCAGAAGCTATATTTACAAAGTATTTAGGTGTTACAAATTTTGTTTGGCTTGACGGACAAGCAGGACTTGAAATTACAGACCAACACGTTGACGGTTTTGCAAGGTTTGGAAATGCAACAACAATAGTAACTATGGAAACTGCCGACCTGCTTGACTTTCAAGTTAAACAAACAGACATAGATAAACTATTTGCTGCTAAAAACAAGAGTGGACAATCTTATACTTTTTTGAAACTTCCATTATCTAAAAACAATGTAGTTACAGCTTATGGGAAAAATTTAGGATATAAAGGTTCATATTGCAACTACTATATAGCAAACACAAAAGTTTTAGTTCCAACTTATAACGACCCTAACGATGCGATTGCTATTGCAAAAATTCAAACATTATATCCAACAAGAACAGTTGTAGGGATAGACGTTAGAAATCTATACGAAAATGGTGGAATGATACATTGTGTAACTCAACAACAACCACAATAAAACTGCCACCAACATTAGGTTTGGCATTATTGGGGCTTGACGAATATTACCTCAACATTTGTTAATTATTGTGCTTCAGTTCGGGCTTGACGTTATAAATATTGCTTATGAATAAAACATCAGCAATATTGCAATTATTGGGCTTTGGTTATGGGCAGACGGAATACTAATTCCCCAACAAACGCCAAGCCTTTTTCGTTGTACGCCATTAGTGCGACACCCTACACTAAAAACTAAATGACCAGAAAGTTCAAATATCTATTTTCACTTTTAGCTCTGACATTTTTAATTTGTTATAAGTCGGTTGGACAAATTTCAAAAGACACAACAGCTTGTTTGATACGATTCATAGAGGGTAAAACATTGTCTTACAAAATTCCAATGACAAAGTATTGCGTTGTAAAAGAAGCAGGAATTAAAATCAAAAGAGATTGGCCTGGTGCGTGGGTTATGAAATGGGATGTTGTCAAAAAACATAATTCCAATTTGCTCTTTTTGGAAATGAATAGCACCGATGTTGAAGGCTGGCTTGGCAATGGCGATGTTAGTGGTTCAGTCCAATTGGTTTTTGAATTACCAGCATTTAGTGACAGTATTAGTTTAAAAGAACTTTCCTACAAAACAAAAGGACTTAGCATCATTAATAACTACGGTGGCGGCGAGAGAAAAAAAGAATATCTAAACGGCGAGATTAAGTTGAGAAAAAGCTCTGACAAAGTTTTTATAAGCTCATTTATTAACTTACTGACAGAAAAACCGACCACAAAGCAACAATTTATTTTAAATAACAATGTTATTCCCTCACTTACATTTGACCAATATCAAGAACTTGAAAATAAAGTTGACTCAACTAGAGAAGCTGAAAAAGATTTAATGGTTAATGCACTTACAGAAACAATTGCTTCAAGAGATTCAATTTGGGAAATAGAAAAACAGAGAATTAAAGATTCATTGAAACTTCATCCGTACACTGGAAAATTCAGATTTTGGATTTCAGACATTGACAAAGCAGGATATTCAAGAAACACATATTGTATTACCGACGATTCTTTGCTTATAAAAGAAGGACCGTATGATTTTATTTATTTAGCAAAGAATTATTCCAAAGACTCTGTTTACTTTAGAAAACCACTAAACCAAACAGAGAAAGAATTGCTTTCAAAAATTGAAAAAAGAATTGAACTGGACAGTTTAAAAGAATCATACCACAACTTTTGTATCATTGACGGACTAATACTTTCATTTAGTTTTGAATCTGCTAAGTTTTCAAAAGATGTGACAGTCTCAAATTATTATAACGAGACAATTGCTTTTGTTATTGATTTAGTAAACAAAATGTTGCCGAAAAAATATCAACTTTGGTACGACAAAAAAGTACTTTTGAAACAACAAAGTGACTGTAATAGGTAAAAGTGTGCAGACAAGAAAACGGCGTACAACATGGGTTTTTTTGCAAGTTGGGCTGGACAAACTTAACATCATCAAATTGCAAAGTCGGTCATTGGTTCCGGGCTGGACAAACTTAGTTGGGCATTAGTAATTAACTTCATCATCATATTTTCAATCAGCAGCGGCTCGGGCGGACGGAATACTAATTCCCAACCTGCAAAAAGCCCTGTTCGTTAGTGGCTATTATAATGAAGACCCTAAATTTCATAGTACTTCTCCTTCTTTTTGTTTCCTGTAAGACAAATAATTCTGACAATGGAGAAGTATCAAAACAAACTGACCCATGCAGCAACCTGAAAGACACAATAAAGACAACAATTTTGTTCAGCCAAGCAGACACAGCTTTGCCGACAAAAGATTTCTATGAAATTTTAAATTTTATAGAGAGTAAAGGAAGTATGCGGAGACAATTTAATAATGACATCCCTTTAAAAGTTGACTATTGGCGAGACATATATCTTACACATGTGGTTGACACCTGTAATCACAAATATTTGACACAGTTTTTTGTTTTAAAAAACGTGACTGCCTCGTCTTGTTTTTTTAAATCTACAAAGTCTTTAAAGAATCGAAAAGGCTATTATCCAAGATTTGACTTTATTCAATGGAATTTTGCTAATAACTCTGACAGGGATAGTGCTTATAATATTTTGAATTGGGTATATGATAATGACGACATAATGACTTACCGATACAACCAAACTGTAAAAGCTGACAAAAGACTCTATATGTTTGAAACAAACGCTTTTGATTTTAGAGAGACAAATATTCAATATGCAAAGTATTTGGAAGACTATTTAAAAGGACAGAAAAATAACAGCCACTAACAAAAGGTTTTACGTCAGCAGGGCTGACTGGTCAAGCCTCCCAACTTTTGTATTTCTATTGGGCTTTTGTTCTTGGCTTGACCGAACGCTATTCGTCAACAGAATTTATTTGTAACTACATATCTTTAATCAGCACCAGTTCCAAGCAGGACGACTAAAGCCGTCCTGCCAACGTAAAGCCTGGGACGTTACATGCAATACTTTCCCAATAGCATAATATTGCAAAAATGAACGTTGAAAAGACACTTTAAAAATGGAGTTGCTTCATAAAAATATTACTGCTTCAATTCTGCAATCGTTTTTTAATGTTGCTAAACTCCTACCCTTTGGGCTGGACAAATCTTTTTACATTAATGCATTGACAAACGATATTCAGCAAGCTGGTTTTGCTGTTCAAACAAATAAATTGAAGGACATTTTTTATAATGACAATGTAATTGGACAGCTCAACTTTGACATCATTGTAAATAATGCAGTCATTATTAAAGTGGACACTGGCTTTGACTTCATCAACAATGAACAACAGGAAAAAAGCAAAATTTATTTAAAGCTTAGTCAGTTCGAAGTATTGCTATTGCTCAATTTTGGACAGGAAGCTGACTATAAACGATTATTCTTAAGTAACAATTACAAACAACAACAGCAAAACCGATACAGCGGATACGACGGAATCAAACCTTAGGAAAAAATAGCATCAGTAATGGACTGTTCTCAATAATCAAAATGAACAGACAAACGGAAAAACGAATAGCAATCAGCTTTGTAGAATTACCTGAGCAAGTAGAAAAAACCAAGTAGTACTGCATGTAACAAAAGGTTTTGCAAAAGTGTGGCAGACGAATCTACACTTCAACAATTGATAAAAGCTGAACTTCAGTTATCAGCTTTCCAGAATAAATCCAAGCTGAAGTTGTTAACTTCAACTTTAAAATAAAACCAAACTGCTGTCCCAAGCTTGACGCAAAGCTAATTCCACACCTTCGCAAAGCCTGGGACGTTGTGTGTAACCTTGTTTGACACACCAAAATCATTCTAATCAAAAAAAGAAAATATTATTCTTATAAATGGACACTTTAATTCTTAGTAAAGCGACACGAGTAATTGGAGCAAATCAAACACGAAGAGAATATTTT
>CALRLF020000113.1:0-10100 GCA_943368475.1 Allobosea thiooxidans
AATGCAGTGAACACACAACCTTGTTGTGCCAATGATTTATTAATGAATGATATTTTACGTAAGCAATGGAAATTTACTGGCTATGTAACAAGCGACTGTTGGGCAATAGACGACTTTTTTAAATACCATAAAACCCATAAAGATGCAACAGCTGCAGCGGTTGATGCAGTAATGCATGGAACAGATGTTGAATGTGGCACTAGTGTTTACTATACATTATTAGATGCTGTAAAAAAAAGATTGATTGAAGAAAAGCAATTAGATGTATCGTTAAAAAGATTGTTTACCATACGCTTTAAATTGGGCATGTTCGACCCACCAGCATTTGTAAAATATGCACAAGTAAAAGAAGATGTTTTAGAAGCACCAGCACATAAAGCACATGCTTTAAAAATGGCACAACAAAGTATTGTGTTACTGAAAAACGAAAACAATACTTTACCATTAAGTAAAAAAATTAAGAAGATTGCCATTATTGGTCCTAATGCAGATAATGCTATTTCAGTTTTAGGTAACTACAATGGCACTCCGTCTGAAATTATTACAGTTGTAAAAGGAATTAAGAATAAGCTAGGTAACAATGTAGAAGTGCATTATGAAAAAGCCATCAACTTTACCAATGACACTTTACTACAATATAAAGACATGAATAATTTCTATAAATATGAAGGCAAGCCTGGCATTAAAGCAGAATATTTTTCCAACGAAAAATTAGAAGGCAATCCTGTGGTTACACAAATAGAACATTCTATAGATCATTTTTGGAGCGAAGGTGTAGCACCATTTCCAAACATGTCTGCTACAAATTATTCTGCTCGTTACACTACCTATATTACAGCAGAAAAAGATGAAACCATGAATTTTGAAATGGAAGCCAATGATGGTTTTAAAGTATTGGTGAACGATAGTTTGATTATAGATGTATGGGAAAAGAATAGATGGGGAAGCAAGCATTTTAATCTGCCTGTACAAAAAGGAGTTACCTATAAAATAGTAGTGGCCTTCCGTCAGGGTGGAGGCAATGCTTCAGTAAAATTGCAAGCAGGCAACTATAGGAAAACTGATTTTGCTGCACTGGTGAATAGAATTAAAGATGCAGATGCCATCATTTTTGCAGGTGGTATTTCGCCACAATTAGAAGGTGAAGAAATGCCTGTAAATGCAGTAGGATTTAATGGTGGCGACAGAACCAGCATTATGCTACCAACAGCACAAACCGAGCTAATGAAAGCTTTGAAACAAACCGGTAAGCCACTTGTATTTGTAATGATGACAGGTAGTGCATTGGCTATTCCCTGGGAAGATGAAAATGTACCAGCCATTGTAAATGCTTGGTATGGTGGCCAAAGTGCTGGAACTGCCATTGCAGATGTATTGTTTGGAGATTATAATCCTGCAGGAAGATTGCCGATTACATTTTATAAAAGTGACCATGATTTAGCTGCTTTTAGCGATTACTCAATGAAAGGCAGAACCTATCGCTATTTTAAAGGAGAAGCACTTTATCCTTTTGGTTATGGATTAAGCTATTCAAATTTTACTTACAGCCAATTGACCCTTCCTACTACTTTAAAAGCAGGAAAAAAGATTTCCTTTACTGTAAAACTCACCAACACCAGTAAAACTGCTGGTGAAGAAGTGTTACAAGTGTATGTAAGCAATAAGAATAAAAACATCTACACTCCTATCCAATCACTCAAAGGATTTCAACGTATTTATTTAAAAGCAGGAGAAAGCAAAACGATACAACTAAATTTATCACCCGAAGATGTATCTGTTGTAAATGAAGATGGACAATTGAAATTACTGAAAGGGGAAATAGCCATCAGTGTTGGTGGTGGTCAACCCAATGTAAAAAACAAAACAAGTTCTAATGTATTGAGTAAAACAATCATTATTCAATAATCATACTGCATGACAAATGATTTAAAAGACAGGAAGTTAGGCATTGCCTTAGTTGGATTGGGAGCTTATGCCACAGACCAACTGGCAACAGCATTGCAGCAAACAGAACATTGTTATTTGGCTGGCATTGTTACAGGTACTCCATCTAAAGCAGAAGCATGGAAAACAAAATACCATATACCTGAAAAGAATATTTATAACTACGACAATTTTGATCTGATTAAAAACAACCCCAGCATAGACATTGTGTATGTTGTATTACCTAATTCTTTGCACGCTGAATATACCATTCGTGCAGCTCAGGCAGGTAAACATGTAATTTGTGAAAAGCCCATGGCACTAAATGTGGAAGATTGTGAAAGAATGATTGCTGCATGTAAACAAGCAGGAAAAATGCTGAGTATTGGATATCGTTTACACTTTGACCCTTATCATATAGAAGTCACAAGAATAGGTCAACAAAAAGTATATGGCAACATTAAAAAAATAAGTGCAGCCTTCTCATTTGTTGCACAAAAAGGAAAATGGCGTTTAGACAAAAAACGTTCGGGTGGTGGTCCTTTGATGGACTTGGGCATTTACTGCATTCAAGCAGTTTGTTATGCCACAGGTATGGAACCCATTGTTGTTACAGCACAATCTTTGCCCATAACAGATAAAGAAAAATTTGTTGACATAGAAGAAACCATCAACTTCCAACTGGAAATGCCCAATGGATTAATTGCAGCGTGCAGAAGCAGCTATGCTGAAAATAGCAATTACTTAAAAGTAGAAGCAGAAAAAGGATTTATTGATTTGCAGGATGCATTTAATTATTCAGGCATTAAAGCGACCACTATTAAAGGTGTTATACAATACCCACCATTTTCTCAACAGGCAAAACAAATGGATGCATTTGCTTTAGCTATAAAGAACAATCAACCATCTATAGTTCCCGCAGAAATGGGCAAAAGAGATATGAAAATTATTGCTGCCATATATGAAGCCATGGAAACTGGCAAAAGAATTTCACTCAGTTATTTATAAAAATTATTACACTATACTAAATAAGCTAATAGAGTCAATAAGGTAAGCTTTACATTTTAAAACTTTATTTTGTTAACAACTAATTTAAGTTATTACTCTAGATAACAACTCAATATCTTATACAATTTTATTCGAATTGATTACTGCCAGGCTACCAAATAAAAAAGCAATCTTTTATAGATTGCTTTTTTATTTTTCTACGCTCCCATTCTCATTAAGACATATTTATTTAAGAACACAGCAGTGCTTCCTATTTTTATTTAAAGCCTACAAATCAATTTGTTGTAACACCAATTAGTGAACCACAAACCGAGGCAGTGACTTCTTTAGTCGTTCAAAATTTTGGAAATATATTGTGTTACAAGGTCTCGAAGGGATTTATCAATAAATGCATCGTCCATTGGCTTTACACGGGCTATAAAAGTGGCTGATGCTGGGAATAATTCTTTGTTGATTATGATTACATGGAAAATGAGACAGCCAAGTGTCACATATTTTGAAGCTATTTTTTTATCTGTGACAAATTTGTCACAGATATTATTTGTATTGTTTAAATGTGACAATTTTGTCACATTTAAATTTTAATTTTTTTTCTTGTCACAAAATAGCTCTCAAGAACAACTTACCACAACTATTGAACATGAGCCAAACAATGACTGCCAGCTACCTGGGTGTTAGCTGAACTTTATTGGCTTACAATGAGCATGGTAAACGTAGCCTCCCTTCAAAAAAACTCATCGCAGCTTGTTAACACCATAAAGACATACTTACTCGGCGTAGTATTCACTACGCCGTTTTTGCAGTAGCATTTACTATAGTTATACATTTCATTTTCTAAGTAAAATTTTTACACCGAAGAACTTTTCAGCTTCTTCCTTTCCAAGGCTTTGTATATTGGGGAAAGCAAGATCGGTTGGCTGCTGGAAATAAAAATTGCGTAGAACTACGCAATTTTTGCATATTGAATACCTATAACTTCATTGCAAGAATATATACATATTAAATGGCTGTAAAGAAGGCATTGCAGTGAAGAGCAGCTTTTAAATGAATAGCTTTTTAAAACAGTGAAAACATCCGTAAACCAAAGGCGACAATAGAACTTTAAAAAGCGACATAAATACTATTGAAAATGAATGTATTGGCTTTTCTATAGAATAGATGTATGACGCATATTTTATTGTTGTGCGTCACCCTAGCAACACCAAACTTCTATAATAACAGCTTATGATTTTAAAGAAAGCCATCATCACAAATTTTAGAGGCATTAACGGCTCAATCACTGTAAACTTTGACATGTTTAATTGCATAGTTGGACAGAACGACGCCGGAAAATCGACAATTTTAAAAGCTCTTGATGCAATACTAAATGAGACCACATTAACAAAGGCTGACTATAATGTATCTGCTCAAAACAATCAAATCTCTGTTGAACTTTTCTTAGACTCAAGAAACAAGGAATGTCTTTTAGGTGAAGAAATACCTACAACAATAGAAGATGAGGAGTTGGTAAACGGTGATGGTCTATTAGTTTGGAAGAAAGTTTGGAATGTTACAGAAACTAATGTTTCAAAGCCGAAAACTTCACTTATCAGAAAAAGGTATGATGGTAATAATGACTTTATTTTTAAAACCGAAGCTCAATTGATAGCTCAGTGCAATGCCAATCAAATTGCAACTGCTAAAGGAAACGGAGAAGCATATAACAACGTAGAGAAAAGGCAAAAGTTAAGAGAGTTTAATCAACAGAACGATATTGCCTTTCAATACGAAGTAGAGGAAATTCCTGCGACTGGAACTTCAAAAGCCAAAGCAATTGGTGACGCCATCAAGAAAGTATTGCCGGCCTTTCAGTATTTTAAAGCGGACACTTCCCTTTCAGATACTGACGCCACAATTCAGAAATTCTTCAAAGACATGGCTTTTAAGTTAATCAAAGATGAGATTGATACTGATGACATGGAAACAACGGTAAAAACTCAATTAGAAGGAGTTTTACAAAAAGTGACAGATAAAATTAATGATGTTGTAAAATCCACCGAGAAGGTTAAGCCCAAGGTCGATTTTGATTGGAGCAAATTAATATCTACATCATTCGTTAGTGATGCTACTGGCAATGACTTACCACTAAATTCCCGCGGTGATGGCTTTAGGAGAATTACAATGATGTCCTATTTCGAGTATTTAGCTGAAACTGAAAGAACGGATGCAACCCAGCAAATAATATTTGGATTTGAAGAGCCAGAGACTTTTCTTCATCCTTCAGCACAAGAAAACTTGTTCGACAAATTGAGTTCTTTGTCTGACAATGGCTTTCAAGTAATCACATCAACTCATTCACCCACCATTGTTGGTAACACAAAACGTCACAACATCATTCACATTTCAAAACCAAATAATACATATACACTTAATCAAATTGCTATCGATTATAAAGAGTTGGCAATAGACTTAGGCATTAAGCCTGACAATACTTTTACGCCACTATTTTCAACATCGAGACTACTCTTTCTTGTTGAAGGAATTGATGATGTCAACGCAATGCATCATAAAGCAACCTTATATAAACAGGCTGGATTAATCCCTCAGACTTTCGAGCAATTAAATGTGAATATCATTCCTATTGGTGGTTGTGGCGGAGTCAAACATTGGGTAAATCTTGATTTATTTACAAAGCTTGAAAAGCCATTTTACATTTTTCTTGATAGCGATAAAGACAATGCTGGAGCGGTATCTATTAACGAAACTAACCTTATTGCATATGGATTGACATTAGGTACTGATTTTGGCATTTCTAAAAAAAGGCTTTTGGAAAACTATATACATCCAACAGCGTTACAAAGATTAGTTCCAGGTGCGGTAGTTACATATACTGATTTTGACCACGCCAAAAACTTTTGCAAGGATTATCCTGACGATGCAATCCGTGCACATTTAGGTGGTAAAAGTGTTGCAGACAGGCATTACAGTAATTTAACTTTTGATGAACTTCGACTGACATGGTTTGACGGCGTAGAAGACGAGTTCATAAATTTATATAATATCATTACAGGGAAACTAACTTGAAGAAGGGCGAACGCACAACATGGGGTTTTATGCAAGTTGGGCTTGACAAACTTAGCTTCAGCAAATTGCAAAGCCGGGCATTGGTTCGGGCTGGACAAACATCGCTGGTCATTTGTTCTTAACTTCATCATCATATTTTCAATCAGCAGCGGCCCGGGCAGACGGAATCCTAATACCCAACCTGCATAAAGCCCTGCCCGTTAGCTGCCATTTAAAGACAAGACCCAATGACATTTGAATTTATTTCTGACAAAAAATTTCAAGAACTTCTTGAACGAGACTATCAAGAACTGGAAAGTTGCATAAGTGTGAAAGCAACTAAATCAGTTTTGGTTCTTTCTGGAAGCATTATAGAAGCATTATTAATTGAATTCTTTTTACAATTTCTACCAACAGGATTTACGAGAGAGAAAATATTTAAACTCACCTTTCAAGAATTACTTGACTTAGCAGAAAAAGAAACACTATTAACGCAAAGAGAGAAAAACTTAGCTTGGGTAATTAAGGACTATAGAAATTTAATCCATCCAGGGAAAGAGATTAGAAAAGAGGAAAAATTCGATTTCGAAAGTGCTCAAATTTCATTGTCATTAGTTAAGATAATAGTAACTGCAATTAGAAATAAATACAGTTCTTCATATGGCTACACAGCAAAAGAAGTAGTAGACAAACTTGAAAATGATTGGAACTTTAGAACTGTATATGGGAAAGTCATTTTAAAACTCAATCAAACAGAAAGGGTTAACCTTTTTCGTAAACTAATCGAAAATGAATTCTATGAAAAGAATTATTGGGATTGCTTTTTACGTGATGGTATGATTCCACAAAGGACATCATACACAAACTTAGAATATACTAAGCCATTTCTTCTTGAATTAAAACCGCTAGTTTCTACTGATTTGATAAAAGACAACCTAAAACAATTACTTAAAGAGGTTGAAACTGGAGACAGTGTTAAAGCGTTCTCATTATACAATCTATTTCACGAAGAACTGAATTTGTTGACCAAAGACGAAATAGAATCTATTATTGTCTACATATTTTCGATGTTTAGTGATGTGCTAGAAAAGTGTTCTGACTTAGTCGAAGAAAAAACTTACTCAACTATTGGAAAGTACATAGAGACAGACAAAGCTAGGACAGCCCTAAAAGACTTTGCGGTGTTCTCTATGGTTCATTTTGACAATAAAGATGGATATTCAAAAGAGATGGACTTATTTGAACAAGTTTTTAACAGCCTAAATCAAACAGACAAGGAGTTTTTACAAAAGGAAATGACAACTTTCTTATCACCATTTGACAAGCTTCCGCCTAACATTGTCCGTGGTTTTTTGCAACCAGCTATACAACGGAAGATAATAAACGGCAGCTAACATTGCATTGGCAATATGGCGGGCGACGAATATATTCTCAGCTTTTGGTTCGCTAATCAGCTTCGGTTCCAGCCGACGAATAACACGAAGCATCAGAATAAACAATGAGCTTTTGTATCTTTAATCAGTAGCGGCGCCGGGCAGACGGAACACAGAATACCGCCACATCGCCAATGCTTCAACGTTGACAGTAACCTTTTAAACGACCTTTACAATTAATCAATATGAAACTTTTTCTTACAACTGGTTTATCAATTCTTTTGACATTTAATTTTTGTTTTGGACAGACATATAAAATAAACGGGAAAATTAAAAACCTTAAAGTAGATAGTTTACTAATACTTAAATTCAAGGGTGATCATATTGAGGCTTCAAAAACAAAAGTTAGTAAAGGCAATTTTGTTTATAAAGACACTATATCTGAACCATATTTTATTCAAATACTTAAGTTAAAAAACGGTACTAATGAAACCAATGGTAAATTGGCCGACATATTAGTAGAGCCAGGGAATCTAAACATCGTTGGTAAAAACGATAATTATGACAGCATAAAAGTAAGTGGCTCAAAATCTGATTTAATATTGAAAATGTATTTGAACGAAGACAAAGAACTTTCTAAAAAGTGGGATAGCTTAAAGCTAATTTATGACGATTTTGTAAGTAAAGGCGATACACTAAATCGTAAAAAAGCAGGAAAAGAACTGAACAATATTACATTAGGACAACGAGTTCCACTGCTCAAATCATACGTTCAAAAGTATAACAATGAAATTGTTGGTGCTTTGATACCTAATTTCTGTACTTTGAAAGAAATTCTGAAAAAAGAAGATTACCTGGAGATGTTTAACTTTTTGACTGATAAAATAAAAAAAACTAATTATGGACAAAGTGTTTATAATAGAACAAAATAAGGCTACTGCCAACATGGGGTTTTATGCAAGTTGGGCTTGGCAAACTTAGCTTCAGCAAATTGCAAAGCCAGACATTGGTTCGGGCAGACGGAATGCTAATTCCCCAACAACACCAAGCCTTTTTCGTTGCCAGCAAGCGTAGTGTGACACGCTCAAACTGACACATTTTGTAGTTTAAATTTAAAAAAATGAAAATAAATAGTAAAGTAAATCTTAACGAAAAATTTAACTTATTTACAGAACATTGGAGTCCTAAAATTGTGGGTGAACTAAATGGACAACACGTTAAACTTGTAAAGTTAAAAGGTGAGTTTGTTTGGCATAAACACGATAATGAAGATGAGATGTTTTTTGTTGTTAACGGCTCTTTTACTATGGAATTCAGAGACAAAAAAATAACGCTAAATGAAAATGAATTTCTTATAGTTCCAAAAGGTGTAGAACATAAACCAGTAGCAGAAAACGAAGTTTCAATAATGTTGTTTGAACCAGCAACAACATTAAACACTGGAGATACACAAAGCGAATTGACAAAACTTGTTTTAGAAACTATTTAATCTTTGCGAATCAATTAATATAGACAATTCTAAATATCCAATAGACTATTTTGAACACAATGGTTTTAAAGAAATCGATGTAATCATTCTCCCAAGCAATGCCTTAGCAACAAAATACCCAACCGAAAAATTTTTCAGCATCTGCTCTTTACATGGCTTCGTGTATTGGTTAAAGGAGATGTGTTGGCTAAAACTAGTTAGCTTGGTAATACGTATCGTCCCTTGGCTTTACAAGGTCTAAGAAGGAGCCGATGCTTGAAAAAAACCGTTGTAACTTCATCAGGCTCAGCAATCAAAAAATACTTCCCAATCCTTGACTAATTATTTCTCTCCCTTATCTCTACCCTATTTTATAAATGTGTCATAAAAATTGTGACATTTTCATTTGTCACAATTAATTTGTCACAACTTTGTGTCAAATTAATTTTCAAATAAAAAATTGACACAGTTATGCAGGGCATTAAACAAGTAAGGGCAAGTTTGGGCATTGGTCAGGCTCAAATGGCGGCATACTTAAATATCAGCCGTTCCTGTTTGGCAATGGCAGAATCTAAAAAACGTTCATTGCCTACTGCTGCATTAATTAAATTGGGTGAGCTGGAAAAACTGTTGAGCAACAGCAATATCAATCCTTCGGCAAAAGCCTTATCCACTGTACAAAAACAATTGCAAAAGCACAGAAGCCTTATTAACAAACATGCTGAGCGTTGCAGCACCAATGCCGAAATACTGAATTATCAATTACAAGAAATGACCAACGACTTCAAAAAATGTATGAAAGCTTTGCAAGTGGCAGCACATGTTTTGACTGATTTAGAAAATAGTAAATCGAATAAAACCCAACGTGTAGTGATGGAGTTAATTGAAATGGAAGCTCTCAAAAAATTACAATACTGCAACCTGGGTGCACAGGCTTTATTGAGCCTGAAAATAAAAGTATTTAACTACGAAGCCAATCAGGCGGCACGTATGGTTTTTTAATTTTTTACAATAATGATTGGAAATTATCTTGAAAGAAACAGAAAACAAAACTTCAATATCATTCTTGTTAATCCCAACAATTTTATTCGAACTTTTTCCTGCTTAAAAAGAAACTGGTAATCTTTTTCTATTCCGATATCCCACACCAGTTGCTATCATTAACAATAGGGTTACTCCACCATCTAAGGGTACATCATTGGGATCATCAGGGGGTGGTGTAATGGTGGCTGGATCTAAGGATGGATCATACTGCACCCCTCCTCCATTTAAGGCCATACTATCTA
>CALRLF020000114.1:0-9990 GCA_943368475.1 Allobosea thiooxidans
TGCTGGCAATGGTGGCTTTACATACTTAACTGCAAGTGCTGCTATAGCCTACACAGGTGTTCGTTTCGGATTAAATGGAAGCCAACGTTTGGTGTTTGGTTTACAAGGTGGCATTAACCAAAGAAGATTTAATACTTCAAAATTTCAATTGGGAGATCAATGGTTTGCAGCAAGTGGTTATAATCCAAGTGCACCAACGGCCGATGTTTTTGCAAGCCCTTCCAGTACAGTATTTGATGCAAGTGCTGGCGTAATGTATTACGATGCAACGCCAAATAAAAAAGCAAATATTTTTGCTGGATTCTCAGCTTCACATTTAACACAACCTGATGACAAGTTTACGTCATCCAGTACAGTTATCAGTAAATTTCCTTTACGTTATACATTACATGGTGGCGTAAAAATTAATGCCAGCGAAAACTTTAGTATTACACCAAACCTTTTATACTTAAAACAAGGAAGTGCCGAAGAAAAAATGTTGGGAGCTTATGCTCAAATAAAAGCCAGTGATGTAACTGATCTACTATTAGGCTTCAACTATCGTTTAGACGATGCTCTTGTTCCATTTGCAGGATTTTATTATAAAAATTTCACCCTTGGATTGAGCTATGATATTAACAACTCTCAATTAGGCAAAAATTTAGGATCGGTTAATAGCTTCGAAATTTCTTTATCCTACACAGGAAGAAAATCAAAAGAGTTAGCTGGTAAAAATTTCATTTGCCCAAGATTATAATACATATCAATTACACAGAGCATAAACATTCATTAAGCATTTTTAATTACATAGAATGAAAAAGTCCTCAACCATATTCCTACATAAAATTTCTTTCGTCTTTCTATTGGTATTTATTTCCAGTTCATCGCTCATGGCTCAATACGTAGCTGACTATATGCGTAATGCAGATAAATATTATGCAAAAGGCGATTGGTACAGTGCTGCTATATATTATGAAAAATATATGGAGCTGAAAAAAAAGCCCGATGCATCTAGATATGAACCTTATACTGTACAATCAGCAAAGGCTCAAAAAGCAAATGCAAAAAACGAAAAAGCCGTTGTTAACGACAATGAAGTTATTTATCGTATAGCAGAGTGCTATCGTAAATTAAACGACTACACCAAAGCTGCTCCTTATTATGCAAAAAGCACAGCGTTCAATAAAGCTATATATCCATTAGCCAGTTATTATCATGCTGTTTGTTTACGTGCAAATAACCAATATGCCGAAGCTGAAAAGCAATTTGAAAGTTTCTTAAAAAGCTATTCGTCAAAAGATGAATATACCGAACATGCTAAATTGGAAGTTGCCAATTGTAGATTTATTCAAAAGCAATTAGAGAAGAAAGAAGCCGATGCTTATAAAATAGCTAAACTAACCTCAGCAAGTACAGCAGCAGGAGCTAATTATGCCCCTGCTTACAACAATGGTCAATTGGTGTTTACCTCTTCAAGAGCTGATAGTTCTACCCTATCTTCTAAAAATAAAAATCCTTTTGTAAATAATGTATATACTACTGCAACTGGCAATGTTCAAAAATTAGGTTTATCAGCAGAAGCAGAATCAGAACAAGGAGCTGCAAGTTTTACAGCCGATGGAAACAGGGTTTATTTTACAAGATGGACAAAAAAAGAAGGCAAGAACATATCAGCCATTTACTTAAGTGAAAACAAAGGTGGCAGCTGGACAGAACCTGTTAAACTTGGTACCAATGTAAACGCTGAAGGCTTTAACAGCAAACAGCCTTTTATAACACCCGATGGGAAATATTTATTGTATGCATCTAACCGTAGTGGTGGACAAGGAAACTTTGATATTTGGTATGCTCCTTTAAATACTAACGGAGAGCCAGGTTCATTTTTAAATCTTGGCAAAACCATTAATACCAAAGGTGATGATGAAGCTCCATTTTATGCTGCTGCTTCAAAAGCTTTAGTATTTGCAAGTAATGGAAAAGTTGGAATGGGTGGATTTGATTTGTTTGAAAGTAAAGGTACATTACCTAATAATTTCAGTGAACCTAATAACTTAGGTTACCCTGTAAACTCAGTTAAAGATGATATTTATTTTACCAATAAAGGGTCTGTAAAATTATTGCAAGATGCCATAATTAGTACAGATAGAGCATCGGCATGTTGCTTAGAATTATTTACACTTGATAAGACATACAAAAAATATGTAACCGGTAAAATCACAGACTGCAAAACAGGTGCAACATTAGAAGGAGCTTCTCTTAGTGTAGTTGCAAAAGCTTCAGGAAAAACTATTGTTACACAAAATACCGACGCCAATGGTACTTACTTTTTTGAAGTAAAAGAGTTTGAACAATCAGCAGCAACAGCATCTAAAGCTGAATACACAAATGGAGTTTTTGAATTTAATAAGCCAACAATTATTGGATATAACGATGACACTTTGGTAAATAATTCATTTTGCTTAACACCTATTGAAAAAATAGTTCCTCCAGTAGATACACCAGTTACAAAGCCAGAACCTGAGCCACTGGATGAAAAAAATGCTTTATTCGATTTTGCTAAATACAGCTTAAGAAAAGAAACTGCTTCAATGTTAGATACACTTGCATCTATACTAAAACGTGAGAAAAATTTAGGACTTGAAATACTAGGTTATACTGATAAAATGGGTAGCCCAGAATACAACTTAAAACTTAGCCAAGAACGTGCTGATGCTTGTTACAACTACCTTATTAAACAAGGCGTTGATGCTAGTAAATTAAAATCAATTGGCAAAGGAGAATGTTGCCCAATTGAACCTGAAACAATCAACGGAAAAGACAACCCTGCTGGAAGACAAGCAAATAGACGTGTAGAGTTTAAAATTAAACTAATCATGAAATAAGTAAACTATTTTCCTATGAAACTAAAAGCCATTATACAATGTATAATGGCTTTTTAATTAAACTTCATAGTTGGTATTTACATCACATCTTTTGTAAGATGTATTTTGGTCATGTCTAAATAATGATTTTGTAATTGATGTACAAAATGCACATCAGGATTGTGTCTTTTATCTTCTCTGTACCACATTTCAAAATGAGAAAAATCTCCTGCTGTTGGCAACACAATTCTAAAAGAACCTTTCATATACTTTGTAGATCCATCGGCATTATCTTGCTTGGTAAAAGCCAATTTAAGTAACTGTTCTTCGTTTAATGGAATGGGATGTAAATGGTCTTTTTCAAACCAAAATGCTTGTACTTCGGTTGTTACCTCAACTTGTTTTTCATCTCCATTAAGGCGTGAAACTTCTCCTTCCCACATTTTTCCATCATATTCACAAATAACAAAGTCGCCTACTTTTAGGTCGTTAAATTTTATCATATGGCATGTAGTTTTAGAATGAGAAGATAGAAAAAAAATGTGTAAGCAAAAATATTTTTTACAGACTTCTATCTTATTAAATAGTTTCTCTATATTCACATATAACTAAACCCAAAACTATGTCAGCAGTTTTCCCTGAATTTTTTGAATGCAACGAGTATTTGATAGATGAAAAGGTAACTTTTCTACAGTTTGAAAATGAGTACAAAGTATATAATGATTTAGGTATACAGGTTGGAGCAATTAAGCAACGTGTTAGTGGATGGCACAAGTTTTTGCGTTTATTACTAAATAAGGCCATGTTTCCTTTTTTGTTAGAAATTAAAGACAGCAATGATGTGCATTTGGTAAGTATTAAAAGAGGGTGGACATTTTGGATGTCGAAAATTACCATCTTAAACAGCAATGAAGAAATAACAGGTTATATCAGACAGAAGTTTAGATTTTTTAAACCAACTTTCAGAATTTTTGATGCATCGGAACAATTGATTGGAGAAATTACCGGCGACTGGAAAGCCTGGAATTTTGCCATTAAAGATGCAAATGGTAGTGAGGTTGGTGTGATTACCAAAAAATGGGCTGGGGCTTTAAAAGAGTTGTTTACATCGGCCGATAAATATTATGTAAATATCGACCCTGCTTATTCAGAAGATCAAAACAAAATTAATATTGTTGCTACTGCTATAACTATTGATATGGTGTTGAAGGAAAGTAAATAGTTAATTAATACTAACAAAGGATAGCACATTCCTATCCTTTGTTATGTTTTTGCAACCCAAAATAAATAATAATTGCATTTATATCAGCATCGGATAATTTGGGAAAATCGTGACTTTCTATTTTTCCATACTCCAACCACATTTTTTTAGCATACTCGTTTTTTTCTCTTCCCGATTTTGAATTTCTAATGTAGTCTTTGAACAGTTTTTTATCCTCCCAACGTTCATAAGCATCTATAATATTGGGGCCTACACAGTTTCTTTGATTTATTCGATGACAAACAACGCAGTTGGTTTTAAACAACATTTCGCCTAAATCACCTACCAATTCAACTTTACGGTTCATATCTGTTGAATCAAAATCACTTAGCTTATTGTTCTCTTTATAATTACAATGATTAGCAACTAAGACAATAAGTAATAAATGTATAAGAGCTATTGCTTTATTTGCATTGTGCATACATTAAATATTACTACTAAGTTAAACTTTTTATAAGTAAAAAATTGATCAAAAAAGCTATGAAGCACAAGTGTGCGACGCCACTTAAGCTTCATAGATATTCTACAGCTGGTTACAAAATAAAAAAACATTCAGCGGTATAACTGAATGTTTTAACAAGTGTGGAGCCGACCGGACTCGAACCGGTGTCCAAACAAATTCGCCATAAGCTTTCTACATGCTTAGTTGATTATTAATCGTAGGGAAATTACCGGAAGCCAACAAACCAATTATTTCCTTAGCTGAATGGTCTTATGTTGCAGGCACAGCCTATTACAACAGCGTCTTTTTTTAGTTTGAGTCGGCGGCGGTACATGGAAAAAAGCTAAACCTGTACGGCGGCCCAAATGGTTACTTAATCACTGATTAAGCAGCCATGGCATACTGAGTATTGCCATTTGAGTTTTGAATATTCAGATTAAAGTGCTAATTATACAACGCACTGCATGCTTACACCTACAAAGAACTTTGCTGTCAAAACCAATACGGCCCCATATTCATTTAAAAATTTAACAGCTAAATTTTTAAATGGAGAGCAAACTTACCATTTTTTTTACGTTGTTTGTTCTAATTAAAAGGTTAATTATTAATCATGCACCATTCATCAGTAGCATTTACATTTTATACGAACAATATTGCAGCATTAAATAAAGCATTAAAACAGCTTAAAACAAAAAGCAGCCAAATTGCTTGGATTCGTTTTGCTATATTTATTGCAACAGTATTAGGCATATATAAATTTTGGGGCAACTCTACAGTAGTAATTATTGTATTGGGTTTAGTTGGATTAATTAGCTTTTTATGGATGCTATCGTTAAGTAGCAACAACAAAAAGAAACAAAACAACACTTCTTTTTTAATTGAATTGAATGAACAGGAAATTGAAGTCTTAAACAATAATTATTTTCATCGATACGATGGTGCAATATTTAAACAACCTACACATAGCTATGAAAATGACTTAGACATTTTTGGCAAAGCATCGTTGTATCAATACTTAAACCGTTGTACATCGGAGCAAGGCAAACTTTTACTGGCTCAAAATTTATTGGCAGCACAATCAACCGAATTTATTGTTCAGCAACAGGAAGCTGTTAAAGAGCTTAGCACAACTATGGATTGGGTACAACAATTCAGTGCCTATGGTTTGGAAAATAAGATTACCAAAGGCACTGAACAAAAAATAAACAATTGGCTGAAAGAAGATACCAGTGCATTTAACTGGAAAGGTTGGAGTTGGTTTATACAAATTTATTCAGCCATTACAATTACCAGTTTAGTGTTGTACTTTGTTAATATTATTCCTTCTAGTATATTTTATCCATTAACACTTATATATTTTCTTTTTGCATTGTATCAAAGTAAAAAAGTACACAACACTTATTCGCAGCTTGGTAAAATTGTTGATGAAGTGGCAACATTACAAGTACAATTAAAATGGTTGGAAGAAAAAACATTCAACAGTAAATTATTAATCAATATTCAATCAATCATTAGCCGTAATAACACAACAAAAGCATCGCTACAAATACTTCAGTTAAAACAAATTCTCGACCGTTTTGATGCTAGGTTGAATGTTTTTTTATTCTTTTTTCTGAATAGTTTTTTATTGTGGGATGCAAGACAAATGCTGGCTTTAATTAATTGGAAGAAAAACAACAAAGAACTGGTACAGCATTGGTTTAATGCAATTGCATCAACAGAAGTGAGTATTAGTTTGGCAACATTATATTTTAATCAACCACAATTTGTTTTTCCTGCAATCAGCAATAAACATTTTGAATTTAATGCAACAGAAATTGGACATCCATTAATTCCTTCAACCAAAAGAGTAAATAATTCTTTTACCTTAAATGGCATTGGTAAAACAGCATTAATAACAGGCTCTAATATGGGCGGAAAAAGTACTTTTTTAAGAAGTATTGGTGTAAATACTGTTTTGGCATTAATGGGTGCACCAGTTTGTGCTAAGGAATTTACCATATCGAATATCGAACTAATGAGCAGCATGCGTATTGCCGATAATCTGGCAGAAAGTACTTCTACTTTTTATGCTGAACTGAAAAAAATACAAGGTATCATTGAAGCGGTAAAAGCCCAACGAAAAGTATTTATTTTATTAGATGAAATATTGAGAGGCACCAATTCACTAGACAGGCATACAGGCTCTAAAGCCTTGATACAACAGCTGATTCGTCAAAATGCAGTTGCCATTATTGCTACACACGATGTTGAATTGGCACATTTAGAAAGCCAATTTCCCAATGCAATTAATAACTATCATTTCGATGTACAGGTTGCCAATGAAGAATTGTATTTCGACTATAAATTAAAACAAGGTATTTGTACCAGTTTAAACGCATCTATTTTAATGAAGAAAATTGGTATTGAAATGATAGAATAAAAAAAGCCCCTGCTGTCAGCAGAGGCTTCAATTATATGATGTTTGTTTTATTTAAACAATCGCCAAAAGTCTAATCCTAAAGCATATACCATTAACCCTAATAATAAAACCATTCCTGCAGTTTGTGCATACTCCATAAACTTATCACTTGGTTTTTTACCAGTAATAATTTCGATGATGCAAAATAAAGCATGACCTCCGTCAAGGGCTGGTATTGGCAAAATATTCATAAACGCTAAAATGATACTAAACAAAGCAGTCAGTGTCCAAAAGCTTTGCCAATCCCATACTTTGCTGTACACACTTCCAATACTTAATACACTGCCTAAACTATCGTTTGGATTTGCTTTGCCGTTAAATAACTGTCCAATGCTGGTAATGTATTTATCTAAACTGTTCCAACATAAATTATATCCAACAGGAATGGCTTGAGTAAAACTGTAGGTTTTTGTTTCAATTGCAAAGCCCATTTGGGTTAAATCGCCCATGTTTTGAACACCAATTTTCCCATCATTATTCAACTCTACAGGTATTTTTAAAGTATCCTTATTTCTAAGTACCGAAATATTTATTTTCACATTCTTCTTACCTTTCACAGCAGCTTGGTAATCGTTATAAAAAGGGGTAGCTGTGCTGTCTATTGCAATAACCCTATCGCCTTTTTTTATGCCAGCATGTTCAGCAGTAGAGAGTTTTGTAAACCCATTAATAATAAAAGGAACACGAACACTTGCAAAATTTTCTCCTTTATTCTTATTCAGTGCTTTTACAAAATCTGCTGGTACAGGCAATTCAATTGTTGCACTATCTCTAATAACAGTTAATGTTTTAGCATCGTTTAAGATAACTAAACCAGCCATTTTTCTATCAATGGTATTTTTTACTTCTTCGTTACCAATTTTTGTAATAATATCACCGTCTTTTAAGCCAATGCTTTTACCCAAACTATCGGCAACAATGCCATATTTTAGATTTTTTGCTGGTAAGTTTTCTTCGCCCCAAACCCATATAATTCCAATAAAAATTATAATGGCCAATATTACATTTACAACAACACCACCTACCATAATTATTAAACGTTGCCAGGCTGGTTTTGCCCTAAATTCATCGGCAGCAGGTGGTAATTTCATTTGTTCTTTGTCCATGCTTTCATCTACCATGCCAGCAATTTTCACATAGCCACCAAAAGGCACCCAGCCAATTCCCCATTCGGTTTGGCCAATTTTTTTCTTCCACAAACTAAACCATGGATTAAAAAATAGATAAAATTTATCTACTCTGCAACCAAACCATTTGGCTGGGAAAAAATGTCCTAGTTCGTGTAAGACTACCAAAATGGAGAACGATAAAATAAATTGGCCAGCTTGCACCAATCCACCACTCCAATCAATCGCTAATAAAGTCATATGTCCATATCCCTTTAAGTGGGATTCTTTTTTTGTTATTAATTATGTTTCCAGCTGTTGAATTGCTATGTAACTTTTGTTGCGTCGCACCCTTCAACGCTTTATTCATTATTCATCTAAAAATACTCTGTGCCTTCCACCTTTCACCTTACACCTTAACCCATCTTCCTTCACTACATTTCTATCAAAGTAGCTGCAAAATTACGAGCCTCGCCATCGCTTTCAAACAACTCTTCTAAAGTTGGTTTTTCTATAAACGGAATTTTGTTAATGGTTCTTTCCACCATTTCTGTCATATCTAAAAACCCTACCCTGTTTCTTAAAAAAGCATATACTGCAATTTCATTGGCAGCGTTTAAAACACAAGGCATGTTACCACCCTTATTCAATGCTTCCATTGCCAATGCCAAACTTCTAAACGTTCTTAAATCGGGTTCTTCGAATGTTAAAGTATCTGGTTTTCTAAAATCGTATCTCGGAAATTTATTGGCAATTCTATGCGGAAAAGCCATTGCATATTGAATGGGCAATTTCATATCGGGCAAACCCATTTGGGCTTTGATACTCCCATCATCAAACATCACCATACTGTGAATAATACTTTGTGGATGTACGACTACCTGAATTTGATCGGGCTGCAAATTGAATAACCATTTTGCTTCAATCATTTCCAAACCTTTGTTCATTAAGGTTGCAGAGTCGATGGTAATTTTTGCTCCCATTGCCCAATTGGGATGTTGCAATGCATGGTCTCTTTTTACATTCACCAAAAAGTTGGGTTTTCTTCCCCTGAAAGGTCCACCACTTGCAGTAAGTACAATCTTTTCGATTTTATTTCTGCCCTCACCTACCAAGCATTGAAAAATGGCTGAATGCTCACTATCTACAGGTATAATTGGTATTCTTTTTTCTACTGCTTTTTGCATTACAATTTCGCCAGCAACTACCAATGTTTCTTTATTGGCTAATGCAATGGGTTTTGCATTTTCAATGGCCCTTAAAGTAGGTTTTAAGCCAGCATAACCCACAATTGCAGCCAACATCATATCATAGCAATCCATGCCTGCTGCTTCTTCAATAGCGGCTTCCCCTGCAAATACTTTTACATCGGTATGAGCAAGTGCGTCTTTAACTTTTAAATACTTCTTTTCGTCTCCAATAACTACAATATTGGGATTAAATTCAAGAGCCTGTTTAATTAACAGTTCATCGTTGTTTTGAGCAGTTAATATCTCAGCTGAAAACAATTCAGGATTGGCTGCAATTACTTCTAAACACTGCGTTCCAATAGAACCTGTTGAACCAAATATTGCTATACGTTTTACACTCATTTTATTGCTTTTGGCAAGGAGGTAAAGATAGGGGAATATTAAAATGGTTGTGTTTATAAGCAGTTAATTGTTACCCCCATAACAAAGGGCTACCAAATTGATAGCCCTTTGTTTGTTGTATGCTTTGGGGTTTGAGATGATTAGTTGCCTTTTACCATTTTAACCACTTTGCGTTGTGTGCCTTGTACAATCTCTGCAAAATAAACGCCAGATGTAAAGTTGCTGCCTACTCTTACTGCTGATCCTGGTACTACTTTGTTTAAGGTAGCTACCAATTTGCCATAAGCA
>CALRLF020000115.1:0-9585 GCA_943368475.1 Allobosea thiooxidans
GGACGGCTTTAGTCGTCCTGCTTGGAGCTGGTGTTGATTAAAGATATGTAGTTAAAAATAAATTCTGTCGACGAGTAGCGTTCGGTCAAGCCCAGTACAAAAGCTAAATTGAAATACAAAAGTTGGGAGGCTTGACCCGTCAGCCCTGCTGACGTAAAACCTTTTGTTGGCTGTAGTTTTTTTAGTTGGAAAGGAGTGTAGCAATATAAAAGTTAAGAACTTAAAAATTGCTGCTGAAAAAACTAAGCAAAAACAAAATCATTTTAAAATGAAACGCTATTTGTCTGCCTGAATAAATATTGCCAAAGTTTTGTAAGACTTTATGCAAATAAAATAATTATAAAATTACAGCCAACGTCGGCGGCTTTGGGCCAGGTGTGGGATTTCCCAACTGTCCGCCCGGAACCGCTGCTGATGTTTTTGTTTAGTTGAAGTTAAGAATTAAAGCTCAAAATTGAACGTCCAGCCAGAACTGAAGACCGGAGATGCAGTTAGCTGAAATTAGTTTGTCCAGCCACACACGACCAAAACCGTTTGTTGTGTGCCGTTTTCTTATTCATACTTTTTCATTATTTGTTTAAGTGCAGGTTCAATAGCAACTGCATGAGCACCGCCAAAAGCTACAAATATTCGGTTATATTTTTTTAGTGCTTGTTCAATTGTTGCAAGCAAGTGTTTGTCTCTAACCATTTTTGAACTTCTTCCAATTTCACAAAGTTTACCGTTGTCTTTTAGAAAGTTGTGTTTTTCGGTTGGAATATGATAAACATCTAAATCAGTACCAAAGAAATTTTTATACGCATTTACCATATAGCTAAACTTTTTTTCCGATTCAGTTAGCTTTAGGTTTTCACTCTCTAAATATTGAATAAAGTCTTTTTGATAAGCTACTTCAATTCCATTTGTCGTGTCTATCCAATTATTTTTATATAAGGCAAAAAATCTCTCACAGCATGTATAAAGTAAAACTTGTTCTCTACTGTATATTTTGAATAGTTCGTTAAACTCACCTGCAGTTTCTAAATCACCATTCACCATTTCAATATTTTGTTTGTCACATAAATATTTTAATTGGCCAATTTCGGCATCTTGATTGATTGCCTCGTTTCTGTTGTTATAATGTTTTTCTTTGTCTATTTGCCCTCCTTCATTAAATGCAATTTGAGGCAGTAATTGGTGAAAGTAATAATCAATACTATCTGCTTGTTTTGTAATATCTCTTGTATGTGCTGTACCAATAAAAATTAATAGCTTTTTGCCTGCGTTGAGTTTTATAACAAGTGGAAAATTGTCAGAAGGGTTTGTTGCCAAAATGTTTGCTACTTCTAAATAGTTTTTTGTCTGATAGTGATTATTAGTTTTAGTCCTTGTATTGCAACTAAAAAATAGAAATCCTGTAAAATAATATAATAACTGTTTCATTTATCTCTGTATTTTTAAGGTTTATCCCAAAATGGCACACAACGTCCCAGGCTTTACGTTGGCAGGACGGCTTTAGTCGTCCTGCTTGGAACTGGTGTTGATTAAAGATATGTAGTTACAAATAAATTCTGCTGCTGAATAGCGTTCGGTCAAGCCACGAACAAAAGCTAAATTGAAATACAAAAGTTGGGAGGCTTGACCCGTCAGCCCTGCTGACGTAAAACCTTTTGTTGTAAGCAGCTTTTCTAAAATGAAAGGAGAGAAGCTTGCATTAAAACAGCCAACACGAACCTACGATGCTAATGAGTCAAAAATTTGATGCTGTTAGAATAAAAAAACAGTTTAAATTTTTGCGTTGTGTCTGTCCTGATTGTACTTATTACGTTGTTACAAAAGTTGTTGCAACTTATTTATAAAGTTGCTTACAACGTCCCAGGCTTTACGTTGGCAGGACGGCTTTAGTCGTCCTGCTTGGAGCTGGTGTTGATTAAAGATATGTAGTTACAAATAAATTCTGTTGCCGAATAGCGTTCGGTCAAGCCAAGAACTGAAGCCAAATTAAAATACAAAAGTTGGGAGGCTTGACCCGTTAGCCCTGCTGACGTAAAACCTTTTGTTGCCTGCTGGCATTTTTGTCAATCATTTGCATCGATATTTTTTGACGGCATTAACTTGAGATAAAAGAAAATTATTGGAAGTATTACTGTGTAAATAAAAATTAATTCTTGTCTAAAATTAGAAACACTGTCAATAAAAAATAGGACTATTGAAAAAATAGTGATATAAAAAAAATGAACTATATTGATTTGATACTCAATATAGTCTTCTAACTTTTTGTTTAGTAATTTTCTCCATTCTCTCATTGCATTTTGCCACCTAGTTTTAAATGGTTCGCTACCTCTGTCAAGATGAAAAAAGGGTATTGCTATAAAGATTAGGCTAAAAATTGTGCAAATAAAGTAAAGCTGAACAGCAGAGAAAAATATTATAATTGTATTTACAAAACTTATTTCCCTTAATGTTAAAACTGGAGTCAAAATTTTAAGTGCAAATTGGTCTATGAAAGTAAAAGCAACTATAAATAGAAACCAATAGTAAAGTATCATTTTGTCAACTCGAGAAAGAAGTCGATGTTGAAACACAGCTTTAACAATTAAGAATGTAGGGTAAATGGAAACGATTAACACGAAACAATCCCAAAATCCAATTCCTTTAATTCTAAATAGTTCGATTAATAAATACCAATGTAAAAGGGTGTATGTATAAATATAGCCTTCATTAAGTTTTGGTAGGACTCGTCTTGCACTCATTAATCCGACAACTAATGAATATCCAAAAATTTGCATTCCAGTTAATCCTGTCCAAGTTTTAATACCTTTGCTTTTTCCAAAAACCATTATAGGTACAATAAAAAGCATTAATATAAATGATACAGGATTGTCTTTATAAATCCGGAATCGTGATTGTAATAATGATAAAATTATCACTGTTAGATAAAGTAGAATACAATTAATTATAATAGGGTTCATATATATGCTTGCAGGCAACGTCCCAGGCTTTACGTTGGCAGGACGGCTTTAGTCGTCCTGCTTGGAACTGGAGCTGATTAAAGATATGTAGTTACAAACACATTCTGTTGCTGAATAGCGTTCGGTCAAGCCCAGAACTAAAGCCACATTGAAAAACTGAAGTTGTGAGGCTTGACCCGTCAGCCCTGCTGACATAAAACCTTTTGTTGTGCGTTTGTGTTTTTGTGTAATTATTTTGATCACAATTTATGTTTGCTTTTCCATTTCGAAATTTGCCAATCCATTTCGTCTTTAGTCGTGTCTATTGTAAATTCAAAATTTATATTGTCGTCTATTTTAGGTCTAACTATTTTTAGTTCTTTGGTCGGTAATAATGCTATATCAAAAGTTGTTGTGTCAGTACAAATAAAGTGAAATATAGAATCAGTTAGTTTTGTCCACCTTCCAAATTGCATTGTCGGCATAAATGGACTTGTTGAGTCAGCAAAACAATATATTTTAAAGATGAAACTACTGTCTGGGTTAAGTCTTATTGAATGCTTTACAGATTCACAATTTGAATTATATCCAGTAACCATGTATGAATACAGACCAAATATGTTGTCAGTTTTATTTTCTATCTTCTTGGTTGATAAAGTATCACAACTAAGAATTTGAAAAAATAAAGTGAGAAACAAAATATTTCGAAATTTCATTAGCAATAGTAATGTTTGTCTAACATAACGCACAACGAACAAGGCTTTGTGCAGGTGTGGACTCAGAATTCCGTCCGCCCAAAACGTCAAGCCCAATTTCTTTGATTTTGTTGATTGTTATTTCTGCTGTTCAATAGCGTTCCGTCAAGCTGGAACTAATGTTCAATATTGTTTTGCTGCCGATTGCTATTCCGTCAAGCCACATTTGCACAAAACCTCTTGTTGTGTGCTGCTTTTCTATCAATCAGAACTGGCTTGATAAGTTTACAGAAAATACAAAATTGGTTGAAACGTAGTTATTGTTTTTTAAACCAGGTAACCATTTATATTTCTTTATATAATCTTCAATTATTTTTTTTAACTCATCTTTTTCGTCTGTTGAAAACGAAACATTACTCACTGTAAAATTTTTATCAATCGTAATTGTAATTTTTGTTTTTAACTCATAAAGTCCATTCCCAGATTTTTTAAATAAATCTGCTCTTTCACCAATATCACGACTAAATTCATAAAGAAAATAGTGTTGTCCAGAAATACAAGTTGGTGGGCAGTCAAGTTTTGTATTTGAAGTAATACCATTTTCAATAATTGAATATTCTTTATCGTCAATTCCACAGCCCTTGAAGTAAATTAATTTGTTGTTAGTCCAGTCGTAAACTTGAACTGTGTCTCCTGTGTAATTGAAATAAGTCCAATTACCAATTTTTAAGTTTTGCTTGTAATAACCTTGTGCTTTAGGTCCTTTGTATTCCTTACCATAATATTGTTCAACCCATAATCCTTCCTTCAAGTTATTTTCATAACTTCCTTTAAGTAGCAACCTATTACCAGTATAGGCTTTCACCACATACTCTCCTTGCTTTACAGAATCATTACTTGCAAGGACATAAAAAGTTGCAGTTCCCTCTTGTCCATCTAATTTCTTTTTTTTAGTTTTTGTGTCTTGTCCAAAAGAAATTATCAGGAAAGTAGTAAGAAAAAAAATAGTAAAAAGTATTTTCATTAGTAAGTTTTTTTAAAGTTGCACACAACGTCCCAGGCTTTACGTTGGCAGGACGGCTTTAGTCGTCCTGCTTGGAACTGTTGTTGATTAAAGATATGTTGTTACAAATAAATTCTGTTGCTGAATAGCGTTCGGTCAAGCCCAGTACAAAAGCCAAATTGAAATACAAAAGTTGGGAGGCTTGACCCGTCAGCCCTGCTGACGTAAAACCTTTTGTTGGCTGTAGTTTTTTTAGTTGGAAAGGAGCGAAGCAATATAAACGTTAAGAACTTAAAAATTGCTGCTGAAAAAACTAAGCAAAAACAAAATGATTTTAAAATGAAACGCTGTTTGTCTGCCTGAATAAATATTGCAAAAGTGTTGTAAGACTTTATGCAAATAAAATAATTATAAAATTACGCCAACGAAAAAGGCTTGGCGTTTGTTGGGGAATTAGAATTCCGTCTGCCCATAACCGAAGCCTAATGATTGCAATATTGCTGATGTTTTATTCATAAGCCAAATTTATAACGTCAAGCCCGAACTGAAGCACAATAAAGAAGAAATGCTGAGGCAATATTTGTCAAGCCCCAATAATGCCAAACCTAATGTTGGCTGCAGCTTATTCTGTCTTGTCAATAACAAACTTAATAACTTGCTTTGAAGTATCAATTAAATTGTCTTTTGTTAGAGGAATTAAGTTTCGTCCAACCTTAAGATACTTGCGTGAAACAATACCACTTTCAAAAACTTGCTGCGTATTGTCTAAGAAAAACGTGTCACCTGAAGCTTTATAGTCACTCGTTTTATAACAACTAAAGTCTGTGTAAGAATCGTATAATGTAACTCTTCCATTCTCTCTAAATTTTAGTTTTTGTCCATTTGAAGTATGAGAAAAACTTTCGCTTTTTGCAAGAAGTAAAACTTTCCCTTTAAGTCTGTCTGCGTAAAGTCCACAAGCGAAAATTGTCAATAATGTGAGTAATGTTATTGTTCCTGTAATTGGTTCAATTTTTAGTTTTTCAGATTCTCTTTTTCGAAGTGTCGTAATTATTGCAAAAACAAATGTTACTATGCAAAATATAATCTGTACTAGTGAAATCGCAAAATCAACTAAACCACTACAATCATTGTCTGCAAGTTGCTTTGCAACAAAGAAATATGCAGCTATTAAAAAAGGAATTACGAATAAAAATCTCTTGTAAATAGTCACTCTTATGCTGTCATTTTAAGTTGCAGCCAACGTCTTCGGCTTGGCGAAGTTGCGACGGAAGAATTCCGTCGCCCTTGGCTTACAGAAGATGAATATAGTTAATTAGTTGAAAAATAGATTTACAGTTGGGCTGCTTTCCGTCCAGCAAGGACGGAAAGCTAAATTGAAAAAAAAAAGTTGAATTACGAGTTCCGTCAGCCGCAATTTTGCCAAACCGTTGTTATACGCAGAAAAAAATACGAGTTGGGAATACGAAAATTGAATTTTATGTTGAACTTTAATTCTGAACGTTCTTTTGTCAACCCTAAATAAGCTGAAATAAATAACTTATTTGTGTCGATTTTTTGTAACCAAAAAACTAAGTAAAATATTTGCGTTTTGTCTAAAGTTGCAGTTTGGAAAATGTCAAACGATTTCTTTTAATCTAATTTGTCAACTACGATTATTTTGTCGAATTTAATGATGTTTGAAATTGCAAAATGGCTTCGCAAACTCACTCACAGTCTTTTTGGTTTGTCAAGCTACAAATGATAATATTTTGTCGAAATAAGACATAATGAAAATAACAGAATTGTTTGAGAAAATAAAATTAAGTTTTAAGTAAATGTGTTTTGTCGAACTGAACGAATAATAAAAAAGAAACTAGAAGTCAGCTTCATTTGATTTGTCAAATAGGAGAGAGCCAAAATTGAAAAATAAATTTCAAAATTGAACGTCCTTTTTTTGCGTATAACGTTCGGGGCTTGGCGTTGTGGCGGAATTTGAAAAACTGTCAGCCCGTTACGAAAGTTTATTAAAGTTAATTTGTTGAAGTTGAGATTTTGTTGTTCGGCGATATCCGTCAAGCTTGGAACCACAGATGCAACATGTACCAAAGTTGAGAATTGCGTTTCAGTCCGCCAACATAACGCCAAACCTCATGTTAGCAGTAGTTTTTATTTGTGATGATTTTCTAAGTCGTAGTAAGAAGATACGTTATTGTATAGTGCTGCGGTAATTCCTAATAGCTCGTTCAAACTACTTTCATTGTTGCAAATTTCCTTGATGTCTTCTAATAAAAGTTGCTGTTTGCTTAAAAAGTCTTTGTCCAATTTAAAGCCAACCCAAATATTGTTTTTTGTCTCTCTTTGAACTGAGCTTAGGTGTCCGAATCTGTCATGAAATAAGGATATAGAGCTAAAGTTGTCTACCACGACAAGCAAGCCATAAACTTTTTTTAATTCGGCTTTTGATAACTTTTCGCCATTAGCCAAAATGTTTTCTTTAAGTTTTGCAGTGTCGATTTTAGCTATGCAGTGTCGAATTTGATATATATGGTGACAATATTTTTGAAGATTCATTATGAAATGGAAAAGTATTCTTGGTTGTATTGAATTTTGGTGTGTTTTGAAATCATCTCGAACTCTTCTTGCCATCTCGACAAAAGTTATTCCTTCTTTAGTAGGATTGTCACTTATAGTTGGTTTCATATAGTCAATCTTGTCATAAGTAACTAAATTGAATAAATAACCAAGTTGCTCTTTTGTGTATAATTTGAAATTGAACTTTGCTCGTTTTTCTTCATATTTTTTTTGAGCAAAAGGCAAAATTGCTGCAGCAATAAGAGAAAGCATTGCAACAATCAACGTCAATAAATTCCAGTTCACTGTTGAGTCGTCAACAATGTGAATTGGAAATGGTCTATCGGTTACATATCTAAGAGTGTCTCCCATAAAATTACTGCTAACGTCCCAGGCTTTACGTTGGCAGGACGGCTTTAGTCGTCCTGCTTGGAACTGGTGTTGATTAAAGATATGTAGTTACAAATAAATTCTGTTGCTGAATAGCGTTCGGTCAAGCCAAGAACTGAAGCTAAATTGAAATACAAAAGTTGAGAGGCTTGACCCGTCAGCCCTGCTGACGTAAAACCTTTTGTTAGTGGCAGTTATTCTGTGTCGTCAGTAACCATCATTGATTTATCGTGAAAAAGAAATTGAACATTACGAATTTTTGAAAGCTCTTGTAATGCTCTTTCACTGTCATTATAATCCGTTAAACGAATGACTGTGTGTTTTTTATTCATTTGATTTATTACAATTTCTGTCTGAAATTTTGGATTATGAAAAATATCAGTCAGATCATTGAAATGAATTTTGCGTATTTTTTTAAATGGAATTTCTGTGTCTATTTTGTCCCCTTTGATTAATAAACTTTTGTCCGAAAATATTAATAATGCTTTTTTTGTCAATTTTGAAAAATGATACAATAGTGTAGAAAAAATCAAACCAATAGTTGAAGCTCCCAGTATACATTTTGCAATGTCCGGTATTACCAAAATGAAATAAGCTGTTGCCATTTCGTCGGAGGAATGTTTAGTTGGTAACATCATAAAATACCCTAACCAAACAATAGCAAAGAAAAAAATCATTGTCCAAAAGAAAAACTTTGTCAAATAAGGAAAGTTTCTTCTAATACTTATGTTAAACTGATTTTCTTTTTTGTCCATAATGCTGCACACTTGGAGTTTGCATTATAATTGCCACTAACGTTCGAGTATTGCTGCAGTTGGGGAATTGACCAACTGTCTGCCCGGAACTGAAGCTAAATTAATAATTTAAAGTTGATGTTTAGAACTAATGACCAGTAGATTTCCGTCCGCCGAAACCAATGCTTGGATATGTACTGCTGCTGATTGTTTCAAAGTCATGCCCCAATTGCAGCAATACTTTTGTTGGTGGCTGGCGTTCTTCACTCTTTTTCAATAGATGTTTCCCAACCGTCATAGTCACCATTACATTCATTTGCAAATTCCCATAAGTCTAGAACATAATCATCAACACTGTCAAGGTCAACATTGTCAACACGGGCTATGTGAAGTTTGTATGGGAAGTCGCCAAAGGATGTTTTTTCGTCACCGCTAATTATATCAAATTTTAGCGGTTCAATTTTTTTTAAAAACACACTTCTGTCGCTATCAGTTTTAAAATATATCCAATGGTCAACTTGTCTTGCTTTTGTCAACGGGTCGCCATTTTTTTCAAGGTTGTCAACCACTCTGCGATTTTGAATACTTTGAAACTGTCTTGGGTTTGGATATATAAAGTCAGTATATAAACTCCATTCTGGGTCTTCTTTGATGCCAAAGTCGTAAGTATATGATGGGAAAGCAACCATAGCTTCTGAAATTGTCTTGTCATAAAGCGTTGTGTCGCCAAAATAAAAATAGAAATCCCTGTTGTTGTTACTTGTTAAGCGTCCTGCATAAATAGCACTATGATTTTTTAAAATAAATTCTTGCAGCCTATCTTCAATGGAAGATAATGTGTCAAATTCTTCGCTTGATGACAATCCATCTTCTCTGGGATTATTCATTTTTAATGAAATCCAAATAAGATTTGGTTTGTCTGCAACTGGTGCAATCTTAGATAGACCTAAGTCAACATAGAATGAACCAATAATATCGTCAACATTACTAAAGTAAAAATCCCAATCTTCTTCGTGCGAAGAATTATCGTCTTGAACTTCTGGTTTAATTTCTGTTTCTTTTTTTCCGAATAATTTGTCAAATAGTCCCATAATGATTTAAAGTAGTAGGGTGTTCCAATACGCTTGCCACCAACGTCCCAGGCTTTACGTTGGCAGGACGGCTTTAGACGTCCTGCTTGGAACTGCTGATGAATAAAGATATATAGTTACAAACAAATTCTACTGCTCAATAGCGTTTGGTCAAGCCCAGTACCAAAGCTACATTGAAATACAAAAGTT
>CALRLF020000116.1:0-9440 GCA_943368475.1 Allobosea thiooxidans
AGAAGCTGAAACAGCACTAAACATTTCATATCTATCACCTAAACAAAAATCAATATCAAAATTGTTTTTGTTATTTTCCCAAAACGATGCAAACTTATTACTGGTTATCGCCATTGAATGTGAAATATCAAGAGCTGTATCTCCATCAATAGTTGTTTCAATTTGATACTTAACACTAAACCCATCATTTAGAATGTTATCAATTGTATATCCATGATTTTTAGAAAGATGAGTTCCAAAGGCAATAATTTCTAAAGAGAAAAAATCATCTAATGAGAGGGCTTTTAATAATGGCAAATAAATACCATAATCCGCCCTTGAACTTGTCAAAACACCAATCCTCATTGTTGCACAAATTTAAATTCAATTTTCTGGCCAATATTTATATTACCATTTGCTACTTTCCCAATTATCTTATCCATATCCATTGGAGAAATTCCATCTCCAGGCCTTAACATAACTAAATCTTGTTCCATAATAATACTTCCCTCCTCTATATCTCTTGCAGCATGAATACTTTTTCTAGCAATTGCCATATTTTTTAATTCACTTGGAGAAGGCTCTTTTAAACCTGATCCCATAGCCATTTCAATATTCCTAATTGATTTGACCATTTGAATTAATTCGTTGGGTTCTAAGGATGCGGCATGGTCAGGGCCTTTCATTGATCTATCAAGTGTAAAATGTTTTTCAATAACCTCAGCGCCTAAAGCTACAGCAGCAATTGGAATCTCTATACCAAGTGTATGATCTGAGTAACCAACTCCAACTTGAAAAGAATTTGCAATTGTTTTCATTGCATTCAGATTCACATCGCACATTGGTGTTGGGTATTCAGTATTACAATGTAAAACCACTATTTCATTTTTACCAAACCCGTTTTCCAAGAAAACATTTATAGCATTCTCAATATCAAGCAAATTGCACATTCCTGTAGAAATGATTACTTTTTCAGCAAGCTTTGCTACTTTCTTTAAATATGGCAAATTGGTAATTTCTCCAGAAGGTACTTTATATAAGCGCAAGCCTAATTGATGTAACAAATCCAAACTTTGAAGATCAAATCCAGTTGAGAAAAATGCAACTTTCTTTACCGTGCAATAATCAATTAATTCATGATGATCTTCAAGTGTTAATTCTAACTTTTTAAGCATTTCCAATTGAGAATCATTCTCACCGGCATTTATTTTTTGATATTCTGCCTTTTGGGCATTTTTACTTACTAAGTTCTCCGCCTTAAATGTTTGAAATTTCACATAGTCAACCCCAGCTTCCGCTGCAACATCAATAAGTTTTTTTGCCAAGTTTAAGTCTCCATTATGATTTACTCCAGCTTCTGCAATAATTAAAGTATGCTTATTCATAAAATTTTACTTTGCGGGGTTTCCAAATACAGTTAATCCATCACCAATACTTTTAGTAACAACGGCCCCCATTCCTATAACACAGTTATCTCCAATAGTAATGCCATTCCTTAAAACTGAACCACTTCCAATGAATACTCCATTTCCAATTTTAACTCCCCCATTTATAATTGCTCCAGTTGAAATATGGCAATGATTTCCAATAGTTGAATCATGCTCAATTAATACTCTGTCATTTACAATACAATTTTCACCAACAAAAGTATCTGCTTGTAATATGGCGCCATGCATTATAATGGTTCCATTTCCAATAATTGATTTTTTTGAGATTATAGCATTAGTTGCTTTCACTATTGCAAATTCCGCATTTGCTTTTTTTAATTCATTGAATAATTTTTCTCTAATAGGTGAATGTCCCAATTGACCAACTGTAATTAAGAATTGTGCTTCATGAACAAATTTTGAGGCTTCCAAATCAGAACCCAAATAAGCTATACCATAAGAGTTACTCAAAGTTTGTTTAACATCCAAATAACCTTTTAAATTCCAGGTTGAATCAGATTCAATTACATCTATACATGCTTTTGCATGTCCACCACCACCAACTAAAATTATTTGATTTTTAATCATTCTTTTTACTGGGTCGATAACTACTAGGGATATTTATCAATCTTTCTTCTACCCAAATTGAGTTATTTAAGTTATCTCTAAAGCAATTTTTAAACATTTCAAGTTTGTGCATTAAAGCCCAAGATGGCCTTGACATTACTTTAGCAGCATTCAATTTTTCTAAAACTTCATCACGATGTGTAATATTCTCAGCTAAAATAGCATTCAGCCAATAATTAGATCTTGCTCCAATTGGTTCCTCAACAAACTTATATTGAGAGCCTTCAAAAAAATCTTTATATAAAGATGCTATTTCTCTTTTATCAGCAATAAAAGTCTCAATTTGTTCTAATTGAGCACAAGCCATTGCCGCATTTAAATTTGGCAAACGATAATTATATCCAATATGATCATGCACAAAATCCCATTTATGTGGAACTTTTGCTTGAGTAGTTAAATGTTTTCCAAGTTTACCTAACTTCTCGTCGTTTGTAATGATAACTCCTCCACCACCACAAGTAACTGTCTTATTCCCATTAAAACTAAAAGCAGCAAGTTTGCCAAAATTTCCAGTATGTACTCCGTTTAAAAAAGAACCAATAGACTCCGCAGCATCTTCTACTAAAATGATATTATATTGTAAACAAATTTTTGCGATTTGCTCAATTTTCACAGGGTGTCCAAAAGTATGCATTGGCACACATGCTGAAATTCTTCTTTTTGAAATTTTATGGAAACAAATACCATTTTCCTGATATGTGTTTTCTTTAAGAAATTCCTCCAAAGATTCTGGACTCATTCCTAATGTGTCTTTATCTATATCCACAAACACTGGATCAGCATGCAAATAAGAAATTGCATTACAAGTTGCAATAAAAGACAATGCTTGGGTAATAACCAAGTCATCTTTTCTTACCCCTGCCAAAATCAAAGACATATGAAGCGCTGCTGTTCCATTTACAGTTGCTATTGCAAATTTTGCACCTGTATATTCCTTTATAATTTCTTCAAATTTGTCAACAAACTTTCCTACAGATGACACAAAAGTAGAATCGATTGTTTCTAAAACATAGCTTTTTTCATTCCCATTAAACGAAGGAGCATGTAATGGAATAAATTCATTTGTTTTATAAACAGATTGAATAAATGATATTATTTCTGGATAAGATTTATTCATTAGATATTATATATATTAGACTTATATTGTTTTAGATTTTCCGGATTTTTAAACCATTCTATAGTTTTTTCTAATCCTTGCTTCAAGTTATGTTCTGGCTTCCAATTAGTCTCTTTCATTATTTTCTGATTTGAACCAAAGAGTCTAAAAACCTCAGATTTTTGTGGTCTAAGCCTTTGCTCATCAGAGATAATTTTTGCACCTGGGTTAATTTGATCAATTAATTCTTGTGCTAACTCACCAATAGTAATTTCTGATTGCGTAGCAATATTGCAATCTGTTCCAATGAGACTATTAGAGTTTGCAATGGCTATAAAACCTTTAGCTGTATCTTTTACATATAACAAGTCACGAGTTGGTGTAATATCCCCTAAACTAATTTCTGTATAACCATTTAAAAGCTGAGTTATAATTGTTGGTATAACCGCTCGGGCTGATTGGCGTGGTCCATAAGTATTAAATGGTCTAACTATTGTTAAAGGAAGATCAAAACTCCTATAGAATGAATCTGCAATTGAGTCTGCTCCAATTTTAGAAGCAGAATATGGTGATTGAGGTTGTCTTGGATGTAATTCATCTATTGGAACATACTGCGCTGTACCATACACTTCTGAAGTAGAAGTTACTAGGACACGTTCAATCCCTAAGTCTTTAGCCGCCTGTACTACATTTAGTGTACCTTTTACATTTGTATCAATATATGAATCAGGAGAATGATAACTAAATGGAATAGCAATTAAAGCTGCTAAGTGATAAACAATTGAACAGTCTTTCATTGCTGTTCTTACTCCATTTGGGTCACGTATATCTCCAGCGAATATTTCAATTTGGGATAGAATATCTTTTGGAAGACTATCTAACCAACCCCAAGAATTGAATGAATTATAATAAACAAAAGCTTTTACTTTATATCCATCAGATATTAATTGTTCTACAAGATGGCTTCCTATAAATCCATCTGCCCCTGTAACTAGTATTTTCTTACTCATTTTAAAAAAATTATAATCTTCCGTCAATTTGATTTCTATCTAAAATTGCTTTAATATCAAATACAACACAATTTTCTGAATTTTTCAACTCACTCAAATTAATATGAATAAATTCGTCATGAGCCACTGCAAGAATTATCGCATCATACTTTATTGGATTTGCAACTAGACTTATTCCATATTCATGACTTACCTCTTTTGCATCAGCGTGAGGATCATAAACATCAACATCTAGTCCAAATTGAATTAATTCATTGTATATATCAACTACTTTAGAATTTCTAATATCTGGGCAATTTTCTTTAAAAGTTACTCCCAAGACTAAAGCTTTTGCACCTTTAATTGTTATCCCTTTTTGGATCATTAATTTCACAACTTTGTTAGCAACAAATAAGCCCATATTATCATTAACACGTCTTCCACTAAGAATTACTTGTGGATGATATCCTAGACTTTCTGCTTTGTGAGCTAAATAATAAGGGTCAACTCCTATACAATGCCCTCCTACTAAACCTGGTCTATATTTTAAAAAATTCCATTTAGTACCTGCTGCGTCTAAAACATCATGAGTATCTATACCAATCTTATCAAAAATCAAAGCCAACTCGTTAACAAAAGAAATATTTACATCTCTCTGAGCATTCTCAATTGCTTTACTTGCTTCAGCAACTTTTAAACTAGGAGCCTTATGTGTACCAGCCAAAATGATACTTTTATATAATGAATCAACAACTTCAGCAATTTCAGGAGTTGAACCAGAAGTAACTTTCTTGATTTTTGTTAAGGTATTTACTTTATCACCTGGATTAATTCTTTCGGGAGAATAACCACAGAAAAAATCAACATTGAATTTCAATCCGCTGTAAGATTCTAAAACTGGAACACAATCTTCTTCAGTACATCCAGGATATACAGTACTTTCATAAATTACGATATCCCCTTTTTTCAATATTCCACCTAACATTGCTGAAGCCTTAATCAAAGGTTGTAAATCTGGTGACTTAAACTGGTTAATAGGTGTTGGCACTGTAACAATAAAAACATTATACTCATTCAATTTTCCTATTTCTGAAGAGAACTCAAGAAACTTAGATGATAAAATTTCATCTTTATTTGACTCTAAAGTTCTATCATACCCAGTACTAAGCTCAAGTATTCTATTTTTATTAATATCAAACCCTAATACTTGAAATTTTTTACCGAACTCAACTGCCAAGGGTAAACCAACATAGCCTAGTCCAATAACTGCTATTTTTTTATCGCTTAAATTCATATACTATATATTATTCAAAAAATAAGGTGATTAAATATTAAAAACTAAATTGATTTACTCCACATTTTTAAAGTAAGAAAAGTTGACATTAAAATAGAGGTAATTAAAAAGCCGAAAATCAAACCTTTTAGTTTACTTGTTTTTTCTTTTGCTAATGGTAGAATTGGCTTGTCAATAACTTGTATTAAAGGAGTCTCTTTCAAAAGTGCCACTTTGGCCATTTCTAAATTTGCAACTAATTGAGTTAAAATTGCTGTATTTGCTTGGACATCTACTTGACGCCTAGCCGATGGGGCTCTCTTAACCATTAATGCAGAATTCAAATTATAAACATTGTCATTTGCTGCTGCTACACCAGTAATTGCTTCATTTAATTCACTCCTAATGCTATCTGCTTGTTTTTGCAATATTGACACATTCATTCTTGCTTTTTTGCTTTTTGTGTCTATATAAAATTCAGAAACTTCTTTTGCAATACTTTCTGTAAATGATTTTGCAAATAATTCATTCGTAGATTTTACTTGAATATTCAATATACTGACCTTCTTATCTTTTTGAATAACAGACAATGGTCCATCGGCAGAAGTCATAGTAGAATAAAGTATTCCTAATATACTATCTTGTTGTAAACTGAATTTTGCTCTATTAGGCAAGGGGTCAAATCTGACTGTTTTCATTCTTGGAATATTTTCCCACCCCTTATCAAGTTCATTAATTTTTAAATAATAACTAGCTAATGAATATTGCTCGCCATTTACATTAATTGGATTTAATAAAGCTCTTTCTACTAGTGTTCTGCTTTTAAGTAATTCAATAAGATTGGCGCCATTAAAAGCTCCTCCTGCATTTCCACCTAAATCAATCCCTAAAGAACTAGCTAGTCCCATAGCACCTGCTAAACCTGCCCCTCCTCCACTTTTCTCATCTTCCAATGCAAAACTTAAATTTGCAGTGTAAATAGGTTTTTTATAAAATGCATATATAAAACCAATTGAGCTGCCCAATAATCCTGCCAAAAAAATCAAAAACCATTTTGATCTTAGATTCAGTAGTGCTTTTTTAAGGTATTCAAAAATCTCATTAAGAGATATTTCTTTTTCATTATTCTTTCCCTTCAGTTCTTCCATTTCTTTCATAAATTTTATTAATTAATGAACCAGTTTAACTTGGTTTATAACTTCAAAATTGCAATAGTAACGCCTGCTAAACTTGCTAATGCACTTGCAAGCCCAATTATCTCAGCAGTTGAAGCTCCTTTCTTTTCTCTTTCTTTAGGAATTACAATTTCAGATCCGGGTAGAACTTTGGGATAAGATTTAAAGAATAAAAAACGTTTGGTTGAAGAAGCCATTCCATTAGCATAAACAATATAGGCTTTGTTCTTAAGTGCCATTGAAGTAAATCCACCAGCACTATTTATATAATCACTGAATTTTCTGTCAGTTTGAAATGGCACTTGAGTACTTAATAAAACCTCCCCGCTAATTTTAACTAACCCATCAAATTTGGGTATAAAAATTTCGTCATTAGACTTTAAAACAATATCATCTAATTCTCCTGGACTCTTGAGTATTTTACTAAGATTTAAAGGTATCTTATCAAAATCTCTAAGTAATTCATCACCAACATTTTGACTAGAATCTTTATCAGATACAACTTTATTTAATTTATTAACTGCATCAATTGAAGTCTCTTTTTCGATACCCGTTTTATATCTTTTTAAATATGCACCTTGAGGATTCGCATCTGGCGTGAAACCTCCAGATCTTTTTAAGATATCACTAACTCTTTCTACATTGTTTCCTAAAGTGTATGGACCTGGGTATTGAACTTGGCCATTAATCAAAATTGATTCCGGAATTATATAGCCAGCAACTTTTCTAACTGTTACTACATCAAATGGATTTAAAAGAAAATTAGATGTATCCGAAACACTTAAATCTTTACCATTGATTTCTACTTTAAAAATAACACTTGACTGATTATCAGTTACCGCAATACTATCTCTTTTGATGAGTCTAGCAATTTCTACTTTTTTATTTGAGGCATCAGTAAATCCTCCTGCTTGCAAAATGAGATCTTTCAAAGTTAATTTCTCAATAAAATCAAATTTCCCTGGATTTCTAACTTCACCCTGAATAGTAATTTTAAACTTTTCTTTTAATTCATCAATTGAACTAATGGTGACAAAATCTTCCCTTTGCAATAAAATATTATTTTCAATATCACCTGATAAAGCTTTTTTAACATCAAATGAAATAATTGTTTTGGAGAGATCCTCCTTAAGTCTAATAATTTGTCCTCTATCTGTAAATGCGTCAGACTTCAAACCATCGGCTTTTTTAATTAAATCTGCAACTGTTAAATTGGTACTCAATTCATATTGACTTGGCCTAAAAACTGCTCCAGAAATAATGACTCTATTCTTGAATCTGTCTAATATTTTAGATATTTCAACCACATCGCCCGATTTGGGTTGATAGGTACCAAAATTCAATGATTTTAGATCTTGAATTTGTCTATCCTTTTCATTTCTTTGAAATATTTTTACGGACTCCATATATGCTTCATCTGTAAATCCTGAAGCATACATAAGAATTTTCGAGAACGATTCCCCAGGCAAAACTTCAAAAATTCCTGGTCTCTTAACTTCTCCTTTAAGTTCAACCCTTGTTTTATATGCAGGAATTCTAATGACATCATTATCTTTTAACCCAATATTGTCAATTTGGCTTCCTTCAAATAAAAAACGATATAAATCAATTTTTTTCTCAAGCTTATTATTTCTGATTAATTCTATTTCTCTAAAGCTTCCAAATGCAGAAGGTCCACCCGCAATAAATAATGCATTAAATACAGATGCTAATGATGACAATTTAAAATTTCCTGGCCTATTGCTTCCAATTATAGTAACTGAAATACTTCTAATTTTACTTAAGGATACTGACAATTTAGCTTCGCCAGATTTAAGATAAGAATAAACACTATTTCCCATAATGTTTTTCAACTTTTGGGTTGCCGCCTCTATTGTCATTCCTGCCAACTTTACTTCCCCTACATTTGGTATTGATACTGAACCTTCGGGTGAAATGCTCAAATTACCATTATACTCTTGAACACCATAAACGGTAACCTGTATTTGATCTTCTGGACCAAGAATATAATTAACTGGCGTAGCTAGTTTCAAATTAGGTTCAAAACTCATTGATGCTGAGCTGTAAAGTTCAGATCCAAAAATCAATGGATTAATTAAAGTTGCCGGTTTCCCTTCTTTGTCTTTAGGAGAGTCTAATTGTTCAGGATTACTATTTTCCCTTGGTTTAGAAGTAGATTCTACATTATTGTTTTTGTTTTCGGAAGAATTAGTAGTATTTGAAGAAAGCCTCAGTTTTAATTTTGCTGCTTCTGAAGCAGGCATCCCTTTTGAAATTGCCATTTGTTCAGCTTGATCTAAGCTCATTCCTGCAGAATTGATTTGAGACTTTAATTTTGCAAGATCAGAAGCTGATATCATATCCGCCTTTAACTTACTAATATCTTTTCCGTTTAATAAGTCTTGTGCATTCAACATTGAAGTCACACAAAAAAGTCCAATAAATAGTATTATAAATTTTCTCATTCTTATTCAAATATTTAACACTTAAACAAAGCTTCGCTTATCTCAGTCACAAAACCAAGAGCAAAATTTTAAAAAAATTATAAAATAGTCTATAATAAAATTACTTGCGAAATATACACATTAAAAAAATTAGCACTGCCTTTCGGGGAGGTTAAAGGATTCTAACTTTGCAGCCGCAAATATAGGTTTGAGCCACTGTTTTAACAAATCTGTTTGTCAAAAACTATTGATTTAGTTGAATTTAAAATGGAATTTGAATTATAATGATACTCTAATTAAATCACCAACTTACCGCCGCATTTATGGCCTTTTTCCAACCATTACCCAATTCTTCTCTTTCTCCGGATTCCATTTCAGGACTAAACACCCTCTCCATCTGCCACTGAGCCTGAATTTCTTCTAAACTGGA
>CALRLF020000117.1:0-9426 GCA_943368475.1 Allobosea thiooxidans
CAAATTGTAAATGATTTGTTTGATGCTTTTAAAGACAGGGAGGATGGCGTTTATACCATTGTTCGTAAGACTGATTCTATTGCGGTAGCTAAAAGTATTTTCTTACAGGAGTGTACTAAGTTGCACCAAAATATTCTCAGCTGTAATGTTGCTAAAAGTAGAAAATTAAGAACCATTCGCCGTATGGCATGTATTCATGCATTTGCAATGGTTAGCTTAGAGCATTTGCAAAATACTGAAAATAAATATGGCAATCCAATAGATTGGAACAAGCCATTGAGAAGAGAATTGGTGACCGATATGGCATTCTGGAGCAATAAATTCAAGCTGTTGAATTATGCATGTTCATTAGCTGAATTACGTTAGTGTAATTATGGTTTTATTTGTTTACTACTTTTAAATGCACAAATAATTCATATGAAAAATATTACAGTAAAAAACATCTTTCAACAATTAAAAGCCGATTTAATAGGTAAAGATTCTTATAGGGGTGTTACACTTACGTATTCATGGTTGGCCAATCAATTTGGTCATTTTGCATTGGGATTTATTCCAACGCTACTTTTATACAAGCAGCTTATTGAGCACGCAACTGTTAAGGATGCTTCTATTAAAGCTGCACTATATATAGCATTAGCATGGCTTTTATTCGAGTTGTACAATTTCTTAGGTCCATTGTTATTAAAGAAATCGGGTACTGCCAAATATCAGTTTCAGCCTGCATGGACTAATGTAGCATTTGATACATTAACCGATATATGCTTCTTTGCTTTAGGTGCATTTACAGCAAGCTTATGCATAATTTTTATAACAAAAATTCTTGTTGTTGTTATTGTTTTGATTTTTCTTTTGGCTTATCCAATTAAATATTGGTACACCACCAAAATGTATTTGCAATATGCAAATTATCCCTTTCAGTATCGGTTAAGTCAATTTAATGGAAACATCAGCGAAGTTGATAAAAATGCAGTTCAGCAATTTTTAACCAATCAACAAAATGGCCATCATCTTTTTATTTTTGGTGATAAGGGCACAGGCAAAACCAGTCTTGCTGTTGCAATGGGAACGGAATTGTCTATTCAGCAAAATGCTTGCTCGTACATTACTGGTGTAAAATTATATCCCATGTTTTATGAGGATGCAACGCTTGTTCAAATACATGAATTGTGGAATTGGCGTAAGGCCGATTTTTTAATCATTGATGATATCAATCCTGGTAATCCAATCACAAATGAAATTATTGTGCCTGAAACCTTTTTAACTTTTGTTGATGCAAATCAAGCAAATAATGTTACGAATAGAGCTACACTTGCCAATAAAAATATTATTTGGGTTTTAGGTAATAATGGTTTTGATAATTGGAAAGACATGTTGATTAAAATGGGAGTTAGCCCTCAAAAAATAACCAGTATTAATTTAAATTCATGAAAGTGTATACACCCATACTTTAAAGAGTGAATGGTTTGTTCTAATACTATCTTAGGTATAGTAGCTACAACCTCTTTACAACTTCTATTATCTTTGCACTATGGCAATCATATTGTTCGATAACCAATTTCGGTCTAAATTATTCCCCTTAACTGCAACCAAAGCAGTAGCCGATTTACGGATTGGCATTTTGAAAATTAAGGAATATTGGGAGTTGGTTTCAACAGAAAAAGTATTTGTGCATACTACAGATTATTTACAATGCTTGTATGAAGAAATACCAAACGGACAACATGTATGGATTGATGCATCGATTGTGCCGAATGAACAATCGATGCATCAAATTTTTTCACTTGAAAATGCAACAGCACTAGTAGATGACGCAGGTTTAATTGCAGCTAATATAGCAGTTGATACTACAAATTTTTCAACAGAAGAAATATTGAAAGATGTTGAGAAAATAGTTGATACTGTTACTATTCAACGTATAGAATGGCCTCATGATTTATTTCAGTTAAATGATGTGTTTATACGATTACATTTTGATGTAATTACAAGAGGACGAACATCTCAACCAATATCTTCTACCAATCAAGTTATTCAACCTCAAAATATATTTATCGAAGAAGGTGCTGTTGTAGAATATACTTTACTAAATGCATCAACGGGGCCAATTTATATTGGTAAAGATGCTTTAGTAATGGAAGGAGTAGCTATTCGTGGTTCGTTGGTATTGTTAGATAAAGCTGTAATAAAAATGGGGGCTAAAATTTATGGAGCTACAACCATTGGAGTACAGGCTGTTGCAGGAGGAGAAATTAAAAATGCAATCATTTCCGATTACAGCAACAAAGCACATGATGGTTACTTGGGTGATAGTGTGTTAGGTGAATGGTGTAATTTGGGTGCTGGCACAAGTAACAGCAATATAAAAAATACTGCTGGTGATGTAAAACTGTGGAATTACTTTGCCAACAATTATGCATCTGCTGGGCAAAAATGTGGTTTTGTAATGGGTGATTATAGCCGTGCAGCAATTAATTCATCTATTAATACTGGTTCTTCGATTGGTGTAAGCTGCAATGTGTTTGGAGAAGGATTATTGCCCACTTTATTCAGTCATTTTTCGTGGGGTAGTAAACATTTTAGTAAGTACGTTTTTGAAAAAGCAGTTGCCGATATCAGTAATTGGAAAAAGTTGAAAGGTAAAACTATATCTACTGAGGAAATATCTGTTTTGAAATCTATCTTTGACACAACTACATAGTATGAAAAAATTTGAGTATAAAGTGTTAGATATTCCAACAACAGGTTGGTTGGGTTTAAAAGTAGATTATAATTTACTAACTGAACAGCTGAATACAGCAGGAAAGCAAGGCTGGGAAGTTGTTTCGTTTTACAATCCTTACATGCAAAATAATTCGCCTAGAAGAACAATTATCATTTTAAAAAAAGAAATACAATAAACATGCGTAAACAAATTGCTGCAGCAAACTGGAAAATGAACTGTACTGTACAACAGGCAGAAGATTTATTAAATAAATTAGAAGCTGCTGAGGTAAGCTTAACAGATAAAAAAATATCTTTAATTGCCGTGCCTGCTCCTTACCTAATGATGGCTCATAGTAAGCTGGCTGCAAAATCAAACATGTATGTAGCTGCACAAAACTGTTATAGTAAAAAAAGTGGTGCATATACTGGTGAAATCAGTGTAGAAATGTTACAAAGCATTGGTATCGCTTATGTATTAATTGGTCACTCTGAAAGGAGAGAATATTTTAATGAAACAAATGCAATTTTAGCAGATAAAGTAAATATTGTTTTAGAGTATAATATGCACCCTGTTTTTTGTTGTGGAGAAGCTTTAGATATTAGAGAAGCGGGTACACAAAATGAATATGTGGCAAAACAGTTAGAAGAATCTTTATTTCATTTATCTGCCGATCAATTACAAAAAGTAATTATTGCATATGAACCAATTTGGGCAATAGGAACAGGTAAAACTGCCAGCAGCGAACAGGCTCAGGAAATGCATGAAAATATCAGAACTATTTTAGCTGCTAAATATGGTCAGGATATAGCCAATACTGTTTCTATTTTATATGGAGGAAGTGTAAAAGGTAGTAATGCTTTGGAACTATTTATGCAAACCGATGTAGATGGTGGTTTGGTTGGTGGAGCATCTTTAAATGCGGAAGAATTTACCACCATTATCAATGCATTAAAATAGTCAATGCATTGATAATTTAATGGTATAAAGTCAGTTTAAATACCTTTCTTCTAAAATTGCTTTATGGTGCAATAAATGTCCAAAAATAATAAAGCAAATTGCGTTAACAGTTACAGCATTATTGTTGGCTTGGCCACTTTGCTGTAACTGTTCTTCGTTTAAATGTGTGATAAATAAGTCTGTTGATTTACGTAAGACAAAAAACTCTTCCTTGATAGAGTTAAAAGTTCTCTGTTCTGAAAAATCATTTATTGCATAATCATTTTCTTCAAAACCTGATAATGGAGTTGCGTCTTTTCTGCAAAATCTTAAGGCTCTGTAAACAAAAATTCTTTCAGAATCTATTAAATGCTGAACTACTTGTTTAACTGTCCACTTACCTTCAGCATAAGCAAAATTTGCTTTAGCTTCTGATAAATTCTCGATGAATGAGTTAATATCTGCTGCATACTGATTAATCAGTTCAACAGGTGTTTCTCCTTTTGTTCGGTTTACATAGCCTGCATACCATGCAGCATAATCTGTACTTAAAGGCCTTGCCATTATTGCTTTGTTTTAATGGTTTTAAAAGAAGATTGTTTTGGAGTTACTGCTATTTTCTTAGGAGTAACTTTAGGCGTTTCCTTGACTGCTGGTTTCATTTTATTAGCCAACTCCATTGCAGCATAAGTATTTACAAAACCACCAGTTCTACACAAAGTACTTAAGGTTGTTTTTTCTTTTGTACCAGGCTTAATAGTTTCAAATTTATCATCGCCTACAGTAGCCGATTTTTCTATGGCTTCTCTAATTTGTAAAGCAGATAATGCAGGATAATAAGAACGTAATAGTGCTGCAATGCCTGCTACAACAGGCGTTGCCATACTTGTACCTTTTTGGTTGCCATATTGATTGCCACCAGGTAAAGTAGAATAAATTTTTACACCAGGTGCAAATACATCTACAGTGCTAATACCATAATTGCTAAAATCAGCAGCCAATGAGCCAGAAACTTTTGGGTCGCTGCTGGCACCAATGGTCATAAAATTTTCAGCCCTTTTACCATTATCTAAAAAAAATGGATTCGGAAAGTTTGGCTTTGTATCAATATCACTAGCATCGTTGCCTGCAGCATGTAATATTAAAACATCTTTAGATGCTGCATAACGAATTGCACTGTCTATCCATCTTTTTTCTGGAGAGTAAGATTTGCCAAAACTCATATTAATTACTTTGGCTCCATTGTCTACAGCATAAAAAATAGCAAGAGCAATATCTTTGTCATACTCATCTCCGTCAGGCACAACTCTAAGCATCATTACCTTTACATTTTCAGCAACACCATCCATGCCAATGCCATTACCTCTTTGTGCTGCAATAATACCTGTTACGTGTGTTCCATGCATTGGTGTTGCTCCCATCACATCATTGTTGCCATAATACTTGTCTTTAATATCGTTGTAATTATCTTTTATAAAATCTGCTCTGTAATCATAAGGTGGAGTGTCTTTTGCTTCAATGGCTGCTTTTTTTCCTTCAATATAATTATCTAATTCATCTAAAATATCTTTGTTTTTTGTATCGGCTTCAATACCAAAAATTCGCATGGTATTTAAATAACCCATTTTAGCTTTTTTAGCTAAATCGGTTTTAGGTGTGTATTTTTCTAATTCTTCAATGCTGTAAATTTCTTTACCCATATCCTCACGAATAATTTTATCATTCTTCTTCAAAGTTTTCACTGCTAGTTCAACATAGGTAACATTGGTTTGTTCTTCTGTGCTAACTGTAATTTCAGAAGCACTTCTCAACCAACTTTTGTATAGGTATTTATCTTCTGTATTTAAAGTTGTTGTATCAATATTTTTATAAGCATATTTTTCTTTAAAGCGATGATAAAATCTGCTTTTTTCATCACTTGCTTTTTTGATGTTACGACCATCTTTCCCTCCTAAAAAGTTCCATCCATAAATATCATCAGCGTAGCCATTACCATCATCATCTTTATCATTGCCAGGAATTTCTTTTGGGTTTCTCCATAAAATACCCTTTAAATCTTCGTGAGTGGTATCTACTCCAGAATCTAATACAGCAACAATTACTTGAACTGGTTTTTTATTTTTTTCTTTTGCAAATTGATAAGCTCTTGCTAAATCAATCCCATAAAAAGAATCTTTTGTGGGACTTAATAAATGCCATCCTTTGGGCGTTTCGGTTTGTGCTATAGCAAAGTTTAAGCAACTGGCAATCGTGATAAGGCTAAGCGTAATTTTTTTAATCATACAATAATCTTGTGTTGCAAATTTGATGAAAACGGGTTATAAAGAAAGGGTAAAAAAATATTTTAACTGTTTTTATGTAAAATATATATCGAAAGCATCTTTTGCAAAACTCCTCATATGAAATCAATTTTTTCCTTTGCAATTACAGCAGGGCTTATACTACTTTGTATTACCACCAACAGCCAAACCATTACAGGTAAAGTATTGGGCGAAACTGGAACAGCTGCTGCAAATGTTACAGTTCAATTTACCAATAAAGCCAATGCAATTGTTACCAATAAAGATGGTAGTTTTAAAATTACAGCCACTAAGCTGCCCGATACCTTAATTTTTTCGGCAGTTGGATATGAGCCTTACAAAGTTGTGGTTACTGAAAAAACTGTTGCAGATCCCGATTTTTCTGTGGTGCTTTTAAATAAACGCACCGAATTGAGTGAGGTTGTTGTAGTTGGCTATGCTGCTAGAAAGAAAAAAGAAATGGCTTATGCTGCAGTTGCAACTGCAAGAGAAGCAACTGCTGAATATTCAAAATCTGGCGAGGCTGCTCTTAGTGCTAAAGTACCAGTCGTTACTGTTAGGGGTTCCAGGTCTGTTGGTGCTTCTTACGAATATGCTACTAAATCTGCCTACAGCAATACATCTGGCAAGAAAATAATTTTAACGGATAGCGTTATTAAAAAAGATGGTAAAGCATATGCTACAAGATTATTAACTGCTGGTGAAGTAAGTGATTTTGCGAAGTGGAAAATGTGGGACGATTTTACAGACAATGAGTTTAAACAATTTGCCAATAATTGGGGTATGAATATGAAGCAACGTTATTGTGTACAACTGCAAACAACTGCAAAATATGCAGCAGTTGGTGAAGTGGTTTATTTGATTAACAAACACACCAATGATACAGTTTGGCAAGCCATTACAGATAATACAGGAAAAGCAGAATTATGGGCTGACGTAAAGGAGAAAACAGGTGCTGATTATGTGATAGTGTGTAAAGGGTATGATAAAATTAAGAAGCCTTATTTATTTGATGAAGGTATAAATAGAATGACCATTAATAAAGAATGCAACAATAATAAAACTGTAGAAATAGCTTTTGTAGTAGATGCTACAGGTAGTATGGGCGATGAAATTGAATACCTGAAAATTGAGCTAGAAGATGTGTTAAATAAAACTTTTGAACGTTATGCCGATTTGAATGTACTTGCAGCATCTGTTTTTTATAGAGATAATGGAGATGAATATTTGACCAAACATGTAGACTTTAACAACGACTTATTAAAGGTGCTGAACTTTATTAAACTACAAAAAGCTGGTGGTGGTGGCGATATGCCTGAAGCAGTTGATGCAGCTTTAAATACAGCCATTGATAGTTTACATTGGAGCGATGATGCCCGAACAAAAATGTTGTTTTTAATTCTAGATGCACCACCACATGCAACTGCAAAAGACAAAATGTTTCAACTGATACAAAAAGCTGCAACTAAAGGTATTCGTATTATTCCAATTGTGTGCAGTGGAGCTGATAAGAATACAGAGTTTTTGATGCGTAGTATTGCACTAGCTACCAATGGAACTTATTTGTTTTTAACCAATGAAAGTGGATTAGGTGGTGAGCATATAAAACCTACAACAGATGTTTTTAGCGTAGAGCTATTAAATAATTTATTGCCTAGAATTATTCAGCAAATGATATATGTTTCTAATTGTGCTGAACAGCAACAACAGGAACCTCCAACTAAAATTCAGCCAAATACTTTAAAGATAATAGCAACACCAAACCCAACAACTGGTAAAGTAAATATTGTTAGTACAAAACCAATGAAAGATGTTTTTGTAGCTGATTTTACAGGTAAAATATTAATGCGTTTAAATACAAATGATAAACAAACCAATTGGAATATCAATATTTCAAATTTTCCTGCAGGAACTTATATTGTTCGATACATTACAACTGAGAATGAATGGGGGGCTGAACGCATTGTTTTAATTCATTAAAAATATAAAGTGGTCTTTTTGAAAAAGAAGACCACTTTTAGTTTATCAATTATTCAATACTTTTATCGTCGATGGAAAAGAAAAAAGGTCCTGATGTTATTGATAAAATTTTGGAAGCCTGTTATCAGGCCAATAAAGATGCATTGTTTATTATGAGTTTAATGCATCAATATGAAGACAGGGGATTTCTTACAAAAGGGCAAATGGAAGGACTGTTTAAAAAAGCCAGCACTGTAAAAGATATGCCAGCTGGTTGGTTGGCTACATTAGAAGCAACTATTGCCAAATTACCTACACGGGATAAAACACCTGTAAAAAAAGAAGTAGTTGAACATAAAAAAGATGAACAGGTACAACAATGGATAGAACAAATACTTGCAAAATATCCGCAGCACAAAGCCGTAATTGCTTTGCAATTAAAATTTGAAAAGCAAAACGAACTAACACCCAACGAAAAGAAAGAAGTAGAAAAGTTTTACAAATTATTGATTGAAAGTAAGGCCTGATTAAAACATACTAAACGTATGCTTGCCACTGTAATTAAAAGGCACATTTACAAAAATGCCAGCTTTGCCAACACGGCTGGTGCCTTTTACATTTAATTGAATTTCTTTATTAAAAACAAGTGTAGCCAAATTTTTAAAAATTCCTTTCATATCAACATCCATTCTGCTGGGCAAGGTAAACTCACTTTTGCGTTGAATATGCATGAGTGTATCTAATTTGTATTTGCCTAAATAGTTGTTGTCTACGTAAATATCACATTCTACTTTGCGTAAATCAACACCAAAATTATTAGGGTTGTAATACACCAAATCCATGCTCACTGCGGTTTTATCAAACCCTAAAGATTGAATGGAAACATTTCTTACATCTCTGTAGTCGAAGCCCTGTGGCTTTTTGCAAGAGGTGAAGAGTACAAAAAGTAGTAACCCAAAAAATAAGTTTAGTTTCATTTAATTGAATATTTTAATTGCTTAAAGTAGCTAATGGCTCAAAGCTAACAACCTATTCCATCTTCTCTTTCTTTCAACTCTTTAATTTTATCCAATGCTCCAGCAACCACATCACACATAATGGTGTATAAAGCTCCTTGTTTGTAGTTGTTGTAAATGTGTTCTAATGCTAAATTTTCGTTGGCAATTACTGTTTGTGGTAAGGCAGGATTTACACTATTAATGCCTTCTTGCAATAAACCAATAATTTCATCGGCAGTGCGGCCACGTAAATTTTTATCGCATCGAATAATAATTTCATCAAAATATTGTGCAGAGATGGCACCCAATTCTCTGATGTCTTCATCACGTCTATCACCTGTGCCACTAATAACACCTACTTTATAATTGTAATCTAATTTGCTAATGAAATCTCCTAAAAGCCTTAATCCATGAGGGTTGTGGGCAAAATCGGCTAAGAAAGTAAAATGTTTAAAATGGAAAAAATTCAAACGTCCTGGAGTAGTGTTACTGCCAGCAATAAATGTTTGTAAACCACTTCTAATATCTTCAA
>CALRLF020000118.1:0-9260 GCA_943368475.1 Allobosea thiooxidans
AACTTTTGTATTTTAATTGGGCTTTGGTACTGGGCTTGACCGAACGCTATTCAGCAGTAGAATTTGTTTGTAACTACATATCTTTAATCAGCACCAGTTCCAAGCAGGACGACTAAAGCCGTCCTGCCAACGTAAAGCCTGGAACGTTGCTTGCAATACTAAATGACAGCACTATTCAAAAAACATAAGTCGTCAATTCTCTATTGGACAATACTCTTGTTCTTTTTATTATACTTTTCTCCAAGACAAAGTAAATATTATCTTGACCAAGACATAAAGCTATTCAAAGCCCTTTATTTAGTACCAACCTTAATGTGGTTCTTTGGACTTATCGCTGTTGGGCTTTTTGTATTTTGGCTTTTAAAAACAAAATCTATTAGACAGTCGACAATCGGATTCCTTTTGATTAGTTTATTTTTTACACTCATCTTTTTTATCACCCAAAACATATTTTTAGGGATTGCATTATTTATCAACAGACAAATAGCTAAAGGAGAGACTACTAAAACTTATCAAGCATCTTTTATGACAGGAGTTGACAACTCAAAAAGCAAATTTTATCTATATGAACCATCAACAGGACAGATTATTAACGATAGGAAATTAATAAATGAACTATACAAATCTGAATTGAAACAGAATGACAAAATTATTCTTCCAATGAAAATTGGGCTTTTTGGTGTTACATTCATATCTCACCCACTTAACTAAAAATATTGACAATGAAAGTACTGCAAGCAACAAAAGGTTTTACGTCAGCAGGGCTGACGGGTCAAGCCTCTCAACTTCAGTTTTTCAATTTGGCTTTTGTTCGTGGCTTGACCGAACGCCATTCAGCAGTAGAATTTATTTGTAACTACATATCTTTATTCAGCTACAGTTCCAAGCAGGACGACTAAAGCCGTCCTGCCAACGTAAAGCCTGGGACGTTGTACGTCATGCTCAACAAAATCATTCATCTGATTATAAATAAATGAAGACAAATCCATACGAAGGCATAAAGCATATAGCTAAGACTGCTTATGAGCACGACAAAAAATCATTTGAGCTAGCCTTTGATTACTCAGACAAGTTTATTACTTGGCTATTAGGATTTAGTGTAGCAGGCATCTCATTAATCATAGGTAATTACGATAAGCTAAATAAATTTACTTCCATAAACTGGGTTATCGTTTTGTTGGCTTTGACAATCATATTTGGACTTTTATATAGACTAGCAGCTTATACTATAATGGTGAAAAATAGAAATCTAGAAAATTACTTTGCTGGTTATTTTGGAGATCTTGACATATGGCCAGTAAAAGTTGAAGAAGACATATCAAATTTTACAACAGAACAAATGGTTAATCTGATTAAATATGATTTTAATCAAGACTTAAAAGATTACCATAAAAGCAAGGAAGAACCTAATCCTGACGACTTAAAAAGATATTATTTAGACCTAATTGAACACTCTAAAAAATATTTTTATATCGGTGCAAACTCTTTAGGAGAAACTTATGAAACAGCATACAAAGTAAAAAAAGAAAAGACTGTCGAGTTAATGGAAATGGCATTTGGCCTTAAAGAAACCAGTAGGAACTTGACAGGTTACGATGCTATTTTTTGGCAAAGATTAATTAGTTTCTTATTCGTAGTCTCAGTTTTGTCCTTTCTTATATGCACAATAATCATAACTTTTTCATTCATAAAATAAGAAGCACGAACGTACAACAAAAGGTTTGGCAATATTGGGGCTTGACGGAATAAGCTTCAACTTTTGTACTTCTATTTTCCTTTCGTCACAGGCTCGACGGAACGCTGTTCAGCAGAAGAATTTACAATGAACATTAGTAACTATATTTAACTTAAGTTCAAGCGTGACGAAACGCAGTTGCCCCAACATCGCCAAGCCTTGAACGTTGGCAGCAATAATATTATGACACACCCTAATAAAATTCAAAGCATACTTTTTGGGACACTGATAATTCTTTTATCAGCTTGTAACTCTAACGACAAAAAAGCTTTTCAACAAATACTTTCTGTGAAGGTCGACACTTTGCAAATCGACAATACTAACGACACATTAGTATTTGGCTCAAAAGGAACTGCCTTGTTCTTTGAGAAAGAATCATTTGAATTGCCAGACGGCACAATTCCAAAAGGGAAAATATCTATTCAATTAAAAGAGTGCTATAGTAACTCAGACATTGTAAGGGAAAATTTGACAACCTCATCAAATGGCTATCTTTTAGAAACAAGAGGAATGATTAATGTTTTAGCGTATTCCGAAAATCAAGAACTAAAGTTAAAGCAAGGCAAAAAATTCGTCATTCACTTTCCAAAAGATACTTCTGACAGAAAAAAGCAGATGAATTTATTTTATGGGAATACTAATGACGACAATTCAGTTGACTGGAAACTTGATAGTGCAACACTCCTTAAACCAACGGCATATATGTCGGGTTGGATGACAACAGGATATGTTGGAGGCGATACATCAAGAACTGGTGGTTTCTATTTTAAGGGACAAAAAGTAGATAGTATATACAATTACTTCTACAAAAACTTTGACAACTCAAAACTTCAAGCGACAAAAGAAGATTTGCAAAACAAGATTTATGAAGCTGAGTTCATAGTTAACACAGAAGGCAAAATAACAAACATCAAAATATCGGAAGAGGTTTACGACACTTTAGGGAAAAGAATTCTTTCCAAAGGAAAACCAGACCCATATTTCTATGAATACATAAAACAAATTCCAACATTAGAACCTTATTATGAGGATTACGGAAATGGTGATATGCGACCGTTTAATGCAAAGTGCAGTTTCTATATTTCAATGGGGCTTTTCCCACCAGACTATAGGAATAATGAAAGCTATAACAAACTTTTCAATCAAAAATATGGCTCGTTTAAAAACAATAAAATCACTTCAATGAATGACGCTGAACTTGATTATTACATTTTCAGTTCTGCGAAATTAGGATGGATAAATTGCGATTTCTTTTGGGAAATAAAAGACGAAAAAGTAGATTACATAGTTAAAGCTGACCCACAATCAAAGCCTAACATAAAGTTGGTCTTTCAAAATGTAAAAAGTATTTTGACAGGCACACTTGAAGGAGATAAGTATGTTTTCAAAAATGTTCCAATTAATCAAGACATCAAAATTGTAGCAATTAGTTTCAAAGGTTCTAAACCTCTGTTGAGTGTTTCTTTGACAAAAACAAGTAAGCAACTATTTGACAAGTTTGACTACAAGGAATTTGCTTTGACAGATTTAGAAAAGCAACTTAACGCTCCGTGACAGAGAATTACTGCTGCCAACAAAAGTATTTGCAAAAGCAGGGCTGGACAATGTAACATCAGCTATGTGCAACCATCAGCAGCGGTTCGGGCTCGACGTTCAATATTCAGCTTTAGTTCTTAACTTCAACAACATATTTTCAAATGGGCATTCGTACCGGGCAGACGAGCAATAAATTCCCTGCCTTCGCAAATACTCGACCGTTGCCTGTAATGGCATAGACAATCAACCTAAACTATGAAGAAAGAAAAAATCAAAAAAATTCTTGACTATCTCCCACTTTTGATTTTGACATTTTCTGCTATTATTCTTATTTGGACAGTTCTTACTTCAGACATAGTTTTTTTGTGGAAACATATAGTTGGACTTTGTGTTTTGCCAATAGTTTTTGCTGCGTTTTGGTGGCGACATAAAATTGGTGTATTGACATTAGGCTTGACTTTAGTAGTTGGTCTTTTAAGTCTTCTCTCCTATAGTCCCTCTGTGACAACTTCAACATGGACAATTGGCAAAAGTTCTGACTTTCAAATTCCAGTATTTTATGGACAGACAATTTTTTTGTTATGGTTGCTACTCCACTTTGTTGTTTCAGGTAGACATTATGTAGGTATATTGACCAACAAATATTGGCAGGACATAATAGGCTCAATAAAGAATAAAACAACATTAGGTTGACAAAAAGCCACTACAGGCAACAAAAGGTTTTACGTCAGCAGGGCTGACGGGTCAAGCCTCTCAACTTTTGTATTTAAATGTGGCTTTTGTACTGGGCTTGACCGAATGCTATTCAGCAACAGAATTTATTTATAACTACATATCTTTAATCAGCACCAGTTCCAAGCAGGACGACTAAAGCCGTCCTGCCAACGTAAAGCCTGGGACGTTGTATGCCATAATAAAAGAACCTCCTCTTTATAAATAACTTATGACATCAAATTCTTATAAAAAGAATAATTTCGAGAAGTATTTGGACAAATTATTCTTTGGTTTATTCTCTCAAAAACATCATAAAGACTTATTAGCTTTTTTGGAAAAGTTTGTTCCTTCACTTTTACCCAAAGAAATAAGCAATGGTGGTGGAAGTTGGACAGCTTATCCTATTTTAAAACTTCCTACATATTCATATGTATCTCATTCATTTGTTTTTACAAAACATCCTTATCTCAAGTTAAAATTTGACAAAGGAGTTATCAATATTTCTCACATTATTTATAATGACATTAACTGGTCTGACTCAAACTTTGAATTTGACTTACACTTTCGGTTTAGTACAAAAAAGACTGCTTATGAGTTTTATAAATCAATAAATAAAATATTAAGCTCGTTTAAAGTTGACAAAAAAATATCGGAGTATAATGACTTTGTGAAAACAACATTTATTGACGAAAAATCAGAAAAATATTACAACAAAATAGAAGTCATGTTTGCTAAAGACTTACTAAGCCAAAGAAAAGTTATGCAACCAACTAAAAGAGGAGTAAAATTTATAATTGTCTATGACTATGTAGTTAAATTAAAAATTCCTAAGAACATATAGAATTACGGCATACAACAAGAGGTTTTACGTCAGCAGGGCTGACGGGTCAAGCCTCCCAACTTTTGTATTTCAATTTAGCTTTTGTTCTGGGCTTGACCGAACGCTATTCAGCAACAGAATTTGTTTGTAACTATTTATCTTTAATCAACTAATGTTCCAAGCAGGACGTCTAAAGCCGTCCTGCCAACGTAAAGCCTGGGACGTTATGTGCCACCTTGTAGATACAGTTTACTAATTGAAAATGGACGAGAAATCAGATAAACTTTTAATCCTTGACTTAGACGAAACTTTAATTCATGCTACCGAAAAAGAATTAGAATTTTCATCAGACTATCAGTTTGACAAATATTTTGTTTATAAGCGACCACATCTAGATAAATTCCTTGTTGATATTTCAAAACATTTCACAATTGGAATATGGAGTTCGGCAGACGATATTTATGTGACAGAAATCGTAAAGAACATTAAGCCTGACAAGGTAGAACTTGAAATTATTTGGGGACGCAGTAGATGCTCATTAAAAAGAGACGACACTTTTGACAGTTACTTTTTTGAAAAAAGGCTCGACAAATTAAAAAAGAAGGGATTTAAGCTTGAGCAAATTATTATAGTTGACGACACCCCTGAAAAATCAAGAAATAACTACGGAAATGCCATTTATATAAGAGAATTTTTAGGTGACACAACAGACGATGAACTCAAACATTTGTATGAATATTTACTAACTTTAAAAAATGTTGACAATATTCGGACGATTGAAAAACGAAGTTGGAGATCTAAGAAAGGCGGCACATAACAAGAGGTTTTGTGCAAGTGTGGCTTGACGGAATAAATTCAGCAACAAATCAATATTGAACATTCGTCCCAGCTTGACGGAATGCTTTTGAGCAACAGAAAAAACAATCAACAAAAGAACAGAAATTAGGCTTGACGTTATGGGCGGACGGAATTCTGAGTCCACACCTGCACAAAGCCTATTTCGTTGTGCGTAATTATATGAGACCCTTAAAATCTTTACTCCATTTATTTCTTTTAATTCCTTTTTTGGGAATGGGACAGAGTTCGTCTAAAAATATTGATTGTGTTTCCTCTATTTCAGTTGATGACATTTACTCAATAGTCAACGAGGTCATTAAACAACGCAGTCTTGACAAGACACATATACTTAACATTAAAGTTCGTCAAGAATTGAGCAGCGACCAGACTGACGATGTCTATTTAAAGTCCTTACTAAAAGATTCAAGCAGAAAGAGTCAAAAAATAGTTTACGACAGTTTAGGAAATGTAAAAGAAATATATACCTACAAAGACAAAAACTTATTAGACCCAGACGACATTAAATACATTAAATGTTTAAAAAAAAGATTTAAAAAGCTAAAATGGGACAACTCCAAACTTCATTTTGGAAATACTTCGCCTGACAAATTCTACTCTTTCTCTCTCCCATATTTTAACCTTCGACATGACCTAGTACTTATTAGCTATTCATATTATTGTGGTGGGCTTTGCGGTGACGGTGCAACATTGGTTTTAAGAAGAAAGGGAGATGCGTGGGAAATTGATTGGCTGGAATTATGGATGTCATAACGAATAACTACGCACAACAAAAGGTTTTACGTCAGCAGGGCTGACGGGTCAAGCCTCCCAACTTTTGTATTTCAATTGGGCTTTTGTTCTGGGCTTGACCGAACGCTATTCAGCATTAGAATTTGTTTGTAACTGCATATCTTTAATCAGCACCAGTTCCAAGCAGGACGACTAAAGCCGTCCTGCCAACGTAAAGCCTGGGACGTTGGGCGTCACTTTAGAAAAACTCTACAAACCAAAAGAAATTGAGTAAACAGACAGACAGTTTTTACAATAGATTTTCAATTTTATACCCATTGGTGGATATATTTTTAAAACCACAAAAGAGAAAATTATTTCAAGAAATTAATAATCTTCAATTTGGACAACTACTTGAAATTGGCGTAGGAAATGGGAATCATTTAGAGTTTTATAAAACACATAAAGTAATCGGTATTGATACATCATTTAAGATGCTTGAAATTGCAAGAAAACAAAAAAAAGATAATGTTGAACTTGTGCAAATGAATGGAGAATCTCTTTTGTTTCAAGACCAAAGTTTTGATTACGTTGTTTTATCTCACGTTATTGCAGTGGTTGACAACCCTGAAAAACTATTGGAAGAAACATACAGAGTGCTTAAGCCAAATGGGAAAGTTTTTATTCTCAATCATTTCACACCAAAAAACTGGTTAAAATATATCGACAATTCTTTTCAATTTGTTTCTAAAATATTTCATTTTAAATCAGTCTTTCATATCAATAATTTAACTGCAATAAAACAATTTACCCTTTTGAAAGAAATGAATTTTGGACAACTTTCATATTTTAAACTTTTAATTTACACCAAGGCGTGAAAAAGAATTATTGCTTTATAGTTTTATCCTTATTATTTAGCTTGTTTGTTTACTTGTTTTACAGAACTGAAAAAACAGTAATTAATGAGATATTTATTTCCATTATTTCATTTGAAAAATTTGCTGAACTGCGAAAAGAGATTACTAATATTTTACCACTAAATGAACACATCATTTATTCGTTGCCAGAAGGCTTATGGGTTTTCTGCATAACATTAACATCAAAACATTTGTTTTTAAAAGTTGGTAAGCGAGAAATCAATTTACTTTTTATTCCATTGGTATTTTCAATTGGTTTAGAATTATTCCAACTTCTTCATCTAACTAATGGACGTTTTGATTTTTGGGATATTGGTTTTTCTATATTGTTTTGGGCTGTTGCAAATTATTTAATAAACTATAAAAGTATAAGACAAAATATTTTACAACCATTCACTATTAAAAGTTTCGTCTGTTTATTTAGTTATCTAATTGTTTATCTAGCTCACGTATGGAAATAGTTGAACGACAAGAAAAAATAAACTTCTTTGGTGGACTTGAAAACCTTTCAATTATTCACATTAGCGACATTCATTTGTGGTATTCTGTAAGTATTTTAAAGAGAATTGAAACCATAATTACAAACAATAATCCCAACTTAATTGTTTTAACAGGTGACTATTATGACTTACCAATTGGTGCATACAATTTCAGAGAATTTCTATGCAAAATTTCTAAAAGATATACAGTCATTTTTATTAAAGGCAATCACGACAAAATTTATGGAACTAAAATATCTAACTTGCTTTTAAATATTCCAAATTGTTTTTCTGTAGAAGATGAAACCTTTAGATATCAATCAAAGCAAGGTAATTATTACAATTTTACATCGTGGCAAAACAGACATAACTTGTCAAATAACAAGGGTGAAATAAACATAGTTCTTATTCACAATCCTGAAAAAATAAAGGACAAAGAATTATCAAATATTCAGCTTATGCTTGCAGGACATCTACACGGTGGACAATTTGTATTTTTCAAGACAAAGAATAATTCAAATTTTCCTGGTTGCATTTTGTACAAACATTGTGTTGACAGAAAACAAATTAAAAACACAACATTGATAGTTAGTAAAGGTTTGGGTGACACTTTGCCTTTTAGACTAAACTGCCCAAAAGAAATTGTGAGAATAAACATTGAGTAGAAAAGCGAACGCCCAACATTAGGTTTGGCATTATTGGGGCTTGACGAATATTGTCTCAGCATTTGTTCTTTATTGTACTTCAGTTCGGGCTTGACGTTATAAATTTGGCTTATGAATAATACATCAGCAATATTGCAATTATTGGGCTTCAGTTATGGGCTGAAGGAATACTAATTCCCCAACAAACGCCAAGCCTTTTTCGTTAGCGGTAATTATAAAATTCATGCATCGAATAATTTTTTCAATTTTAATTTCAATCCCAACATTAGTTTTTTCACAAGACAATCAGAAACTCATGCGATTAAAAGAATTAGACTTTAATTCTTTCCCAACCAATTTTGAGGTGACACAAAAAGTTTTTGAGTATTATTATAACATTGGGTTTACACATAAACAAATTGACAGTTTAAATGAGACTCAAAAAGTTTTATGTTACAACTTTATTTGTGGCGGACTAATTGATAATTCTGGATTTTATTCAATACTTACAGAGACACATGGAGAATATAATATTGGTTATTCAAAAGCCTTAGAACTAATTCAAGACACGACAGATAAAAAAATATTCGATGAAATTGTTTCTATTTATGAGAAATATGAGAAATGGTTTTCAAAACAAGAATATCCACCAACTCTTGACGAAGAATCCAAAGAATTTGACAAAAAACTATATAATAGAATTGAAGAGCTTCAAAAAAATTGGTATAGAAATGAAGAAATAAGAGAAAAGCTATTCGAAGACTATTTGACAAAAGAAAAGCACCTTTTGGTAGACAAAGAATAACTACCGCTAACAAAAGGTTTTACGTCAGCAGGGCTGACGGGTCA
>CALRLF020000119.1:0-9184 GCA_943368475.1 Allobosea thiooxidans
ACAAATCCAAACACTAGTTCCAAGCCGTTCAGTTTATTTCCAAGCAGCAATACATATTCTAATCTTTTGTAACTTTAATCAGCTCCAGTCCCAGCAGCGGTAAACCCATTACCCAACTGCTTCAATGCGTGGGGCGTTGGCTGCTATACGGTGACACTTCAAAAGAATGACCAATCATAATAACATACTGACAAAACAAGAACAACGCCTTCCTAAATCCATTCTTGACAAAGCAATAAAAAGTACAAATGAGTTTGGCTGGGCCCAAGAAGACTTTCCGGAAGTCATTGAAGCTGCTAGGAAAATAAAACTCGCAGTTATTGGCGGACAAGTTCAATACGTCTTGCCTGATGGAATTTGTGAGCTATATTGGTTAAGTTATGACCCCGCTGAAAGACAGATAAATGAAACATGGCTGACTTATTGCGACCGAACTGCAAATGAATGTTTGGAGAAATTCAACAAACTTATTGCAACAACGAACATTGAAGAAGAAGCTGTGACAAATTTTCCATTTTTGGCTGATAAAAAGAAAAGTGGTATTGACATAGATAAGTTTTTAGCTTTCATTTTGTACTTTGACGACAAGGAAACATATTTGTTTGACAAAGAGCAAAACGACTAAAAGTACAGCAGCCAACAAGGGGTTTTCTGCTATGCTGGCTGAAGAATATAAACTTATCGTTCCGTTCGCTTATCATATGCAGTCCGACCTTGGCGAATAAAGCCGGGTTATAGAATATAACATCAGCTGTAATAATTTTACTCACCTTCGGTTCGGGCTGAAGAATTACAGAATATCAGCGCAGCAGAAAGCCCTGGCCGTTGTGCGTCATACTATCAGATTTCATAAACAGACATTGCAAAGATGGAAACAAGTCCAAGAATAAAATCAAATCTAATACCACTTGACAATACAGTAGAGTTGTTAAGTAAAATAATATTAGTTGTAATGTGGGGTTTGATATTTTATACTATGCTAAAATTACCGGCAATAATTCCAATTCATTTTAATGCAAATGGTCAAGCAGATAATTATGGAAACAAAGCAGCTATTTTAATTTTACCAATTATTCCAACAATAATGTATTTAGGTTTGACTATGTTGAATAGGTATCCTCAGGTTTATAATTATATGACAAAAATTAACGAGGACAATTCACAGTATCAATATACTATTGTGATAAGAATGTTGAGATTTATGATTTTGGTTATTCTATTAATTTTTACATGGATAATTCTTTTAACTTATTTGACAACAATTGGCGTTACTAGTGGGTTAGGGTTTTGGTTTTTGCCATTAACATTGGGTCTTTTATCTATTCCAATTATAATTACAATAAGTCTATTACTTAAGAAAAAGAATAACATTAATTGATGAGTACGAACGCACAACAGTGCATTGTAGCAATTGGTACTTCAGAATAAGTTTTCAGCGCATTACAAATCCAAACACTAGTTCCAAGCCGTTCAGTTTATTTCCAAGCAGCAATACATATTCTAATCTTTTGTAACTTTAATCAGCTCCAGTCCCAGCAGCGGTAAACCCATTACCCAACTGCTTCAATGCGTGGGGCGTTATGCGCAACAAAGACAAACTAACTACTCTAAATTCTTAACCAATGATTCGCGATATATTCAATGACCTGCTCATTCAAAATCAATTAAGTTGCCAATTTACCTTCAATGAACTCTCTTCTGAGAACATCCAATACAAGCTCACAGAGCAGGCGGCATCTGCTGGGTTCATTTACCGCCATATTGGTGAGACTATGATCTTGTTTGGCTATTTCTTTGGCTTTCCACCAGAAGTACCTAATACAACCATGGGCGCCACTGACATTGGTCAAGGCAACCGGTTGGAAGAAAGCCGTGAACTGGTTGAGAAGGGATATGCGCTACTGAAGTCCATAATAGACGATAACTCCGACTCAGACTGGCAGAACATGATTGAAACTCCGTTCTTCGGCACGGTCACAAAGGCCAGACTATTTGCCCATGTGCTTTACCATACAGCATACCATGCAGGTCAGATTTCATTAACACTCAAGAAAGGAAACGCACCTACGCAGGTGGTTAGCACCGTAGTAGAAGAGGCCGAAAGAAGGTAGTGCAAACTGGTGCGCATAACATTGGCTTCACACAATGCGGGCTGAGGAACAAGGATTCGTCTTTGAAGCTTTGTGCATCTTCAGTACATTAGCTAAGCTGACGTAACACGGAGCCCCGTACTGTGTGAAGCCCCGAACGTTAGCGGTCATGCTAAAAGCGACACCAATTGAGACAGTAAATTTAATAAAATATGACTTTAAAAATTGCAATTCTTGGCGACTTCAATCCTGTTTACTCAACGCATCATGCTTTGAATGACAGTATTAGACAAGTCCAAAAAATATTCAAAGAAGAAATTCAATTTGATTGGATTTCTTCCGACATACTTAATTTCAAAACTGCATTTCAAAATATGTATTGTGGACTTTGGATTGCCCCAGGTTCACCATATAAAGACATGGAGAATGTATTAAAAACAATAACCTATGCCAGAGAAAATAATATTCCGACATTTGGAAATTGTGGTGGTTTTCAACATATGATAATTGAGTTTGCAAGAAACGTTTGTGGCATCACAAATGCTGACCATGAAGAAACTAATCCTAATTCAACAGACCTATTGATTTCAAAATTGTCTTGTTCGTTAGTTGAGCAAGAAGAAGAATTGACAATTATAGATACAAATTCAATTTTATTTCACACAATAAAAAAAGACAAATTATTAGGAAGATATTTTTGCAGTTATGGGATTAATAGCAAATATATCGACACTTTAAAATCAAATGAACTCAAATTAACCGCAATATCGGAAGACGGACAAGTAAGAGCTTTTGAAATAGCTAACCATCCATTTTTTGTCGGAACGTTATTTCAACCAGCCTTGACTTCAACCATTAGAGAGCCTAACCCTTTGATAATTGAATTTGTTAAACAAAGTATAACCAAGGCATAAAAAGCACGAACCGCTAACATCGGTTTGGCAATATGGCGGCTGAAGTGCTTCTATGAAGCATTTGTGCAAGGTTCAACAGTAGGAATTCTATTGAACTTTTGTGCTAAAAATCCGCCACATCGCCAAGCCGAAAAACGTTATGTGCCATATTATGACAACCCTCAAACTGACAGACAACTATAAATGAACATTGGAATTTTTACATACGGAACACGAGGAGATTTACAACCTTATGTTGCATTGGCTCTTGGACTAATGGACAAAGGACATAAAGTAACCCTTTCTGCAACAGAAGATTTTAAAGACTTTGTTGAAGGATTTGGAATAAAATTTGAACCACTTTGGGGTAATGCTGAGACAATAATGAACTCAAAGGAGGGACAAAGCATTTTGCAGACAGAGAACTCAATAAAATTAATGAAGTATTATTTCAAAGTGCTTCACGACAATAGAGAATCATTGAGAAAAAGTTATTACCTAGCCATTTCAAAAGTTGATTTTATCATTGCCAACTCAATGACACTTCCTATTGTAAGTGCCATTGCAGAAAAGCAAAGTAAAAAAGTTGCCTTAACCTATTTTATGCCACCAGTTGTTCCAACGACTGAATTTCCATTGGGCGACTTTGACTTTTTCAACTTTCCTTGGTATAATAAGTTTACTTACAAAATTGCACAAAGTTTCTTTTGGAAATTTATCAAGCAAGACACCAACGAATATAGAAAACAATTGGGTTTGCCCGAATTAAAAGAGAATTTGATAACTTACCTCGACAAACAAAAAATATTGGATTTATACTGTTTAAGTCAGTCCTTAATACCACAACCAAAGGACTGGGAAACTCACCATAAAATAACTGGGTTTATAAATATTCCAAAACAAAAAAGAGAAACTCATTTTTTAGACCAAACACCTGTTGAACTCACAGAATGGATATCAAAAGGAGATAAACCAATTTATATCGGTTTCGGAAGTAATGGAATTGGGAACACAGAAAAATTTTCTAAAATCCTGAAAGAAGTTTTAGAGAAAACCAATGAACGAATTTTGTTTTGTATGGGCTGGTCACAGTTCGACAATTTACCAAATCACAACAACTTATTTGTTACAAAGTATGTGAATCACGAAACCATTTTGCCACAATGTAAATTAGGCGTATTTCACGGTGGAGCAGGAACTTTGGCAACAATGTTAAGACACAATTTGCCAGTAATCATTGTTTCGTTTTATACAGACCAACCAACTTGGGGGAAAATAGTTGAGCGCAAGAAATTAGGAGTTCATATTCCAGTTAAATCGTTATCATCGGACAAACTAATTTCAGCCATTCAAAAAACACAAACAGACGAGATTAAAAATAGCGTTACGATAATTGGACAACAAATCAGAAATGAAAACGGGCTTGACAACGCAATAACTGAAATTGAAAAATATTTTAACGAAAAACAAAAATACGGCACATAACACGAAAGTCTTTTTGTGATCTAAAACAAATTAAATATGACAGTCATTTTAAACAACAAACATTACTTCTACTTATTGTTAACAATATTTGGAGGTGGACTTACATTTTATTTTGCAGTGCTTGGCATCATTGAACACAATGGAGATTTCGACAGTATAGAGTTCATTACGAGTACTTGGACAGACAATTATTATGCGAAGAGTCTGAGTTTTGACTTTTGGACGGGAACAATCGCTGGCACGTTCTTTATACTAGTTGAGGGACTTCGCCTAAAAATGAAGAGAATTTGGCTATATCTTTTCTTAACTGTATGCGTTGCTTATGCTTTTGGTTTTCCACTATTCTTATTCATACGAGAACTACATTTAAGAAAACAGAAATAAAAAATACGGCACATAACACGGGCTTAGCAAAAGTGGCGGTAAATCGCTACGCAGACAGTTTTGTGGTTAAAGAAAAATTGTACTCCGCATGAAAATTATTCATAAAAATCGCCACCTTCGCCAAGCCCGGGAACGTTAGCAGCAATATAATCACATATACGTAACATATGGAATTATACATAAATAGAATATTGCAGATAGGTATCCTTTTAGGGATTGTATTTTTGGTAGGAGTGCCTGATATTTATGGGCAAACTAAAAAATTTATTAAAATACAAAACATTATTGAGCAATCCACAGACACAAATTTGGCTGGTGTTGCCGTTTATATTAAAAAAGACAATCAAGAAGAATGGATTGGAGTATCGGGTTATGCGGATATAGCAAATAATATAAAGCTAAAGGCAGAAAATATCTTTGCTATAGGAAGTATCGGCAAAATGTATAATGCAGTAGCAATACTTAAATTAACTGAAGAAGGGAAACTTGGGTTAGACGACTTATTAGAAAAGTATTTGCCCAAAGAAATAATTTCAAGAATACCAAATGGACAAGTAATAACGCTAAGGCATTTATTATCACACCAATCTGGTCTTTTCAATTATGAAGCAGACACGACACTAAATCAGCAATATTTATCAGGTAACTTAAAACTTGATACACTTAGTCATCTAAATGCTTTACTACGTTATTCATTTAGTCATAAACCAAAATTTCTACCAGGTACTGCCTTTGAATACAGTAGCACCAATTATGTCTTGCTTGCACTTGTAGTTGATAGTATTTTGCCCGAAGGACATACTGTGTATTTAAGAAATCTATTGGCTACAAATGAATATAAAAATACATTTTATAGAGAAACCCCATCTAATAACCTTACACAACATTATGGTGACCTAAACAGGGATGCTAAAATTGAAAATCTAACCAAACAGTCAATTGAAACAACAAATTGGTTTATTGGTGATGATGGCATATATGCAACTATTGGTGATGCTTCTCATTTTTTACAAAACCTAATTAACGAAAAAATTTTAAGCAAAGCATCACTAAACCAAATGATGACTTGGAATAATGAAAAAAAACCTGACTACGGCTTGGGTTTAATGGCTGACAAAGGATTCCCATATAAATTTTTAGTTGGACATTCTGGAAGAGGTATAGCAACCACCACTGAATTGTTTTACTTTCCAAAGCAAAAAATGACAGTTGCCATATTCTGTAATACAGGGATAAGGCAAGTATCCCCAATAATCAAAAAGCAATATTTAAAAATGCGAAGTAAAATTATTAAGAAACTTTTTCTTTTTTAAAACAATTTCATCTAATTAAAATATACAGCTGCTAACATTGCATTGGTAATATGGCGGGTGAAGAATATATTCTCAGCTTTTTGTTCGCTATTCAGCTTCGGTTTCAGCAGACGAATGACGCCGAGCAACAGAATAAACAATGAGCTTTTGTATCTTTAATCAGCAGTTGCACCGAGCAGACGGAACACAGAATACCGCCACATCGCCAAGCCCGGGAACGTTAGCTGCAAGCGTAGCGGACGACACAACATAAACAAAGAACAGAAAACTATGAATAGACTTTTTTTTATAATTCTAACTTTTTCACTTTTTGCAATTAATTGTAATGGACAGAAAGTATCTAATCTCAAAATCGAAAAAGTTTTTCTTGACAAATCTGACACAACAAAAAACTGTTACACAATAATATACCCTCCCAAACTACCTTGGACAGGTTATTTGTTCCTTATGCCGGGTTTTGGAGAAACAGCTGAAAGAGTTCTACAACAAACAGACTTGCCAAAAAAATTAGCGCATAATGGTATTTTGACAATTATTCCAACCTTACAAGATGGTGTTCTATCTTTAGGAGTAGATAGTCTAAGCCAGCAAACTTTTAACAGCATATTAAAAGATGTAACTACTAAGCACAAACTTACAGACCAAAGATTTTTTGTTGGCGGATATTCTATTGGTGGCAGTTGTGCAATAAAGTATGCTGAAATTTCGACCATAAAACCTGCGGCAGTTTTCGCAATTGACCCACCACTCGACTTTGAAAGGTTTTATAATTCTGCTAAAAGAGACATAAGACTTTCGAAAAGTAATGATGCTAGTGAAGAGAGTATATATATGATAGAGAGACTTGAAAAAGAAACAGGCGGAAGCCCAACAACAAACCTTTCTGAATATTACAAACTTTCACCCTATTCATTTTCTGACACAACACAAACAGCAATTAAAAAAATAATCACGACACCTTTTAGAATTTACACTGAACCCGACATAAATTGGTGGTTACAAGAACGAGGAGAAGACTTTACAAGTATGAATGCTACTGAATGTTCCGCAATGATTAACGAATTGAATAGGCTTGGAAATCAAAAAGCTGAGTTAATAACAACGCAAAATAAAGGTTACAGAAAGCCTGATAATACCAGACATCCGCATTCATGGAGTATTGTAGACAATGAAGAATTAATAAAATGGCTTTTAGAAAAGAAATAACGCCAGCAGGTAACAGCCGTTTTGCAAAAGCGGGGGGTTCGTGCTCCTATGCCAGTGAAGTGCTAACTTCAAGTTTTGTGCGTCTAATGAAGTTTAGTGCTAAAAATCCCCGCCTACGCAAAGCGGTAAAAGTTGTACGCCACTATTATTTAGAAATATAGCTATGATTAAATTTTCACAACTTTCTGCACTTGTTGTTTTGGTACTTTTCAGTAGTTGTACAAATAGAAAGAGTTTACTGGACAAAAGCGAATGGCTTTTAGGAACCTGGCAAAGCAAGACTTCAAAAGGTATTCTGTATGAAACTTGGCAGAAAGGCGATGCAAACAATTTTCATGCGAAGAGTTATTACTTAAATAATTCTGACACTATATTATTTGAAACAATTCAATTAAAAGAAAGCGAAGAAAAATTGATTTATATCGTGAGTGCTCCAAAAGAAAAAAAGGAATTACCAGTTTCATTTACATCTTCTGAAGTTACACACGAAGGCTTTATTTTTGAAAATAAATTGCATGATTTCCCTCAAATTATTTCTTATAAACAAATTAGTTCTGATTCATTGATTGCAGAAATTTCAGGAAAATATAATGGAGAAATCTTGAAAGAACAATTTAGCATGAAAAAAAATAAAATAAGATTAATAGCATAACATCGGTTTTGCGAACAACCGTGGCGGACGGAATTCTAAATCACCAGCTGCGTAAAGCTGAGGACCTTATCAAATATTTTATATGAAACAGTACCTAATTTTAAGCTTAATGTTTTTACAGTCCATCTGCTTTGGGCAAACAAAGTCAGTTCCAAAAACCGATTTCAATACCTTTTTTGTTTGTATTGACAGTGTTACATACAAACAATTATATCAAAGCAAATACTTAAAAGACACATTGTTTATTTGTCGGGAACAAGAAGAAGAAACAAATGCCGGTACCTATACTGGAAAGTACTTAATTGGCGAATCAGCTACTTTAGAATTTTTCCAACCCAAAAATACTCACCAGCTTGGAGACAATTTTGGCGACTGGGGAATTGAATTTAAAACCAGAAAAATCAATATTCTCAACCAACTAATCAAGAAATCAAACTCGCTAAAATTTCCTATTGATACTTTTACGACTATGGAAACTCAAGACAGTTTACAAATCAGTTGGTATAAATCTTTAAGCTTAAAGAATTCAAACAATGAACTATCAATCTTAGAGTATCAAACTGATTATTTAAAGAGTTTGGGGTTTACGAACAGCCAAATTAACCAGTCTATGACATTCAAAGAATTCAATAGAATTTTATCAAATGGGAAAAAATATCCTAGACAATTCTCAATGGTAACATATATTAAGTTATATGCAGACAAAAATCTGATTGATAGATTACAAAAGTTTGCGAAACTAAATAATTGCCAAAAGGATAAAAATACATTTACCAATGGCGAGACAACTATTGAATATATAGAAGTCCAAAAAATGCCAAAATTTCCAATAAAAGAGATAGGCTTTTCCTTAATCAACGACCAAATTTATCATTATGAAAAAATTAGTGACAATTTGGATATAAAAATTCTAGGCAAAAAAGCCAATTTCATTTTTAATTGAGGAAAAAATAAGTGAAAGAAATTATCAAATTAAATATTGAAGTAACTGATTTTTTAAATAATCTAAACCATCCGTTTATTAAAGAAATTGAGCAACTAAGAAATTGTATTTTATCAGCAAATAAGAACATATCTGAAAATATAAAATGGAATGGGCCTAACTACTGCATTGACAACGAAGACCGAATTACAATGAGAGTTCAGCCACCAACTAAACAA
>CALRLF020000120.1:0-9176 GCA_943368475.1 Allobosea thiooxidans
GCCAGGGGCCAGCAGAGTATAAAGAGGATCATCCAAAGTAAGAAGCTTATCATACCCTTAAATTACACATCGCCGCAAGGCAAAAAAAACTGTTTGGTATAAGCGGCAACCAGCTGATTTCAGAGGAAAAGACATTTGTTTTAAGAGAATCTTTCTTCCGTTTAAACTAGGTTTAATTCAACTTGATTCTTTACGTTTTTTCTCTCTTTCTTTCTTAAAGCAAGATTTGTATTAATTGAATGTGCCTTTTCCATTTCTAATAATTTGAACCAGTAAACAGCTGGAATAGAATTATTAGAGTGCAATTCTAGTCTTATTATTACACTATCATTGGGTTGTCTGTGTTTGTTAATTAACTGACTCAATTCGGTTTCATCAATACTAATTTCTTGTGCAAATATTTTCCGCTTCTTATTTAACACATCTACATACTCCTTAAGAAAATAACTAAAAGTGAACTTTGGATTAAAATTATCGCTCTTTAAATAGTCTTCAATTTGAAACTTCAATTGCATCAATTTTAATGTAAGCCTTGTTTTATCAGTTATTTCTGACTGCGTTTCTTTTCTTGCATCTTTCAAAGATTTTGCAAGCACTTTTTTCGATTGATTAACATTGGTTGTTATAATAAAAGAATCTGTAATTTCCTCTGTAGTATACTTACTATTTATTTTATTGATACTCATAATATGTATTGATAGATTAAACTAATTAGTGATTCTCCTTCTAAATATAATTGCTGACCAGCTTCTACCATTTTATATTTCTCTTTATAATATCTTTTTAAAATTGTTTTTGGTAAGAGAGAAACACAGGCTTTATCCCCATACTTTTTAACCGCTTCTCTACATGTATAAGCCACAAGACATCCTGCTATTTTATCATATATTTTATCATGTCCTACATTTTCTTTAGAACAACTAAGAAGCTTTATTTCAATGCGCATTTCTTCGGGTATATCTACAACTGCTATCACTCCTAATATTTCCTCTTTCCCTTTTATACAGAGCTTATATAATCTTGCTACAAGACTTATCTTCTTCCAAGAAAAATAATATCTTTTTATTGTAAGCTGTTTTAAATCTTCCAAATTCACAGGGCTTACAACAACACCAAATTTTTTATTGGTCCGTATTTCTGTGATAGTCATTAATTCAAATTTACTAAAAATACTTTACGTATTATGTAAAGATTTTTTAGTGTTTATTAAACAAAAGCCTCCCCCCATCTGTTCCTATCTTGATTGGAAAAGCAACCCATTAATATTGTTTGGTTTAAAAGAGACCTGCGGTTCACGGACCACGAGCCGCTCATGCGGGCGCAGCAGCAGGAGCATCCCGTGTTACTGCTCTATTGTTTTGAACCATCGGTGATGGCTTACGCCGATGCTGATCAGAGACACTGGCGTTTTGTGTATGAGTCTTTGTCAGAGATGCAGCAAAAGTTGCAGGACCTTGATGCGAGCCTCTACATTTTTCATAGTGAAGTAATGCCCGTGCTGGAAGCATTGCAAGAACGATATTCCATTCAGCAGATTTTCTCTCATGTAGAAGTGGGTAATAAAATCACGTATGATAGAGACTTGGCGGTGCAACAATTTTGCCAGCGTTGTAGCGTAACCTGGAAAGAGTCTCCACTCAATGGCGTGATCCGCAAACTCAAGAGCAGAAAAACCTGGCAGAGCCGATGGCAGGAGACTATGACGGCACAACCAAAACTGGTGGAAGAAACGGGATGGAAGATCTTGAAATTGGATCCTGATTTTTATTCAGCGCTGAAGGGACCCGAGCTTGATCCGGTAATTACCACACGCAACAAAAATTTTCAACAGGGTGGAGAGTATTGGGCTTGGCGATACCTAGATAGTTTTATCAAAGACCGCGCAGAGAATTATAGCCGACACATCTCTAAACCATTGTTGAGTAGAAAATCTTGCAGCCGTTTATCGCCTTACTTAAGTTATGGGAATATTAGTATGCGCATGTTGTATCAGTATACTAGTCAACACTACGCAGCATCAGCCAACAAAAGGGCCCTGTCTAATTTTATATCGCGCTTGCACTGGCATTGCCATTTTATGCAAAAGTTTGAAGACGAGTGCCGCATGGAATTTGAAAACGTAAACGCGGCATTTGATCAAATTGTAAAACCAAGAAATGAAATTTTTATTTCTGCCTGGCAGGATGGTCAAACAGGCGTACCCATTGTTGACGCTTGCATGCGCTGCTTGGTTGCAACGGGTTATCTCAATTTTAGAATGCGTGCCATGGTGGTCTCTTTCTTTGTGTTTAATCTTTGGCAAGACTGGCGCGATCTGCATTTTCTAGCCCGCCAATTTTTAGACTATGAACCCGGCATTCATTATCCGCAACTTCAAATGCAGTCTGGCGTAACCGGCATCAACACTGTTAGAATTTATAACCCCATTAAAAATTCCATAGAACACGACCCCGATGGCCGCTATATCAAACAATGGGTTCCTGAGTTAAACCTTATTCCTGCATCCCTGATTCACGAACCCTGGAAACTCAGCGCCATTGAACAGGAAATGTATGAATGCGTTGTTGGCAAGGACTATCCCGCACCCATTGTAGATTTGGAAGCATCCAGAAAATACGCCAGTGACACCATCTGGTCTTTTAGAAAAAGCCCCGCTGTGAAAAAAGAAGGCAGGCGGATTTTAGAGAAGCATACTAGTCATGAAAGCTTTAAAGTCTGAAAACAAAAAACCCCAACATGGCTGTTGAGGTTTCTGTAACGCTTTATTTATTTTATTTGCTGGTTCTGAATTGTAACCGATTCTACATAAAATTAATACCCTGCATTTTGTTTTAAATAGCCAGGTAAATTAGATGCACCATCAATAGCTGTTTGTGGAATAGGCATTAAACGCATATTCTTATTGGTATTGTTTTTTTCTGTCCATACGCCTTCGTACTTTCCAAAACGAATCATATCTGTACGTCTTACCATTTCATAGTATAATTCAAAGCCTCTTTCTCTAAACAAAAGGTCCAAGTTAATAGAAGGTAAAGTAGATCCAACAAAATTAGCGGTTCTACTAGTTCTTACTGCATTAATATCTGTCAAAGCCCCTGCTGCATCGTTCTTGCGTAATTTTGCTTCTGCACGCATTAAATACACATCAGCTAAACGTACAATAGGAATATCTACTTCTCCAAAATTTCTACCACTAACAGAACCCTTACTAAACTCAAACTTTGCAACTCTATAGCCTGTGGCGTAATCGCTACCTGCAGTTGTGAAATCAATTTGCTCAGTAAAATTAACAGGCAAATTTGGTTTGCTTCTTGTTACATGATGTAGTTTACCAATTCTCAATCTACCATTGGGGAGTTTCAAGAAAACACCATTTACACGTAAAAGACCATATTGTTGACCTCTTAAAATTCCACGATCATATTTAAAAGCTGCTTGATCAATACTTGTGTCTGTTCCACTAATGGTATAATTCAAGTTCTTTTGATAAAATCTTGGGTCTGCAACAGCAGGATCGGTTGACCCATAAGCATTTACCCAAGTTCTGTAAAAATCTGGCGTAATGCCTGGACCGTCTGTTCCGTTTGCGCCAACATAAGCGGGCAAAGGAAACTGATCACCAGAAAGCATAAAATAGGCTAGTCTATTATGACCATTTAATGATGCTCTTTGGTCAGCAACAAAGATCAATTCTTTGTTGGTATTATTTTCATCATTAAACATTGCCCAATAATCAGTTGAAAAAGCAAACTGATTAGAACCGATTATTTTGGTAGTGTATTCATTTACTTTATCTAGGTCTTCAGTTTTAAAATTAACGGTTGTTGCATATGGATCGCGATATACCCCCGCATTTAAATGCAATCTTGCCAATAAGCCCCAAACACCTGCTTTTGTAATACGTCCTGCTCCTACTGTGGTAGTTAAATTAGGCTCTGCTTCTAAAAACTGTTTTTTAATGTATTCTACTGCTTCATCACCACGAAGAATAATTGAAGCAGATCCTAAATCGTCTTTCTTAAATGCAATTCCCCACAAATCCAATGCAACCATATTGTAATATGCATACATGGCTTGTGCTTCTGCAATATATACAACAGCATTTGGGTCTTTATTGTCTTTTAAAGAATTCATTGCAGTAACCGCGCGTGAAATACTCAAGGTTACAATTGTCCATGTGTTTCTAACATTGGGATCGGTACTGGTTAACTCATGACGATGTAGGGCAACATATATACCATTATCACCCCAATCTGTTCCACCACGATAAGGTAAAATTGCTTCGTCGGTGGAAATTTCTTGTAAAGCAAAATAAGTAGTATGCTGAAACAAGGAAGGAAGACCAGCATATACTGGTGCAATAATTCCATCGGCTAATTGTTTTTCCGTTAACCCAGTTACCGATGATTCATCCAATACTTGTTCAACTAATTTTGTACAGCCAACAGTAAGAAATACCATTCCTACCAAGACAAATCGTAATAATGAAGTATGTTTCATATTTTATTTTTAGAAAGTGATATTTAATCCAACGAGAAATGATTTTGCTTTTGGATAACTTAAATAATCTATACCATAGCTAGATATTCCATTGATGGTTCTATCTGTATTTACTTCAGGATCAAAACCGTCATATTTTGTAAACACTAGCAGATTTTGAGCGGTAACCGATAAACGAATGGCTTGAATGATTTTGCTAACTCCTAATTTTTGCGTGTTAAATGAATAGCCAATAGCCAAATTATTCAATCGTAAAAAACCACCATCTTTTAAGTATCTAGTACTCACGGGAGCGGCATTGCTAACCGATTCGGTTGGTTCAGCAATGGCTGCAGGAGTTGTATTAACACTCTTAGACAATTTATTTTTGTAAAAATTAGCGTTAGCAGTATTGTCATAAATTTTATTACCAGATACACCATTAAAATTAATGACTGCATCAAATCCTTTATAGGCAATATTTCCGTAGAAATTATACATGACGTTGGGTAAAGCAGTACCTGCAGCAACTCTATCTTTATCAGTAACAATTCCATCTCCATCAGTATCTCTATAAGTACTCAATCCATTTGCACCTATACCTGTATATTCCCTTAAATAGAAAGTTCCAATTGGTTCGTTATTGATATATCCATTGATGGTAGCCGAAGTTAATCCAGAACCAGAAGCAGAGCCAGATGGAATTACTGAGTATGGAGAGTTGGTTACTTTGTTATTGATGAACGTAATATTACCACCAATTCCATAAGTAAGTTTTCCGCTATTTTTAAGTTTATAATCCAATTCAATTTCCAATCCACTATTGGTAATATTCATGTTTTCTACATTGCTCCAATAAGTACCTGCTGGTTGAATTGGATCTGCTGGAATTACTTCTAGTAAAATATTATTAGATACTTTATTAAAATAATCAATAGTACCAGTTAATCTGTTTGCAAAAAAACCGAAATCAATACCTAAATCTGTTTGTGTAGAAACCTCCCACTGAATATCAGGATTAGCTAGCCTTGCATAAGTAATACCTGCAGGAAATGTATTGGCTGGAGTTAATGGATAACTAGTAGTTGATCCAACGGTAGCAGTAAATAATGATTGAGTTATTTTAGAAGGAATTTCCTGATTTCCAGTTTTACCCCATCCTGCACGTAATTTCAAATTAGAGAAAGGACCATTTTTAAGAAAATCTTCTTCATTTACTTTCCAACCTAAAGAGAAAGAAGGAAAAAATCCATACTTATTATTTGAACCAAACTTAGAAGATCCATCCATACGTAAATTTGCTGTAGCTAAATATTTGTTTTTGTATGAATAGTTAACACGAGAGAAAAATGATTGCAATTCGTTTTTTACTGCAAAGCCGTTTGGTCTATTAGTAGCCAATGTAAGTTCTTGGCCAATGCCTGGATTATAAATAGGCTCTACCCCGCCAATAGGAAAACGATTAATACTCCATCCACGACCTTGTAAATAAATTTGTTGATAAGAGTAACCACCTAAAGCTGAAATTTTATGTTCTTTAATATTGAAGTTATAGGTTAAATAACTTTCTACTAAAGTATTTCTGTTGATATTATTATAAGTTTCTAATCTGCCATCTCTTAAAGGAACTGCATTGGCAAGTGATTGAACATCTCTTGTTGCGGTTGAGTTATCAATACCAAGATTCACTTTAAAAATTAAATCTTTAGTAATCTTAAATGAGGGAGAAATATTACCAATCACTCTGTTGATGTTAGTGATATCTTTATCTAACTCAAGCGTTAATAATGGGTTATTGATATTTTGATAACCAGCAATTGTTCCATTTGCATTATAAGCAGGATAAGTTGGGTTATTAGAAATGGCATCACCAATTAAACTTCCAATATTGGGTCTTAGGTTTTTAGTACTGTTGTAACTTAAATTAGCGTCTATTACTAATTTATCATCAAAAAATTTCTGTGTTGCATTAAATCTACCGGAGTATCTATCTAGATCATTTCCTTTAATAATTCCTTCTTGTTTTTGTAATCCAAAAGAAGCATAATAAACCAATTTATCTGCACCCCCACTTAAGGTGATGTTGTGGTTTTGAGTGATGGCTGATCTTGTTATTAGGTCCTGCCAATCTGTATTTCCATTTTTATCGTCAACTGGCGAACCCAATTTGGCTACTTCTCTTCTAAAATCATCTGCTCCATAAACATCTAATTTATTGGTGATATTAGAAACACCAACACTTGTATTAAATGTTAAGGTAGAAGTACCGGCTTTACCTTTACGAGTGGTAATTAAGATTACACCATTAGCACCTCTAGCTCCATAAATAGCAGTTGCAGATGCATCTTTCAACACATCAATAGATTCAATATCCTGAGGATTTAAAAAGTTTAATGGATCTCCACCGCCTGTGCTTGAATTGTCTAATGGAATACCATCTACCACAAATAAAGGGGTACTTCCTGTTCTAACTCCACCAGGTCCACGAACAGTAATTGCTAGCGTAGCACCGGGTTCACCACTTGCTGATGTAACATTTACACCCGCTACCTTACCTTGAATTAATTGTTGTGGGTTATTGATAATGCCTCGGTTAAAACTTTCTGCTTTAATGCTTTTTACAGCACCAGTAACATCTTTTTTATTTTGTGAGCCATAACCCACTACTACAACTTGTGCTAAATCATTAACAGCAGATTGTAATTGAATATTTACTGTGCTCTTATTCCCAACAAAAACTTCCTGTGTAGTGTAGCCTAAAAAACTAACTACTAAGGTTGAATTATCATTAGCAACAGAAACAGAAAAATCACCCTTTGCATCTGTAGTACTATTGGATGATGTTCCTTTTATTGAAATTATGGCACCAGAAAGTGCATTACCAGTACTTGCATCAGTAACACGGCCATTTATTTTTCTATCTGCAAAATTAGCAAATGCATTTTGAGCAAATAACAAAATAAATGAGGCGAAAACAAAGCGGAAGAATACCTGGTTAAATAAAAATTGAACTGTTTTTTTTTTCATTTGATAATGTAGTTAGTTTGGAATTAGAGAATCTCGAAAATATTATTTATCCGTCTATAATATTACTATTTTAAGTTATGAATATATTATCTGATTGTTACCGAAGAATTAAATTATTTATTCACAGTAGTTGGATATTTTTTTGCACCCATTACATAATACCATAATATTTTATTCATCATATCGTCTTCCCCACCATCCACTTCATTAAACACTTCGTTTTGAGAAATTTCTGCATACTTTTTCTCAATGCCTTTTAAACTAGATAATGGTTTGTTTTTTTCGTCTAGTGGTACCCGATTAGGAAGCATAGTATAAGTACTATTGTTTTTTATTGTTTGAAAGCAATCTGTCATTAGCCTAGAAGTTGCATCCATACTATTCATTGGCGGGATCCCTAAAATTTGTTCAATGGTTCTTAACATGGATACTTGATTGTATTTTGTATGAACCATTTTATTGGAAGTATATGGACTGATGACCATTCCAACAGTTCTATAAGCGGATACATGATCCCACCCACCTTGGGAATCATCTTCTGTTACAAATATGACTGTGGAATCCCAATACTTACTTTTTGTAATCATGTCAACAATTCTACCCAATGCCAAATCATTGTCTGCAACCATAGAATATGGTGTAGGAAAATTGGGAGAAGTGCCAGCAGTATGGTCATTAGGAAGTGATACTACCATTAGATTTGGTAAACTATCTTTGGCAGCCAATTGATTCCATTCTTCCATAAAAATACTCGCTCTTTGTTGGTCACTAAAAACCAGATTATCACAATCCGGAAATGTTGGAGAGATAATTGAGTTTAAATTATCAATGGTAGTTGTATTGTACCATGTTGGTTTTATTCCTTGTTCGTATTGTTTATAAATATCAAACCAATTCAATTTTTTATCATATTCTGTTTCACAAGCTTCTCCAAATACTCGAACCTTTTTTCCGTAAGTCAATGCATGATTCCAAATAAATCCTGCTTTATTATATACCAATGCATCTTCTTGGCGATGCGGATAACTTCTAAACCAAGCACGTACATTTTTTTCAACATAATCCGAAACCATACCAGCATCGGTCCATTGATGACCCTCCGCTGAAGATTTACCAGATGCGTGAAAATTATCCATTCCTCCAAATTGCTTTACCAATGCATGTGTGTTAGGCGTATATTTTTCACCAAATACACAAAGAGAGCTATCGCCATTCCCATTTTTTACGTCTCCTAAAACTTGATCATAGGTTTTATTCTCTTTAATAATGTAAACAACATGTTTGAATACAGAGGGTTCTCCTATTCTTTCCGGTATAGGAACTGGTGTTAGGTTGGGTCTTGCCGGTAATAATAATTGGTCTAATCTGCTTAAAAGATTTTGCTCTTTTACTTTGTTAGTATAAACTTTTAATTGTGCTTGATCGGGCAATGGAATAATACTAACCGAGGCTAGTTCCTGATGAATTGTTCTAGCTTTTCTCTTTTCATCTATTACATTGGCACCATCCGATTCTAGATTGGCTACAATTAATTTATTTTCTTTAATCAGTAATCCTGCAGGATAAGCTTCGGTTGGAATAAATCCTTCAACAACTGTTTTGCCGGTACCAAGGTTGGCACTGCTTTTTCCTAAATGTATGATTGCAATAGCATTATCGAGTCCATTAGA
>CALRLF020000121.1:0-8555 GCA_943368475.1 Allobosea thiooxidans
GAACAAATTCAAGCACAACTAAGACAATTTCAACAGGTAAAATAATTTGTTATTCCCTTGTGGGATGCTACTTTTACCCCATGCAGTTGAGTTTTAGCTACCAAAAATCAAAAGTAATACAAGCTTTGCGCTATCATTTTGTGCAAAGACCAGAAGTGCGTACCATGCTTATCTTGGTGAATGTGTTTGCCATTGCCGCAGCCATTTTATTTTATACCAAGAAAATTAGACCCGAACCTTTTTTATTGGGCTCCATTGTTTGGATGTTTTTAATGTCTGCATTCTGGTATTTCTTACCCAATAGAATTTACAATCAGTCAGCCACTTTTAAAGACCAATTTGTGATTGATTTTAATGAGAACAATGTGTTATTAGAAACAGAAAGAGGTCAAATGCTTTGGGAATGGAATAAGTTCTCCAACTTTTTTGAAAGCCCCAATTTTTTTCATCTATACTTTGATAGCAAATCCTTTTTCCTAGTTCCCAAAGATGGTATGGGAGACGAGTTCAGACATGACCTTAGAGGGTTGTTGAATAGTAAGATTGGGAAAAAAGGAAGCAACTAAATTAATTGCCATCCTTTTTCTTAAAAATAGTCAACCTCCCATTTTCCAGCGCTGATCTCTAATAATATTTTGCATAAGTATATCTTTCTTTTGGATGACCACTGTTATTGTTTCATCTTTTATGAGTTGGTTGCTAACATTAGTTTTATATGTTTATTGGAAATGGATCTTCCATTTTAACTTTTTGGTCAAATAGGTATTGTTCATTTTCTTGCAATTGACATTTTTCCAAATCAGCAATAATTTTATCCATTTCCAGGTCTTGTCCAATGAAAACTAGTTCGTTCATTCTATCTCCCCATTGTTTACTCCATTTGCTTTCAATATACTCTTTGTTTTCACTGAAAGACTGGTACTTCAATCTTTCAGCATAAGGAATACTGCACCACCAAATTCCTGCCTTTTCCATCCTAGATGAACCACCTGCTTGTGAAAAATTCAATGCTTCAGCAGGTCTAGAAGCCAACCAAAACAATCCTTTTGCTCTTATGATACCAGTGGGGTAGTGTAAATTCAGATAGTCCCAAAATCGTTTTGGATGAAATGGCTTTTGATTTCTAAAAACAAAGGATGAAATGCCATATTCCTCTGTTTCTGGTGTGTGAACACCTCCTTCAAGTTCCTTCTGCCAACCAGCCGAATTTTGTGCCTCCTCAAAATCAAACAGCTTCGTATTTAAAATTTCTTTTGGTTCTACCTTACTAAAATCTGAAAGAATTATTTTGGCTGAAGGATTGAGCTTTTGTATAGCTGCTTTTAAAAGTCCAACTGTTTTTGTATCTACCAAATCTGTTTTGTTAAGTACAATTACATTAGCAAACTCTATTTGATCAGTTAAAAGATTTACAATAGTTCTATTGTCACCTGCAATATTTGTAAGTTCTCTATCTGTCAATAGTTCTATTGAACCAAAGTCTTTAAAAAAATTCAAACAATCAACTACAGTGACCATTGTATCAATGTAGCTAAATTTAGAGAGATCAATGCCTTTTTCTTCGTCAACAAAACTAAATGTTTGTGCCACAGGTACAGGTTCGCTTATGCCTGTACTTTCAATAAGTAAATAATCAAATCTTTGCTCATTAGCCAGTTTTTCTACTTCTATCATCAGATCTTCCCTAAGCGTACAGCAGATGCAGCCATTACTCATTTCTACTAGTTTTTCTTCAGTTCGGGATAAAACGTTTTGCTCATTCACAAGTCTTGCATCAACATTTATTTCACTCATATCATTTACAATTACTGCAACCTTTAGGTCTTCTTTGTTATGTAAAATATGATTCAGTAATGTAGTTTTTCCTGCTCCAAGAAAACCACTTAAAACTGTAACCGGTAATTTTTTTATATTATTCATAATTGTGATTAAAGTTGAATTATTAGCAAATAGTGCTTAGTTGTTCTGTATTTTAAAATTTCTTTAAATTGAGAAAGCTTAATTTATATTTATAAGTGGATGCTGCTTAAGTGATGAGGATTGCTTCATTTTTCTTGAGTTAATCTTGACCATAATTTTACTGGGGAATTGGTTTTTCTTGAATTCTGTATAGCTTTTACATTTTTGTATTTTTCTAAAGTTGCTTTTGCTTTATAATATATTATTGAATCTATTTGTGAAGTTTGATGCCCTTTTGGGATAGCATAAGTGAAATGCCCACTTTTAGAAGCAAATACAGGTATTTGAAAAAAATCTCTTTTTACAAACTCCTCTGTGCTATCCTGAATTTGTCCGGATTGTACAAAAAAATCTACTGCATATTCTGGATATCCAAAAAGATAACCGTAACTCCTCCATCTATCATATTTATTTTCATATTCTGTTATTGCTATAATAGTAGCCGGATTTGAATTTTCTGTAATTCCCCATTTGTTATAAAATTCTTGATGGTTCTGTATTATTTTTTTAAGGACGCTTAATCTAAATACATAGATTTCTAAATTTCTATAAATACTGTCTTTTCTTTCATACGGGTTTAGAATAAACTGAAACTCACTATTGTTTAAATGATTGATTGCTTTTTGTATTTTGAAAATAGATTTGATAGCACTGTCTTTTTGTTTTGAATTATTGCTTAACAAGGGCAGATGGTAAAACTGAATGCTGCTCATTGGTTTTAATGTATCGCATAAAGTATACAATGCTTCATGATTCAATCCATATTGAATAATTGAATCAACAATTGTCTTTTCTTCAGTAGTCATTTTATTATAGGCGCTAACAGTATTATATTTTGCGGTATTACATGAAGTTTGAAATAATATAATTTGTGTTATTATTAATAGTATAAGAGTTTTTAATATGGGCTTATTTGTACTTTCTTTTAAAAATAAAATTTTATAGTCTATATATAGTATGCCAGCTAATACTAACACTGACAAAAGTAGAATCGGGATTAAAAACTGTAAAGCAGATTGATTTTTAGTTTCGTAAGAAATACTTGGCATATTTTCAAAATTCATTTTGGTGAAATGCTCTTCCAATAAATAGTTTTTAAAGATGTATTGTAATTTTCTTAAACGATATTCCATTACTGCTTTTTCAAACTCCTGTTGATGTTTCAAAGTGGTTTGACTATTTGCAACAAATGCCCTCATAACACCCCCGACTGGATTTATCCAAAAAGAATTTTCCTCAGCATCTGCTTGTTGAATATTTAATTTTGAAATTTGATTATAGAGTTCTTTTTCTTTATTAAATACTTTTAAAGCATGGCTGAAACTGCGAATTTTATTAGGATCAATTTTTGCAGTATCCTTCAGCAATTCAGGATATTTTGAGAAAATATATGTTTTGTGTTCTGATAATGGTTGATCCCATGTTTTGAATTCAAAATCCCTATATTCTGCAATTTCTATTTTATGGATAGATGGATATTTGAAATTGAACCAAGAATTAAGTAATCCTGGAATGGCAATCAATAGAAATACCCAGATGCCCGCAAGTGTAATTGCATTTATCAGGGAAGAGAATTCAAATCTTATTAGTAATGCTATTATTAACAACCAAAATATCGCATATACAAGAGCTATTCCCCACCAATTTAACCAGTCAATTGTCTGAAAATTGTTCAAACTTGACAATCTTATCCATGATACTAAGGCAATAATAATAACTGGTATCATGGCAAGTAACCATCTAAATATCAATCGATAGTTAATCAGTTTATTGATTGAGCCTGCTTGTATATTTAATATTGGTGATATCCCTGCTTCATTATCTGCTGATTTTATATTGTATGTTAATGCTAGTAAATACAGAGGAAACAAAAAAAGTATAAAATATGAAACATCTAAATTTCCAGCCAGAAGTGTTTCTGGGTTTTGAAATTCCGCATATTTATTTTTGAAAATGTCACCATTAAAATGACCACTTAATATATTTGAGTATATATCAGATTGCCCAATACTTAAAATGCTTAGCGGGGATAGATATTTTGCAGCTACATCTTGTAATCTCCATTCAAGTACAAATGGTTCTTCAATACTGTTTCTTTCCTTTGAACTGTATTTTAGCGTATCAAATATTGCTTCTACCTTATGGAAATTGCGTTCTTTATTTTCTAATGCACTATCTATTGATGTTTGCTGATATTGATATTTTGTAACACCCTGTTGTAAACTAAATATACCTATTACAGTAAATATGAAAACTGAAAGTATCAATCCATAACTCCGTAAAAATAGCTTCAATTCAAACGAAAATATTGTTGACATCATTTTATATAACTTTTAAAAATTTAGCTGAATAATTTGTAATAACTATTGTAAGTAATAGCCATACAAATAATGCAATTAGTTCGGTTTTACTTTGAATTAGCGTTTGTGAAAGAGTATTTGAAGGATAAGTGAAATCTGGAATAGATTCCCAATAATTTGCATCAACTTTCCAGTCCCAATTTCCAGTTTTACTGCCTCCGTATGCCATTTTGTTATTTAATGTTTTAATTAATGTTCTGCGGTATATTTCTGCTTCACTTAATAAATTCAAATGATTATTGAACCCACTTTGACAAACATTCATAGAAATGTTTCGGATAGCAAAATAGGGGTTAAGGAAAGAAGCATATTTGCTTACACTATTTTGGTTTTCAATGGTATTACGAATTCTTTTAAAATGTTTATCATAAACAATGTTTGCATATTCTTCATCAGCTTGCATTACTAAGCCGTCTACATTAACTGGGAGCACTTCATTAATATCTTTAACTTTATTTGTATCTATTTTATAATAGGCAATTACCGAATCCATAAATTGTTTACTTCTTGTATCTGCTGGATTATGTCCGTCAATTCCTTTATCTCTGTCTTCTTTCAATGCTTTACTAAACACTGACTTATGTTCTAAAGGAAAAAGAGCTACACCTACTTCTGCAGTAAATTTTGGCATAACTATGATTAATATTACCCATGATGCCAATTGTATAAGCAATGAGGATCTATCTTGTTTGACCCATGCACTTATAAGTACACTTATGGTGGTTAGTATAAATAAATACACAGCATAAATTAATAGCCAAGTAAATGTGTTACCAAATATTATACCTGGCGCATTCTTTGCAAAAATTGCGTATGTTATTAATTGTAGTATTAAACCCGCAACTGATAATGATAGAACTATGCTATACAATGCAAGAATTTTCCCCCACAAATATTTGTTGTTGTTTATTCCTTGTACAGATATTAATTTTAAATTTTGATTTGCCTTATCTGTATTTACTGAGTTAAAACATAGAATTATAATAAAGAGTGGCATGAGTACTTGCAACATCCAAGCAAAACTCATTCCTCCAAATCTACTTAACTCGGTTTTGTCTTGTGCAGGGCTAAATGCTGCTTCGTTTTGCGCATGTGCTTCTAATCGTAAAATAGAACCTGCAAATGAACGGACACCATTGTCTAAATACTGCATTACTTCTACAGGTTGGAATATATAGTATCCATAATGTGCACTGCTGTGTGGGTTTTGTGGACCTTGATTAAGCCAGTCTTGCCTTACAGTAGTTTTTGCTTTTTCAAAACTCTTCAAGTTTGTTTTGTGGGATATCATAGCATTTATTGCTACTAGCGTAAATAACAATAATTGTATTATTGTTAAAACCTTAATATATCCTTGTCTAATAGCAATTTGTAAGGTTTGAATAAAAATGGTTTTCATTTCATACCTGTTTAAATGGTTTCTAAATACAATTGTTGCAATGCATTTGCTGTAATATCTTTTGTCAAGAGCGTATGTGCCAATTCTCCTTTTTTCATTATGCCTATCTTGGTACCCACATTTACTGCATTGAAAATATCATGTGTAGCCATAAAAATAGTTTTACCTTCTTCTGCTAACGCTTTGCAAATTTGGGTAAACTCAGCTGTTGCTTTTGGGTCTAGTCCACTAGTAGGTTCATCCATGAAAATAACCTCAGCCTTTTTAGCTAATGCTATAGCAATTCCTACTTTTTGTCTCATTCCTTTGCTATAAGTACTTAATCTTTTTTCATGTGCTTCTTCTTCTAAACCAGCTTTAACTAAAATATTTCTTAGTATTTCTTTACTGTATTTAAAGCCCGCTAATTTGCTAAAGAAATCTAGATTTTCAGTGCCACTTAAATTGCCGTATAATTGAACTATTTCTGGTATATAAGCTATTAATTTATTTGTGGATCTGTCATTGGTTTTAACTTCAATATTGTTGATTTCAGCTTTACCATGAGTTGCTTCTATAAATCCAAGAAACAGATTAATAGTGGTGGTTTTTCCTGCACCATTTTGACCGAGAAGACAAAATATTTCACCTTGGTCAATTGATAAATTTAGGTTACTTAGGGCCGTTGTTCCATTGTACAACTTCCCCAGCCCTGTTGCTTTAATTACAGGCATAAGTGTATTTTTTAATAAATAAAGTATTGTACTTATCTGATTTGATAAGTATGATTTAGTTAGGAATAAAAGCGAAACTGTGCAGGAGGACCTTTGTTAATACTAAGATAGCATGAGGACAATGGGATAGTAAATTGGTAATTACCCTTTCTTATGCAATTATTTTGATTTGTTCCTGCCAATAGTGAAATTTCAGTATTAGCGTAAACTGAATATTGATGTGAGCAAATTTGACAATTGTCACTATTATAATTTATACTTGAATTTGAAGCTCTTATCTCTTTTGGATCTTCTAAAGAAGATGTTGATTTTGAACTAGAAGTTTTATGGTGGTGATGCCAATATTGAATAGGTGTTGCAATAAAGGCATAAACAGCCAATAGTGCAATTGCAAGAATTTGTTTATATGTTGATATTCTATTCAATTTTAATTTATCAGTGACTTTTGATTTTTATCCTAAATTATAAATGTTATAGTCTAAGAATGATAATTTGAAAGATTATTGGCATTTTGAGCAGATGCCTTCAATGATAAGGCTGTATTTATTTATTTGTTTTTCTATTTCTGTTCCAATAGTTATATAAACAGGTTCTAAAACTAACTCAGTCTTTTGGCAGGTAGAGCAAACAAAATATGCACTTTTGTTTGTTCTATCAATCGCCAAATTATTGTTAGCTGCTGCCAAGATGTATTTTGCATTGCCTTTTGTATTTGGAACAATTTCAACAAGACCTTTTTTTACAAAATATCTTAATGCTCTATGAACTGAAATTCGATCTAATAATTTTTCTGAATTTTTTGTAATCAATGAAACTGATAGAGCTGTTTTGCTTTCAATTAGAAATTTATATACAGCAATCCTATTTTTAGTTAAATGAACTTTATGTTCTTTTAACTTTAAAATTAGTTTTTGTTCTATTAGTCCATACATGGCATAGATTTTTAAATAGGGGAGAAATCAAATTTCTCCCCTGTGCTATTATTATTGAATTTTGGTATTGAATTCTACTTCTATGTCGGTTCCTGATTTTGTACTATTCACTAAATCTGCAGTTGCCTTACCTGGAGGATTTCCTGGATAATGTCTGAGTGTTATTTTTATTTTTGAACTTGCCGCAGCTCCGGTTGTCCATGTACTAGTGGTTCCTAATGGAACATTATCTGAATCATTATTTAAACCGGAAACAGTTATATTGCTACCTGAGGTTGGTTCATAATAAAAACGATGAGCATCAGCTTCTGATACTATTTCAGTTGTAATATCTTCTGCAGGAGTTTTTGTTTCATTTAATAATTGAAGAGATACGTTGTAAGTTTTGGAAGGGGCAAGTACAATTTGATCTTGCACTGGTGCGGTTCCACCTGGACCATCTGCATCCTTGTATTGATAGGTTAAGGTTGTGCCACCGCCAACTGGAACAAATGTAATTTTCATTGTTGTTATCACTTCTTCCTGATTTGTTTCTTCTACTACATTTTTTTTACATGATGTGATTAGCATACTTGCTATTGTAATTCCAAGTGCCATTTTCTTAATCTTTGATTTCATTTTTTTTGTTTTAAAAGTTAATAAGTGGTTTTTATTTTGGTTTATAATTGAAATTTTAATTTCATACCAATATTTCTACCAATTTCATCGGTGAAATAACGCATGCTATTTAAATAGTCTCTATATGCTGTATTTAAAACATTTCGAATCCCAATACTAATAGTAATGGGCTTGTTGGTAATAGATAGGGTAGTTGAAAAATTTAAATTTATTAATGTATAAGACGGAGGAGGTTCTTTATAGTCTTGTTTGCCATTAAGATCAGCTGGAACATTTTTTTGTTCCATTACATTTAAAATTTCTGAACTTATATATGTATTGATTAATTTCTTAGTGTTTTTTAGATTTATTACAAATTCATTATTAATTCTGTTAGCTGGCATTCTTATTAACCAGTCATCTATTTTTTTATTTTTTGCAACTAAGTATGAAAATTTAGATATCCATTCAAAGTTTGAAAACGGTTTAAATGAAGATGATATATCTATTCCACTAAGTTGAGCATCTGTTTGTTGGTATTTTAGTAATGGAAACGCTCCTGCTATTGACAGTACAGGACTATCTGGAATTGGTT
>CALRLF020000122.1:0-8510 GCA_943368475.1 Allobosea thiooxidans
AACCTTATCAGCTTTGCTGATAATTTAAAAGGTTGCGATGCATACATTGCTACAGGTAGTAACAATAGCAGCCGTTATTTTGAGTATTACTTTAACAAATGGCCAAATATTATTCGTAAAAATAGAACATCTGTAGCTGTACTTGATGGCACAGAAACAACACAAGAATTAGAATTATTGGCAGATGATATTCAACTGTACTTTGGCTTAGGTTGCAGAAATGTTACCAAATTATATGTCCCCAAAAACTACGATTTTATTCCGTTATTACAGGCTTTAAAAAAGTATGAGCATTATGCCGATTTACACAAGTACAAAAACAATTTCGATTATCATTTGGCTTTGCTAATTATGGGCAACAAATTGTACATGAGTAATGAAAGTATTATTCTGGCTGAAAATGAAAGTTTATTTTCGCCCATAAGTCAAATTCATTATGAATATTTTGAGCAGGTAGATACGCTTTTTACTACATTAAAAAATAATAACGACATTCAATGTATTGTTGGGCATGCTGGTATTGCTTTTGGTAATGCACAACAACCTTCGTTAACCGATTATGCAGATGGCGTAGATACCATGCAGTTTTTAATTGGACTTTAATTCTAAACCTTCTAACGAAAAAGTAGTTATACATTAAATTTGACTGAAAAAATTTCAGGTTACTATCAATAGATACGACATTCATCGTAAAAGATTGTTAAAGGTGGCATACGGTATAGCTGACTTTTAAACAGGTTTGTTTATTTGTATTCAGAAAGGCATAAAATTTGAATAACATTCATTAATTAAAACATTGAACCAATGAACATGAATCTCAAAAACGTTTTAGCTGTGGTTGCAATCAGTGCTTCAACTGCCCTTTTGAGTCTGGTAGGCTATAGCAAATGGATGCAAAACAAGTACGCAGGCACACAAGAACAAGGTAAATTACCTGTAAATTATGCAGGCTTTTTTGGCAACAACAATGCCCCAGGTGGAGCAGCTGATTTTACAGCTGCTGCCACAAGTGCAACCCCAGCAGTGGTGCACATAAAAACAAAAACGAAGGCAAGGCAAGTAAGCAATAATCAACCACGCCAACGAAACCCATTTGGTGATATGTTTGGCGGTGATATGTTCGAAGAATTTTTCAATGGCCCACGTATGCAGGTAATTCCTGAACAACAAGCAAGTGGTAGTGGTGTAATAGTTAGCCAAGATGGATACATTGTAACCAACAACCATGTGGTAGATGGTGCAGATGAAATTAATGTAACCCTTACTAATAAAAAAACGTACAAAGCAAGTGTAATAGGAACCGACCCAAGCACTGACTTAGCAGTAATAAAAATTGAAGGCTCAGCATTACCTTACTTAGTTTATGGCAATAGCGATGAAGTGAAATTAGGACAATGGGTTTTAGCAATTGGTTATCCTTTAAACCTTGACGTAACCGTAAGTGCAGGAATTGTAAGTGCAAAAGCAAGAAGTATAAACATTAACCAACGCCAAAGTAAAACACCAATAGAAAGTTTTATTCAAACCGATGCAGCTGTAAACCCAGGTAACAGTGGTGGTGCATTAATTAATACCAATGGAGAGTTAGTAGGTATTAATTCAGCCATTGCTTCACCAACTGGTTATTACACAGGTTACGCTTACGCTATACCAGTAAATATTGTGAAAAAAGTAATTGCCGACATGGTTAAATTTGGTTCTGTACAAAGAGCATTTATTGGCATTAGTTATCCTGCAGAAGGATTGCCAGAAAAGCAACAAGCCGAATTAGACAAAGAGTATGGCAACGCTTGGAAAACCAATGATGGTGTATTTGTACTGGGTGTACCTGAGGGAAGTGCTGCTTCAATTGCTGGCATTAAAGAAAAAGATATTATTACTAAAATAAATGGAACACAAATTACCAGTGGGCCACAAATGCAGGAACAAATTTCTTTATACAAACCTGGTGATAAAATTTCGGTTACTTATAAACGTAATGGCAAGGAAACTACGGTTAATGTAATATTGAAAAACAAAGCTGGCAATACCGATATTGTTAAGAGTGGTAGTAATAGTATTTTAGAAAAAGTGGGTGGCACACTTGAAAACGTAGAAAAGAAAGTAGCTACAGCCAATGAAATTGCAGGTGGTGTAGTAGTTAAAAAAATTGGCACAGGAGCTTTATCTAAAACACGTGTACAAGAAGGTTTTGTTATTACCACCGTAAATGGTGTTGAAATTAAAAATGTAGACGAATTAAAAGCTGCATTGGCAAATGCAAAAGATGGTAAAGTAAGGTTGGATGGTATTTATCCTGGCTATGAAGGGAACTATACATATCCTTTAAACTTGAGTGATGATACTGAGTAAATACTCTAAATTAGTAAACAAAAAAAGCGTTGCCGGTTGCAACGCTTTTTTTGTTTACATAAATAATATAAATGTCTAGTTGTTTTTATCATAATTTTAATTAAATTATTGATACTATTTTCAATAAATTTTGTTAACTGTAAAAACTGTTTATGAAAAGAAATTATTTGATAATGCTATTATCTGCGTTATCTATTATCGTTTGTAGTATCTATTATTTAGGTTTAATAAAACCTCACTCATTAGTTCAAAAACAGAAAATTGAAGAAAACAAAGAAGATGGCATGGAGCAAGCCATGGCACTAGAATTTGAGAAAACCCAAGATCCTTCTATTCATAGAATTCCTTCAGAAAGATTGGCTGTTTCAGCAAAAAAAGTTGATGAACAAATGGCCAATTTGTCTCCTCAATTTAGAACATCTGCATTGTCTTGGAATGAAAGAGGTCCCAATAATATTGGTGGAAGAACCAGAGCCGTTTTAGTAGATGCAAATGATGCCACAGGTAATACCATTTTTACAGGTAGTGTTGGTGGTGGTATTTGGAAATGTACCAACTTTAAAACCGGTGGTTACAGTTGGGCGAAAATAAATGATAACATGGCTAATCTTGCTGTTACCTGTATTGCTCAACACCCAAGTACACCCAATACCATGTATGTTGGAACTGGGGAAGGGTTTTATAATGCAGATGCAATAAAAGGTGGTGGAATTTTTAAATCGACCGATGGTGGTGCAACTTGGGCTGTTTTAGCTAATACGGTACCAGGCACAACTACTGAATTTGATTACATACAAGATATTGTGGTAACATCTTCAGGGGATGTTTATGCTGCTACGAGAGGTTCGTTTTGTAATTATGGTGGCATCTTTAAATCTACTAATGGAGGAACCAGTTGGACAAGAGTAATGGGAACAGTAACAGCCCCAGGTAATTTATGTTCTCATTATAATGACTTTACTGGTAATGATTTAGAAATAGCTGCCAATGGAGATTTGTATTGTACAACGGGTCTTGTGGGTTCGAATGCAGCAACCTATGGCAAAATTTGGAAATCAGCTGCCACATTAGGAGTTAACCAAGGTAATAGTGGACAGTGGACAAATATTACCCCCACTCCACCAGTTGGAGATGCAGGTTTTAGAAGAATAGAAATTGCCTGTGCTCCTTCTAACAATCAGTATGTATATGCAATGTGCCAAAAATATAATGGCAATGATTTAAGACGTTGTTATTTGTCCAGTAATGGCGGAACTAGTTGGACGGAAGTAGTTCCACCAACTTGGTGTGACCAAGGAAGTTCTAATGCAGATATGACAAGAGGACAAGCTTGGTATGATTTAATTGCTGCATTTGATCCTACGTCAACCAGTAATATATTTATAGGTGGAGTAGATGTGATGAAATCAAGTGATGGAGGTGCAACATTTTCACAATTAACACAATGGGCAAGTGGATGTGCATCTTTACCTAATGTACATGCCGATATTCACAATATTACATTTATTGGCGGTTCGGCTTCTAATTTTATTATTGCAAACGATGGTGGTATTTATTATACAACTGATGGGGGGGCAACCTTCACAGCAAAAAATTCAGGTTACAATATCACCCAATACTATGGAGTAGCCACTCATCCAAGCACCAGCAATTATTTTTTAGCAGGTGCACAAGATAATGGAACACATAAACTAACGTCTGCAGGAATTGGTTCAGGAACTCAAGTTACAGGTGGCGATGGAGCATTTAGCCATATTTCACAAACAAACCCTTCAATACAACTCTCAGCCTATACTTTTCAAAATGTAAATATTTCAAGAAATGGTGGTACCAGTTTTGATTTGGGTTCCTATTCAAATTATGGTCGATTTATTAATCCTTCTGATTATGATGAAACAGCAGGAATACTTTATACGTCTCATGCTACAGGCTATTTAGGGAGAGTAATAAATGTTGCATCAGGCTCACCAACATCTACTTTTTCACTTATTTCGGCATTAGGTAGCACGCAAATCTCTGCAGTAAAAGTAGACCCCAATGCAAGCAATACAGTTTGGGTTGCGGGTTCTAGCAATAGTACAATTCCTACAATAGTTAAACTAACCAATGCAAATAGTACACCTACAGAAACCAATGTAAGCATACCAGCAGCCACTGCTGGTATGTATGTAAGTTGTATTGATGTAGAAAAAGGAAATTCGAATCATGTATTAGCTACATTTTCAAATTATGGTGTTGCATCAGTTTATGAATCAACAAATGGAGGTTCAAGTTGGACAGCCATTGAAGGAACATTACCAGATATGCCTGTACGCTGGGGTATTTTTTTACCTGCAGGTTCTAATGAAGGTGTAATTGCTTTGGCTACAGAATTGGGCGTATTTACAACTACAGCAACGAGTGGTGGTACCACAACATGGGTGAGCAATAATAGTGGTTTTCCAAAAGTAAGAACCGACATGTTAGAATTTCGTTATAGCGATAATACCCTAGCTGCTGCTACACATGGCCGAGGAATTTTTAGCTCTACAGTAAGTATTTCGCCTGTTACTTGGAATGGCAGTAATAGCAATAGTTGGACAACACCTGCCAACTGGACTCCAAACAGAGTTCCAGGAATAACTGATGAAGTTGTAATTCCAAATGTTACAACACTTCCGTCAATATCAACAGCACAAGCAGTAAATAAACTTACCATCAATTCCGCAGCTTCAATTACACTTATTGGAAGTTTACAAATTGCTGGTAATTTAGTTAACAATGGAACAATAAGTGGAGCAGGAATAGTTAGTTTTTCTGGTTTTGCAGGACAAACAGTTTCAGGAACAGGTAATATTAGTAACCTAACTGTAAATAATGATATCACGATTACGTCAGGTGTAGGTAATGTACTTGGTATTACAGGAATACTTACTTTAAGTTCTGGTGTAGTTACAACAAATGGCAACCTCACACTTAAATCATCAGCAAGCGGAACAGGATTAATTGCATCAATTACAGGAGGCAGCATAAGTGGTAACATTACAACAGAGTTATACATTCCGGGAGGGAGAAGAGCTTATAGATTTATAGGTCACCCTTTCAACAACTCATTAAGTATGTCCTCCCTGATTGATAATATATATATAACGGGAAGCGGTATAGGTTTTGATGCAACATCAACAAATAGCCCATCCTCATTTTGGTACAATAATAGTGGAGCAGCATGGGCAGCATTCACCTCAACATCAGATAATAGCTGGACTCAATTTAGAGGAGCAAGGGTTTTAATAAGAGGCGATAGAACCCAAACCACAACACTAACTGGAGCAAATGTTACGCCCAACGCTGTAACACTTGATATGAGTGGAACAATTAATACTGGCAATACAAATATTAGTTTACCAACCGCAAATGGTTATCATTTTGTAAGTAATCCATATCCGTCACCTGTTGATATAGGAAGTGTTATTGGAGCAACAGCAAATATTGGAACCACGTATTGGGTTTGGGATGCCAATGCAATGGCAAGAGGGCAATATGTTACTAAAGCTTACAATAGTGGTGCCTACAGTTTGGCAATGAATGGTGCATTTATTGTACAACCAACAGCAGCAACAAGTTTAGCATTTACCGAAGCAAATAAAAACGCTTCTGCAACTGCCAACTTATTTAGAACCACAAATAGTATTGCCCAACTAGAGTTAGAAATTCAATACAATAATTATTATGCAGATAATTTGTTTATTGTTGAAAATAAAAATTCTAAAGCATCGAAAGAATTAAGTGATGGTGATAAACTAATTAATCAAGATTTAAATTTCTTTACATTAAGTAGCGATAACGCTAAGCTTGGTTACGACTCAAGACCAATTCAAGAAGGCACAGTAATACCATTAGGTTTAAGTACAAATATCAACAGCACATACACAATCAAAGTTGTAAACAATAGCTTTGCTACCTCTACTACGCTTTACTTAAGAGATAAGCTTTTAAATAAATATACAAAACTAACAACCGACGCAGTTTATAGCTTTAACGTAACTGCTGATGCTGTTACACAAGGTAATAATCGATTTGAAATAACAACATTTAAACCTTTGCCTTTAGCAGCAAATAGCACTTTACTATTTAGTGTAACACCGAACCCTTCAAATGGAATTATACAATTAAGGTATAGCCAAAGTGGTGAGTACTTAACAACTCTAATTGTTACCGATGTACAAGGTAAAAAAGTAAAACAAATGAGTTTGGGTAATGTACAAAATGGAACTATTGAAATTGATTTAACCAAACTAAATAAGGGTATCTACTTAGTACAGTTAAATAATAACATAGAAACCAAAACACAAAAAATAGTTATTCAATAAACCCTTAAAATTAGTTTATGAAATCAAAATATAGTTTTACCATCAGTTGTATAACATGTGTAGTACTCTTTTTATTTATACTGCCACTACACAGTTTTGCACAACCAGGCTTTACAGATGATGTTAATGATGTTCCTGTAGATGGAGGTTTGAGTTTATTAGTAGCAGCAGGTGTAGGTTATGGTGCTAAGAAAATTAAGAATCGCAAAAAATAGTTCAATAATAAAAAAGCGTTGCAGCTTGCAACGCTTTTTTATTATTGAACAAACTGTAGAATATATTTCAACTGTTTGGGCGTCGCACACTTCAACGCCTTATTAATAATTGAGCTAATTTATTTATTGTTTGTAATACACTAAATATTCATATCCCTGCAATTCAAAAATTTCATTTTGTTTCAACGTGTATTTCAACCCCGAAAAAACATTGCTGAAATTTCCATTTAACCACTCATGGTTTACTTCTATTTTTATTTTTCCTTCTCCCGAAAAATTTAAAATTACCAACACAACTTCCTGCTCTTTCTTTCGTAAAAAAGCCATTACATGCAGATGATTGGTTGGCAGATTAAACATCTCCCCTTCTGCAATAGCTTTTGATTTATGCAAGGTTAAAATAGCTTTATAAAAATCATACAACTGCAATTGGTAGTTCCATTCAATAACATCTTTATCAAAAAATTTCAGCCTCTTGTTATTTGGATTTTCTTGCCCACTATATACCAATGGCATTCCATTTAGGGTAGTTGTTAATACAGCCATTGCTTTTGCAGCATGACCATATTTTTCATATTCAGTCCCATTCCAACTGTTTTCATCGTGATTGGTCGTAAAGTATAACTTTTTAGAATCCTTAGGATATTGGCTGTATTTGTGCAGCACATCATACACATGATTTAAAGTAGCATTCCCTTGAAAATACTTTTCTGTTACATGCATCCATTCCCAGGCATAAGTGACATCAAATACATTATGATAAGCTACATTCTCACATTCGGCCAACCAAAATAATTTTTTCAAATTGTCACAGGCTACTCTTGCTTCATTCCAAAAATCTAATGGCACCAAATGTGCCATATCGCAACGAAAACCATCAATATCACAGGCTTTCACCCAATACTGCATGGCTTCTATCATTGCATTACGCATGTTTGCATTGGTATAATCCAAATCAATTACATCGTGCCATCCATTTTCCTCTGTAAAATTTCCTGCTGCATCCTTTTCGTACCAATCGCTGTTTTCTTTTGTCCAATGATGATCCCAACCTGTATGATTGGCTATCCAATCAATAATTATTCTCAACCCTAAATCATGAGCTTCATCGACCAATGATTTAAAATCGTGTAATGTTCCATATTCAGGATTTATCTCAACATAACTGCTGCATGCATAATAACTGCCCAATGTACCCTGACGCACCTCGACACTTATAGGTGTAATGGGCATTAACCAAATAATATCTATACCCATTGCCTTTAAACGTGGCAAATGTTTTTGAAATGCTGCAAAAGTTCCTTCAACAGTATATTGTCGAATATTTACTTCGTAGATACTTGCTCCTAAAGCCCAAGTAACAGATGGAAAATGATTGGCCATAAACGATTACTCTTTTCGCCAAAGTAAGTCTTTTTTTTAGCATCTATATTTTTGGTTACTTTCATCCTACCAACTAACTATACTAATGCAAAATAACAACTCCGAAAATGGAGTAAAGCTAGAACGAAAAATTAGCTTATTACAAGCCACAGCCATTAACATGATTGACATGGTGGGCATTGGACCATTTGTGGTACTAAGTGTAGTTGCT
>CALRLF020000123.1:0-8466 GCA_943368475.1 Allobosea thiooxidans
TTACCATTCGAAGTAATGGTTCCTGTACCTGAAACAGCACCAGTTACTAAAACGAAAACAATTCCACCCCCATTAGCTCCATCGCTTGCTGCACCATTGTTTTCTTCCCCAGCACCACCGCCACCACCTAAAAAAAGGCGTGTATTGCTGTTATAATCAAGCGGTCTTCCACCCAAACCACCTACATTACTTCTGTTATCTCCACCCCAGGCTACATTACCTGGAGCCCTTGTTAATGCATCTTCATTGTTTGCTGCATAAGTGTATCCACCTCTGCCACCTCCTCTTGAAACATCAGTGGCAAAACTGGCTGCTTCTAGATTCCAAGCTGCATTATAACCAGTTGGTTTTATTCCTGTACCATTCCACGGTGTTAACACGCTATTATTTCCTGCATTAGAACCACCGCCGCCGCCAGCATTGTGAGAGTTACCACCACCACCACCATTGGCAGCTGCACCTCTTGCATATTGCCCATTTAAACCTGCATAATCTGTTTGATTACCTGCAATGCCTTCTCCTTTGAACGCACCATTATCAGCATTCGATGTTCTGTAACCTGTACTACCATAATTAGCTGCACCATTCACAGCAACACCACCACGAAAGCCCAATCCGGTTCCTGTAATACTTCCATTTAAAACCAAAGCACCTTCTACTTCCATTGCTGTAACTCCACCATTTGTTCCATTCCAAGCTTTTGCAGCATAAATTGCATTGGTGCCTAATGTAATGTCATTGTAACGAGGTATTCTAACTACTTGAGATCTTCTGGTTCCGGTTTGACTATAAGAGTTGGTTAAAGCCTGACAAAAGTTAATTGTGTTTCCTGCAACACTTAATACTGTTCTTAATTCATAATTACCAGTATTGTTATAAGCAGTTATATTTCCATAGTTTATATCATCTGTTATAGTGATAGATGCCCCCTGCATTTGTATTATCATTACCAAATCGCCAGGAGCCAATGCATCTGAAATGTACGTATTTACCGAATTGGTGAAAGCAAAAGAGCCAGCCAACTCAGCTATACTTGATACAGTAACACTAGTAGCACCACTTGCTGCACTACTTGCTAAGGCCGAATATCGATTGCAGATAACTGTTGTTGAACTTGCTGGGCTATAACTGTAAGAACCATCCTTTGCTTTTTGAGCTTTGGATAATAGAGGAAACAAAATAGATACAATTATTAATAGGATAGCTAATAAAAACTCTCCAATTAAATTGTCATCAGAAATAAAACGATTTTTACTCTTTGACGTTAACATCAAAACCAACTTTTTCATAAAATTTTGCGGTTTTTTTCAACGTAGGAAAATGGATATAGCCCCATTTAATGGGGGTGTACTTCCATAACGTTCAACATGTTTAGTATATTGTAGTTTACTGGTTGAAAATAAAACAGGATCTGTATTTTGTCTGTTTGGGATGAAAGGGCTAACAATTTAAATTAAAAAAACTGAACTTATTGTTTAATAACCTGAAATTGTTGTGATGCGTTTGTTGATTGTATTTTAAGAAAATATGACCCCACACTTAAATTATTTAGATTGTTTAAACTAAATTGGTTTACACCTGATTGAACCTGCTTTTTTTGTTGTAAAACCATTTTTCCATCGGTTGTAAACAATTGAATTGATAGAATCTCATCTTTAGTTGCAGTATATGTAACACCTATTGCTGTGGTAAATGGATTGTTATGAATTCGAACTTCTGCCTTAGCTTGTAATCTTAGTGCAACGATAGATGTGTAAAACAGTTTGCCATTTTTGTCAACTTGTTTAATTCTGTAATAGATAATATCGTTATTGTAGCCTCTTAGATTATGTGTGTAATTATAATGACCAATGCCAGTGTTTCTAGCGTTTATTTGACCCAATGTTGTGAATGAAATTGCATTGTGGCTATATTCCACTTCGTAATAACTCGTTTCTAATTCATTATTTACATCCCATTTGAGCGTTGCTAAAAATGAATTATATGAAACTTGTAAATTGGTAATTTGTAATGGTAAAATACTTGCGTTTCTCCAATCTCTATCAATGGTATTCGAAGGATCGGATTTTTGTAACCCTATGAGTGAACCCGTTGGCGTTGGACCATCAAAATTATCAGTAAACCCAGTGCCAGAACCCATATTGCCCATAGTAACATTTTTGTAATAGTTACCATTAGTTAATGAAGTAATTGCAGTGTTATCAAAAACATTCATTAATCCATCTCCATCTGTATCTCCACTTGCATTAATCGTAGCTTGTGTAATTGTTACAAATGGGCTATTTCTATCCCCTTCATTTCTATCTGATACACCATCATTATCGGTATCTGTATCTATATAATCTGGTGTACTATCGCCATCTTTATCGAATGGAGTTAATCCACCTCCTGCATATATACCTATTTGTGCAACGGTTTCATATGCATCACAAATGCCATCCCCATCTATATCAGTATCGGTAGGTACTTTATAACTGCTTGTTGATTGAGCTTCTACGTTGTCTGTTATACCATCGTTATCACAATCTATATCCAGGTAGTTAGGGCTTCCATTTGCATCAGTATTAGGAAGGTTCAAGGAAGCCAGAGCATCAATTGTGTTACTCCAACCATCACTTCCCAACGTACCACTTGCTATGCCATTAGTACCGCTAAAGCCAGCTTCAATTAAATCCAAAATACCATCCCCATCACTATCTAAATCGTAAGGGTTTGGATAACCAGTTAAGTCTTGGTTTTTATTAGACCAACTATCTGAACGCCCATCTCCATTTGTATCTACACCAGAAAGAATTAATGCATTAGCTGCATTTTCTGCTACACCATCGTTTCCTACATCTCCATCAACATTGTCATTAAATCCATCTCCGTCTATATCAGTGAAACTATCTAAAATACCATCATTGTTTGCATCTGTACCCCTTGCTTCAATAACATCTGGTATTCCATCTCCATCGCTATCCAAATCAAGTGCATTTGGTATGCCATCAGCATCAGTATCTGTTACTCCTAAACTGTTATAGCAAACAGTAAAATTTGCATTATCGAAGTTGCCAAAATCGCCTATATACACCCTGAAAAAATAGTTACCTGGGTTTAGTGTTGCTGTTCCAGAAAGGTAGTACCAGATTTGATCTTCTGCTCCATCGGCGTTAACGAAAGTTTTTATTGAAGAAGTAGCTACAATAGTTCCTGCAGTATTTAAAATATCAATTCTACCAGTCCAGTTTACATATCCACCAGATTGCTCCCTGCTGGAAAAATAACCACCAAAGTTAACAGTGGCTCTGGAAGTTACAACTGTAACATCCTGTTGAAAATAATCAGCTGCATTAATGATATCTACATATTGTGTTCCATTTTGTGCGTTGTCGGGACCACCACCATAAAAAGATCCGTTTGTTTTAATAATATTAAATGCTCCACCTGTTTGAGTAAACCAACCACCAAAACTGCCACTTGGTGATACGAAATTATTACCTATGCTTGGCTGTACTGGAGTTTCAAAACTTGGATTAGTTAACCGCTGTGTACAACTTTGAACATTATCGCTTAACCCATCTGAGTTTGAGTCTGAAAAATTATCAATTCTTCCATCTCCATTTGCATCAACTCCAAAAGCTTCAATTACATCAGGAATTCCATCATTGTCACTATCCAAATCATATTGGTTAATAATACCATCACCATCAGTATCCAAAGATGTGCACACTCCGTTTGCGTTTATGGTTGTACCATTTGCAGAAGCATAATTTGGATCACTAAAATTTATTAAGCCATCGCCATCACTATCGGCAGAAGGATCTGCTGTTAAGCAAGCAAAACTGGTGGCTGTTGCACCACAAGCTTCTACATAATCAGAAATTCCATCATTATCATCATCAAGATCAACAGTATTAGCAATTCCATCCGCATCTATATCGCAGTTGATTGGATAGACTGTGATAGTTGAAGCAGTACCTGTTCCGCATGAGTTTACACCAGCAGCAGAAATTGTTCCTGATACTGCATTGCTGGCAAAACTTACTGTTATTGAATTGGTACCTGCACCACCAGTAATAGTAGCACCTGTTGGCACAGTCCATGCATAACTTGTTGCACGTGTGATAGCAGCAACAGAATAAGTAATACCTGTAGTAGGTTTACAAATACTTCTTACCCCAGTAATAGCACCAGCAGCATTTGGAGCACCTACCAATAAACCAGAGCCTAAATTTGCAACACTTGCTCCTGCTGGAGAATAAGTGGCTCCTGTAGTACATGCATAAACAGTTTGACCATTACGATTAATTAAAAAAACATTGCTAGCATTGGTAACATTTACAGAACCAGTAAATGAAGTATTGGCAGATCCTGTACCACAGAAAATAACTGGTAACGAGTTTCCTGAATTAGGGTCGCTATGAGTGTAAGCATTGAAAGTTGTTGAACTTCCATTTTCTATCTTAATCACATTTGGACGTTGGGTAGTAACTGATCTAAACTGAGCAGTTCCTCTATTAATGAAAAGACTTGTTGTTTGTATGTTTATCCCTCCATTGTCATTGCTTTGAATGATACCAGCATTAATGAAAGTAATATTACCATTATTGATATTAATCATATCATTAATGATTAAAGTACCATAATTCATGATAGTTGCTGTACCATCCCAAGTCATATTACCTGAAGGAGTTCCAGTAGTACCAATGGTTAAAGTGGCACCTGAATTTATTATAATGGTATTTGTACTATTGCTTAAATTCAATGCTCCAAAACTAGAAGTAGAACCACAGATACTTAATGAACCTCCATTTTGAATGGTTACTGTTCCTGCAATAGTTGTATTGGTGGTAATTCTTCTTACATCGTTGTAAGAACCAGCTGCTGATAAAGTAGAACCTGTTGCACAAGTGTTACTAGGGGTATTGGCTGTAGCAGGACATTGTGCTACAACTATTTGACATTGAAAAACCAATATTAAAATTATGGATACAAGTGTTTTCATTTTAGTTGCTTTTAGTTTTAATACATAAACTGGCATCTAAAAAAAAAGTATTGCATTTTTCCACTATACTGGTTAAACCCAAGTAATCACGAAACTTAACTATTGCTACACTATTTAAAGAATAAGTACCAAGCTTTTCTTTAACGATTTTGGGCAGTGAAAAAAATATTGATAAAGTAAAAGACAGAATAAATAAAAAGGTTCGTGATATTTCTACAGCAAGAATATTCTCTTTTAGACAGAGAAATTGTTGGCTTTCTTTTAAAACTAATATTGGCTTTATCATTGAATTAGATTATTTTCTAATTTTGGGACATGGATTACTTCTTTAAACGAATACTGTTGAAAGATTATTGCATACTTATACATAAATAATTTGGTTATTTATTAACTTAAATGCAAAATATATTCCAAGCTGCTTTTAAAATATTCTTTCAAAAAAATGAATTTCAAATAATTGATTTTCAATTATTTTAAAAAAAATAAAGCAATTTCGAAATTCAAAGAACAAGTAAACTAATTTTCATAAAATGGAATAAGAAGTGTCTTTTTCCGCCAAACGGAATTGCAATTCGCCAATGATAAACCATTATAATCTATTTACCTATATGTCTAAAAATGGGAAAAAGTTTATCATTCTTTCCAAAAAAAGAAATACCATAAAAAAATCCCTCTGAAATTCAGAGGGATTTTTTATTAACAAAAGCGATAAATGATTATTCGCCGCCTTCTAATTTAGCTTTAATATCAGCCAATGCACCTAAATCTCCTAAAGTTGCTTTTTCAACTTTAGCTTGAACAGCTTTTACTGCTTTTTTAGTTACTTCAGCTTCTGCTTTTGCTTCTTTTTTCACTGCTTCTTTTTCTTCAGCAACAGCTTGCTCCCAAATACGGGTATGGCTTACAACAATACGCTTCTCATTTCTATCAAACTCAATTACTACGAATTGTGCAGTTTCATCGGCTTGTACTTGTTTGCCATCTTCTTTAAAAGTATGACGATTAGGCACAAATCCTTCTAAACCATAAGGCAATTGTACTAAAGCTCCTTTATCATCTCTACGTGTAACCAAACCTTCGTGAGTAGAACCAATTGCAAAAGTTTCTTCTAATGCAGTCCAAGGATCTTCTTCTAATTGCTTATGACCTAATTGTAATTTGCGGTTTTCTTTATCAATACTTAAGATGATGATATCGATATGTTCACCAACTTTTACATAATCACTAGGGTGATTGAAACGCTTCAACCAGCTTAAATCGCTGATGTGAATCATTCCTCCAATACCTGGCTCTAACTCTACAAATACGCCATAAGGAGTAATGTTTTTAACTAAACCTTTGTGCTTGCTAGCTTCAGGGAATTTAGTTTCGATAGTGCTCCAAGGATCGTTGGTCATTTGTTTAATAGACAAACTCATCTTGCGACTGTCTTTGTCTAAAGTAACCACTTTAGCTTCATGCTCATCGTTCAATTTAAAGAATTCTTTTGCATTAATTGGAGTGTTAGCCCATGTAATTTCACTAACGTGAACTAAACCTTCAACACCTGGTTGAATTTCTAAGAATGCACCGTAATCTTCAATATTTACAACTTTACCTTTAACGATTGTTCCTTCGGCTAAACCTTCAGGCAACACATCCCAAGGATGTGGTGTTAATTGTTTTAAACCTAAACTGATACGTTTTTTATCATCATCAAAATCCAATACCACCACATTGATTTTCTGATCCATTTTCACAACCTCAGAAGGGTGTGAAATACGTCCCCAAGAAATATCTGTAATGTATAGTAAACCATCTAAGCCACCTAAATCCATGAAAGCACCAAAATCAGTAATGTTCTTCACAGTACCTTCTAATACTTGTCCTTTCTCTAGTTTGCTCATGATTTCGGCACGTTGTGCTTCGATATCACTTTCAATTAATGCTTTATGCGATACAACAGCATTCTTAATAGTTTCGTTAATCTTCACTACTTTAAATTCCATTGTTTTACCAACAAACTGATCGTAATCTGTAACTGGCTTCACGTCAATTTGAGAGCCTGGTAAGAAAGTTTCCATACCAAATACATCAACGATTAAACCACCTTTAGTTTTGCTGGTAACCAAACCAGTAACAACTTCACCAGTTTTATGTACTTCCATAATACGCTCCCAAGCACGGAAGATTCTTGCACTTTTACGGCTAAGGTGTAAATTACCTTGTCTGTCTTCTTTTTCTACAACCATTACTTCTACCACATCTCCAACTTTCACACCTTGTAAATCACGGAATTCGTTCAAAGAAATTAAACCGTCACTTTTAAAACCAATGTTAATTACAGCATCGGTTTTAGTAAGACCAACGATGTCACCATTTAAGATTTCACCATCTTCAATTTTTACGAATGTGTTTTCGTACACATGATCGTATTTTTCTTTTTCTTCTTTTGTGTAAGTAGCAACATTGCGTTTGTCTACACTCCAGTCAAAATCGTCGTGGGCAGTTGCCACAACTTCAGCTACCACAGGGGCAGTTTCGGCCACAGGCACATTTGTTGTCGCAGCAGTTTCTGTTGCTTCAACAGCACCAGAAGCTTCCTGTGCATCTGCGTTTAATTGTTTTACAAAAAATTTCATATAAAATCCCGATGGTTTTAATTCGGGGCTGCAAAAGTAAGCTTTATGCTGTAAAATGAAGCATTTCAGGGCTTTTTTATTGAAAAAATTTGCACTAAAAAAACAACTCCCCTTTTTACTTATTTTAAGCAGTATTTAAGGTGAAAAACGAAAAATTAACAGTTGTGTTTCAGGCAATTGGCTGTAAATTAGACCTCTAAAATATAACAACATATGAAAAGAATTTTTTCCCTTGCATTGGCACTCGTTGTTTTAGTTTCTGCTCCATTTGCACAAGATGCAAAAAAAACACCTGCCAAAGAAGTTAAAAAAGAAGTAAAAAAGGAGGTAAAAAAAGATGCTTCTAAAGCAGAAGTTAAAAAAGAAGCAACCAAGCCTGCCGAAAAACCAAAAGTAGGTACACCAACTAAAAAAGATGGTACTCCTGACAAGCGTTACAAAGAAAACAAAGACAAAAAAGATGCAGCTAAACCAGCAGGTCCTGTAAAAAAGGATGGTACTCCTGATAAACGTTATAAAGAAAACAAAAAAGGTTAATTGATAAGATTAAACCGATTAGTCCTGCAAAACTGCAGGACTTTTTTATTTTATTCATCTACAAGCATCATATTATAGAGTAACAATTTACTTTGCCAATGTTACCATTTTTATAAATAATTTTTTATTGAAAATCAGCTATTTGTGTGTAACAAATTTTTAGTAACATTTTAAATTGTTAGGGGATTTTTGTTACAGAATTGTTTATAAAAGGAATATAGATAATTTGTTTTCTACAAAATAAGAATGAGTCAAATTAGATTAAAATGAGTGATTTCATTTGCGTGTTTAATCTAAACTGTTTTTGCAATTGACTTTGCT
>CALRLF020000124.1:0-8360 GCA_943368475.1 Allobosea thiooxidans
GAAGGAGCATATACTCGTTGTATTCGTGAAGACGTAAAACGTAAAGGTTTGTTGTTTGCAGGAACAGAAACAGGCTTATATGTTTCCTTTAATGATGGTACTAATTGGCAGCAAATGCAATTGGGTTTACCCATCACTCCTATTACGGATTTGAAAATTCACCAAGGCAATTTAATTGCAGCTACCATGGGTAGGGCTTTCTGGATCTTGGATGATCTTCACTTGGTTCAGCAATTTGACCAAGCCAAAAAAGATCAATTACATTTCTTCCAACCAAAAGATGCATATAGGCTTTCTGGATATAGTCTCTTGAATGGCGAGTTAAGTGATGAAGATTTAGAAACACCTTTGCAAGACCGCTCTGGCATTAATGCCCCAACAGGTTTGGTATTGCATTATCAATTACCATCTAAACCAGATTCAGCCATGAAACTGAGTTTAGAAATCAAAGACAGTAAGGGAAATTTGGTTCGTAAATATAGCACTGAGCCAGATAAAGATTTTGTGGGTGGTTATGCAGGTGGTCCTTCACCTGACCCAACCATTCCAGCAAAACCTGGTGTGAATCGTTTTGTTTGGGATATGCGTTACCCGCCACAAACCGGAGTACAAGATGTTTTCATTGAAGGTGGATATGACGGACACAGAGCCGTGCCCGGCGATTATACGGCTGTTTTAAATGATGGCAAACAAACTAAAACCGTTGCCTTTAAAGTATTGCCTGATCCAAGAATTGTTGCAACTGCCAAAGACTATGAAGACCAACATCTTCTTGCGTCAAAAGTAGAAGCAGGTATTAATGAAATACACAAGTCTGTTGCTAATATGCGCAAATTGAACAAACAATTGTCTGACTTACAAGAACAACTCAGCGATACTTCTAAGTATAAAGTTATCAGGGAACAATCTGCCAAAGTGCAGAAAACATTGGCTAAATGGGAAGAAGCATTGGTGCAAACAAAATCTCAGAGTAATGATGACGTGATCAATTATATCAACAAACTCTCTGCAGACTATGTATTCTTAAAAGGAGAACTAGACGCCAATATTCCTTATGTAACCAATGCGCAATTAGAACGCTATACAGAGCTTGATCAACTATGGCAGCCGCTTAAAAAACAAATGCAAGACTTGGTAAACAAAGACGTTGCTGAGATTAACAAACTTTGCAAAGACCAGACCGTAAATAAAATTATTATTGGTTTATAACACTTAACCAGCAAGAGTTACAAAACAAAATAGAAAGAATCCTAAACAAAAAGACCACTATTAAGTGGTCTTTTTGTAATTCCAGACTGCCCAACTATTAAGGAATATGGCAAATCCGATGATAACAAAAATATGGTTCTTGATATCTGAAAGTCCACTACCTTTTAACACTACCATTCTAATTACTTCAATAAAATAGGAGACAGGGTTTAACCATGTGAGTTTCTGAACCCAATCAGGCATACTATCAATTGAGGTAAACAATCCGCCAAGCATAATAAAGATCATTAATAAAAAAAATGAAATTAACATGGCTTGCTGCTGGGTATCTGCATAAGTTGAAATTAGTAAGCCCAAACCCAAAATAACAAGTAAATAAAGTGATGCAAAAAGATATACAATTAGCATGTTACCAACCGGATGAATTTGGTATCCAAATCGCATGATTAAAAATCCAATGGTCAGAACAGCCAATCCTAAGATCCAGAAAGGAATTAGTTTTCCAAGAATAAAATGATATTTCTTTACCGGTGTTACATTAATTTGTTCAATAGTTCCTATTTCTTTTTCCCTAACAATATTCAAGGCTGTAAGAAAGGTTCCCAATAATGTAAGCAAGGTTGCTAATACCGCTGGAACCATAAAATACTTATAACTCATCATGGGATTAAACCAATTAGATACAGATACTTTTATATTGGTTTGCGGAGGTATTGGGGGAAATTGAATCCATTTGGTTCTAATTTGATTATTATAGTTAAGAATAATGTTTTGTAAATAAGACGCCCCCAAATTAGCTTTCATTCCGTTAACCGCATTGACAGCAATAAACAAGCTTGCATGATCCTCTCTTACAATATTCTGTTCAAAATTGGCGGGGATTTCTAAAACAATATCAGCTTTATCTGATTCAATACTTGTAAAGGCTTCCTGAAATGTACTGGAATAATTAACCAATTTAAAATAGCCAGAAGACTTGATTTTTTGAATCATTTGTTGGGTGTAAACAGAATGGTCATGATCTGCAATAGAGAGATTTATATTTCTTACCTCATAATCGGCAGCAAGTGGAATAATTATTAATTGCAATGCTGGCATGATGAAAATAATTTTCAGAATGGAAGGATCTCTGAAAATTTGTCTGAACTCTTTTTGTAATAAATATTTTAATACACTCATGATAATCTGGTTTTAAATTTCTTAATACTGAGTCCAAATAGAAAAACCGTCATGCCAATTAATATTAGTGTTTCTTTCCAAACGTAACTAAGCCCAAGACCCTTAATCATAATGGTTTTTACAATAGAATAAAACCATTTAGCTGGAACCAAATTAGACATTACCTGTAAGGGAAGTGGCATGTTTTCAATTGGAAACATATAGCCGCTCAAAACTGTTGTAGGTAAAAACAGTCCCATTAATGAGATTAACATGGCAACCTGTTGAGAATCTGTAATGGAAGAGATTAATAAACCTAGCGCTAATGAGGTAATTGTAAATAACAAACCTTCAGACAATAACAGTAATAAACTACCTCTAATTGGAACATCTAATACATATACACTCAGTAAAAGAATAGTTGCCACATTCACCATGGACAATATCATATAAGGAATAGCTTTTGCAATGACTACACTAAATGGTCGCAAAGGAGAAACAAGGATAATTTCCATAGTACCCATTTCCTTTTCTTTCACAATAGCAATAGAAGTCATCATGGCACTTGTAAGCATTAGAATTAGGGCCATTACCCCAGGTACAAAACTGTAAGCACCTTTTAATTCTGGGTTATACATCATCCTAATATCTGTTTCAATCCTATAAGGGAGTTTCTGCTCTTTAACAATTGCAGTTTGAAAGTCTTTGATAATAGCAGAAGCATAGGTAGAAAGGGTATTGGCCACATTAGGATCGGAGCCGTCACAAATTAATTGTATATGAGCCTGATTACCATGTTGTAAGTCATTGGCAAAATGTTGTGGTATTACCAAGATCATTTTAATCTTGCCTTTTTTGAAAACCGGAAGTACCTCTTGATAATTTGTTAAAACAGTTGTAGCATCAAAATACTTACTCACACTCATTTTTTGAACGAGTTGACTTGAAGCCGCATCCTTGGAAAAATCCAAGATGGCCATTTTAGAATTTTTAACCTCGTTAGTTAGTGCAAATCCGAAAATTATGATTTGTGTAATAGGCATACCCAATAAAATAAACAAGGTTCTCTTGTCCCTCCAAATATGGAAAAACTCTTTTTTAACAAAGGCAAAAAACTGTTTCATACTATTCTCCTCTTACTGCTTTACGAGCCAATTTTAAAAACACTTCATCCATAGAAAGACTATTGAATGTTTTCTTTAAGTTTTTGGGGGTATCAAGTGCCTCTATTCTCCCATCTACCATAATACTAACCCTATTACAATATTCTGCTTCGTCCATATAATGGGTTGTTACAAATACGGTTATCCCTCTTTCAGAAGCATCATAAATCAATTCCCAGAATTCTCTTCTTGTGACAGGATCAACACCACCGGTAGGTTCATCCAAAAAAACAATGGCAGGATCATGTACAATTGCTACGGAGAAAGCCAATTTTTGTTTCCAACCGAGTGGAAGAGACTTTACCAAACTATTTTGATAATTCTGAAGATGAAGATGTTCTACTAAATAGGTTGTTTTTTCTTGAATTTGCTTTTTAGACAATCCATAGATTCCACCATAAAACTGAATATTCTCTCTGATTGTCAAGTCTTCATACAAAGAAAACTTTTGGCTCATATAACCAATGCTTTTTTTAATTTGTTCTGTATCCTTGAACAAATCAAATCCCGCAACAGTAGCTTTTCCTGAACTTGGTGTAGACAGTCCACATAACATTCTCATGGCAGTAGTTTTACCTGCGCCATTTGCACCTAAAAATCCAAATATTTCAACCTTTGCTACTTCAAAAGAAATATGGTCTACAGCCACAAAATTGCCAAAGATTTTGGTAAGCCCTTCTGCTATAATTACATTCTGATTAATCATGTGATTTATTCATTAGCGCCATAAATGAATCTTCTATATTGGCTGTTATTTGATGTACCTCTATATCTAAGAATTGTTGTTGCAATAAGTAGCTCTTAATTACATCACTACCATTTAAGTCTGACTTCATCACTAAATGATAATATTCCCCAAATGAATAACAAGATTCAACTGCTTCCCATTTCTTAAAAGTTTTCAATAAATTGTACATTGAGGCTGCTTTTACAGCCCAAAGAGGCTTTGAAAACTGTAGATTAATCTGATCAGGCTTGTCAATGGCTAATATTTGTCCATTTTGCATTAAGGCAACTCTATCGCACATGCTAGCTTCGTCCATGTATGGTGTTGAAACAAGAATGGTAATTCCTTGTGCTTTTAATCGCTGTAACATTTCCCAAAATTCCTTTCTAGATACAGCATCAACGCCTGTTGTAGGTTCATCAAGAATTAATACAGATGGTTTATGAATTAATGCACAACACAAAGCAAGCTTTTGTTTCATACCTCCAGATAATTTGCCAGCCCTTCTATTTTTAAATGGCTCAATCTGTTGGTAGATATCTTTAATCAAATCATAATTCTCAGCTATGGAAGTATTAAAAATAGTTGCAAAGAAAGAAAGGTTTTCTTCCACAGTTAGGTCATGATACAAAGAAAATCTTCCAGGCATATAGCCAAGTTTTTTTCTAATTATTTTATAATCCTTAACTATATCATATCCTTCAATGCTGGCATTACCACTATCGGCCAATAGCAAAGTGGTAAGTACTCTAAACAAACTTGTTTTTCCAGATCCATCTGGTCCTACAATACCAAAAAGCTCACCTTTTAACACTTCAAAACTTACAGTATTAAGTGCAGGTACCTGAGATTTTTCAACCTTATATTTTTTACTAATATTATTTACTATTACTGCTGACATATTATTTGAATTGGATTTCACCATACATACCAATTTTCAAATACCCATCATTCTTGACAAGCACTTTAACAGCATAAACTAGATTTGCACGCTCATCTTTTGTTTGAATAGTTTTTGGCGTAAACTCGGCTTTGTCAGAAACCATAGTTATAGTACCAGTGTAGTTTTTATACTTTTTATCCCCTTCATCAATAAATACTTTTACATTTTGGCCTATTTTAATTTGGGATAATTGTGTTCCGCTGATATAGGTTCTCAGAATCAAAGTACTCAAATCTGCTATTTTATACATGGCTTTTCCAGCACTTGTTATTTCACCTTCCATAGCATATTTAGTAAGTATGGTTCCATTGATTGGGTTAATGATAGTTGATCTTTTTTCCTTGTCTTTCAGCTGTGCAATTTGTTTTTCTAAGGGGTCAGTTTCACTTAATATGGCTCTATTCTGTGTTTGCACATTATTAATCTGTACGGCAATCTGCTGTTGAGTTACGACAATTTGTTTTTTTAAAGATTCAATTTGAAAATTAATATCATCTAATTGTTTTGCAGTAGCAGCGTCTGCTTTTAAAAGTGTTTCAATTCTATTCCGTTCGTGTTGTAGATTAGTCAATTGAGTTGTTTGAACTGCTATTTGATCATTTAACAATTTAATCTGCGGGGCAACATTTTGAGTTTTTTGAGAAAGAGCTTTAACTGAAGCTTGTAATTGCTCTTGTTGAAGACTGATAGGCAATGCGTCTATAATGGCAACTGTAGCACCCTTTTGTAATATATTCCCCTCATTCACCTTAAAATCTAAAATCTTACCGGGTAGTTCAGATGAAACAATTACTTCGTCTGCTTCAAAAATACCTGCGGCATCATATTTCAGTTGACTTGAACTGCATGCACTCAAGAATGCAATACTTATAATGGTAAAAATTAAATTTCTATACTTCATAAAATAGTTTTTATTGATTTCCCTTAATTGTTTTATAATTTATTTTAGCTTGTAATAACTGAATTTGATGTAATAGAAAATTATTTCTAGTTTGATCTTCGGCATTTACTTCTCTTAAATAATCATTTGAATTGATTACTCCATTTTGAAGTTGGGCCTTGGATGCAGCTGTAATATTTATTCTTACATCAATTATTTTCTGGTCAATATTGGATAAGGCTTGTAGCTTTTTTACTTCTTCTAATTGTTGTGAAAGCTGTGTTGTGGTATTGAAGACAAATACCTCTTTCTGTACTTCATTTATTTTTTGATTTAATGCCACAACTTGGTGTTCTCTTTTCCTTGTGTATAAATTACTCAGAGACCAATTTAACCTTACACCTCCTATTCCAAATAAGGCAAAATCATTATTTAACATGTTCAAGCCAGGTCTACCATATCCACCTTGCGCAAATAAACTAATCTTAGGAATTGATTTTGCAGACACTAATTGATTTTGAATATAGAGTAGACTATCTTGATATGCATATAACTTAACTTCTGGTCTATCTATTGTAGCATCTAATAAATCATTCATTTCCGGTTTTTCTAATTGAATATTTTCGGGGATTTGATGATTAATAAATAACCCTAATACTTTTGAAAGAGCTATCTTATTTGATTTTAGTTCTACAATCCGTTGGTCTGTTTGTAATAATTGGGCTTCTAGAACTAAAGCTGCTGACTTAAAAACAGTTCCACTAGCTAGTTGAGCATTAACTGTTTTTAGGCCAATTTGAATATTTTCATTAAATAATTTTGCTTGAAAAATTTGCGCTTCTATTAATAATAATCCCAGATACAATTGATTGATCCTATCCTTTAACTTGTACAATTCAACTTCTAACTTTTGATCATCAATTAAAGTACTACGCTCTTGTAATTGTTTTTGGTTCTTAATCATCCCTCCATCATAAATCAACTGATTTAATTCACCCCATAACTTATACTGGTCTTTACTCATAGGTACTATACTAGCTCCTGCAATTGGGATATTGATACTTGTTACATCAGATTGATAACTAGCCTGACCATTTAGGCTAAATTGAGGTAAGTAAGCAGTATTAATATTTTCAATAGTTAGAAAAGCTGTTTTACCAATTAAGTCTTTCTGTTTTATGAGGGGATAATTAGATCTAGCTAGTTGGTAAGCCTGTTCCAAATTGAGTTTTGAAATGACAGATTGAGCAGGCAATTCAATAGTCCCGATTAGCATCAAAAATAAGCTTGCACTAATCGTTAACCATTTGGTTAATTTACGCATAAAAAAATTATTTTTTGATTGAATTAATGATAAACTCAGCTACCAATACTTTTCGCTGTTCCATTAGTATGTTAAACTGTTCTTCTTCTATTCCTGTGATAATTTTTAGCATGGGTTTGGCCATAAAAGGGAACGCACACATTGAAAACATATTGATAATTAGATGAATTGGATTGATGGGTAGAATCAGACCTGAATTGATACTTTCTTCTATTGATTCTTTAAATTTTTTAACAAACCCTGGTCTTTGTTTTTCAAAAAAATGCTTCAAGCCTATTTCTGGGTTTTTGTTCAACTCACTTATTACAAATAAGGGTAAATAAGGGTTTTGGGAAACCATTTCAATATAACTTGATACAATAGATCTAATCTTATCAAAGAAGTTTAGGTCAGAGTCCATCAATTTATCAAAATGCGGAAAAAGTTTACCTGCGGTTTCTTGAAAAATTGTTTCAAAAAGTAATTCCTTATTTTTAAAATAATAGTGCAACATGGCTTTATTGATCTCTGCCTTATCCGCAATATCTTGCATTCTTGCCCCCGAAAGTCCTTTTTCTAAAAAAACCTGCCTAGCAGCATTTAAAATCTGTTGTTCTGTATTATTATCTTTTTTACTTTTTGCCATAAATTAACCAAATGGTTAACAAAGCTATTAAAAAAATGATTCCGTAGAATCATTTTTTGGTTTTTTATTTTAAATTTCCCAGTTTTCTAGTCTTTTATTATTGAATTTACCTTTTGAATTTTGACTTATTCACTACCTACCCTTTTGAATTTAGACTTTTTACTTTTGACTTTTCATCATCATATTTTTTCTCAGCCGCTTGTGCTTTTTCAAAATCAAGCACAACGCCATTGATGCAATAACGCAATCCTGTTGGAGGAGGACCATCGTCAAAGACATGTCCTAAATGTCCTTTGCAACGGCCACATTCTACTTCTGTTCTTTTCATGCC
>CALRLF020000125.1:0-8260 GCA_943368475.1 Allobosea thiooxidans
AACGACAGATTAAAACCTTAGCGAACTTTGTATCCTTATGTTGCTTTGCGTGAAATATTTGACCACAGCAAACAAAGGGAAGTTAATAAATTTTTTCTGCGTTATCTGCGTTTTCTGCGAGCAATAGTTTTTAACCACTGAACAAAGAAGAGAAACTGCCGGCGGCAGTATGTTTTAACCACAGAGAACACAAAGGTTTGCACAGAGTACACAAAGAAGTTGCCTTCGGCAATTGTTTTTAACCAATGCGGACATAGAGAAATTTAAAGCGTTGTTTTTTTCTGCGTTATCTGTGTTTTCTGCGAGCAATTGTATTAAACCACAGCGTAAAACCACAGCAAACTTTGTATCCTTATGTTGCTTTGCGTGAAATATTAACCACAGCGAACACAAAAGTTTGCACAAAGTGCACTGGGCTTAGGATAAGACGATGTTGAAGAAAACTGTAGGAGATATTGATACTTGATATTTTAATATTTAGCTCTTTATTTTTTACTAAGTAACATTTTATTTTCAACTTGTTACGCATTTTTTAGCAAATCGATTATTGAAAATCAGCTACTTGTGTGTTACAAAATTTTGGTAACATTTTAAATTGTTACGAGGAATTTGTTACAGCAGAGGGATTTACTATCAAAAGGAGACCACTTTGTATCTTTTCATGCCTGCAATGTCTTACACCTAAGATATCAAGTCAACAATTTTTCAGTATCTTCTATTTCCTATGAATTGAGGCTATTGGGAGCCGATATCTGGAAAAATGAGTTGCCAAGGGTACACGAATTTGCACGAATGGATTGCCTAACGGAAACTGTTTAACCACAAAGGCTCAAAGAGCACAGAGTACACTGAGGGAATGCAGGAAGGCAACTTTAATGTGGATAACATGAACCATGTAGGAAGTAAGGTAGAAGGTAAAGGGTAAAAGGATTAAGGTATGTAAAGTATATAAGGTATAGAGCAGGCTCAATATTTGATTTATAGGGTTGAAAGGTATTTTAAGGAATTCGGGATGCTTACAATTGTTCGTGTTTTGGATTGGTGTTATTAAAAAATAAAGATTCTGCAATTTCACAGGATAAGCTCTTAAAACATATATTTGCAAGAACCGAAAGGGTGCTTAAAGGGCAGTGATGTAGTTGGCTTTTGGTGCGTTGAGATATGTATATTTTATGCTACTAACCACAAACGTATTGTTATAATTATTTGATAAGCATAGCTGTAGGTTATATTTAATATGCCCTGCTATGCTTTTTTATTTTAATCCCCCTTTGCACATATCATGTGACTGAGATGGCGAAGCTTTGCTTAATTGTTAAGTTTCTATGATTTTTGTATGATTTTATCCTTCATTTGTTTAAAATAACCGGTTCTTCATGAAAAAAATCTTATCGTATCTTTTAATCGTAACACTGTTTACCAGTTGCTTGCATGTAAAAGAAATCGAAAAATCGTACCAATTGTTTCAAACTGGTTTCGACAGTTTGCCCAATTTCGAGTATAAACCCCTTAGATTGAAAGAAGGGGATAATATCAGTGTACAGGTGTACACACTGGCCAGTACCAACCAGGAGCAGGTAACTGTTTTTAATTTACCGGGAGGCAGTGGTAAATCAAGCAACTACATACTCAACAACCAAGGGGAAATTTTCTTACCCAAGATAGGTAAATTGAAAGTTGCTGGGATGACCTGTGGCGAACTGAAAGACAAACTAACCAATGAGTGGAGTAAATACATTAAAGAAATAGCCGTAGATGTGCAGTTTGGTGGGTTTACCGTAAATGTTTTAGGAGAGGTAAAAGGACCTGGTGCAAAAAGCTTTAAAAGTGAAAAAGCAACCATTATAGATGCCATCAGCATGAGTGGGGGGTTGGCAGATGATGGAAAAAGGGATGATATTATGCTGGTAAGGGAAGACAGTGGCAGAAGAACCACCTACCGTTTGGATATCAGAGATGCTAAAATTTATCAGTCACCAGCATTTCAGTTACAACAAAATGATATGATTTATGTAGGTGCCAGTGCAAGGAAGTTTCAAACCATTAAAAATAATAATTTTCAACAAAATGTAGTCCCTGTTACATCTTTAGCCAATCTGGCTTTTGCTACAGTGAATATTATTTTGGTATTAACTGCATTAAGAAGATAATTATCCTCAATTCATTTACATGAGTACACCAGATACCTCCCAACTTTTACAACAGCTGGGCAATAGCGAACAAAAGCAAAAGTTTTCTTTAAGAGAATTGTTGATTAAATATTTAAGCTATTTACCCCTTTTTGTATTGTCTTTCATTATCTGTTTTGGCAGTGCCATTATGTATATACGGTACAAAGTACCTATTTACAATGCTTATGTGCAGTTGCTGGTAAGCAATGGGGGTAGCAATAATGTGGTGCAACAGGATTTAATTAGTCAGGCTGTAAGCGGCGTACGCCCCATTAATCTGGAGAATGAAATGCAGTTGATCCGTTCTAAGAAGCTTTTAGAAAAAGTAGTGAGGGCTGGAAATTTTAACATCGTATATAGCAAAGAAGGAAATATTAAGGATTTTGATGCTTATGATTCCAGTCCCATAGAAATAGTAGATTTAAAAGTGGCTGACAGCACTAAAAATTATTCTATTAATGTAAAAAGTTTAAATGATGCAGGCGGGCAAATTGTACAAAAAACAGGCACCATCAATTTTAAATGGGGCGATTCTGTAGTACAGTCCGATTTAAAATTTAAGGTTAAAAAACGATTTTCAACAATTGGAAATATTATCGACCCTTATGTGGTTCGTATAAATGCTGTAGCAGCAACAGCCAGAGAAATGCAGGGTAAGCTATCTATCAGCACATTTTCGGCAAAAACCAGTATTCTTATATTGAGTTTAAATGGTGAAAACAGGAAAAAAGCAGAAGACTTTTTGAATTTACTGGTTAAAGAAATCGTACGGAACGATGTGCAGCAAAAACAGGAATCTTCTACCAATACCATCAATTTTATCGACAACCGATTGAATATTGTAGCAGAAGATTTGGGGTATTTAGAAGGTAACTTAAAAGATACCAAGAAGGGCAGCCGGTTTTTCGATTTTCAAAGTGAGTATGTATATTATCAGGGGAGATTAACTGAGTCGGAAAAAATTGCAGAAGGACTTCAACTGGATATCAGCATCATTGAAATGATTGAGGATTATTTACGCAATAACCGTAGTGTAAATAAATCGAAAATTATACCATCTAATTTTGATATCAATGACGTTGCATTTACTTCACTAATTCAAAAATACAACGAGTTACAGCTCAAAAAAGAAAGAGGTGATTTTGTAACCCTCAAAGAAAGTACAGTTAATACAGAGATTGAGAATGAATTAAAAGAGCTAAAAGCCAATATACTGGAAGCAGCAGCCAATTTAAAAAATGCCAAAAAACTTAAGATAGATAGCTATACGAATAAGTTTAATACCGATATGGGTAAGATGAGTATCATACCCGAGAAGGATAAGCTACAGCAGGATATTATTCGTCAAAAACAAATTAAGGAAAAACTCTACCTCTATCTTTTGCAAAAAAGAGAAGAAACAGCTATTGCCTCTATTTCCACCACTTCTAATTACCAGTCGATGGATATTGCCAGTTCATCGAAATTTCCAATAGAACCCAAAGCCGAACAAATACGCACTTTTGCACTCATAATCGGTTTATTATTTCCTGTGGCTTTTATTTACCTGCTGGATTTACTGAATGATAAAATTACCACCCGTCAGGATATTACCACTAAATCAGCTATTCCAATTGCAGGAGAAATCAGCCACGTGGAAAGTAATGATACCATTGTTGTGGAAAATAGCCGAAATATTGTTGCCGAGCAATTCAGGATACTGCGGAGTAATTTGCAGTTCATTTTACCCCTGCATGAGGGATCTGCAAAACGATCACAAACACTATTGGTTACTTCTTCGGTAAGTGGTGAGGGTAAATCTTTTATTAGTTTAAATTTGGCAGCTGTATTATCCTTAACTGGTAAAAAAGTAGCATTACTAGCATTCGATCTTCGTAAGTTAAAGGGCTTGAAATTACCCGATATCATCGAAGACAATAACCGAGGCATTACCAATTATTTAATAGGGCAAACCAATGATATTACTTCTGTTTATCAGGTAATGCCCAAGCATCCTTCTTTGCATGTGTACAATACGGGACCAATTCCGCCCAATCCGGCAGAATTAATTATCTGCCCACGGATGGAAACCTTATTTACTTATTTAAAAGAGCACTATGATTATATTGTAATCGACTCTGCACCTGTTGGTTTGGTGAGTGATTCTTTTGCCTTGAGCAAGTATTCGGATTCTATTATTTATATTGTTCGTCAGCGATATACTTTTAAAAAGCAGTTGGAATTTATCAATGATTTACATCGTGATCAGAAATTAACCAATATGGCCATTGTGGTAAATGATGTGAATCTTGCAGGGCGTTATGGTTATTATGGTTATGGCTATGGTTATGGTTATGGTTATATGTACCGTTATGGGTTGGGTTATGGCTATAGCCGATACATTTACGGAGGTAAAAAGAAAGACCCTTATTTCGATGCCAATAAACGTGGCTATTTCGATGATAAAGTTAAACTGAGCTGGTGGCAAAAGTTATTTGGTAAGTAATACACGAATTTTTAGAATTACGCTAATTACACGAATTGGTTGCCTTGCGGCAATGGATTAACCACAGAGCAATGAAGCAAAGGAGAGTAGCCTAACGGAAATGGGTTAACCACATAGCAACATAGGCATATAGCACATCAAATGCTAAAAATTTTCATCTACCCTTCCGGTTAAGGAGTTGCGATTAAACAAAAAATGAGTAAGAGGATAGAAAGGGGTGGGTTACTGAACACAAATTTTTCGAAGTACGCTAATTACACGAATTGGTTGCCTTGCGGCAATGGATTAACCACAGAGCAATGAAGCAAAGAGGCTTGATTGCTTAAATACGAATAACTTCTGCGTTATCTGTGTTTTCTGCGAGCAAAGTATCAAAAGTTTAACCACATAGCAACATAGGCACATAGAACATCAATTACACAAAAACTTCATCTTCCCCTCCGGTGGAGGGGCTGTGATAAAACATAAATTGATAAAGAAGATAGAAAGGGGTGGGTTACTGAACACAAATTTTTCGAATTACGCTAATTACACGAATTGGCTGCCTTGTGGCAATCGTTTAACCACAGAGCAATGAAGCAAAGGAGTTTGATTGATTTAATACGAATAACTTCTGCGTTTTCTGCGAGCAATTTTTTTAACCACAGAGCAATGAAGCAAAGGAGAGTAGCCTAACTGAAATTGGTTAACCACATAGCAACATAGGCGTATAGCACATCAATTGCTAAAAATTTCATCTTCCCCTCCTTTGGAGGGGCTACAATACAACTAAGATTTAGTAGAATAATTGTTAGGGGTGGGTTTCTTTACACGAATACTTTCAGTGGTTTTTACATTTTTTGCCAGCAACTTATAAAAGGTTAAACACATAGAAATAAAAAAGTACAGGACACAAAAGGAATAAAAATTGCACAAAATTTCCATTATACAGCATCCAGTATCAACCATCTAACTTAACAGCGTATTTATTTATATGAGTCATTCAATAGCAGAACAAGAACAGTGGACGGAAGAAATAACACCCATTCATTCGGTGTTCGATTTACGTTTGGGAGAGTTGTGGCGTTACCGTGATTTACTGGTGATGTTTGTAAAAAGAGATTTTGTAGCCACTTATAAGCAAACCATTTTAGGCCCCTTGTGGTTTTTTATACAGCCGCTGCTAACTACAGTAACTTTTATGGTAATTTTTGGCAATATTGCTAAAATTTCAACCGATGGTTTGCCACAAATGGTGTTTTATATGGCAGGTATTACTTTGTGGAATTATTTCTCTGAATGTTTAAATAAAACCGCTACCGTATTTAAAGACAATGCCAATATTTTCGGTAAAGTCTATTTTCCCCGTTTAATTATGCCATTGAGCATTGTGGTAAGCAATTTAGTGCGTTTTGGTATTCAGTTTACGTTGTTTTTGGCTGTTTGGGCATGGTATCTAATAAAAGGGTCTCAATTGCACCCCAATATTTACCTGTTGTTAACGCCTTATTTAATTTTTTTAATGGCTATTATTGGTTTGGGTGCAGGTATGTTGATCAGTGCATTAACTACCAAATACCGAGATCTAATTTTCCTGCTAACCTTTGGTGTACAACTGCTTATGTATGCAACACCTGTAATTTATCCCATGAGTAATTTACCTGCCAAATATGCACTGTTCATAAAAGCCAATCCATTATCGGCAATTGTAGAAACCTTTAGATTTGGTTTTACAGGCTCAGGTTTATTCAGTTGGTACAGCCTGGCTTATAGTACTGTTTTTGCATTGGTTTTATTGTTATTTGGAACTTTAGTATTTAATAAGGTAGAGAAGAGTTTTATGGATACAGTGTAGGGGAAGGTAGTCAACGGTCCATAGTCGATGGTCGATGGTGAGTAGTGAATGGAAAAAGTGAAGGAGTTGATAAGGTTGATGGGGTTGAAAGGGTTGAAAAAGTTTAAAAGTTAATAAAACATAATCCTCCATCAACTCTGGTCTATCGACAGTCGACTATCCACCACCTACCATCGGCTATAATGCTCAATACTCAATTCAATCAACTGTGGACCATCGACCGTCGTCCATTGTCTATCAACCAATAACCAGTAACCTGCAACCTGCAACCCGCAACCATTCATGAGTACAGTAATAAAAGTAGAAAATCTTAGTAAACAATACCGCCTAGGCGATGTAGGCACTGGCACACTCAGCCACGATTTAAAACGCTGGTCGTACCGTTTAAGGGGTAAGGAAGACCCATTTTTAAAAATTGGTGAAGCCAACGACCGAACAGCCAAAGGTAATAGCGATTATGTGTGGGCTTTGCAGGATATAAATTTTGAAGTAAAAGCAGGTGAAGTACTGGGTATTATTGGGCGTAATGGGGCAGGTAAAAGTACTTTGCTTAAAATACTCTCTAAAACCACGGCACCCACTACTGGTAGCATAAAAGTAAAAGGTAGAATAGCCAGTTTATTAGAAGTAGGCACAGGCTTTCATCCAGAATTAAGTGGACGAGAAAACATTTTTTTAAATGGTGCCATACTGGGTATGACCAAGCAGGAAATTAAAATCAAGTTCGATGAAATTGTAGACTTTAGTGGGGTAGAGCGTTATATAGATACCCCTGTAAAACGTTACAGCAGTGGTATGTATGTGCGTTTGGCATTTGCGGTAGCTGCCCATTTAGAACCTGAGATATTGATTGTAGATGAAGTATTGGCTGTTGGTGATGCCGAGTTTCAAAAAAAGTGTTTGGGCAAAATGAAAGATGTAAGTGTGAATGAGGGCAGAACTGTACTCTTTGTAAGCCATAATATGGCAGCTGTAAATGAGTTATGTACCAAGGGTTTAGTATTAATAAATGGGAGTGTTAGTTTTGGGGGAACACAAAGAGAAGCAGTAAAGTATTATCAAAATACGGGAAGTGTAATCTCAAATTTTGAGCATTCAGGCTCTTTTGAATCTTCTCCATTATCAAATGAAAAGGTGAGTATTTTAAAAATGGGAGTTGAATCTTTAGGTTTAAATAACTTACTATCCATATCAACTGGTGTAAGATTTTCATTATCGTTATTTTGTAATGTTGCACTTTCGAACTTAGCTGTAACTTTTGAATTAAGAAATATTGATGAGACTATTGTCTTTCATCAGGGTGTTTGGATTTGTGAGAATAATGACTCTCAAATTGGAGTTTACGAACTGGTAGGTGAAATTCCACCTCATATACTAAATGCAGGCATTTATAAATTTAATTTAATTGTAGCAGAAAACTACCATTCTGTTTACATGATTTCAACCGATATTATACAATTTGAAGTCATGAATGAAAGTATTGGTGGTACTACTACTCCATTGCCTGGTATAATTAGACCTAATATACAATACGATATTGTACATAAAAAAGTATCTGTATAATGGTTGGAATAATTCGTAAGATATATTTTAAATACAATTTATCTTTTTTTAGGAAGAGCCCTTTACTTTGGTTAAAAGCAGCTTATTTAACGCTTCGATTTATTGATGAGTATAAAAAATTTCCTGCAATTTATTTTAATACTCCAATGAAGATTAAAATAAAAAAAGGTCGTAATTCTAAGTTTATTATAAATGATTATATTTTCT
>CALRLF020000126.1:0-8163 GCA_943368475.1 Allobosea thiooxidans
TCAGTTCCAAACATTTGGAACCCAACCTGCGGAGGTGGCGAAATTGGTAGACGCACTACTTTGAGGTGGTAGCGGGGTAACAGCCGTGGGAGTTCGAATCTCCTCTTCCGCACAAAAACCGCAACGATAGTTGCGGTTTTCTTGTGTTACGACCGTCCCAAATTCATTTGGGTAAGGGAGTAGCACAAGAAAACCAGCTTGCGGTGAGCCGCAAGCGTAGGTTTTTGGGTAAGCACCCACCTGGAAGCTCACGGAACGTAATCTCTTCCTCTAAGGTTGATTCTCAGTTATGATAATACTAAAGTGCGTTGGTTTTTGGGTAAGTACCACCTCAAGTGATCACGGGACGTAATCTCTTGTTCAATGTTGGTTCTCAATTATGATAATTTTGGAGTGATTATAGGTTTTACAATTAGCATCCATCTTTAGAACTCACATGTCGAAAACACACAATGAATTCTATTAATAACTAGTTGATATATAAACAGTATTAAGTTATGCCTTAATAATGTAATCTAAATGAATTAAAGACAACTCTTTTATTCAATTGCGATTATCAAACACTATACTAAATCTAATAGGCAATAAGCATTCTTATGAATTTAATTAAATTGTCATATTAATTTTCAATAGTTGCTTACTTTTAACTGTTGCTTAAAATATAAAAACAACACATTATGAGTGATAACAAAGCTTTAGATATTCTTGGAATAAAACCTATAGGAGACGCTATCAATACTGCAGTTACTAAATCGTTCGAAGGAATAGAAGGATTTCTAAAGTTGGTTTGTGCCCCAGCTTTGGAAGAAGTAGGCCTTTTACTTAAAGACCAAGTTAGACATTGGCGATTAAAAAATGTACTTAGTATACTACACAAAGCACAAGGAAAGTTAGATTTCACAGATGAGAAACTTCATATAAAAGCACATCCACGAGTGGCACTTTCAATCATTGAGAATGGATCATTAAATGATAGTGATGAAATTCAAGAACTTTGGGCAGGACTTTTTATATCTTCTTGCACTAAAGATGGACAGGATGATGAAAATTTAATCTTTGTTGATTTGCTAAAACAATTAACTGTTCTAGAAGCCAGAATACTTAAATACTCTTGTGAAGGCGCGCGAAAAATTCTTTATAAAAATGGTCTTATGATTGGAGACGATTTTAAGATTAATTGTGATGAATTAATAGCAATAACCGAAATAAAAGACATCCATAGACTTGATAGAGAGCTCGATCATCTGCGTTCACTTGAACTAATAGGATCAGGTTTAGGCGAAGGTGGATTTTCTTCAACTGACGAAAGTTTAACTGCAGATATAACACCTACTGCTTTATCATTAAATTTATATGTAAGAAGTCAGGGCTTCAATAACGACCCGGCCACTTTCTGGACAAGTGGAGTTATCACTGATAAGGATTTAGTAAAAGAGGAAGAACAAAAGCAAAAAGATAAAATAGAAAGACGAAAGCAATAGCGTGAAAAAAAATGTAAGAACAACAATCCAAAATTGAATATGCAAAAATTGAGCATGATAAAATTAAGTCATCACAATAAAATATTCAAGAAAATTGTGTATTGTTATAGTCAGCTGTAGTTCAATTTCAAAAGTAGTTTCGGCGGATGGAATGCATTTGTGCTTTTAGTTTTTATCTTGTACATTTAAATCTTTATTAATAAGCAGTTTCGATCATGAAAAGCAATTAATTCCACACTATTAGAAGTGACTTTTAGTTGCCTGCCATTAATCTTACTCAATGTGGTACAAAAAATATAATGAAGCAGAAATTAGGGAAATTGCAAAAGAGCATATTGAAGCTCTTGAATATTGGTTAAGAAGACTTATTAATGATGAGTTGACTAATTCATATGAAAAAAATTATAACTCCCTTCAAACCTCAGAAGGCCATTTTCTAATAAAAAAGAAAATCCGTGAGGAAGTTCAAACGAGAATTAGCACTAATGATAAAGGAAGATTTCCCAGATGGATTGATGCAACTACCTTTGATCATTTAGTAGATATTATTTGCAATCCTACTCTTTATAAATCATCATTTCGAAAAGTATTTCACAATAGATACATTTTTGATACAGATCAAATAAGAATTGAGCTTGGTAATCTTCTAGAAATAAGAAATAGATTATATCATTTAAATCCAATTTCAAACAGGCAAGCTGAACAAGCAATCTGCTATTCAAATGATTTCATTGATTGCATAAAAAATTATTATCATGAAACAAGTCAATATATGAGTTTTAACGCCCCATCAATAATAAAGTATTCAGATTCATATGGGAATCAATTTTTCTCAGAACATTTTATTCAATCGAGTATTGGAGTAATAGTCCCTAGAAGCCTATTTAATCATTTAACTATTAGATGTGGAGATTCGATAAAAATTGAATTAGAAATTGATGCCAGTTTTGACAGAAATGAGTATACAATTATATGGAGTCTGAGTGGATTCGACACAAGTCAATTCAATAATTCAAATTCTTTTCAAATAACATTTACGGAAGCTCATGTCTCGACAAACTGTCAAATAAATGCAAAAATTATCTCCAATAAGGCATGGCATAGGCACAAATATTTTGATGACCAAATTGATATTCAACTAACAGTTTATCCTCCTAATTAGGTTTAACGGCGGATAGAATTGGTGTTGCCAATTGAGGGGACAGGATATTTTAAATATATGCTACGATATTTCTGCTGAGGAACGTCTTGTGGCTCGAAACGGAAAGCCCAAGTTTTATTCTAATTAATTAAATTTATATAAAAAAAGGCAGCAGTTCCTTTATGACTAATTCAAAATCCCCAACATAGCAATACTTGTTTATTGTATATAACTAATTGACACAATTTGATTTTAATTTATTTTTTATTAAAATAACTGAATATAAGTGGAGGAGATAAAACAACAGCAACCCGACAAGAATCTTGTTAATGAAGAAAAAATTTTGTCTGACTCACAAATAGAAGTAGTCGAAGAAAAAGGTTATGCTACTCCACAAGAAAAGTTAAGCACTACACAGACCCAGCAACAAACACAACCAATACAGTCTATAAATCCTAAAAATACCATTGGAAAAAGGAAAAATACTAAAATTAGAATAGCTGACAAAATTGCAATTTATGGGCTTATTATAAATATTGTATTAGCAATTTTTACGTACTTGCTTTTTAAAGAAGCTACAAGTTCGACAAAAATTGCAAATGATGCTGTTCAAGAAGCTAGACGCTCTAACTCTATTTCTGAAAAAAATTATGTACTTGCAAAAGATGCCTTTGAAGGAAGCAAAAAATCAGGGGAAGAAGCAAGTAGAATTGCAGAAAAGTTGCTTAATACCCAAATAAACTCTCTAAAAGAAAATCAACAACAATTCAAAATTGGGAATGAACCATATCTTAACATAGCGAGCTCTTCTATTGAAGTGTTTGAAGTCGGAAAACCACTTTTGACAAAGATTAAAGTAGAAAATTTAGGTAGATACCCATGTAAAGTAATTGATTGTAAAACACTAATTACTATTAGAATAACAGCTCCACCTTTTAGTGAACTTAATAAAATTGCTCACGACTATAGCGACATACTCAATAAATATATTCTTAATGACAACCCTGTTCCTTCTCCATTTGGAACCATAGTTCCAATAAGTGAAAATCAGATCAGCATTGTTACTAAGTCTAACTATTTTATCTTTTTTACTGGCTACATAAAATATAAAAACATCATAACTAATAAAATTAAGACTTACAAATTTCAACTTAAAATGAAGCCTGGTTATGAAACAGAAAATGTTATTAATGAAAATATTGATAACTGATTAAAATTTGCTACACATAACTTTGGCATTGCTGCATATGGGATATGCATTTAAACTTCGGGCGATTACATTTATGGGTTTTAGTTTGGGGCGACGAATATTATTTAACTTTTCATTGTTTAATTAATATTTATATTTTCAACTGGTCAGTAGTTACGAGCTGAACGTTATAAATATTCTATCAACACAAAGACCCTGTTTAATGTTTGTAACCAATCAATATAAATTAAATAATAACAATTGTCACTCATCATCCATAATCTTCCAAAGGAAAAATAAACAAACCCATTATTACAATAAGCATAGCACAACCCCCAACCCATGCAATACTTCTCCCTCCAGTGCGCAGTTACCAAAATAGGACGCGGAGGCTTTCCTCAAGTTCAATCCTATACTTTTGAAGAAGGAAGAAAGTCATCTGATTCAGATAATTTCTCAAGAGTACCATATGACTCACTGCCCAATTTTAAACCCTACATAGCTACTCAAAATCTTCAAAAAGGTTCTGCTGTAACAGACCTTATTTCACATGTATTTGGTAAAGGCTTTATTTGTAGCGAAAAAGCAAGAAAGATTATAGTAGAACATTCAATAGGGGAGACCAACTTTTATGATGTAAGAATCAAGCACAAAGAAACCTATTACGATAATTATAAAATGATGCACTCGGTTAATAATTATACTGACAAAATTGACTTTGGGAAAAGCATTTTTCATATTCAAAAATCAGAAAACAATGTATTAATAGGTGCACCACATCCCATTGCAAATTTGGAAGAATATAAAGCACTATCTGAAGACTTTAGACAATCAAAAAGTATTGTAGCATTTAAGGATTGGCGATGGCTAACCCCAATCGAAATCCATTTTAAAGACAATTACCAACCAGAACACGACATTTTTATAATTTTAGGTCTAAATATCAATACCTATATCTCAGAAAGATTAAGATCAGCCTTAGAAAGAAGTAAAATAACTGGAATGATGTTTGACTTTGACAATAAGCATATTGACTTTAGATAATCTCAATCAATATTTGTTTTAGCCTATCTTATTTCTTAAAACATCGCGCCAGCCCAAAAAACACAACCATGAAACCCTTCTTCCTCCTAACACTGATCCTCCTTTCCTGCAACACCCAACCCAATCAAATTAAAACCATAGCCACCCCCACTGAAACCCTTTCCACCCCCCAAGTATACAACCTCATCCTCCCAACAGACACCATCCCAGGACGAATCAACATTCCCCAACTCACCGAACCCATCAGAGCCATGGCAGCCTTCTACGCAGCAATGGGAGGAACCCTATGCACAAGCGACTCTTGCCAACTAACTACAGCACTAGGGCTAGGTAAACAAGGTTCACCCACCCATCAATACTTAATCAAAAAATACTTCCCCAATGACAAAGTAGCAAAAGCCGTATTAGACCGAGACTGTGTTTTACCACAAAGTGGCGCAAACTCATTTACAGATTTTGCCTATCTCACCATTACACACCTAGGAGATACCGTACAAGTAGACTACAACCTTATGTATTACAATAGAGGCAATTCTGAATTTATCAAAGGCCCCGATACCTATTTATTCAAAGACAATACCTTCAAAAAGCTAAAACGAAACCTCTGGCAATTCATTGATAAGTAAAAAGTAAACATTGCGCCAGCAAAACGAAACACCCTGTCTAGCAGCCTTTACTCCGGCATCCAAGCCTGAATCTATCTCTCCAAACCCCAATAATCTCTCATTTTTCGTTTATTTTGTATATTTCGAATATTTCGATTAATTTGCCATTGTCTAACCTGAAACACTATGAACCTATTAGAACCGCTGCAAAAGCCGTCAAAGCTTGACCAAAAAATTGCCCATGAATCTTACACGGCATTAGCATCTGCTATACAACACTTAAATGCTAATCAAGCTGAAATTGAAATAGAGGAAACAAATGAAAAAATTACAATTCCTATCAATGCTTTAAAACTTTTAGGGGAAATACTAAAAGCAATGGGTCAGGGTAAACTAATTTCAATAGTTCCTATAGCAACAGAGCTAACCACACAGGCCGCGGCTGAAATGTTAGGTTGCTCTAGACCACATTTGGTCAAACTATTAGAAGATGGAAAAATTGCATTTACCAAAGTGGGCAAACACCGAAGAATACAATATGATGATATTCTAAAATTCAGAAATCAAATGAAAAAGCAACAGAAACAACATATCATTGATATTATGAATGCTGATGAGGAAAACGGATTGTATGATTCATAGTGTACGATTTACTGCAGTGTTGGATACCAATGTAATCTATCCGGTTATCATCAGAGATATCTTATTCTGGTTTGCACATTATGATTTATTTACTCCAAAATGGAGTGATCATATTTTTGATGAATGGAAGCGAGTCATGTTGGAAAAGGGAGTGTCAGAAACTGATGCAAATAAAAGAATTCAAAAAGCGAATGAGGCCTTTCCCGACGCATTGGTACATAACTATAAAAGTTTAATTGATTTCCTAGAATTACCAGATAAAGATGACCGCCATGTACTTGCTGCGGCAATAAAAATAAATGCGAATATTATTGTAACAAACAATTTGAAAGACTTTCCAGTTGAATATTTGCAATCATTCAGTTTGAATGTGAAAACTGCGGATGACTTTCTAACGGATATTATTGATTTGAATCCAGATCAGGCAGTTGCTGCATTCAAGGAAATGGTAATGAATAAAAAAAATCCAAAACAGGATGAGTTTGCAGTTCTAAATCAATTGAGGAATTCAGGAATTAAGGATACTGCAAATTACTTGCATGCAATATTGTAGTGCTTACTAGATTACATCGCGCTAGCAAAAAACAATCCCCAAGAAATCTTACATTCGATAAAATCAAATGATACTATCAAATGCCCCACCTCTTCTCTTACGGAACCCTCCAACTCCCATCGGTTCAACTATCCTCCTTTAACCGCCTTCTCACAGGAACATCAGACACCTTGCCCAATTATACCCTAGGCACCCTAGAAATCACCGACCCCCAAGTCTTAGCCATCAGCAACCAACAACATCATCCCATTGCCATTCCTTCACCAGGAGACAGCATCACAGGAATGGTATTTGAACTAACAGAACAAGAACTCCAACAAGCAGACCGCTATGAGGTAGACTATACCAGAGAACTGGTAACCCTGGCTTCGGGGATAAAGGCTTGGATTTATTTGCCCAAAAACTAAAATTTTTTGATATTTCAGGTTATCCCATTCCCAAAACATGGATTCAGAGGATATACCTTGTTCCTATCAATAAAAAGAGATATTTTACAAAATGCCTAATACTCTAAGTATAAATGAAATTCTATTAGAGGTTAAAAAGCTTGATAAGAAAGAGCAATTATCCTTACTTGAAAGATTGGTCGCATTAATTTGCAAAAAAAGTGAACGAGTAAAGCTTTCCCAAATTTCTGGCATTGGATCCAGCCTTTGGGCAAAAAGCAATATTGACGAATACATTTCTCAAGAAAGACAATGGTAATTGTGACCTCCTACATTAGAAGAAATTGCAAAAGAAGTGGAAGCTGTTAGAGCAAAACGCTACTTTAAAAATTAACCATCGCGCCAGCAAAACTACCCACTCCTCAATAAAAATATCCCCATTAAAAATAAATATTTATTGTTTATCAATAAATATACCCTTATCTTCGCTGCATCATTTAAATCTTAAATCATGCAAAAGAAAAACAACTTCGTCTTCATCATCCTCCAAATTATAGCCTGGATCATCTTTGTAGGACTCTGTATAGAATCAGGCGCCTTACTCACCAATTTTGGATTTAGCATTTTCAAACCAGAAATGGTCAGTCACCTCTACCAAAAACTGGACATGAGTGATATGTACAATAAAAGCTGGTGGACATTCTATAGTATGTACAGTTTTATCTTATTCATCTCTATCTTAAAAGCTGCTATGTTCTATGTGGTTATCCAGCTCCTGTTGAAACTAGACCTGACAAAACCATTTAGCATGTATGTGGCAAATAAAATCATGCTCATTAGTTACTATGCTTTATCCATTGGCATCATTGGTCACATAGCCAGACAAGTCTCCAAATACTTAATGCACCATAATTATAAAGTTGACAACCTCAGCCAGTTTTGGCCAGACAGTGAAGCCTTTATACTAATGGCGGCCGTGATCTATGTCATTGGTAGCATCTTCAAGAAAGGCGTAGAAATTCAAACCGAAAACGATTTAACCGTATAAGCTATGTCTATCATTGTAAATTTAGATGTGATGATGGCCAAAAGAAAGGTATCGCTCAACGAACTTTCTGAAAG
>CALRLF020000127.1:0-8151 GCA_943368475.1 Allobosea thiooxidans
TTTAATTGAATCTCTTTTTTCTTGTGTAGTAGCACTGTTTATTTTGTCTTGATACTTTACATCTTTATCGTAAGGGTCGTATTGAGGTTTTTTAATCGTTTTATTGATGCTTGCAAAAATTGGAATACTTAATTTGGCTTTTTTAGGCACCAATTTACCAGCATCGATTGTTGCAGCAGCATCGAATTGGAACATATTATCTCTCGAACGTTCATTTACTTTTTGTTCGATAGTTCCAAAACCTTGTGTATAAGTATTAGCAGATAAACTAATGCTTCCCAAATCAGCCAATTGAATATCTACTCTTGCCAAAGCAGCATAAGCTCCATTTTCATCTAACTGAGATAATCGTAATTCATTAATCCATACTTCCGATGATAAGTCGAACGTATTTCCATCTTTTGCATTTTCAACGCCAACCAAAATACCTCTTACTTCTCCAAGATTTGGATTACCATAAACCGACAAGGTTTTGTTACCAATTACTTGTCTGTAAATTTGCCCCAACGATGCACCTGAGCCATTGCGTTGCAATTTTAAACGAACCAAATCTTGCAGGCTAAAATCTAATCGGTTGCTATCTGGCCAAACTTTAGCTGCACTTGAATCGTTAGATGAATATTTACCGGGTTGTGTAATTTTTAGTGGAATTTTAATCTCATAATAATTATTTAAAAAGTCTTGCCCAATTCTAATAATTGCATTTAACTCTTTGTCTTTTACATCGGCATACTTAGGAATGCTTTCAGCATGAATAAACATGGATAGTTTCCCATACTGACGCATGTCTAAGTTTAGGTTTTTAATCACACCTCTTGCATCACCATCTTTTAAGCCAACCACTTTTAAACTCATAGCTTGCTCATTTTGCAAAAGATTTACCCCATTATTACTTAACAATTGTACACGTTCGATACCTGGAGGCATTACATAGTTTACAGGAGTACGATTACTGTTTTCTTCTAAGTTTACAGCCAATACATTAAATGTAGTGGTGTTATTATTAACTGGTATATACTGACCAACAGTATCTATATTATAAGTAAAGTTTCTCCATTGGTTTCTTACCAAATCAAAACGTGCAAAACGCATTACTGCCGAATCGGCAAAATCGGTTAAATACATTCTTGCAAAACGAATAGATTTAAAGTCAGTAATTCCGCCAACATTTCTAGTGTAATCTTTAATAGGCACTCTAAATAAGTACCAATTTTCTTGACCAGTTGTTCCGTTAGGATAATTTACATTTATGGTTCTTTTATCAGTAACATATTTGGTGGTACCAACATTCATGTTTTTGGTAAGATCTATCTCGTATTCATAATATGCTTCTGTTTCATTCAATGTATTATCTCTGTTCAAATCTTCATTATCAGGATATAAAGTTGCAGCAGCACTTAATGAACTGTTGGTACCTGCAATTGGGCTATTGCCTTGTGGATTATTAAACCCTTTATAACGTTGCAAAATACCAGCACCTTGTGCATCATAAGCTTCATCTCTATACCATCTGTAATTATCATTACTTGGATCGACGAGAGCTTTTTGATAAATGGGTGATGCTGTACCAAAATTATTGGCTAATCTGTCTACATAATATTTTTTCACCACCCTTTCACTATCATCAGTTAAACCATCGAAACCAACATCCTGATAAGGTCTGTCATCTGGATTGTTGCTAAATGCCTGTGTTACCTGAATTGGATTTAATGGTTGTTTACCCCAGTTACTTTGATCTGTTGCAGCAGGAATATTGGGCGACGGAAGTCCGTTTTCATAAAATCGTTTGCCATCTTTTAAAATATCTTCGCTAACGTTACCAAAGTTTAAAACTAGTTTTCCTGTTGGGTTAGGATTTGGATTTTTAATAAATGGATCTTGTACCCAAAACTCTACATACTCAACATTACCAGTTTCAAAATCCGTTTGGTCTATGCTACGCATAATACCACCCCATCTTTTTCTTGGATTTAATAATTTACCTGCTGCCGTAATCTCAGCTTGGCTGCTTACATAGTTGTAAGGGCCAGGATCGGTTGGGTAATAAGCCAAATCAAACGTAAATGCTTGAACATTGGTAATATTAGTAGTTAAATTAGGGAACAATTCATTGGTATAAACCTGCCTTACTCTTGGATCACTCAGTTCATCTAAGTTTCTACGTAAAGGATTATTAGCAGCATTTTTATCTTGCAAATTGGGTTCAATATTATACCAGGCAACTTTTGCCCTGTTGAAATTATAATTGATTGAATCTCTTAAAGCAGCTTCTGCAAAACCACCAACAGGCGTTGACGCAAGTGTCCAGGCAAGTGATGGAAAACGTAAATCTAAACTGTTTCTTGTTCCTTCAAAATCATCTATATAAATTAAGCCTTCATCGCCTTTGCCAATTTGTTTTGGATGCCCTGGTTTTAAATAAGCTCCTTCACCGTAAGCCGTAATGGTACTTTTTGCTTTGGTAGAATAGAAAGGCAATTTATTTAACAACCGAGTTAAGCCTGGAGCTTCTGAACGGTAGCTAAAATCTACACCATACATAGTATTACGAATTGGGTCTTCGCCATAATTCATTTTGGTAAAAAATGGTCTTTCGCCCAAACGCACCATCGATGCTCCTAAACTTAATTTTTTACTAGCTAAATAATCGGCACGTAACCCTAAAAAACCTCTTTGCTGCATGCCAAAGCCTGCATTGTTTTCATAAGAAACACTTACAGGAACACCAGAATTTAACAATGCCTGATTTACAATTTTTACGCTACCCAAATTATAATCAACTGTATAATCGCTGCCTTCTACTAAAATTTGGCCACCTGCAGAAACTTTTACAGAGCCTTGTGGAATATTGAATGCTCCTAAATAAATATCACTACCGCCAGTTCCTTTTGCTTGTCCTTGCATCACAAACCTATTAAAGTTGGCATAAGTTTGAGCAATAGCTTTAATAGAATCGTATAACTGCCTATAAATATATTTATCCTTAATAGTTGATACCACACCACTAAATGCAAGGCTTTCTAAATCGTTACCAAATGGTTCTAATACAGGGAAAATAATTTTACCTTGTTGAGGCAAAATGGTAAAGCCCTCTACATAATCAAAAACTCCATCGGGTTGTGGATCATTTCGATTATTTAGTCTATCTAAATTTAAAATTCTTAATAAAGGCACTCCTTCTGTAGCAGTTGAACTTTCGGGTAAATATCTTTTTAAACCACCACTTGGTTCTTCGTATAAAACATTCAATTTAAAATCTTCTCTACTAATACCTGGTAAATCTAATGAGTATACATTTTTCATCATTAAATCCCAAATTGGCAAAGCTGTACGTGCCGATGTTGCTTTTAATAATTTTAGGTACAATACTTTTTGTACGCCCTGAGTTGAATCAAGAGCTACGTCTTGACTGAACTCTCCTACCTGATAGACTTTACCGTTGTACGTATATTGATAAGCAACAGCCAATACTTCATCGGGCTGCAACTGTGTATTTATTGAAACAAAACCAATTTGTGGATTGTAATAATATTCGTTGGTGCTTAGTTTACGAGCATAGGTTTTTTCAAAGTCATCTACTGGTTTTAAACCCAATCCCAACATTTGTCCTGTTACCTGAGAAGGGCTTCTAAAATTCTTTACATTAGTATATAAATTGTTTGTTCCATTAAATGGTCGAGTATCACTGGTTAATGGTTGTATCGAAGGATTGGCTGGTTGTATTTCTCCCAAATCGGCCAAACCAATAATATCTCTTGCATCAGTAGTGGCTCCAGTTCTATTCGTAATCCAAACTTCAATTCTTTGTATTTGTACTTGGCTGTTTACAACTGGTAAGGTTTTCATTGCAGCATTGTAATTGTTCTTAAAATACTGCCCCATTAAAAAGTGCCTGTTCTCTTCGTAATCATCCAGCTTTTTTTGAAATTGTGTTGTAGCTGCACCGCCTTGTAAATTCTGACTTTGGCGTTGACTTCTTTGATTGGCTAATGCTGCAGTAAAGTACAATTTACCAAACTGTAATTGGGTTTTAATACCAAATAAATTTTGTGTACTTGGTATAAGGGTTCCTTTAGATTGCCACGAAATATTGCCCGCTTCTAAGCTTTTTAATATTTCATCATCCATACCCTTGTAATCCAATTTCAATTGATTTTCGAAATCGAAATTGGCCAATGTGTTATAGTTGATGGGTAATTTTAGTTTATCGCCAATGTTTGCATTTACGTTTAAGTTGGCATTCATGTCAAAATCAAATCCACCATTTTTTCTTGCGGCTTCGGGTAAAGTTGGGTTTTTGGTAACCTGCCCTTGATAACCAGCTAAAATATCTACAGATCCTTGTGGTTTAATATCTACTTTAAATCCATTTTTACCAACTCCAAAGATTCGGTCGAAGAGTTTATCAAAAACCTTCATTTTGGGTCGGGTAATTTTTCTGTTTAATGATGCCAAGGCTTGAGAACGCTTTTTAAAATAGTCGGCTTCTGCTTTTTTGGCTTGAATGCGTTGAAATTCCTCGAATGTTAAGTAGGTTGGCTTTCGATATTCTTTTCCATTAATTCGTTCAACAATTACATATTGCTTGGTTTTAGGATCGTATTGAATATCCTGTTTAAGCAAAGATGTATCCCTTATTTCAAAAGGGTTTTTATTTTGCCAACTGTACTTATCGCCCCTTCTATCTTTTATAGGATAACGCAGCGAATCGGTTTTTTGGGCAATAGAATTTTTACTGATGCAGGTTAATGCAAAAGCAAATACAAAAAATGTTATTGGGCAAATGTTGGTTGTCCTGTTCAAAACGTAGCGACCTTAGTTAAGTAGAAATTAGTTCCAATAAATCACAAATTTTTTAGTGCGTTTTTAATTAAGTCTTCTAATGCAACAGGTTCAGGGTTTATAGCAATTGCTTTTTTAACTGCTTGTTCGGCCAAAGGCTTTGCTATACCTAGTGAAATTAATGCATTTACTGCATCTAAGCCAGGCATAGCATTGGAAATTCCACTAGTAAACACAGTATCTACATGTTGTTTACCCAATTTATCTCTCAATTCCACAATTAATCGTTCTGCACTTTTCTTACCAATTCCTTTGATACTTTCTAATTGTTTAGTGTTGCCTTGAACAATAGCTTTCGTAATTTCCTCTGGCTTCATACCTGACAACATCATACGTGCTGTTGCTGCACCAACTCCAGAAACACTGATCAATTGTAAGAAAATTTCCTTTTCATCTATTCCAGCAAAACCAAACATGGTTTGGGCATTTTCTGTAATATGCACATAGGTGAACAGTTGTCCTGCATCTTTATCTGCAATAAAACTGTAAGTATGCAAACTTATTTGCAAATCGTAACCAACACCATTTACATCTACCACTACACGAGCTGGTTGCTTTTGAACAAATTGTCCTCTTACAAATGCTATCATAATTACAAGGATTTCAAAAATAAGGCTTTATATAATATGCATACAGTAAATTTGAAGGATATTCGGTGCATCTAATCAAACATTTGAGTTTCTGTTCAAGAATTACTGATATTTGCCAACCGATCAATTAACTTTTTGAAAAAAAATACATGAGCAAAATTACTGCTGCTATCACCGCTGTAGGTGGATATGCCCCTGAAACTAAACTTACCAATGCCGATTTAGAGAAAATGGTTGATACCAATGATGAATGGATAAAATCGAGAACTGGTATCAGTGAAAGAAGAATTTTAAAAGAACCAGGTAAAGCAACTAGCGATATGGCTGTACCTGCAATACAAGAAATTTTAACTAAAAAGAATTTACAAGCAACTGATATTGATTGCATTATTTGTGCAACTGTAACGCCAGATATGGTTTTTCCGGCAACAGCAAACATTATTGCAGATAAAGTTGGAGCAGTAAATGCCTGGGGATTTGACCTTGGTGCTGCTTGTAGTGGTTTTTTATATGCATTAACTACTGGAACTGCATTAATTGAAAGTGGACGATACAAAAAAATAATTGTAGTTGGTGCCGATAAAATGAGTGCTATTGTAGATTATACAGATAGAAATACTTGTATTTTATTTGGTGATGGTGCAGGTGCGGTTTTATTAGAACCCAATGAAGATGGTTTTGGTATACAAGACAGCATTTTGAAGAGTGATGGTAGTGGACGTGACTACTTACACATGAAAGCTGGTGGTTCTTTAAAACCAGCAACCATGGAAACAGTTTTGGCAAAAGAACATTATGCTTTTCAGGAAGGTAAAACTGTATTTAAGTTTGCAGTGAAAGGCATGGCCGATGTAAGTGCTGAATTATTAGAAAGAAATCATTTAACTGGTGATGATATTGCATGGTTGGTACCACACCAAGCCAATTTAAGAATTATTGATGCAACTGCCGATAGGATGGGCATTAGCAAAGACAAAGTAATGATTAACATTGAGCGTTATGGCAACACAACTGCTGCAACAATACCACTTTGTTTATGGGAGTGGCAAGACAAATTGAAGAAAGGAGACAACTTGGTTTTAGCTGCTTTTGGTGGTGGCTTTACATGGGGTGCAACCTTAGTGAAATGGGCCATATAAACAATTATTATTTTGAAATAAATGAAAAGCAACTCTTTGGGGTTGCTTTTTTGTTAAACTAAAATGAATTAAAATTGTTTATTGAAATTAAATAGTAACAGTACATTTTGAAATTATAATAGTTATGATTAAATCAATTTTTTACTTAGTATTTTCTTTAATAACCATTACTGGCTTTGCACAAAAAGATGCAATTGAAAAAGTGTGGTATAATGCCGAAAAAACTTCAAAAATTGAAATATTCAAAGCTACAGATGGATCTTTTTATGGGAAAATTACATGGTTAAAAGAACCGAATGACAAAAATGGGAAACCAAAACTGGATAAAAACAACAAAGAAACAAGTCAGCAAAATCAACCTGTTTTAGGTTTGCTTATTCTAAAGAAATTTAAGAAAAGCAGCACTGCAAATGAGTATGAAGATGGCACAGTTTATGACCCTAACAATGGCAAAACCTATTGTGGTAAATTAACTTTACAAGCAAAAGAATTAAAATTGAGAGGCTTTATATGTGGTTGGAGTTGGTTGGGCAGAAACAGTGTGTGGACTTTAGCAGAATAACATTTTATGCAGCTAGCAATCCATCGATTTTAGTAGCCAATGCCCAATCTTTTTCAGTAACAACATCCCCTGCATCGTGAGTATTTAGCCAAATTTCAACCGTGTTCCAAACATTACTCCAATAGGGATGATGGTTTATTTTTTCAGCTTCAATGGCAACTCTTGTCATAAATGCAAAAGCCTCTGAAAAATTATTGAATTCAAATTTTTTGTATAATTTATTGTCTTGTTCTTGCCACATGATTTTTTACAGTTTAGTACTTATTTAGTTTACTCTATCAACCTTTTCAACCCTATCAACTTTTCAACTTTACCTAAAACACCATATTGCCTTTAGTTTTTATTTGCTCATTGGTTAACTCTGCTACCAATTGTACACCAGCAATAGATTTTACAGCTTGTTTAATCCAGTTGCATTTTTCATCTTCTACACAATCGCCTTTCATTAACCATAAAAAATCCATGTGCTTAAATTCAGGCAATAAATATTCGCCATCGAATTGATTGTGGTATAAAAAATGGCTTAAAAAACTATTGGGTTCTTTGGATTCATAAATGTTAAAATAATAGCTTCTGGTTCTTTTCTTCAAATGAATTTCAATATCAGCATTCAATCGAAAATCAAAACCCAATAAGTTATTTAGCTTCCAACACAATTGAAAATTTTTTACTGGTGCAATAATGCCCAACAACCTTGTATCTTCAAAGAAGTCTTCATTTAGCGAATCTATATCTAACTTAAGCTTCATCATGTTTATTAAAAAACAATATCAAATTCTTTTTCTTCTTCCCCTCTTTTAATTCTCAATTTAGTAGCATCGCCTTTTTTAAACTTACCCAAAGTTTGCATGTAACTGTTTACGTCTACAAATTTATATTCTCCCAACTGCAATAAAATATCACCGCCTGCTAGTCCAATTTTCTCTGCTAATTTTCCAGCACTAACCCCTTCAATCCTAACTCCAGTACCTGTGTAACCATAATCGGGTATTACACCCAAGCTAACACTAAATCTTAC
>CALRLF020000128.1:0-8146 GCA_943368475.1 Allobosea thiooxidans
CCAGTTCCTGGGCTTGCTCCTCCCGTTCCTGCTGTTGTGCCATCACCTGTTACATAAATATCATCTATTAAGCTGGTCATGCTTAATGTGTTACTAAATGGATGGCTTAAGAAGCGTGATGTACGACGATTAGCTGGGATATAGCGTTCTACAGTTAGGTTTGATGCATTGATTAAAGTTCCAGAAATAGTTCCAATTCTTGCAGTTCCTGATAATCCATCAGATTTTAGAGTAACAGATTGATTCCCAAAATCAGATTGACTAGGACTACCAAGTGTTAAACTTTTACCAGCATTAATTACTAAACTACCAGAAGTAATTGTAAATACACCTTTGGTGAGTGACAAGTCAGAACTTAACGTAACTGCAGGTGTTATGCCATTAATTGTTACATTAATACTATCGCCTGTTAAACCATTGGTGGTAAATGCTTGAACACTTGTACCATTAAATGTAATAGTACTTTGATGCATTGTACTACCCACAAGATTACCAAACGTGCCTCCACTAGTATGTGTAAGATTACCCTTTACATTTAAAAAAGCTTTACTTAAACCAGAAGTTGTAGTGGCATTAAGCGTTAGCCTAGCACCACTTGCTATTACAGTGTTCCCGAATACATTAATAGTTTGTGAAACAGTACCACCATTTGCTATAATTACAGCCCCACCATTTATAGTCAAATTACCTGCAATGGTAACTGCTCGTGAAGTTGCCCCCCCACCCACATGAATGGCACTTGAAGCTCCAGTTGATATAACATTAAAATCACCATTTATTACGGTTGCAGATGTAGCAACAAACTGATTTGTCGCACTTTGACTTGGGCAATTATAGATAACATTATAAACCGAAGCTGGTAATTGTGGTATTAAAGTTGTTGCCCCAACTATGTTTATTGTTGAACCTGTTGCATAAGTTGTGCCTGTTGACAATATCGTAGCAATATTTGCATTATGCTTAAAAGTGCCATTAATTACAAAGAGTCCAGTGGTTGGGATTGTACTAGTTGTATTATGTTCTAGTGTTCCATTAACTGTAATAGTTTTAGCAGCTGTAAATGTTCCACCTGTTCCTTGAAAAAGCAGCGTTGATCCTGTGGGGATAGCAACATCAAGTGTATTGTTCCATGTATGACCAGATAATATGGTAATGGTATTACCACTAGCTACATTACCATTGGGTACAAGTGTTGCAGGGTTCCAGATGGTTCCATCATAAGTTTGCCAGTTTGTAAGTACATTCAAATCAACAGGAGTGGCACTACTACGGTAGTCACCGGCAATTTGAGCATGTGTTACAAAAGAGAATAAGATTAGGCAGAAAGTATAGATTTTCCTTTTTTTCATACAGCTTGTTTGTTTTTAGGCAATTGTTATTTAGTGAATAGTTTGAAAAAATTTCAAACTTGCTAATTCAAGTCTATTTTCTTCTTTTATCAAAAAAATCAATCAGAGTATATACATTATTATTTAACTCTTTCATCTTATCCGTTAATGGTTTGTATGCCCTAAATGACACATCAACAATGCCTTTGTTGGCATCTCGATTAGATGGATCTGATTTCAAGTTTGTAGAATCATTATCCATGTACTTAAACCAATGAAAACCTACGCAATTCTTAGACTCTAGCAAGCCCATGGCAAAATTTTGATAGAACAATCCTCTATCTTCTTGGGTATTTACAACCCAACCAGCACCTGAGTAATTAGGCATCTTTGAGTCCATACCTTTGGTGTACCATTCTGTAATAATAAAAGGCTTTCCGCTCCATGCTTCCCAGTTGGTTACATCTTCTTTAGTTGGTGCCCATTCACGGTAATAATTTACAGCAATTACATCTACATACTTACCAGCTGCCTTAAACATTTGAGGTAATTTTTTCTCATATGTATGATGTAAACGGCTTCCTAAATACAGATGATTAGGATCGTATTTTTTAATCGCTTTAGAAACTATCGAGAAATATGTTTCAGCCATATATCCAACAAATTCTGCTCGAACAGAATCAGTAATAGCTTGTATTGAAATACCATTTTCTAAAAGCCATTTTTTTGCAGCAATATGTCCGTAATCTGTTGTATCTTTTTTACCTAAATACCTATCAATAGATTGTTTTTCAAAAGGCAATTCATTATCAGAAAAGTAGCCAAATAAATTAGGGTCATTTTTGTTAGCAGCCAATTGCTTGGCATAATTATCACAGAAAGTAACAAAGCCTGGATCAAAAACAAAGATGGTTCTATCAGGATAACCCATATGACCAGACTCTTGGTGTGTTTTCTTTAAACTACCACCATAATCACCCATAAAATTTTTAATGATGGTATAGCTCAATGGCTTTTCAGCTTGTATTGGCGATTGTTTAAACGCCGCATAATCAGACCAAGCACCTAAGCTATTAAACCCTAAATCCTGCAAATAAGCTTGCGTTTTTACCGTCCAATTTTCCTTTGTTGCAAAGCTGTCTTTTAGGTTCACTTTAATTTTGTCCGAACCATCGCTACCAACATTTACCAAACCAATGTTAATATACAAGTTGCCTAATGGATTCACCGTCCACCATCTACCTTTAATTTTTATTGCATAATAAAAGCCTGTAGCTTTAACATGCATATCCTTTCTGCCACCGTATTTATCAAGCTTGATATTTGTGTTAGCATTGAAATTTTTTAGTGTAGCTATAGAACGTGTTGGATACATTTTATGAGTGCCCATCGTTTTCTTTTCGCTGTTAGCACTCCATGATTCTACTTGCAACGTGTAATCCTCTGGAAAGCTTTGTGCAATAGACTCTTTACAAGTTATTGTTACTAAAATGGTCAATATTGTTTTAAATACTTTCATATCGTTCTACTATTTATGCATGAAAAGATTTTGGTAAACCATATTAATACAACTATTTATATTCTATTTTTACGTAGTAACTTATACTTTTTACTCTTTTTATTGTTCCATTTGAATAAAAAAATTAGGGTTTAAATTGCTGCTGTATATTGTTGTAAAACTGTTGTAAAGTATAAAACCCTTTCTTCTTTTTGCCCGTTTCTGAGATTAACCCCTTTCTGTTCCAAAAATCTTGATACAATGGATGTTGCCTACGGGGTGAACGAAAGTCAACTAAAATCCAAGGTGTCATTCCTCTAAATCCACTCATTGTAGATAATAATGTAAACTGATTTTTGAAAATTAAATCTTGATATTCCTCACTCCACCTTGTTTCTTCATCTGCATGAAAGCCACCCAAAGCGTCTGCACCAAATTCAGTGATAACTACTGGTTTATTAAATTTGATATCAAATTTATAGTTCAGCATATCTTTTGAATTACTCCAATACCAACCAGCATATTCATTAAAACTTATTAGGTCTAAACTTTCACCCAATGGATCCTCTATAATTACAGTATTATCTTTTCTGTGCACTTCTAATGCTGCTGCAACCAATCTAGTATTATCGTTAGTTCTAACAATATTTACCAGTTTGTTCATGAAAACATTTCTAGGTTCGCTAATGGGCGTTTCATTTCCAATAGACCAAACAATTACACTAGCCCTGTTTTTATCTCTTGTTATTAAATCGGTTAATTGTTGTTGTGCATTATTGAAAGTCGCTTGGTTTAACCAAGAGATCGTCCAATACACTGGCACTTCTGCCCAAACTAATAACCCCATTTCATCAGCCAACTGAATCATTTCTTCACTATGCGGATAGTGAGCTAAACGTACATAATTGCAATTGAGTTCTTTAGCCCATTGCAATAGCATACGCATATCTCCTTTGCCACGTAAACGACCTGGTATTAAAGGATTTTCATCATGTAAACAAATGCCTCTTAAGAAAACTGATTTGCCATTTAGTACAATATCCTGACCTTTTGTTTCAATGGTTCTAAACCCAATTTTATCTACAACTTTGTCTGTAGTTGCCTTAATATCTACGTTGTATAAATATGGATTTTCTGGAGACCAATAATTCATTTTTTTTATGGGGATACTAATAAAAGCCTTACCTGAAGTATCTGTTGTTACAGTTTGTTTAATACCAGCTTCAGGAATATTAATTTCGATTGACTGATTTTTTTCTGTTCCATTTAATTGAACATATCCCTCGATTTTATTCAAATTATTTTTAGCTAATTGAATTTTGTAATCAGCTATAAATGTTGCTGGCATTTCTAGCAATAAAACATCTCTTGTTATACCTCCATAATTCCACCAATCAGTATTTACTGTTGGAATTTCGTCTTGATGTCTTGTATTGTCGGCTTTAACAACAACAAAATTTTCCCCATCATTTAATTTACCAGTAACATCAAATTGAAAAGGTGTAAAGCCACCTTTGTGCGTACCTAATTTCTTTCCATTTAAATAAACATGTGCTTCATAATTAACAGCACCGAAATAAATAAAGTATCTTTTATTATTTTGAGGCGAGGCATTAAACTTTTGTCTTAGCCAAATTGTTCCTTCGTATAGTTCCAATTTCTCTACTTGCGAATTCCAATCACCAGGAATTTTAATGGTTGGAGATAAATCGAAATTATACTCAATCAATTCACCTTTATTTTTTTGCTTTCTATCATCATAAAATCCTCCTTTCCCAGATTCAGAAGCATCATACGGTTTACGTCGATAATCATAATATCCAGTTTCATAAGGATCAATAATATAGTTCCATCGTCCATTTAAGCTAATATTATTTCTACCATAAACATTTTGTATTAACCCTTGTTGAGCAATTCCTTGAACAATAAACAAGAACAAGCTTATTTGTAAAAGGAGCAAGAAATGATATTTGTTTTTTGGGTGTATCATCTTATATAAAACACATTAATATTCTGCAAAAAAATTATCCTAAAATGGGCTGTCATTTTATGACCTGAAACTGAAATCTCATAATATGGTTGAAATAATCTTTTAGATTACTACTTTGCTCCCTCTATGATTCCTTTATATGCTGGTTTTCGTAAATAATTTGCATCAAACGGCAATGGCCAATCTGATGCACCTTGCCAGCCTGGTATCCATGAATCTGCATCTGTCACATTCCAAGTGGTAATACCAAATTTTTGAACTGCTGGTAAAGCATTATAAGTTTTAACTACATATTTATACCTTAGTGCTTGCTGATCACCTAAAAAAGAAGTATACACAATGTTTTGTACAGCACTTGGGTTAAGTCTAATATCTAGCTCAGCAATATGTACTTTTAATCCAGTACTAGCTGCAGTACTAATAGCAGCCGAAATATTTGCATCAGATGTATTAACAGTAATGTGAAACTGCATTCCGATACCATCAATAGGAATACCTCTTGTTTTAAGATTATTTACCATGTTAACGATAGCCGTTCTCTTTGCAGTGCTATATTCATGACCATAATCGTTATAAAACAATAAGGCATCGGGATCGGCTTCACGAGCATATTTAAAGCAACGAGCTACATAATCACTACCTAATTTTTGTTTCCAAATACTATTTCTCTGTACACCATTATCATCAAAATCTTCATTAACAACATCCCATGAAGCTAGCTTTCCTTTGAAATGCGATACAACCGTTTGGATATGTGTTTTCATTAAATTTTCCCAAGCTGCAGAATCACCCACAAAACTTGTAACCCATGATGGCAAGGAATTGTACCAAATTAATGTATGGCCATGAATACGTTTTCCGTTTGCCTGAGCATAACTAACAAGATAGTCTGCATCAGCCCAGTTATAAGTGTTTTGTGAAGGATGCAATGCACCAAACTTCATGGCATTTTCTGCCGTTACACTATTATATTCCTTTGAAACAATACCGCTGTATTTAGTATTGCTTTTCATTAAACTAATGTTTACAGCAGCACCTACCTTAAAAGGCATCATGTTGTAAAGAATAGTATCTGTTGTTGTTGGTGGTGGAGTAACAACAATAGGATTGCCTGAATCTTTTTTTGAACATGCTGAAAAAAGAAAAAATGCTAAAGCAACTGGTAAAAAATATTTTTTCATACTTCATTAAATTATTCTCAATTAATACCCAAAATTTTGTATAAGTGCTGGCTGTAGGTTTATATCATTTTGAGAAAATGGATATAGATAATTCTTTAATAAAAAACTTCTAGTTTCAACCACAACTTTTTGATAGTTTAATGTACCATTTGGATTAGGTGTAATTTGCATGCCACTAACTTCTTTATTAAGTAATTGCTCACCTAATTTCCATCTACGAATATCATAAAAGCGGTGACCTTCGAAACACAATTCTACACGCCTTTCATTTTGTATTCTAGTTCTCATTTGAGCTTGTGTTAAACCAGCGGGTAAAGCTGGCATATTTATACCAGCCCTTGCTCTTACTTGGTTTACATAAGTATATACTGCTGCAACAGGACCTTGAGCCTCATTTAAAGCCTCGGCATAGTTTAGTAAGATTTCTGCATACCGAAATACAATCCAAGGTCTTCTTACGTTAGTGTTGGATACTTGATTCCAAGTAACGGACTCACTCAAAAATTTACGCATGTAATATCCTGTTCTTGTTGCGTTAATTGCTGAATTTATTCCATCGGCACCTCCAACATAAGTTTGTACAGCTCTACCCTTCCAAACTAATCCATTATAAATAATGTTTAGTGCAAATCGAGGGTCTCGTAATTTATAAGGATCTGCTGGATTGTACCCCGATGTTGGGTCGCTAATAGGTTTACCATTAGTCATTTCAAAAGCATCTACCAATTCCTGAGTAGGATTTGTTCTACCTCTGCCTCCATCATAACTTATAGGAGCATTATTGGTTTCAAGGTCATTTCTATTTTGGGCTCTTGTTGCAAAAATTACTTCATTATTATAAGCGGCTGAATTAAAATTAAAAATATTAGAATAAGATGTAAGTAAACTGTGCCTATTACTATCTATTAAAGCTTTTGCTGTATTAGCAGCCAATTGCCATTTTGATATATCATTGGTTGTATTATATTGAGGGCTTGCAGCATAAAGAAACAGTCGAGATTTTAATGCTAATGAAGACATTTTGGTTGCACGTCCCCTGTTTGCTGTACTCCAAGATTGTGTCCAAGATGGCAACATTGCAATTCCTGAATCACAATCTTTAGCAATTTGGTTCTTGCATTCATCAAAAGTGTTTTTAGGTAAATTTAAATCTTCTGCCCTATCAAAAACCTTTGTAGCTAATGGTATTGCACCATACCTTTTCAACAATTCAAAATGCAATAATGCTCTTAAAAAATAAGCTTCCCCTTTTAAACGCCTTATATCATTATACTGAGTTAATCCATCGACAGGTACAATATTTGCTGAATCGATATTTGCAATAAACAGGTTAAGTTTCCTTAAACCCTGATATAAATTTGAATACACATCATCAATAGTTCTTAATGGACTCCAAGTGCCATTGTTAAAAATATTAATTGAAGAGTTTGGGTTAGAGTTTACTGCTTCATCAGTACCAGAAGCCAACATTGCACCATCGCCATCTAAACTGAAACCTTCAGCTACATAAAAATATGCGTTATTTAATATACCACGTGCATAATCGTTATTGGCCCAAACCTGTGCCTCAGTAATATTACCTTCTGTAGTACTACCATCATACAAATAATTTTTTGTACAAGAAGTTACTGTAACTATTGATAATAAAGTTAATACTTTATAAAATATATTATTTTTCATACTTATTAATTGATAGACAATTTAAAAATTTAAAGTAATACCTGAAGTAAAGGTTCTTAAGTAAGGATAAGAAGAGTTATAACCAGAGTTTGGAATCTCAGGGTCAATTGGCAAATCACCTAACTGGCTAAAAGTTAATAAATTGTAACCGCTGATATAGAATCTACATTTTGTTAGTCTTAATTTTTTAACCAACTTTTCAGATAAATTGTAACCAAACTCAACTGATTTAAGTCTTATAAAATCGCCAGAACGTAACCAGAAGGTCGAATTTTGTGTATTATTCCCTCTATCAATTAATGTCATTCTTGGATATATTGCACTAGTGCCTTTTGCTGGGGTCCAACTATCAATACTAAATTGGTTGATATAGCCATTACTTAAAGATCCAGAATTAATTAAATCATTAATTTGAATTGTTCTACCTTTTACACCTTGAAAAACAATACTTAGATCGAAACCCTTGTAA
>CALRLF020000129.1:0-8141 GCA_943368475.1 Allobosea thiooxidans
AGCTGCTCTTACATTTAAGAAAGTAGCTGGTAGGGCATTATTGGTTTTCATCATTAGCTCAAACCTATTCTCTCCCAATGTTGCTGCATTTGATGGATCTACACTAAAGCTATATTCTGTACCTGCAAATAATTGTGTAGTTACATTTAAGAACTTATCTTTTAAGTAAGCTTCTATACGAATAGGCAATACTAACTCCGTTGCTTTTAGTACAAAACTTTGAGCTATTGCACTTTGTACTCCCATTGGAATAAGGCTCTCCACTGTTGGTTCAGGACGACTGTCTATTGCTAATAGTTTGTTATCTGGAGTTAAGGTATAAATAGAATATTCATTTAACATTTTACCACCATCCCTATTTTCGAAAGTGTTGGCTGCATTATTGTTAAGGCGTATATAGGTATTGTCTAACTCTACTCCATTGGCATCTTTCATAGTTAACACCAATGCATTGTTGGCACTAGTGGTTCTAAAGTTTAGGGTTGGTGTTCCTGTACTTTTATCAGTTTCGGCAAATGGTATATTGTGTGTGGTATTTACGGTGTTTTGTACCAATACTACTCCACAGGTTGGTAATATGTAAGAACCAGTAGTTGATACATCTATCATATCATAACCACCACGTAAAGTACCTAATTTGGTTGGGTTAAATACATAAGCCGATGCTCCAATATTACCTGCCCCTCCTGCATATTTATTAAATAATAAGGTTCTAACCTCTATTTGGCTTGGGTAAGGGTTACCTACTAAACTCCATTTAGGATCTACTACATCTGCTGTTGCTGGTAAAGCAAAGTTTTGTGCTCCGGTATTTACTGCACCAGTTAAGGTTAAGGTTAATGGGTTTACTGGGTAAACATTATTGCCATCTAAGCCTTGTGTATTGGTACCTCTAAACAATACTCTGATACCTTGCATTTTATTCCATAATTCTGTATTTGCATTGGTATAGGCTGCCCAACCTAAGTCAGGAGAACCTGTACCTGCTCCAACAGCTGCTGGGTTATAACTAAATGCACTTGGGCTATTGGTTGCACCTGGGTTAGGGTTATTGGTAAAACCGTTTGCTGAACCACCAGTACCAGTTATGCTTAAACCACCTGTTACTAAAGTATTTAAGAATGGATTGGTGGTAAACGGATGGGCAATAAACCTAAACCCTCTTACACCTGGAATTGGTGGTGTGCCTGTTGCTGCTCCACCTGCAAAATATCGTTCTACGATAACATTGCTAGCGTTTAATAATCCTGTTGCAACATTATCTCCTGTAATAGCTGCTATTCTTGCAGTACCAGAAGCCGATGATTGCAAGGTAACAGGACGACCAGCAAAATCAGTTGTACCACCTGTAATATTCAATGAAGTATTTGCAGCGAATATTGCTGATGCAGTAGCTCCTAAAGTTAAATTATTAGCACCTGTTGTGAGTGTACTATTAGCACCTATATTTAAAATACCATTTACGGTAGCAGCTGCACTTAAAGTAACACCTGCTGGATTGTTAATTGTAAGATTGTTAACTGTTGTAGGTAATGAAGAACTTGTTATTTGTGAGGATATACCATTAAATGTATAATTTGCTGTAGTAGAATAAGTTTTTGTTCCAGTAGTTGTAATTGAACCTGCAATTCCATCAACATGTGCAACACCCAATGTAGCACCAGTTTGTACAATAAAGTTACCAGAACTACCAAAAACAGTAGTACTGGCTAAATTTAAAATAGCACCAGTATTTACTTGAATATTAGCAACAGAAATTGTAGCACCAGAACTTGGCATTGAAAACAACTGTGAAACATTACCAGTAAAATACAAAATTGATGAGGTGCTTGATGATCTAAAAGTGCCAGTTGCTGGTGATCCAGTCATATCCAAATTCCCTTTCAAATTCCAAGTACCAATTGCACTACTGCTATTTGATAAAGAAAAAGTTCCTGCTGATAAGAGTATACTACCATTTATATTTACAGTAACTGCAACACTACTGCTACCTGTTGTTGTAAAATAGGCTGCTGCCCCATTTATAACAAGATTTCCATTAATAGTTGTGCTTGTACCCGTAGTGCCATTAACTCTTAATTGGTTATTATTTGTTCCGGTTATAGTTACATCACCACCAATCGTATTCCCATTCCAACTTAATGTTAAGTTTGCGTTTTGCCCAGAACAGTTCCAAATAAAATTGTAAAAATTTTGATTAGTACCACTTGGTGCATTAGCAGTAGAACCAATAACATTACAAGTAGATCCAGTACTCCAAGTTGCGGTAGGAATCGTTCCACCGTTTACTGCATGTTGGTATATACCATTAAAAATAATACTAGCTGTCCCTGACTGAACTTTCAAAGAAGTTCCATTATTAACAAGGGCACCATTTACAGTAAGTGTTCTGGTATTGGCTACCCATAAAGTTTTACCACTAGCAATAGTAATAGTACCTGTAACAATTGTATTGGGTACATAGGTTTGTGTAGATCCAAAAGCAGGATCTCCATTAATAGTAAGATTATGCCCACTTAAAACAGTAACTGTGTTAGGGATGCTGTATAATGGAAATGAAGTTGCAGCAACCCAGCTTGTTCCGTCAAATCTTTCCCAGCTAGCAGCAGTTTCCCATCCCCCAGTTGCAACAGCAGATCTATAGTCGCCATTTACCTGAGAATATGACTCAAGTGAACGAAGGAATAAAAAAAGAATGAAACTCAAGTAAGCAACTTTTTTCATAAAGCAAATTTTGATATTAGAAAAGAAATCGTGGAAGTGTAAAATGATATGGCGTTAATTAATAGACAAAGTCTATTTTGAGTATTACAGCTAAGCAAACATAATCATTATAAATTCCTAAAATAAAAGTGATAATAGTGATATATTTTTATTTACTAAATGCTTTACAAATACTATTTCTACGCAATCGATACCGCAATCGTTTGCACCAACTTAATGCTTAATACTTTTTTTATGTTTTATACAATTGATATCACAATCGAAAATTGATAACCAAAAAACAAATTTTATTGAAATCGTTGTCGGTATCGTTTGCATAGAAATAAACACAGCTAACTATATATAAGCCTGCCTATTAACATTAGTTTTAACACAAAATACGGATTGCTTTTAGTTGAATTACCCCGATGCTTGTTTATGAAATAATGATTTCTTCTATTATTTAGTTAATCAAAAAACATTTACGCCATCGCAACTTGAAAACAATTTGTTTTTAAATTCTGACTCATTATAGTTCATCAAAGCTTGTTACATGAAAAAAAAACAGTTTCTGCCGAGAAAAACTAATATCCTATTGATATTAGCAATTATCTCAAGTTTACTTTTCTCTTCAAACGTATTTAGTCAATTTAGTGCAACATGGGCTCTAACCAGTAATGCAACTTCTTTAGTTAGTGGTGCTGCAGCTGCAACAGTAACTTCTACCGACATGAGTCCGGGTAGCAGTTTCACCTCAAATGGTGGATACAGCAGTAATGGTTACAAATGTCAGCCTACAAGTGTTTGGCCTAACGTAATTACTGCAGGCTTTCAAGTAGATTTCCCTTTGTCGCCAAATGGTGCTTACGATGTTACAATTACAGGTTGCACATTTACAGCCAGAACATCGGGTAGCAGTGGTAATAACATTGCTCAGTTATCCTATCAAGTAAATGGAGCAGGTGCATTTACCAATATTGGTGCTCCACAAACAATTGCCAGCGGAGGTACGTCAAGTATAGATTTTGGCGTATTAAACACCTTACTTTCCAATGGTAATACTTATGTAATTAGATTAAACTTATACGCAGCTGGTTCTGGTACAAGTGCTAGCAGATCTGTAAGTGTTTTGAATTTTACAATAAATGGAACAAGTGTTGCAGGTGGTAATCCACCTGCTGTAACAACCAATAGTTTTTCAGCAGTTGCACAAACAACAGCTTCAGCTGCAGGTACAATTACGTCAGCTGGTGCATGGCCTGTTACAGCTAGTGGTTTTGTTTTAGCAACTTCACCAAATCCAACAATTGCAAATATTGTTGCCAACACTTCTCCTTTAGCAACTGCTGGTAATTTTAATGCAAATATTACTGGCTTAGCTGCGTCTACAACCTACTATATTAGGGCTTTTGCAACAAGTGCAGTAGGTACAACTTATGGAGTTCAATTATCGTTTACAACACTTACCCCTGTATTAGCAACTATCACTACAACCAATGCAAGCAGCATAACAGCTGTATCTGCACTAAGTGGTGGAAATATTTCTAACGATGGCGGAGCAACTGTTACAGCAAGAGGTGTTTGCTACAGTACATCGGTAAATCCAACAATTGCCAACAGCATTATACCATCAGGAGGAGGTACTAGTACTTTTTCAAGCTTACTCAGTGTGTTAACTGCTTCTACAACTTATTATGCTAGAGCTTATGCTACCACAAGTGTAGGTACAGCTTATGGCAATCAAATTACGTTTACAACACTAGCTCCTTCTCCAACAATTTTGGTAACACCAAGTACACTTTCTTTTGGTACGATTCAACAAGGTGCCAATTCTGCACAGCAGTCATACGTTTTATCTGCCTACTATTTATCACCAGCCACAGGCAACTTAACCATTACTGCACCTGCTGGTTACAGAATTTCATTAACCAGTGGTACGGGATTCTTATCTACAATTACCATACCTTATACTAGTAGCACACTTGCGTCAACCACAATTTATGTAAGATTCTCTCCTACTTCCGTAGCAAATTATAATAATAAAAATATCGTAAATGCTGGCGGTGGAGCTACAGCACAAAACGTTGTTGTATTTGGAGATGTAGAACCAGTTGCATCACAAACACAACAAGGATTTTCTAATAAAGGAAAAGATTTTTGGGTGGGCTACGGTGCTACTGAAAAAATGTATGGCGATAATACACAGGATTTAAGATTTACATTCAACAATCCTAACCCAACAGCTGCAACTGTTACAATTTCAATTCCTTTACAAACAGCCTTTACACCTCTCGTTTATACAGTACCTGCTAATTCTGTTTTAACAACCAATGCCAATGATATACCAGAGGGTGCAGTTGCAGGGTTAGATGCAAGATTGAAAACCGAAGGAGTAAGCAATGCTGGCATTAATATAAAAAGTACATTACCAATTGTTGTATATGCACACAATGTTACATCATCAGTTTATGCAGCATCCGTTTTATTTCCTACACCAACATTGGGTAGAGAATATACTTCTTTAAACTTTACACAACGTTCTAACAACTCAATTGCCCGTTCTTTTTGTTTTGCCATTGCTACAGAAGACAACACTGTTTTACAAGTAACCTTGCCAGCAGGTGTAGCAACTGAAACACATGCAGCTGGGACAACATTTACACAAACCTTAAACAAAGGAGAAGTTTTAAACTTATTTGGTAACCCTATTAACAGTACTGACGGAACTGATATGACAGGCGTTGTAGTAAAATCTATAAGTAGTGGTTCTAGCAGTTGTAAGCCATTTGCCTTTTATAGCGGTAGTAGTAAAATAACCATTGACTGTGCTTCAGGTTCACCGGGCTCTGCAGATAATTTATTTCAGCAAATGTTTCCTAAAGTAGCATGGGGTTACACTTATATTGCAGTACCTACTTTACCACAGCCAATTAATTATTATAGAATACTAGTTGATAATCCAGCAACCATTGTAAAAGTAAATGGAACTGTTTTAAGTGGACTTGTAAACAACACCTATTACGAGTACAGAAACGATGATGCTTCTATTGATGTAATTACTGGCGACAAACCAATTATGGTTGCTCAATACATGACCACCAATGCCAAATGTGGTAATCCATCTTCTGGTGGAAATGGTGACCCTGAAATGATTTTTCTAAGTTCGGTTCAACAAACAACAGACTCAGTTGCATTGGTTTCATCTCCTTTAGGTAATGGTTCAGGAAGACAACATTTCTTAAATGTGGTAACTAAAACAAGTGCTGTTGCAGGTTTTAAATTAGATGGAGCAACACAGGTTTCTTCATTCTTACCAGTACCAGCAGATAACACTTATTCTTATGCCCAATTTACAGTTGCTGAAACTGCCCACACACTTACGTCAACTGTTGGGTTTAATGCTACAGCTTATGGAATAGCCAACTCGGAAAGTTATGGCTACAATGCTGGAACTAATCTTGTAGATTTATTCTCTGGTTTCAATGTACAAAATCAATTTGGTTCAGGTTCTGCTCCTAATGCATGTCGTGGCTCTGAGTTTTATATGCGTATCACTTTAGCATTTAAACCAACCAGTATTACTTGGGATTTTGGAGCAAATGCCAATTTATCACCTAACGCAATAGTTACACAAACTAATCCAGTAGCAGAAGATAGCGTTACAATTAATGGTGTTAAATTATACATATTCAAATTAGCAACTCCATACATTTATAATACTGTAGGTACATTTAATGTAACAGTATCAGCAATTAACCCAACGCCAGATGGATGTAATGGTGTTAAAACTTTTGTTTTCCCTGTAACAGTTGTACAAGGACCTACGTCGGATTTCACCTTTACCAATAATGGTTGTTTAGTGCCTGTTCAATTTACCAATGCTTCGTTGGGCAATGGTTATACAATTGATCAATATCAGTGGGATTTTGCCGATGCTGCTTCTGCACCAAATAATACAGCAACGACCCAAAATCCAATTCATAGTTTCACTGCTGGTGGAACGTATGCCGTTAAACTTCGGGTTATAACAACTGAAGGTTGTTATGCAGATATTACTAAGAATGTTGCTTTATCGGCTGTTCCTGTAGCTGCATTTACGCAATCTGCAACTGCATGTGCTGGTGTAGCAATTGCATTTAATAGTTCTACATCTACCATTGCTCCTGTTGGTACAATTAATCAGTGGGCATGGAACTTTAACGATCCTAGTTCTGGTGGCAGCAATACTGCAACCACACAAAATCCATCGCACACATTTGCAACTAACGGAACGTATAATGTATCATTAACAATAACAAGTTCTACAGGTTGCCCTAGCGTACCTAAAGTAATTCCAGTTACTGTAAATGCTAACCCAATTGCCGACTTTACAATTACAACCAATGGCTGCTCGAATAGTGCAGTTAGTTTTAATGGTTTACCCAACAGTATGAGTGTGTACACCTGGAATTTTGGAGAACCTTCTTCTGGTGCAAATAATACAGCAAGTACTCAAGCAAGCTCACATCAATATGCGAATGCAGGTTCTTATAATGTTTCTTTAAACATTACTTCGCCGCAAGGTTGCTTGGGTTCTATCACAAAACCTGTAAGCTTACAAGCACCATTATCAACTGTACCAGTTAGTTTAACCACAGCAGGTATTAATTCATTAACCTTTAGTTGGACAGCAGTAACTGGTGCAACAGGTTATCAAGTTTCAATAGATAATGGTACCACATTCAGTACACCATCGTCAGGAGCCACTGGTTTAACACATGTAGTAACAGGCTTACAACCCAATCAAACCATTACTTTAATTGTAAGAGCTCTTGGAGCAATTACTTGCCAAAACTCTACAGGTTCTGCAGTTGGTGCAACATTGTTTCCAGATGTAGGCATTTTTGTTCCTAACACATTTACACCAAATAACGATGGCAAGAATGATGTATTGAAAGTATATGGCAATTACTTACAAAAATTGAACATGCAGATTTACAATCAGTGGGGTGAAAAAATTTTTGAAACCAATGATGTAAATGGAGGATGGGATGGAACAGCAAAAGGCAAGTTACAACCAGTAGGTGTATATGTTTATACAGTTTCTGTTGTTATGCCTGATGGCAGAACCATTAATAAAAGAGGTACTATTAATTTAATCAGGTAATTCAATCATACAGAACTAAGATTTGAACAACAAGACAAAAGCTTTATATGAAAAAAATAATGTTCGCAATATGGATAATTCTGCTAGGCTGTTTACAAGCTAAATCGCAGGTAGATCCACATTTTTCACAATATTATGTGTATCCTTCATGGCTAAATCCTGCATTAACAGGTGCTATTGACGGCGATTACAGAGTATCTGGTATTTATCGTAACCAGTGGGGCAATATTGCCAATGGGTTTTCTACAGTAGGAATATCGGCAGATTTTGTAACTGACAAAAATTTAAACTT
>CALRLF020000130.1:0-8066 GCA_943368475.1 Allobosea thiooxidans
AAGCTGAGTGATAGTTTTTTGTTGAAGGGTGCCCTGCTAGTCAGCAGGATTTAAAACAACGCAACTGAAGTTGGGCTATGTAAAACAGTTCACACCAAAACAATATTACTTTCTTAAAACTTTAGGTTGGGATAATGATCAACCGTTTCGAAAACGTAGTTGGGATTTTTTTGTAAGGTAGTAATAAACAAACGCAAAGAATCGGCATAAGCTGGTGTTCTAAACATACGATCATGCGTTAAAATCATTACATGTTTTGCAGTGTGGCTATGTCCATTGGCTGCATAGTTTACCTGATCAGCCATTTTTTGTGGAGATTGAACAGGATAAGAAGTGCCTCTTGTAAAATTCCATTCTACATCCCAACCAATAACATTGTAGCCTGCACTGTCTAATAGTTTGCAAACAGGGCGTACTAATTGGCTTGTTTTCATTTCATCTTTTCTAACCCAAGCACTATTGCCTGGCAGTCGAATAATTTTATAGGGAACATTTAAAGATTGCTGAGCCTGATAAAAATCGGCTGTTGCCATATCCGGATGCTGGTAAAAATATTTATACTTTTCTTTAGCATGTGTATAGCTATGATTGGCTAATAACGATTGTGGGTAAGCATCACGAATGGTTTTTACTACTTGTTGCCCCCATACGTCTTTAGCATGTTGGCCAACCATAAAAAAAGTAGCTTTTATACCCAGTTGTTTACAAATTTCAAAACAGTCTTTTGTACCAGCATGTGGTCCATCATCAAACGTTAAATAAATATAGGTTTTGTTACTGTCGTAAGTAAAAGGTTTACGCTCAAACTTAGCAATATCAGGGTTTACAGGTGGTGCAACAGTTTCTTTTTCTTGCTTGGGTTTGCTAGAATCGGTGGTGTTCTTATTTAGTTCAGTATTATTACAAGCAATGGTGCTTATTGCTGTAAATAAAAACAATAAAACCGCTATGGGAACTTTTGCTTTAAACATCATTGTTGTTGCTTTAAGGCTTCTAAGGTAATAGATGTAACCTAAATGCATAACGATTGTTGGCGATTTACCGAAACCTTAAGAATTTGTGCAGTATTATTGGGAACGATACCGAAATTGTGCATGGTACGAATGTTTGCAATTGTTACATTTGTAGCATAAATACTAACGATGAATACAAAAGAAGAATTACTGCAGGATGTAGTGATAAAATTTGCAGGCGATAGTGGAGATGGGATGCAATTGACGGGACAACAGTTTACCAACAACACAGCCTTGTTAGGCATTGATTTAGCAACCTTCCCAGATTTTCCAGCTGAGATACGTGCCCCAATTGGAACCTTGCCAGGTGTAAGTGGCTTTCAATTACATTTTTCTTCGAACAAAGTATATACACCAGGAGATATTGCTGATGTGTTGGTAGCCATGAATGCTGCTGCATTGAAAGTAAATTTAAAAAGTATAAAGCCGGGTGGAAAAATCATTGCCAATATTGATGGCTTCGATACCAAAAATTTACGTTTGGCTAATTATCCAGATGGTGTTAATCCATTAGAAGATGGTAGTTTGGATAGTTACGAATTGATAAAAATTGATGTTACCAAACTTACCCGTGAATCGTTAAAAGACTTTACCGATTTAGGTACCAAAGAAAGAGACCGTGCAAAAAACATGTTTGTACTAGGTTATATCTATTGGATGTACAACAGAACATTGCATAACACAATAGATTTCTTGAAAGAAAAATTCGGTAAAAAAGATACCATTTTACAAAGTAATATTCGAGTATTACAAGCTGGTTATAACTATGGCGATACTACTGAAACTTTTACTACCCGTTATAAAGTAGAAAAAGCCAAAATGCCTGCTGGTACTTACAGAAGTATTATGGGCAACCAATCTTTAACCTATGGTTTAATTGCAGCTGCTGAAAAAAGTGGGTTGCCTATATTCTTAGGTTCTTACCCAATTACACCAGCTAGTGATATTTTACATGAGTTGAGTAAATACAAAAACTTTGGTATCCGTACTTTTCAGGCAGAAGATGAAATTGCAGCTATCACAAGTACCATTGGTGCAAGTTATGGTGGTCAATTAGGTATTACAACAACTTCTGGTCCAGGTATGGCATTAAAAGCTGAAGCAATGGGCTTGGCTGTAATGTTAGAAATTCCTTTGGTGATTGTAAACATACAACGTGGTGGACCAAGTACTGGTTTGCCTACTAAGACTGAACAAAGTGATTTAATGCAGGCATATTATGGTCGTAATGGTGAGTGTCCAATGCCAATTGTATCTGCCAGTACACCAAGCGATTGTTTTGAAGCTGCATTCGAAGCTGTGCGTATTGCTTTGCAACACATGACACCCGTTATTTTGTTAAGTGATGGTTATATTGCCAATGGTGCAGAGCCTTGGAAATTTCCTAAAGCCGATGACTTACCAAAAATTGAAGTGAAGTTTAAAACTGAATTGAGCGAAGGCGAAGAAAAATATTTACCTTACTTACGTGATGAAAAACTGGCTCGTCCTTGGGCTGTACCAGGTACGCCAGGTTTAGAACATAGAATTGGTGGATTAGAAAAACAAAATATTACGGGTAATGTAAACTACGAACCAGAGAATCATCAGTTGATGGTGAACATACGTCAGGAGAAAGTAGATAAAATTGCCCAATACATTCCTGAACAAAAACTAGACAGCGGTCCTGAAAAAGGTAAAGTATTGGTAATAGGCTGGGGTAGTACGTATGGGGCAATTAAAAGTGCAGTATTGGAATTACAAGCCGAAGGTAATGCTGTTAGCCATGCACACATTCGTTATGTTCGTCCTTTCCCTAAAAATTTAGGAGACATTATTAAGAACTTCGATAAAGTATTGATTCCAGAAATAAATAGTGGTCAGTTAATCAAAATCATTCGTGATGTATATATGGTAGATGCACAAGGTTACAATAAAGTAATGGGTGTGCCTATTTACAAAAGTGAATTGGTAGATGTGTTGAAGAAAATGTTGTAAGAAATAATTTATATTTTTTAGCCTTGCAGTAATGCAGGGCTTTTTTATTTTTATACTATGGATATAGAACAACTCAGAAACTATGCTTTAAGCAAACCTAATGCCGAAGAGTCTTTTCCATTTGGAGAGGATACCTTGGTGTTTAAAGTAAATGGAAAGATATTTTTGTTAGCTGGGTTAGACAATCAACCCTTACAGTTTAATGTAAAATGCAATCCTGATAAAGCCATTGAATTGAGAGAGGAATTTCCTGATGCAGTTTTACCTGGTTATCACATGAACAAAAAACATTGGAATACCATTATTATAAATGGAAAACTCAGCAATCAGCAATTGAAAGAAATGGTGGATGATTCTTACAATTTGGTGAAAGGGAAGAAATAATTAGAACTATTAATTAATGTTAAAAATGCTTTGTTTGCAATACTTTATTTTTTACAACTCGTTTACGATAAAGTAATATTTTTCCGCTTAGGAAAATAGAAAACATTGAATTTTTCTTCAATAACCATTTAACAATATCCCTCACTAAAAAACAATGTGCTCAACATTTTAATACAAAATGAATTGTTGACCCAACTATTTAACCAAGTTCATAACTTTAAACTTTCAAACTTTAAACTCCACACATGGCTTACATATTGACTGTTCTTGACAAAACTCCACAATTTGGCGAAGCTTGTTTTATTGCACCTAACGCAACCATTGCAGGAGATGTAGTAATGGGTAACCAATGTAGTATTTGGTTTAATGCTGTTATTCGTGGCGATGTACATTATATTAAAATGGGTAATAAAGTAAATGTGCAGGATGGGGCTGTTATACATTGTACCTATCAAAAAAATCCAACCAATATTGGCAACAATGTTTCAATTGGTCACAATGCATTGGTACATGGTTGTACCATTCATGATAATGTATTAATTGGTATGGGTTCAATTGTAATGGATAGATGTGTAGTTCACAGCAACAGTATTGTTGCTGCTGGTGCAGTGTTAACTGAAGGAACAGTGGTGGAAGAAGGCAGTATTTATGCTGGTGTGCCTGCTAAAAAGATAAAAGATATTTCTAAAGATTTACTTCATGGAGAAATTAACCGAATAGCAGATAATTACATTAAATATTCCAGTTGGTTCGAAGAATACAACGACGCAACAAAATAAATTGCTTACAACATTCGTTATTAGGTACACGATTGTTTTTTGCCAAGCACAAGTACTGATAATAAACGAATTAGCACATAATAGCTATTTAGCAATTCTCAAATACATATAGCAGTAACTTAGCACAGCTCAAAACACTTACAATGAAACCATTTAAAACAATATGCATCATTGCAGTTCTTACAATTAGTTTAAGTTCTTGTAATTTTTTTAAAAATATTTTTGGTGGTGGTGCCAATAAAAATGGTTGTCCAAGTAGTGTAAATAATGTAGGTGCTGAGAAATTGATGGATGGTTACAAACCAAAAAATAAAGAAGAAGCAAAAGCAATAAAAAAAGCAAAAAAGGCAGAAATTAAAGCAGCTAAAAAGAATCCATACATGTAAATTAGACAAGCCAATCAATCCTTTTATTTAATAAAACCAATATCTATGAGCTATCAATTAACCACATCATTAGGAGCAGTAGAAGCTGTTATTGATGACAATTGCGGAATGAAGAAATTCAATAGCATTGCCAATATGTTGTTGAGGGAATTAAAAGTAAAATTCTTGGGTAAGCAAGATTATAGTGATACAGCTGATTGGCATTTTAAATACAAAGGACATTCACTAACATTACATTTTAATATTTACAACGGTGTTTCTATTTTAACACAAGATAGAAAAGACAATGGTGCTGTACATGAAGTAGCAAAATACTTAGAAAGCAGGGCTTATTAAAATACTTTTTTAATAAAAAATGGAAAGCCTAAAGCTTTCCATTTTTTATTTCTTCAACAACTCCTGGGTCAAGTAGTGTGGTTATATCTCCTAAATTCTCTGTTTCACCTTCAGCTATTTTTCGCAAAATTCTACGCATGATTTTACCACTACGTGTTTTAGGTAATCCTTTTACAAATTGTATTTTATCGGGTTTTGCAATTGGGCCAATAATTCGGGTAACGGTTTGTAAAATATCTTTTCTAGTTAACTCATCATCGCCATGTGTATTGTTGTCGATTACAAAGGCATAAATGCCTTGTCCTTTTACATCATGTGGATAACCAACTACTGCACTTTCTACCACTCCAGCATGCATATTAATGGCATTTTCTACTTCGGCTGTGCCTATTCTATGTCCACTTACATTTAATACATCATCCACACGGCCAGTAATTCTGTAAAAACCATTTTCATCTTTCAATGCACCATCACCAGTAAAATATAAGTTTTCATAAGTAGCAAAATAATTGGTTCTGCAACGTTCATGATCGCCATATGTAGTTCTTAAAATACCAGGCCAAGGAGCTTTAATGCAAAGGTTGCCTTTTAGTATGCCATGCTCATCTTTTTCAGTAACTTCAACACCATTTTCATCTACCAGTAAAGGTTGTATACCTGGCATTGGTAAAGTTGCCCAACTTGGTTTTGCAGGTGTAATACCAGCTATATTGCTGATTAATGTTCCACCAGTTTCTGTTTGCCACCAAGTATCTACAATTGGACATTTTTTCTTACCTACATTTTCATCGTACCAATGCCATGCTTCTTCATTAATAGGTTCGCCAACAGTGCCCAATATTTTTAAAGACGATAAATCTTTACCCTTCAAAGGCTCTAAACCAAAGCCCATTAAGCTTCTGATAGCTGTTGGTGCAGTGTATAAAATATTTACTTTGTGTCGGTCTACAATATCCCAAAAACGTCCTGCATCAGGATATGTTGGAATACCTTCAAACATCAACGATGTTCCTCCAGCACTCAATGGTCCATAAACAATATAACTATGACCTGTAATCCAGCCAATATCAGCAGTACAAAAATGTACATCGCCTTGTTTATATTGAAACACATTTACAAAAGTGTAGTTGGTCCAAACCATATAACCTGCAGTACTATGCACCACACCTTTTGGTTTGCCTGTACTTCCACTAGTGTATAAAATAAACAACGGATCTTCAGCATCCATTTCAACAGCAGGAAAAGAAACTTTGCCGTCTTTTTCTACCTGATGCTCTGCATGTTCCATTTCATCTTCCCACCATAAATCTCTTCCCTTCAACATCGAAACTGGAGTACGTGTACGGGTATAAACAATTACTTTTTTTATAGTTCTGTTGCCAATTAATGCATCATCAATTACACTTTTTAAAGGAATAATTTTTTCACCTCTAAAAGCACCATCACAAGTAATAATATAATCGGCACCAGCATCATACAATCTATCTGCAATACTCTGTGCACTAAAGCCACCAAAAATTACACTGTGTATAGCACCAATTCTTGCACAACCCAAAACAGCATATGCCAATTCAGGAATCATGCCCATATAAATACACACTCTATCGCCTTTTTTTACACCATTATTAGTAAGCATTTGTGCAACCTGACAAACACGTTTGTGCAAACGATTATAGGTAACAATTCTTACCCTGTCTTCTGGATTATTGGGTTCCCAAATAAATGCAGGTTTATCACCCATGGTTTCTAAATGACGGTCGATACAGTTTTCGGTAATGTTCAATTTTCCACCAGCAAACCATTCTACTTTAGGTTCTTTAAAATTCCAGTTTAAAACACTGTCCCATTTTTTTCGCCAGATAAAATGCTCAGCAATATTTGCCCAAAATGCTTCGGGTTGTTCAACACTTTTTTTGTAATCTTCTTGGTATTGTTCGAAAGAAGTAATTTGATAAGGATAGCTCATAGCAAACGTTTATTAAAGCAATAAAATTAATGGTAATGGTTGAGTAATTGATGTTGAATTATTTAAAGGAATAAACAATAATATTGAAAATGATGACTACTACAATAACTAACATTTGATAGTATCAAACAACAGTTCAGGATAGTTGCTTTTATGAGTTGTAAATTTTTGTAAATTAATTTTTATCCTGTATGTTCATGGCTTGAATGTTTGTTTGCGTCTATGTAATTAATTATTTAATACAATTACTCAACTGCTTATGTCATCTGAAAAAGGAATTTGGAAAGTTATTGGTGCATCTTCTGTGGGCACTTTAATCGAGTGGTATGATTTCTACATTTTTGGTAGTTTGGCCACTATTATCTCAGAGAAATTTTTTCCTTCCGGCAATCCAACTACTGCATTTTTAGCAACCTTAGCAACCTTTGCTGCAGGTTTTATTGTTCGACCGTTTGGTGCTTTATTCTTTGGACGATTGGGCGATATTATTGGTCGTAAACACACATTTTTATTAACCCTTGTTATTATGGGTGGTTCTACATTTTTAATTGGATGTATTCCATCGTACGAAACGTTTCATTTAGCTCCTTATCTAATTTTATTGCTGCGTTTATTACAAGGCTTGGCATTGGGTGGTGAGTATGGTGGTGCAGCTACTTATGTTGCTGAACATGCTCCTTTACACAAACGTGGGTTTTATACCAGTTGGATACAAACCACAGCCACATTGGGTTTGTTTGTTTCATTGATTGTAATTATCACCATTCAAAAAAGTATGAGCAAAGATGCTTTTGCTGAGTGGGGTTGGCGTTTACCATTTTTATTAAGCATTGTATTGGTATTGGTTTCAGTGGTAATCAGAATGAAAATGAATGAAAGTCCATTGTTTGCCAAACTAAAAAGTGAAGGCAAAACAAGTGTGAACCCGTTGAAAGAAAGTTTTGGACACAAGACCAATTTAAAAATGGTTTTACTAGCATTATTTGGTGCAACCATGGGGCAAGGTGTGGTTTGGTACACAGGTCAATTTTATGCACAAACATTTTTATTAAAAACCTGTGGATTAGAGCCTACACAAACCAATACATGGATTGGTATTGCATTATTACTAGCAACTCCATTCTTTGTTGTATTTGGTTGGTTAAGCGATAAAATAGGACGTAAAGCAATTATGCTTACAGGTATGTTATTGGCTGTACTTTGTTACAGACCCATTTTTACCAGC
>CALRLF020000131.1:0-7797 GCA_943368475.1 Allobosea thiooxidans
ACCCGTCAGCCCTGCTGACGTAAAACCTTTTGTTGTAAGCAGCTTTTCTAAAATGAAAGGAGAGAAGCTTGCATTAAAACAGCCAGCACGAACCTACGATGCTAATGAGCCCAAAATTTGATGCTGTTAGAATAAAAAAACAGTTTAAATTTTTTGCGTTGTGTCTGTCCTGATTGTACTAATTACGTTGTTACAAAAAGTTCTTGCAACTTATTTATAAAGTTGCTTACAACGTCCCAGGCTTTACGTTGGCAGGACGGCTTTAGTCGTCCTGCTTGGAACTGTAGCTAAATAAAGATATGTAGTTACAAACAAATTCTACTGCTGAATAGCGTTCGGTCAAGCCCAGTACAAAAGCCAAATTGAAAAACAAAAGTTGAGAGGCTTGACCCGTCAGCCCTGCTGACGTAAAACCTTTTGTTGGGTGCAGTTTTTCAGTCAATTACATGTTGTTGTTTGGCTAACTCTATAAAACAATTATTGATTATTTTTTTTCTTGCTATTAGGAACTTGCTTGTCGTGTCTATTGGGGTTAGTTCTAATCGTTTGTCTCCAAGTTTTAGACCATCAGAAAAGTCTTCAAATGGATATAAAAAAGTCCAAATACATTTTTTTGTACTTTGTTTAAATGCAACTCTTGCGTTAGCTACTAGTTCTAATTTATTCTTTTTTGTCGAATTGGTTGTTAGAGCATAGAAATTAAAAAAAATTACAGTGGTATCATTTTCAGAAGCTATTGCTTTATAACGTAATTCCATCTGTCCATAATAGATATCATCAAGTTTTTTTGCACCCAACCAATTAAAAAGGATCCACCGAGAATTGTCGTAAATGTCACGACAATTCAGTTTTTCAATTTCTTGTGGATAGTCAAAGCACTCATTTGACCTCTTTGTCATACCAACGAAGAATAAGAAGAATGAAAAGAATATAAATAGTAAACGTAACATTTTAAATAATTTTTTATTTAGTGAGAAGTAGTTTGTCGCTTTAGAATTTTAATTTTAGAAAGGTTAATATTTTAAAATGGACTTGTTTCGGAATCGTCAAATTGCACCCAACGTTCGGGGCTTGGCGTTGTGGCGGAATTTGAAAAACCGTCAGCCCGTTACGAAAGTTTAGTAAAGTTAATTAGTTGAAGTTAAGTTTTGTTGTTCGGCGATATCCGTCAAGCTGAAACTACAGATGCCAGCTGTTCTATAGTTGAGAATTGCGTTTCAGTCCGCCGACATAACGCCAAACCCATGTTATAGGCTGGCTTTCTTGTCAACTTTAATTTCGTTTCGATAAAATATTAATATACCAGATGAAATACAAGCAACGATTAACAGAATGAATTTATAAGGAATACTTTTATTGTATTCTTTGTCGGCAATTAAGTATTTCATTAAGTCCTCGTGGTATGTCCTTTTAAAATTGCCAATATTGTTAAATGCATTATCAATAATACTTGATTTTTTTATTGAACTTAAACTGTCAAGTAAATATAATTTTTGCGTTGAAAAAGCAATTCCAGCCTGATAGAATTTAATAGATTTAGATTTTGTGTCTACTTGAAGAATGTTACTTAAAGTTTGTTGAGTTTCTTCAATGATTGCTAACTTCAAATTCAGTCGTTTTATTTTGTCGATTTGCGTTGTGTCTGAATGAAAGTTTATAGCTGTTTTTAAGTCGTCAGTCGTGTTTTGCTGTCTACTTAGATTCGTTATAATTGAATTTATTTCTTTCACTTCGATTTCTCGATTATAAAGTCTAACTAATTCAAGAACAACTGAAGCAAGTAATACAAAATATGCTATTAGTTTAATCGTCTTCATAAGCTTGCCTATAACGTCCCAGGCTTTACGTTGGCAGGACGGCTTTAGTCGTCCTGCTTGGAACTGCAGCTGATTAAAGATATGTAGTTACAAACAAATTCTATTGCTGAATAGCGTTCGGTCAAGCCCAGTACAAAAGCTAAATTGAAATACAAAAGTTGGGAGGCTTGACCCGTCAGCCCTGCTGACGTAAAACCTTTTGTTGTGCGTAGTTTTAGTTGGTTGTAACTAGTGAATTTATTTTATTCTTCAATATGTAGTTTGACACTTTTTGGTAAAACCTAAATGCAATTGGCAATAATAAAATAAGTGGTGTATATCTGTCACCTGGTTCCAAAAGTGAAGTCATTAATAAATAAATAGAAAATGTCAAAACCAAAATAACTGTCCAGTTTATTTTAAGTCCATATGCTAAATCACGTTGAAGATTATCTGTCAAATAATAGAAAGTGTCTGTCGATTTATCAATGTATGCTATAACATTATCGTTTATTGATACTAATGTCACTTTTTGTCCTGTATAAAGAGGAAGATTTAAGTTTTTAAAAGTAGTTGGAAATTCTTGGTCATAATCGTCTAGTTTAAACACTACGTCATGAAAGAAGTTAGATATAAATAAGAACGAAAATGTAATTCCTGAGTTCTGATTATATTTATTTGAGTGTGTTACTGTAGCTTCATTATATGAAATATCGAAGTTTTCCATAGAGTTAGTTTTAGAATAAGTGTGTTTGGGAAATTGTTATAGTCTAATCAGAGTCTGATTTTATTAGCAATCTTGAATTAGAATAAAAAAATTACGCACAACGAAAAAGGCTTGGCGTTGTTGGGGCTTTTGCGTTCCGTCTAGCTCGTAACAACTGCTAAATTAGTGTTTGTTGTTGATGTTTATTGTTGTTGATGATTAGAATTCCGTCTGCTTGGAACTGAAGCTAAATAGAATTACAACTGTTCATCTGCGTTCTGTCGAGCCCCAATAATGCCAAACCATATGTTGTGCGTTCGCCTTTTTTACTCTTTCAATATTTTGAATAACCCAATAATAAAAATTATAATTAAAAATCCTGCAATTCTGTAAAATGAATTCCTTTCCCCTTTGTCAAAGTCTTTCTCATTAAATACTATTCCAAAATTTGGGTCTTTTAAATAGAATATTGGAATAGTTTCTACTGCTAAATTTAGTTTTCTTGTGTCGTCTTCCCTAATTTTTATTGATAATCTTCTGCCTGATTCTAAAGTCTTTGTTACTTCTGTCCATCTTCCAAAAGTTCCACCAACATAAATTCCAAAACCATTAGAATACTCATTAGTTTTAAAATAGAGTTTGATTGGATCTCGATTTCCACCAGAGTTCCATTCATCCTTTATAGTAATATTTAATTCAATTAGTTTTTCTTGGCTTATCTCCAAAGGTTTTCCAATGACATAAAATAACCAACTAAAAAAAACAAAAAGGCAGATTAATTTAAGCCTCTTTTTTTCAACAAACCCAAATTTGAATTGTATTCTGCTTCTCAAAAAATTTAGATTTACTTTGTCTACTAAGGTGACGCACAACGGGCAGGGCTTGCTGCAGGGCTGGAATTCATTGCTTGTCCGCCCGGAACCGCTGCTGATTAAAGATATAAAAGTACAGGTTAACAAACAAAAGCCCAACAATGTACGTCCAGCCCAGATGAAGCACAACAGCGATAAAATGACCATTGCTCCAATGTCTTGCCAGCCTTGCAGCAAACCCAATGTTGTGCGTTCGTGCTAATGAATTTATGAAGTCTCACTTAATTTTTGCTCTGATTTTAAGCTTCTCTATTTGTTTGAGCTTGTCGATAACTTCGTCAAGTTTTAGACTATATTCTTCAAGGTCTTTTAGGGGCACATAAAGCTTTTGAAGTGTGGAACTTCCAAAAAATCCGGTACCAGTCAGTAGGCTCAATTTATTTTCAAATTCTTCAAGTTCTTTTATTGGTACATACAGCTTTTGAAGTGGAGAGCTTCCCCAAAAAAGTCCGGCATTAGTAAGTATGTTTAATTTGTTTTCAAATTCTTCAAGTTCTTTAAGCGGAACATATAGTTTTTGAAGTGGTGAACTACCCCAAAAAAGACCTGTGTCAGTAAGCAGGCTTAGTTTATTCCTAAATTCTTCAAGGTCATCGAGAGGAACCTTTAACCGGTCTATCATTGAATTTCCATATAGAAAAAAAGATGAGCTGTGTCCAACAATTCCTTCTAGAGTATTTTTAAATTCTTGGATTTTTTCTGTAGGTATATTTTCGGTTTTAGCAGTTTCCCTAAGATGATTGAGTAAATCTAAAAGCTGCTTTTGGAGATTGGTAAATTCCTTGTCTTTATGTGCGAAATAGGCCAATTGTTCTGTTTTGCTTAATTCTATGTCGAGAAATTCAAGTCGAACTCCGTAGCTAACTGGTGCATTTAGTATTGATGTAATTTTTTCGAGGTGATAAATTTCAGTAAAACTGTTTTTACTTAATGCAATAAGTTTCTTCTTTTCAGTTACTGTTAAGTGTTGATTTGTAAAAAATATAAGAGCGTCCACATTGTTTGTATCAACACCTGCGTTGTCTTGAAGTAATTTTTTTGATATTGAGTTATAAGTTTGTTGTGTTCTTGGAAAATAAACACCCACTATATATTTCTTATTCCCTTTTTTACATAATAAATCTTTCTTGCCGTCTCGTCCGCCAAGTGGATGTGAAGGGTCTATTTCTGAATAATTCTCAATTTGTAAAACACACCCAGCAAGTCTTTCAGCAGACTTTTGGTCTTTCTTCCAATTCTGCAATGTTTCTGCAGTTTCGTCTCCTGAATATCGTCTTTGTTTTGCCATTTATTTTTGTCAGAATAAGTGAGAGTGCAGCCGAAAGCATGACGCACAACGTCCCAGGCTTTACGTTGGCAGGACGGCTTTAGTCGTCCTGCTTGGAGCTGGTGTTGAATAAAGATATGTAGTTACAAACACATTCTGTTGCTGAATAGCGTTCGGTCAAGCCAAGAACCAAAGCTAAATTGAAATACAAAAGTGAGAGGCTTGACCCGTCAGCCCTGCTGACGTAAAACCTTTTGTTGTAGGCAGCTTTTCTAAAATGAAAGGAGAGAAGCTTGCATTAAAACAGCCAGCACGAACCTACGATGCAAATGAGCCAAAAATTTGATGCTTTTTAAAAAACAAAAGTGTTTTCAACAATTGCGTTGTGTCTGTCCTGATTGTAATTATTACGTTGTTACAAAAGTTGTTGCAACTTATTTATAAAGTTGCATACAACGAACAGGGCTTTGCGATGGGCTGGTTATAGCGATAGGTCAGCTTGGAACAAATGCTCGGTTCTTAAATAAAAGATGAAATTAACAATCTATCGCTTAATTTTTAAATGTCAGCCGAGAACAAAAGTTTGGATTTGTACTAAAGTTTGGTATTGCGTTCTGTCGTGCCAGCCTATTGCAAAACCTCATGTTATATGCAGCCAAAGTTTGTCAAACTTAAAACTGTATTTATTTTTTCTTGGTTGTGTCAATTTTATATGAAACGTTTTTCTTTTGATTGGTGGTATCAAGTTGCACAGTCTGCATTGATTTTTTGCTTGTGTCTGTTTTTATTGGTTCTGTCATTAACGTTGGTGTCTGTGATTTTTGATTTTTGGTGGAAGCGTCTGCATAATATGTAAGCACTGCATATATTGCTGAAACAACTGAAGCTACAAATAATATCCAAAAAGCTATTTTTTGAATAAGTTCATTGCGTTTCTTTTTTCTTAAACTGTAGTATGCTTTTTCACCAATATCAGTAATAAATATTTTTATTTCAGTTCTTGATGTTATATGAAGTGTAAGTGGTAGTTCTGGATTAATAAAGTTACCTTCTTGTAAATAGCCTTTTTTTATAAGATTATCTTTAATAAAAGAACCACTGTCGCCACTTATACTTTCTGTCAAATTGAAGTATTGGTGCAAAAGCAGATTACTTCCTTTTGTTGGCAACATTTTCTCTAATATGAGATATTCTTGTTGTTCTTCAAGTGTCATTAATGAATAATTGTAAAAAGTAAAAGCAACTATAAAGTTTAAACGTCAATTGGTTGCATATAACGTCCCAGGCTTTACGTTGGCAGGACGGCTTTAGTCGTCCTGCTTGGAACTGTAGCTGATTAAAGATATGTAGTTACAAACAAATTCTACTGCTGAATAGCGTTCGGTCAAGCCAAGAACCAAAGCTAAATTGAAATACAAAAGTTGAGAGGCTTGACCCGTCAGCCATGCTGACGTAAAACCTTTTGTTAGCAGCAGCACTTCTTGTCGTTAATTGATTTGACCTTTTGCTTTTAGCCAAACAATTTCAAGTCCTGTTTTTTGTTTTATAGTTTCAAGTTCTTCTTTGGTATGATAGCCAAGAACAAAGTTCTGTCCACCTGTATTAAAGAAGGTAAATCTCCCTTTCAATTTGTATTTGTCTGCCAACTCTTGAACTTTGTCAAACAAATTTCCGTCTGCCCAATCATCGTCAACTTTTAAGTCCCACTTGTAGTTGTCGCCATTGCAAGTAAAGGAAACCCAAGCTTTTTTTTCTTCGATGTCAACATAGTCTTTTAGATTTTCAAACACCAAGTCGCCATTTGTAATTCTTGAAACGTTCTTCATTATATCAACATACGCACCGTGGTCTTCAATTGCCTCAAGGTCAAAATCCCAACACTTATTTGTTATTGGTGTCCAAGGCTCTCGTTCAATTGTCTGTCCAAGTGTTTGATACATTAAATGATAAGGTTGGTCTTCAAATTCTTTGTGTCCACCTTGCCAACGATTAATGTAAGATGTGTCAATACCCTTATTAAATGTAAAACCAAGTTCATTAAAAGTTTCAAGTTGTTCTTGAAATGTTGGTTTGCTTTTTTTGCTTGTTGAAGTTATCTGTCCGTTACAGCCAAATAGTCCAAGTAGCCCTGTCAAAATTCCCATTGTCAATATCTTTTTGGTGGTCGTCATTGTGTTGCTGCTAACGTCCCAGGCTTTACGTTGGCAGGACGGCTTTAGTCGTCCTGCTTGGAACTGGTGTTGAATAAAGATATGTAGTTACAAACACATTCTGTTGCTGAATAGCGTTCGGTCAAGCCCAGTACAAAAGCCCAATTGAAATACAAAAGTTGAGAGGCTTGACCCGTCAGCCCTGCTGACGTAAAACCTTTTGTTGGCTGTAGCCCAATATCTTTTTGAGTTTTTTGTTCCAATATCTTACTAAATCAAATTCAAATGGAGCAACTTTATTTGTCACACTAAACCTTTCAATTGGTTTTTTTACGCCATATTTATAAAGTTTGCATTTTGTCAAATTACCACTATTCTCTTTGTCATAAGTTGTGTCAAAATTCATTTCAAGAGATGCTATTTCAATTCTTTTTTTGTTTTTAAAAGTAAATAGATTCGAGTGAACTGGGCTATTAATTAATTTTCCAAATACGTTTTCAAAGTAAATATTTTTCTTAGAGTTTAAAGTCGTCCAATCTTTGAAAATTTTGCAATTGAGAGTATCTGAAAAACGATTTTTTATTTTGTCAAAAAAGTAAATTTCGCCATGCCATTTCCAGTAAAAAATCAAATCTTTATTTCCATCTCTATTTAAATCATAGGTTATGTCATACTCGTTATGATTGCCTAAATTTTGAAATTTAATGTTGTCAATCCATTTGTTGTATTTATAAACTTGTAGAACCCCGTCAAATAAATTATTATTATGAATAATTCTAAAATGTGTTTTGTGTATTGTAAAAGTGTCGATGTAACCTTTTTGTCCACGTTGACTGATATTTTTGTTCCAAAATGGCAAATTTGGATAACCTTTCTTCCAAACTTCTAAGCTAATTTTTTTTAGACTTTTTTGTCCAAAGCAATTTTGTCCAAACAGTAAAAAGGTTAACAGTAATAATTTATTCATTTTGAATTTGAGTGCTGCCAAATGGGTTACAGCCAACGT
>CALRLF020000132.1:0-7786 GCA_943368475.1 Allobosea thiooxidans
ATTCCAATATTTGATTTTGTTCCGATATTGGCGGCAAAGGAATTGGTGTTGAATTAAACTGTTCTTGTGTGATTGTTGGTGAATTAAAACCAGAAAGCATTGATAAGTATAGTTGTCTTACGTAATCAGACAACAAGATGTATTTTAAATACTTGTTATTTACTAGTATGCCATTAAATACAGCAAGTCCAGTTGAGCCAATATGATTGGTATGTTCTTCTTCAATGATAGCAATATTATTTAGGTAAGGTCTTACCAATGAATATACTATATAACCTTTTCTTAGCACTCTTCTTGCTCTTGAAGAAAGCTCGGAAACAGGTTTTAATTTATTTTCTCTTATTATGTGATTCTTATTGTCAATTGCATCAATATCAACATAGTTAATAAGTGTTTCCTTAGAGAATTTTGTTTCAATATTTAGGTTATCTGTAAATTCAATAATTTCTCCAAGTCTACACCAAACCCAATTCTCGGGAATTTTAAAAGGAATTTCTTCGGTTCTAATTTGAGGTAATGTTATTTCCCTTTTAGTAGGCTTTAGCTTTTTTATTTCTTGCAATAGTTCTTTGCCGCTATCATTACCGAAAGTTTTTAATTGCCCTAGTTCAATGATTATAGATTGAATATAAATACCAACATTTTTATAGAAGTATTCTTGCCAATTTAAATTGGTATTTTCTGATTTAGGTTTTCTGCCTCTACTCATTTCAATTAGCCCTTTAATTCATTTAATAATTCTAATGATTTCTTGAATGAGATTTCCAATTTTTTAATAATGTCTTTTCTATTATAAACTACTTCTTCAATAACCTTATTCGGGTTCTTAATATCCAAATCATAATTGCGTTCAATAATTTTGTCTATTGATACTTTCCAACTTACTTCACTTTCCTCTCTTTTTTTCCACCATTTTTTTATAGTATCAAATTCTTCTATACGGATCGGTTTTGTTTTGTTGTATGCTTTTGCACCTTCGGGTAACGTGTGTTCGTAATACCAAATATCTTTGGTCCTTTTGCCCTTTTCAAAAAATATTAGGTTGGTGTTTACTGTTGCATAAGGCGCAAAGACAGATTGTGGTAACCTTACAATTGTATGTACATTACATTCTTCTAAAAGTTTTTGTCGTACTCGTTGTTTTACACCTTCGCCAGTTAAACTGCCATCAGGCAATACAATCCCAGCTCGACCGCCATCTTTCAACAATTGGATAAACAAAATCAAAAACAAGTCGGCACTTTCTTTAGTGCGGTAGTTTAATGGGAAATTGGTTTCCATACCATCACCCACCACACCACCAAAAGGTGGATTAGCAACAATAATATCAACTTTGTCTGCTTGTCGTAAAGACGTGAGTTCACGGCTTAGTGCATCGGTATTTAATATTTGTGGCACTTCAATATCATGAGTTATTAGGTTTACCACACTCAACATAAATGGTAAAGGCTTTAACTCAGTCCCTGTAATGGTCTCTTGTAGGGTTCTGCGGTCTGCAACATTTTTTACTTGCTTACCCAAATGCTCAATGGCACAAACCAAAAAGCCCGCTGTACCACAAGCAGGGTCAATAATTATTTCACCCAATTTCGGGTTTACCATATCAATTATAAACTGAGTTACTGCTCTTGGTGTATAAAATTCGCCGGTGTCTTTTTTGGTGGCAAGACCTTGTAAAATATCTTCGTAAATGGCATTGAAAACGTGATGCTCTTTACTACTATTAAAATCAATCTCGTTGAGTTTATTAATGGCTTGGCGGAAGGTAGTTCCGCTTTTCATATAGTTATTAGTTCCATCAAAAATATTACGAATTATAACGCCCAAACGGTTATCTGGTGTAACTGGTAATTCCTTTAATTGTGGAAACAGTTTGTTGTTGATGAACTGAATAAGTTCATCGCCTGTGATTCCCTCGTCATTCTCTGCCCAATTACGCCACTGCAATGCTGTTGGTATGGGTGATTTATATTTTCTATCAAGTATTTCTCTTTCCTTGTCTTTATCGTCAAACAATTTTAAGAAAATCATCCAACCCAATTGTTCTATGCGTTGAGCATCGCCACTCAAACCCGGGTCCTTTCTAAAAATATCTCTTATTGATTTTATTACTCCGCCTATGTTACTCATTTGTTTATTTTAAAATTGAAATGCCAAATTATGTTTCGCTGAACGAATAATTTATTTTGTAAAATACGACATTGAAGTAATGCATTATTTGATTGATTTGAATAATCTTCATCTTTAAAGAAAATAGAACGAATTATATTTATAATGTCAATAGCTTCAAAAGATTGTTCTTCTTTTATAATTCCTGAGTTTTCTTTAAGTCGTTCAGCATTTATCTTTTTGGGCTCGGAAAAGCAATAACAGAAGCCTTTATTCACACTTTCTTTGTTATAGATAATTGTGTGGTCATTATTATTTCCAATAGCTCCAAGCATTCCGCTGAATTGAGCAATGTCGATATGTGCATAAGCTTCAAGATGTCTTCTGTCATTTCTCATCAAATTGAAAAATTCTGTATCATCTGTAAATAGTGGGCTAATGTATTCTGCAGATAAACCTCTTTGAGTTGCCTGAACTAAACTTGATAGTTGGTTTGTTGGATTATCGTTTTTTATATAAAATCTAAAGTATGGAGGGTCAATATCAGTTGGTTTTAAATAATTCCAAAATTCTTTAATTCCATTCGTTGTAAAATAAAATGGTCTTTTGAATTGAATTAAGTGATTTGAATTTAATATTATATCAGCTCCCGGGTAAGCGAAACTCACCATACCTCCTTCTTGTCTAATTGATGGAAGCATAAACCTTCTAGGCCTATTAACATTAATATAAGAATGTAAATAGCCAAATGCTAGTTGAGTTTCTGAAATATCAATTAATGCCATTATGCTGCTTTATAAAGTTCGTTTTCTAATTCTTTGATGGCTTTATCGTATGCTTCACGACTACCAAATACTTTTATGATTTCTGTCACTGATCCAAAATCGCTAATTGGTGGGATAGTCAAAATTTGAATATTTTCCATATTTTCTATTCCTTGGTCTGCATATTTGTCTAACAATGCTTCTAAAACATTTCTAGCTTGTTCACCATATTTTGTAAAGTAGTTTCGCTTCTTCACATTGTTGGCCCTTTCTTTCCTAGTCTTTGGCGGTTGGTCATACGCAACGTGGCAAATCAAATCAAACAAATCTACTTGCTTGTCTACTGCTTCATACAAGGCTTCAACCATAACGCCTTGGTCAATGAGTTCAGCAATAATTGCCTCTTTGCGGTCTGAATTTTTCCATTTGGTAAGGAAATCATCTAATGAGGCAAACTGTTCTTTAATAATTTCTTTGGTATGGTCTTTTAAACTTGTAGTGATTGGCCTGCCATGTTGATCAAAATATAATTCACGACTTATTAATACAGTTACGTCAACACCATTTACATACACTTTCTCTCTTCGGTCATTTGCTTCTGTTTCTGGCAAATTGGGTTCAGGGTAACGAATCCCTGGTGGAGTCATGTTTATTTCAGTTCCTGTCTCAATATCAATGATCGGCTCAGTTTGGTCTTCCTCTTCCTCAATAATGTCACCAAGGTCTGTATCCTGTCCAACAGGTTTTATTCTAATAGGGTCCCCATCAAATGCAGGATCAGCAAATAAATCAGTTGCATTTCTGAAATCTAATATGGTAAAGTACATCTTACCGTATTCCTCATTGATTCTAGTTCCACGTCCTATAATTTGTTTGAACTTGGTCATTGAGTTTATATTAGAATCAAGAACAATTACTTTACATGTCTGCGCATCAACTCCAGTTGTCATTAACTCAGATGTGGTCGCTATCACTGGATATTTCTCCTCTGGGTTGATGAAGTTGTCTAATTCTCGCTTACCCTCATCATTGTCTCCAGTAATCTGCATGATGTATTTGTAGTTCTCTGCAACCAAGTCAGCGTTATGTCTGGCTAATGCAGTTCTCATTCTTTCAGCATGGTCAATATCTACACAAAAAACGATAGTCTTTGCAAAACGGTCATAGCCTCTTAAAAACTCTGTTAGCTTTAAAGCAACTAGGTCAGTTCTTTCATCTACTATTATATGACGGTCAAAATCAGTCCTATTATAAACTCTATCTTCTACTGGGTTGCCGCTTTTATCCAAAAAGCCTTTTGGTGGTCTCCATCCTTCCAAATCAATATTCAGTCCTATTCTAATTACACGGTAGGGTGCTAGGAAACCATCATCTATTCCTTGTCTAAGAGAATAGGTATAAACAGGGTCACCGAAATATTCGGTGTTACTTGCCGTATCAGTTTCTTTTGGAGTAGCAGTTAAACCAATGTGAGTGGCATTTTGGAAGTAGGTTAATATCTCTCTCCAACTGCTATCATCCTTAGCACTTCCCCTATGGCACTCATCAATTACGATTAGATCAAAAAAGTCTCTTGAAAATTGCTTGTAAACATTGGAAGCCTCATCTGTTCCAGATAAACCCTGGTAAAGCGCTAGGTAAATTTCATAGCTCTTGTCTATCTGGCGATTCTTAACCACCGTCATCTTATCCTTAAAATGTTTAAAGTCGTTTCGTCTAGTCTGGTCAATTAAAGCATTTCGGTCTGCTAAAAACAGGATACGTTTTTTTGCTCCACTCTTCCATAGCCGATGAATAATTTGAAAGGCTGTATAGGTCTTACCAGTACCTGTTGCCATAGTTAACAAAATCCTATTCTGGCCATTTGCAATAGCCTCTACTGTCCTATTTACAGCTATCTGTTGGTAGTATCTTGGTTTACGGTTTGTGCCGTCAAAATAGTACTCTTGTGAGGCAATTTTTTCAGCTGCTGCTGTTGTAATACCCTTGTACTTCTTATACTTCTCCCAGAGTTGTACAGGTGATGGGAATTCATCAATGCTTATTTCGGATTCAATGCTAGTGCCTATTTCTGTTCTATCGTGAAATAAGAATCCATCACCATTGCTACTAAATACACAGGGGATATCTAATATTCTCGCATAATCTAGGGCTTGTTGTATCCCAGCTCTTACTGAATGGTTGTTATCCTTTGCTTCAATGATAGCTATAGGAATATTAGGCTTGTAATATAAAATGTAGTCAGCACGCTTTCTTGTACCTCTGGCTGTAAGTCTTCCTCGAACGTAAATTTTCCCATCTGTAAAAGATACCTCCTCAAGGATCTGACCATGTAAGTCCCATCCAGATTTGATTAATGCCGGGGTTATGTATTTAGTGCAAATGTCTCTCTCAGATAAGTTCTTCTTACTCATATTTCCGGGTTTCCATTAGCTAATTCACCTCTGGGCTATTATCCATGTTAGATTTCTCTAAATATAATTAATATGTTTTATACTTATAAAGGGTGAATACACAATATAAAAAAATGCAGTAAATAAGGTGTTCAATATCTGTCAAATATGCAGTTTTAGATCAGTATTTAATGAGAATAATTGAGTAATGAAAATCTAAAACACTGAAAATCAATCCATTTAGACAAATATTACTAATAATAGCATTTAATCCTATTCTGAAAATGACTATCTATTTGGCTTAACATAGGGATACTATTTCATCAAGGAAGCCAAACTAAATTTTGTAATTGGGAGATTAGTCGCTGTTCTAATCTATTCTTAGATCAGAAAGCAAGTTCAGCAAAAAGATATTTATATAATTAAAAGAATTATTTGTTACATGAATGTAAAAGAAACTATCTTTATTACATGAACGTAAGTGAACAAAAGTACCTAGACATTGTACTAACAGATGAATTTCAAGCTGTAATGCATCAGCTCACTAAGCCTTTTTTTGTGGTTTCTGATACCAAAGTATCTTCTAGGATGATTAATTACTATCAAAAACAAGGGTTTCTGTTTGATACCGACAGAAAGGAAAAAACAAAAAGAGCCTTAACTGCTATGCAGGTAATATGGATTAGAGTTGTTAGTACACTGATGGATTATGGTTTTTCAAAGGAGAATATCTATCAAATTAAAAGAGCGCTATGTGCAGATAGCCTAGGCATTGTTTCACATTTTGTAAATGGAAGTCTTTTGGACTTATTCACTACATACTTAATTGCTCTGAATACAGACTTCCGATTAATTATTTCAAGATACTCAAAGGATCTAGTTGAAGGCATGTTGACTGATTCCGTCAAAGATGTAAAGTTTGAATCCTTCTCACACAAGACAGAGTTCATGCCTCCTAGTATCAACGAGGACATTACAATTACTATTCCTCTATTGCCAATTGTGAATGAGTTATGGATGAAAATGTCTAATAAAAAAATTGAAATTCATAATGGCTATTACCCTAGGCTCTTATCACATGAGAAGGAATTATTTGATAAGATAAAAAGTGATGCATTTGATAATATAACCATTAGTCTGGATGAAGAAAAGGAGTTTAATCTCGCATCATTTACAAAAAAAATTGAACCAGAGGATTTAAAACATATTCCAAAATATTTATCCCAGCAGCAGTTTTCAAGTGTGACTTTAATGTATGCAAATGAGACAGGGAAAGCAATCAGTGGAACAATTGTTAAAAGAATTAAATCTGACTCTTTAGCAAAATCAATAAGTAAAATTAAATAATTAAGTATCCACGAAGTGACCGAAAATATCGGAGCAGAGTGCAACAGTAACAAGTGTTAAATATTGAATTATGTAAAAAAATCTTAAATAAAAAAGAGCAAAAATACACAATTAAACAAGTTGAGAATATAAGGGCCTTATGCTATTTGTTAGCATCCTTAGAATTCGAAAATTATAAAAAAAATTGTAATGAAAAACGTAATAATATATGTTCGGGTATCCACTGAAGATCAAAAGGTGCATGGGTTTAGCCTTGCTTCCCAACTAGAATTATTGACATTATATGCTAAAAAAAAAGGATGGAATATTGTAAAAATATTTTCAGATGATTATTCTGCATGGAAAGGTTTTGATAGACCTGGATATAACTTGTTGAACAAATTTATTTCAGAAAATAAAAAGAGTGTTGATGGTATTATTTTTACTCAATGGTCTAGATTTTCAAGAGAATATACAGAAACAGCGGTTGAGATAAAACGGCTTCGTAGTAAAGGCATTGAACCAAATGCAATTGAACAGTGGATTGATTTTTCAATACCTGAAAACTTGTACTTGTTGGCAATGTATATTACTGCTCCACAAGTTGAAAATGATCGCCTTTCCCATAGAACAAAGGCTGGAAATCGACAAGCATTAAAACAAGGAAGATGGTTATGGAAAGCACCTTTTGGGTACACTAATAATCGTTTAGCTAAACTTATTGAAGTAAATGAAAAAGAGGCAGAGGTAGTTAAAAACTGTTTTGAATTTATGGCTACCGGATTGTATAGTGCTGAAGAGGTTAGAAGAAAATTTATAGATAGTGGGATGCGTCTAAGCAAGCAACCGTTTTTAAATATGCTTAAAAACGTTGTTTACATTGGAAAAATTAAAGTGCCAGCCTTTAAAGAAGAAACCGAAGAAATTATATTTGGTCAACACTTGCCAATTGTTGAGCATGAAACTTTTGATAAGGTTCAACTAATACTAAATGGTAAAAAGAAAACATACAAAGGATTAACTTCCAATTTAGCTCTCCCACTCGTAGGAAATTTATACTGTCCAATATGTCAAAAACCAATGACAGGGAGCGGTTCTAGGGGTAATGGTGGTATTTATCATTATTATCATTGCCAAAGGAAAAAGGGCTGTAAAAACACCTATAAAGCAGACGTTGCAAATCAGCAATTTGTT
>CALRLF020000133.1:0-7543 GCA_943368475.1 Allobosea thiooxidans
CAAGAAATTCATAAGAACCTGCTGTTGGATTAATTGCACAACTGTAAAACTGTGTTGTATTATAATTTAGTTCTTTTGAATCTAAATTAGGGATTGTGGCATTGGCATTCGTTGTACGATAAATGGCTCCATCATTTAAAAAATAGGCAATTGAAGAACTACCTGGATTAAATATGATATTGTGCTGATCGGCATGCACATCTTGAAAACCAAAACCTCCATACCAATGACTAATTTGTTGCCACGTATTACCACCATTGGAAGATTTAAATAAATCTACAGCTCCTACAAAAACACTGTTCACATTATTTGGATCTACTGCTATGGTTAAATCGTACCAGGCCTGACCTCTTGAAAAATCAGTTGACGGAATTCCTGTATCAGCATCTACTGGCTCAGTTTTTAACGTGAAAGTTGCTCCTGCATCTGTGCTTTGTAAAACACCTGCTACAACGCTACCACTAGCAGCTAAAACATACACATAATTATTGTTACTTGAGGATGTAGCTATTTCAAGACGACTAGCTGAAATGCCTAGTGTGAGAGCACTGCCCCAGGTAACACCCCCATCTGTTGATTTATGAACAGTGCCTGATAAACTTGCATACAAATCACTCTCTGTTGATTCAATATCATAACTTGTGTTACTCAATGCACCAACAACTCCTAATCCAGTTCCTAATACTTTGGTAAAGCTTGTTCCACCATTACTACTTCTGTATAATCCGCTATTGGTACAAACAAATAATACACCTGAATTATTTACAAATACTTTTTGACAATAATAAAAACTACTGTTATTAGTTGCACTTAACTGATTCCATGTAATTCCACCATCTGTACTTTTCCAAACTCCCAAGCCCCTGATTGCATCGCTATTGCCATAACCTTCCCCTGTCGAAAAATATATGTTTTGTGAATTGAATGGGTCTTGTACAATTGAAGTAATAGCAATATTGCCAAAAAATTCATTAATGGGCTGCCAGTTAGGTGCAGCTTGTGTAATATCAGTTGTTTTCCATAAACCGCCACCAACACTACCAACAAAAACTGTTTTACCAGTTGCGTCATTCAAATCTATGCAAATAGCTCGGCTACGACCACCACAATTTTTAGGTCCTAGTTCTGTCCAATTCATATTTGCAATTGCAGCGTTACTTCTGCTAGCAATATTTCTCTTTGCATATTCCCAAGCAGCTAAAAGCCTTTCTGTTGGTACATAGCCCAATGCAGGATCTTGTGTCATTTCGTTTTCTTGTTTCCAAGCCAAATCCATTCTGTCACGTAAAGGAATGCCACCTTCCTCCTCATTTTTTGATTTGAATTTATTATTTTTTGGATTGATACATTCACATGCAGTTCCCCCACAAACAAGCAAAACAAGTAAAAAATATAAACGAGTAGACCAACCTTTCATAAGCTCTTATTTATGTGATGAAAATACAGATTTATTCAGATAGTTATGCAAAACGAAACGCTGTCTTTAAGGTAAGACAGTGTTTGTTTAAACAATATGTAGTACAATTAATAAATTAACTCACCGTACTTCCAGCATCAATTACTGAATCGGGATTTACAAAATGCAGTTTACCAGATTTATCCTCTGCCATTAAAATCATTCCGTTACTTTCAATACCCCTCATTTTTCTGGGAGCTAGATTACATACAACAGTAACTTGTTTGCCTACGATTTCTTCTGGCTTAAAATGGAGAGCGATGCCTGAAACAATCGTTCTTTTTTCAAAGCCTAAATCAACTTCCAATTTCAATAATTTATCTGCTTTTTCTACCTTTTCAGCAGACAATATTGTGCCAATGCGTAAATCAATTTTAGAGAAATCATCAAATTGAATTTCTGATTTGATAGCCTCCCTGCCCTCCAAAGGAGGGTTATGATAAACAGCTTCAGCATTTGTAATAACTTTTGAATTTAAAGATTCTAAAGTTCCTCCTTTGGAGGGATTTAGGGAGGCTTTCTGTTTTAGTTTTTCAACTTGCATTTCAATTTCTTCATTTTCAATCTTCCTGAACAACAACTGTGGTTCACGCAAACTATAACCAGCTTTTAATAAATTCACAGTACCTGCATTTTGCCAATCCAATATTTTATCTACCACCTTCATCATGTAACACATTTTCTTAGCAGTAAATGGTAAAAATGGATTGATTAAAATAGCTAAGTTGGCGGTTAATTGTAAACATAGGTGTAAACAATTATCAATTAATTTTTGAGCTTCAGGATTTTCAGCCAACTGTTTAGCAACAATCCAAGGCTCTTTCTTCTGCATGTACTGATTGGCTTTACGTGCCAAATCAATTACTTCAAATTGTGCATCTCTAAACTTATAACCCTCTAATAAAGTTTCCACTTTTATTTTTGTGGCTGCAATGTCAACTATTAGTTGCTTATCAGTATCATCAATTAAATCATTGTGAAAAAATGGCACTTTCCCTCCGCATAGCTTATGCATCAATACAAAAGTTCTATTTACATAATTTCCAAAAACGCTTACCAATTCACTGTTGTTGGCATCTTGAAAACCCTTCCAAGTAAACTCACTGTCTTTAGTTTCGGGAGCAATAGCAGTTAAATAGTAACGCAACACATCGGCCATACTTTCACCACCATTTTCCTGCTTAATCCAATCATTAATATAATCATCCATTTCAATGCTCCATCCACGGCTCGTACTCATTTTATCACCTTCTAAATTCATGAACTCATTACTTGGCACGTTATCAGGTAAAATATTGCCGTGCAATTTCAGCATGATAGGAAATATCAATGCATGAAACACAATATTGTCCTTGCCAATAAAATGTACCAATTGTGTATCTGCATCGTACCAATAAGGCTTCCAATCTTTTCCATTATTCAATGCCCATTGTTTAGTTGCACTAATGTAACCAATGGGTGCATCGAACCAAACGTAGAGAACTTTACCAGCCTCCCTGCCCTCCAAAGGAGGGTTCTGAGAAACAGGTTTATTTAAAGCAAGCTGGTTCAACTTTTCAGATATAACTGTTAATACCTTTTTTGTTTCGAATAACACTTCATCATTAGTAAATCTAATTACTTCAAAACCTAGGTTATTCAATTCTTTTGTGCGTAGCTCATCATTAATTATATTATCTGGCAACTGATGAATTGAACCATCGACTTCGACAATTAATTTTTGTCTCAAGCAAACAAAATCAGCGATAAAGTTTCCTATAATATGCTGCTTTCTAAATTTATACCCTAACTTTTTATCCCTCAACATTTCCCAAAGAGCTTTTTCAGCTTCTGTTGGGTTACTTCTATGCTCAGCTATAAATTCTTTGAGTAACTTGTAAACTAAAGGATCTGCTGTTTGATACCTATAATCATTTTCAGCTTCCTCATCGTCTAAAACCCCTCCTTTGGAGGGGATGGGGAGGCGTATCCCCCAATCCAAATCTCTGGTTACTGCTCTTGGTTGCAGACCTCCGTCTACCCAACTTTTAATTTGTCCAACTACATTGGGTCGCCAATCATCTTTATGGCCTTTCAACACCCATTCACGTAAAAAATCTTCATGCTTATTTAAAGGCAAATACCAATGCTTGGTTGACTTCTTTATTGGTGCATTTCCACTTAAAGTAGAAACAGGATTGATTAATTCTTCAGGACTTAAACTCTTACCACAACGTTCACACTGATCGCCAAATGCGTTATCATAGCCACAATTTGGGCAAGTACCCTTTATAAAACGATCAGCTAAAAACGTGTTAGTTGCTTCGTCGTAATACTGTTCAGTTTCTTTAATTTCTAAGTCACCATTATTGTTTAGCACAGTAAAAAACTCTTGTGCAGTTTCATGATGTAATGGAGAAGATGTTCTGTGATAAATATCAAACGCAATTCCTAAATCTTTAAAATTTTGTTCAATAATTGGGTGATATTTATCGATAATAGCTTGTGCAGTTGTTCCTTCTTTCATTGCCTGAATAGGAATAGCTGTTCCATGTTCATCACTTCCACAAACAAAAACTACATCACGTTTTTGAGCTTTTAAATAACGCACATAAATATCTGCAGGAATATAGGCTCCAGCCAAATGCCCAATATGTTTTAAACCATTGGCATAAGGCAATGCACTGGTAACTAAATATCTTTTCGGTTGATTCATTTTTTGTTCTAAGCTTTTTGTTCTTTATTCATCGCCTGTTTAGCCTGTACTGAGCGTAGTCGAAGTATCGCACAGCCGATAGTTATCGGCTTCAACTACAAATCTTTGTGCAGCAAAAAGGTTGGCAAAAATAAGCAATCGAAAATTAAGCCACTTAAATAGCAATAAATGTGCTAAAAGTGCCTAAAAATACCCATTTCGTGGTATTGTATTGTAGATTGTATTGAATAGTTTCGACAACCTGACACGTATGAACAGAAAGCATTTTTTAAACACCATTTTTCCTGCAGCAGTTGCTACCAGTTTTTTTGCTGATGCAAAAAGCAAAAAAGAGCTTCCTGATTTTATACAACCTAATATATTTCCACCAAATTTAAAACTAGGAGACACCATAGGCATTACATGCCCAGCAAGTCCAACAGAATTTAATAAACTCACTGGTATTAAAGCAATTAAAAGTTGGGGTTTAAATGTTCAACTTGGGAATACTATTGGCAAGCATTGGCAACGTTTTGCAGGCACCGATTTAGAACGTGCTATGGATTTTCAAACCATGCTGGATGACGACAATATTAAAGCCATTTTTTTTGCAAAGGGTGGTTATGGCACCATGCGTATGATTGATAAAATTGTATGGGATAATTTTTTATTGAAACCCAAATGGTTAATTGGTTACAGTGATATTACAACTGTTCACTTACATGTTCATGCTAACTTTGAAATACCCACTATACATGGTGATATGATTACTGGTTTTGGTGATCATCCTAAAGATATCTCTGCAAATACTTTACACGATATTTTATTTGGTAATCGAATAGAATACAGTGTTGCTGGGCATTATATGAACAGAGAAGGCTATGCAACAGGGAAATTAATAGGTGGAAACTTAAGTTTACTACAAGCCTGTGCTGGTAGCCCAAGTGATATAAATACCAATGGAAAAATTTTATTTATCGAAGATGTAAGTGAATATAAATACACGATTGATAGAATGTTGATGAATCTTAAAAGGAGTGGTAAATTAGCCAACCTTGCAGGTCTAGTGGTAGGACAATTTACAGCTACAAAAAACAAGGAAGAAGAACCTTTTCCTGCAAGTGTTGAAGAAATTATATTCGATAAAGTAAAAGAGTATAGCTATCCTGTTTGTTTCAATTTTCCGTCAGGGCATATACCATTTAATTATGCTCTTAAAATGGGGGTTCATTACGATTTTAATGTGAGTACTAAAAATGTAACCTTATTTGAAAAGTTTATACCCAATGCACCTGCACCAACTGCTCCTTCTAAAATGTTGCAGGATACAATGTTCACCATCTTAGAGAACAAACGATAAACAACCATTTTATTGGCTAATATTGTTGTATGATTACGATTCCTCCTTATTTAAAAAAAGGTGACACTATTGGTATAGTTTGCCCAAGTGGTTTTATGCCTACAGAAAATGCTGCAACTTGTATTAACACTTTAGAAAACTGGGGGTATAAAGTAAAAGTGGGCAATACGCTAGGCAATCAATTTCATTATTTTAGTGGAAACGACAAGCAGCGTACACAAGACTTACAAAAAATGTTAGATGATAGTAGTGTAAAGGCAATTTTATGTGCCAGAGGTGGTTATGGCTTAAGCAGAATTATTGATAAGTTGGATTTTCAAAAATTTAAAAAACATCCAAAGTGGATAGTTGGTTTTAGTGATATTACTGTTTTACATGCCCATATTTATCAGCATTTTCAAATTGCCACATTGCATGCTCCTATGGCTGCTGCTTTTAATGGCGAAGGCTATAAAAATGACTATGTAATTTCTTTAAAAAATGCGTTGAGTGGAATTGAAAGCAACTACACTTGTGCAACCCATATATTCAATAAAACAGGAACAGCCGAAGGCGATTTAATTGGTGGAAATTTAGCCATGATTGCCCATTTAATTGGCTCTCATTCCAGCTATAAAACCAGACATAAAATTTTGTTCTTAGAAGATGTTGGCGAATATTTGTACAATGTTGACAGAATGATGATTCAATTAGAAAGAGCTGAACTATTTAAACATATAAAAGGGCTAATTATTGGTGGGTTCAGTGATATGAAAGATACCACTACCCCATTTGGGATGGATGTTTACAACATCATCAACCATCATGTAAAAGATTTTAAAATTCCTATCTGTTTTAATTTTCCTGTAAGTCACGAAACAGAAAATGTTGCTTTAAAAGTAGGTGTAAAACATGAATTGAAAGTTGGAAAAGAAGGAGTGATTTTTAAGGAGGTATGGTAAAAATATTTTTAAAATGAGTAACAATTCTGAATTAATTAGAGAACTTTTTGAATTCCCATCAAGAGATTTTGATTCCCATCTCAAAATTGACAATAACAATAGAATTATTTTGTCTGGTCAATTTGGTTCTGGGAAAACAACATTTTTAAAATATTTTTTTGAGGAAAGAGAATCCCAATATGAGTTTTTTAGGCTAGCCCCAGTAAACTATATTATTTCATCGAACGAGGATATTCTAAAGTATATAAAATATGATTTAATATATGAAATACTTAGAAAAAAACATATAATAGTAGTTGATGATGATATTTCAATTCCATACTTAATTAATAAAAATGAGATTGAAAACATTTTTAAATCACTAATCTCAGGATTTGATTTAGTAGGTAACTCCAATTTTGAAGAAGTAATTAATAACCTTAGGAGAATTAAAGAAATTTTTGATGGGAAATTAAAAGAAATCAATGAGGCCGATACTTTTCATGACTTTTTGTTGAAATTAGAAAATAGTGAAAGTGGTTTATTTGAAAACGACATTATAACAAGGTTTATAGAAAACATTCTAAAAAGAACTACAACTGCAACTAAAAAAGAAAGTATTTTAGTAATCGATGATATTGATAGGTTGGATCCTGAACATATTTTTAGAATATTAAATCTTTTCTCTGCTCATTTCGATGAAGAATTATTCTTAAAACATGGGAAATTAAATAAATTCGGATTTGATAAAATTATATTAGTCTTTGACTTTACTAACCTTAAGAGTTTGTTTGCATCTAAGTATGGTATCTCTGCAGATTTTAATGGGTACATAGATAAGTTTTACTCTAAGAATATTTTCTTTTTTAATAATAGAGAAATTCTAAGGGAGCATATTGGCGACATTTTGAACAAAATGATTCCATCTAACGATAACGTTGATTTTATAAGGCATTTTGGAAGATATCAAGAGGACCTAATTGAGAATATTATTATTGATAGTTTTACTAAAGGAATAAGTAATCTAAGAAATTTAAAGAGAGTTATAAATGTGAAATTAGATAATAATAATAAAGCATTAAATAACCTTTTTTATAAAAATGGACGCCACACGTCATTTGGGCGTTTAGAAT
>CALRLF020000134.1:0-7439 GCA_943368475.1 Allobosea thiooxidans
CATGCTCAAAACACTAGGTATAAATAAACCTAAATTCAAAAACTTTAATACTAAATATAAAAACAGTGGGTAAGCAATCATTGAATATGAAGGAAAAAAAAGCTTAACCAACCAAAATAAAGGAAAATAGGCTACGAAAATAAATGCGAATGACAAGAGTAGAAAAAAATACCCTTTTCTGTAGAAGCTATGAGGATCTATTTTATTCTCATAAATTGCAGTTATAATTTTTGGTGTTATAATAAATAAAATTGAACCAAACCCTAAGCTTACCACGTTTGAAATATTATCTGCAAGCTGAATATTACCTAGTAAGTACTTCGGTAATTTGTAAATATTGATAAAATAAATTCTATCAATTGAAAGAAGTATTGTACTAATAACAGAAATTATTGTCAAATTCAATCCATCCTTAAATAATTCCTTATTATAGATTAAAAATAATTTTCTTGTGTGATTTAAGGAACTCGTCGATTTATCAATTCCCCAAAAATAATATAACAAAATCGCAAAAATCAACCCTGCTGCAATACTGAAAGACCATGCCGCAAAAAATGTGCTCATGTTGTCTACCTTCAAATAGTACAATGCTAAAAATGAAACAGAGATAAAAATATAGATTGCATTTATAAATAAAGGCTTATTCTTTACTCTCATTATTGTTATTATACATTCTACCAATAATCTTAAAGAGCAAATAATACTTAAGGAAAACGCGTATTTTGAATCAGATAACCAAAAAACTAAAAGAAAAAGAAGAATTGAAAAAATTGAATTATACAATAAAGAATATCGTATTAAAAATATTTTAAATGATTGAGACTGTGTTTTTGCATACCATTTAACAAGAACTTGGTTTACTCCTAAAACTATAAATGAAGAATAAGTTATTAATAAAAAAGAAGAGGAAGCACCTCCATATACAACAGGGCTAACAATTCTGGCAATACTAAAAAACAGATACGCGTTTATTAAATATTCGACATATTTCAATAAACTAAAAACAAAAAAATTCTTATTTGAGTTAATTTTATTAAAAATCAAATCAAAAACTTTAGAAATATTAAAGACCATACTTGTATATGGTCTTTAATATTTCTAAAATAAACTCCTTAAAAAAGAAAGGAAAATAGTTAATCATCCAATCCTCCCCCCCAAACGTTATGTCTCAATTTCCAATTTCCAGAAGAATCCTTACCCCATAAATGTGGTGATCTAAACCTATCCAAAAGCTCTCCTTTGAAAAAATCTGGGTTTATATCTAAATATTCCATTACCTCATCAAAATACCTATCAGGGAACTCTCCGTCAAATCTCTTTACAAGTTCTTGACCTTCTTCTCTTGTCAAATGCTTATTTCTAATTTCTTGTGACGCATCATAAGTTGCTCTTCCTAATCCAAATTTTACAAAGGTTGTATAATAGTGCAAATCATCTATTTTATCATCGATACTACTATATTTACTGTAAGTTCCTTGTGACCTAAATGGACGTGCTTTGAAGCCTGTATTCTCTACCGCATAGTAATAAACTTCTTGTGGTGTCCATTTTAAATAATACCCTAAATAGTGGACTTGAATATCAACTTTATCCAATTCAGCCGATTTTATTGGCAAATATGGAATCAAATCATTATGAGTTATATTATATTTTTCTTTTAATTCTCTTACAGATACTCCCCCAAGATAGATATCGTCGATTTTATCCATTGAAAAATATGACTTACTCTTTAAGGAAGTTGAATCTTCTGCTATATTATTTCCATATTCGGTTGGATTTTCACCATAGAAAATTAAATTAATTCCAAAATTAGCTGCCAATTTGGGCGCCATATTCATTTGCCCAAGGATAAAAGTCTGAAAAGGATGTAATAAATTTTCTATTGACAATTTTGTCAATAGCTTTAAAACTCGTCCATTCCTATTATAACTGATATTATCAAACCCTCCAATATCCAACCACTGCTTAAAATTTTCGTACCCGTAATCAGTGTACATAATTGGAGGCCATGTAACAGTTAATGGATTCATCCCATATTTATATTTTAAAACGTGGGCTTGATAAGCACTATCCTTACCTCCTGAGCCAGGAATTAAACAATCATAAGATCCGTCACTTTTCCTATGCTTATCTAATAGCTTATGCAACTCTGCTTCTCTTTGTTCCCAATTAATTCCCTCTTTTAACTCAGCAATCCTACAAGCACTACAAATTCCGTCTTCCCCAACATCCAAAGTCGATTTTTTGTCGTCAAGCTTGTGCTTAAATTCCTGAGCAGAATTTGGCTTTTGATTTGACATTACACAACGTTTGCAAAACTTTACTTCTTCAGGAAGTCCGTAAAAAGCTACCTTTTTCTGACTCATTTAATTTTTATTTAGTGTATTTAGATTAAATTATTAATTGAAGCCCAATTTTTATATATAGAAACGCCTTTCATTCCACTCTTTTCTGGGTGAAATTGTGTAGCAAATATATTTGAATTATTCGTTATTGAGGAACAAAAATCAACCCCTTCATATGTTGTTCTAGACAACACTACATTTTCATCAGCAGCATTTACATAATAAGAATGTACAAAATACATAAACTCATTATTCGAAATATCCTTCAAAGCTGTTTTCCCGAACGCATTATTTGAATCTTTAATAGTATTCCAACCTATATGAGGAACTTTTGCATTGATATTTAAAGTTGGTGCATTTGTAAATTTTTTTATGCTACCAGATATAAAATTTAACCCCCCATTACTACCAAATTCTTCACTTTCTGTAAAAAGCAACTGTAACCCTAAGCATATTCCAAATAAAGGTTTTCCACTTTCAACAAAATCTTTTAAGGGTTCAATTATATCTAGATCTTTTAAATTATACATAGCTTCTTTAAAAGCGCCAACCCCTGGTAAGATTATTGCATCGGCATCGGCAATTTCATTTTTATCAGAAGATACTTTTGAGTGCATTCCAACAACATCACAGGCTTGTTTTACACTAAATAAATTTCCTAACTGATAATCGAGTATTACAACTTTTTTATTCTTAAATTCTGCAGAGTATTCCATGATTGTTTAGATTTTCTTTGATTTGGCTTATAGTTGAAGTTTTAAAAGTTGAAAAACTCTTTTTACTTTTTAGAAACTCAACATTTCCTTCTTTTGAATTAGCTGAACCTGTAAGATTGTTTTCTACATAATTATAATGTAGTATTGATGCTATTGAAACTGCATCAACATCAGAGTCTTTCAACATTAATGAAATATCCTCTACTTTTCCAGCTCCCCCATGTGCAATTACTGGTATACTTAACATCTTTGACATTTGAGAAATTAAGCTAATATCAAACCCTTTACCAGTTCCTTCAAAATCAACAGATGTTATAATAATTTCACCAGCTCCTAAATCTTGCACCTGAGAGGCCCATTGAAAAACCTCCTTTCCTGTATACTCTCTTCCATTATCAGTGTATGCATAATATTTTCCATCTGGATGTTTGATTGCCTCAATTGCAACTACAATTGTAGAAGATCCAAATCTTAAAGATGCCTCTTTTATTATATTAGGATTTCCAATTGCTGCAGTATTCAAACAGACTTTATCAGCTCCTGCTCTCAAAACCTGTTTAATATCTTCTAGACTTCTAAGTCCGCCTCCGACTGTAATTGGAATGAAAATTGATTTCGCAGTTTTTGTTATAATTTCATGAATACTATTTCTTCCATATAAACTGGCTACAACATCCATTAATAGAAGTTCATCTGCCCCAGTATCATAATAGTATTTTGCAAATTCCTCTGGCTTACCCATAACACGTAAGCCCTCAAGATGTATTCCTTTTACTAGATTAGGGCCTTTAATATCTAATCTTGGTATTACTCGAATATATTTACTCATATTTTGAATTTTAATTTAAATAGCCGTCCAACCTCCATCTACCATTAAATTATGTCCGGTTATAAATGAAGCATCATCAGATAATAAAAAAGAGACAGATGGTGCAATTTCTTCTGGTTTACCCATTCTTTTTAATGGAGATTTCTCTTCATATTTTTCTATAAACAATGGATTTTGGTTTTTTGTGTCAATAATTCCACCAGGGGATACGCAATTTACTCTTACATTATATTTCCCATAATATGAAGCCAAATATCTTGAAAAATTTATAACTCCACCTTTTATTGCAGAATATGCCGCTGGAGATGTTCCCCCAAATCCTTCATATAAAGTAAAATCATTACCAACAACCCCATAAATCGATGCAATATTCACTATAGAACCATAGTTTGCCTTTTTCATATATTTCAAAACAGCTTGGGAAAGATAAAAAGTGCTATTTAATTGCATGTCTACATTTTGCCTCCATGACTCATAAGGAATATCTTCAAACTTACACCCCCAATCATTTGTTCTGGGATAAGCATTATTGACAAGTCCATCTATTTTCCCATATTTACTGATTACAAATTCAACTAATTCATCAATGGATGTTTTAGATGATATGTCACAATGAAAAATATTTTCAACATAGTTTGTATCTAGAGATATTTCGGCATTTATAATGATGCCTCCTTCTTTTTTTAGTCTCTCAATAATTGAATTTCCAATTAATCCAGCCCCTCCTGTGACAATAATAACTTTACCTAAAAGTTTAGACATAAATTTCGTTTAGATGAACTTTTCGTTTTTCATTTTTTGATATATTATATGCAATTAGAATTTTTAAAATCGCGAATGTATCATCAAAATCGATTACTGGCTTGCCAGTTTTAATCATTTCCGTAAATCCAAATAATGTTCTTCTAAATGCAACAAAATTATTATTTAACTCAGCATGAAATCTTCCTTTTTCACCAAAAAAATCTAATTGAAAAACTTTAGTTGTAGCCCCTAAGGAATCAATTTGAACAAGCGATCCATCTTCGTTAGTAATGACCAGACTTTCATGACTAGAATCAATTGCAATAACAGTTAAAGCCTTTGTATTTATAAAACTGTAAATTGATTCTATCATATGAATACCATATTTATTCATATTGTTTAGAACTGCTCCACGTATAAGTTTAATTTTTCCTAAACCCTGAAAATTAGATCTTATTCCATCTAATTCACCCGCAAATCTCATCCCGCTACAAGACATTAATTTTGAGTTTAAAATAAATGGTTTAAAATAGTCCAATTCTTCTAAATTAAGTGACAGTGGCTTGTCAATAAAAACAAAGCAACCAGCATCTAAAAAAGGTTTAGCAAATAATAAGTGATTTTCATAATCATCTCTAGCAATTATTAAAGCGTCAACTTCACCTAACATTTCTAAATAATCATCAACAATGTTTGGTATAAAAGCAGCTTTAGCAATTTGAATACTCTGCTTTTTATCTTGAGTCCATATATGAGAAACTTTTACATTTTCAAATCCAAAATCAGCTTTATTCTGGATTCTTATGTAATTGTATATAACATCCCACCCTGTATTTTTTAATTCTACATCATCGTACCCATTAATAATACACGAAAATGAAATTGGATGTCCATTTCCCTCATTTAAACCAATAATTCCAACATTAATCATTTGAAAAATTTAATTTTATTCTGGATTTTACCATGCTGCCCAACCTCCATCTACACAAATATTTTGCCCTGTCATGTATTTTGAAGCATCTGTAGCTAAAAGAGCATAAGCACCTTTTAAATCATCTGGTTCACCAACTCTTCCCAAAATATTTTTATTCTCCAAATTAGTTTTAAAAGGTATATTTTTCAACGTCTCCGGAAAAGGAAAAGGCCCTGGGCTAACTGCATTTACTCTAATTTGATGTGGAGAAAGAAAACTAGCTAAATATTTTGTCAATTGCAAAACCCCTGCCTTTGCAGCACCATAGCTTGGAGGATTAGCAAATTGTATTCCATCGTATATTCTATAATCTGGAGCAACATGACCGTACATAGATGCAGTATTGATAATTACCCCTTTGCTCTCTTTTAGCAATGGAACAGCAATTTTTACGGTATAAAAAACAGCATTTAAACACATATTAATATCGTAATTCCAGTCTTCAAAAGAAATAGATTCAAAAGAATTTTTCTTTCCGGACCATGCATTATTAATTAAAACATCCAATCGTCCAAAATCATTTTTAACATTTTCAATCAAATTTTCTAAGCTTTCAATATTCATTATATCTACAGCATAACCCTTAGCTTGGATACCAAATTTGGAAGATAATTCTTCTGCATATTCCACACATTTCTGGCCATTTCTCGATGTAATAATTACTGAAGCTCCAAGCTCTGCCATAGTTTCACAAATAGCAGAACCCAAATACCCTGCACCACCAATTACTAATACAACTTTTTGATTCAGATTAAACAAATCACTAAATGATCTCATAATTTACATTTTATTATATTCAAATATTTTTTCAGCAATTAATAAATCAATTTCATTATCTATATCAATAACCTCAGTTTTTGTAATTATGGGGTGTACTTTACCTAACAAAATGGAAATTGAATTTGGATTTAAATTTAAAATACTTGCTGTTAATGCATAAATCTGACCTGACAATTCATATCCAACTGGTTGCATTTGCCTTGGCAAAAAAGGGTTTGCTCCATTAATAAACGGAGCAACTAAATCGTTTTCAATTTTCCAAAACCGATTAGGCGAAATAGCGGTTTCTTTAAAAGTAGCAACAGAATCCGCCTTTTCATCAATTAGAATATTAATGGCTTGATCAATTTCGTCAACACTTTTAATAGGTGAGGTACATTCTAGCAAGACAATAATATCTACACGATATTTCTCTTTCTCCTCTAACTCACTCAATACATGCCTAATTGCATCTATCACTAGAGCTTTATCACCTGAAATATCATTGGGCCTTTCAAATGCAAATACATCTTCTGCTAAAGCAAAATTCTTAATATTCTCACTATCTGTTGAAACAATTATTCTATCAATTAATTTAGATTGCTTTGCGTAATCAATAGAATGTTTAATCAATGGTTTACCTGCTAAATTTCTTAAATTTTTATTTTTAATCCCTTTAGACCCTCCACGAGCAGGAATGATTGCAATAACATTTTTTTTTTCCATTTCTTAAAGGTTTATATGCTTTATATCTTCTTGCGCTTTTATCAAATCATTATGTTTACCAATATCTAACCAATAGCTCAATAATGGAAAATGACCCAGTCTTAAATCTTCTCTTTTTATAATTAAATCCATTAAGTCAGTGGCATTAAAAAATGTCCCTTTGGTAAACAAATTTTTTAATTCAAATTTTAATATATAAATACCCCCATTTGAATAATATGTATATTTTGGCTTTTCCAAAAATGAAGAAACTTCATATCCTGAGGTTTCTAATACTGCATAAGGAATATTTACATTATATGGGACACTTACGAGTGCCATATTTAATTTTTTCTCTTTATAAAAAT
>CALRLF020000135.1:0-7413 GCA_943368475.1 Allobosea thiooxidans
ATGGTTATAAGTATCTAAACATTCAGAGAAAATAGAGTTTTGAATAGTAATGTTTACTGTACCTAATTTTAGTTCACCATTTTTCATAGGTGTACTGTCGTTGTACATGTGGCGATACATACTCATATTTTCATCTAATCCCCAACTTGCCGAAACATGGTCTATCATTATATTTCCAACAGGATTACCACCAATGGCATCATCTCTACGACCAACATTGGTTTCTCCACGACGAAAACGCATGTAACGAATAATTACATCATGTGTATTTATCCATACACTTTCTCCTGCCACACACACACCATCGCCAGGTGCTGTTTGACCAGCAATGGTTATATAAGGAGCTCTTATAATTAATGGAGAGTTGATACGTATAATACCAGACACGTTGAAAACAATAATTCTTGCTCCACCTTGTTCACAAGCCCAACGTAAACTGCCTGGGCCATTGTCGTTTAAATTGGTAACCACAATTACTTTACCTCCACGACCACCGTTACTAAATTTTCCACCACCTTCGGCACCGGGAAATGCAGGAATATCGGCTTGTGGTAAATCGTAAGGACGAGCAGCCCAAGGAATATACGGACGACCATGTTTTGCTTCTTCTTTTATAATTGGCAAAGCCAACCACCATGCAGAATCTGAGTGTGCAGTTGCAGCTTTCATTAAAGAATCACTCCACTTTTGAACATCGGGAGGAATGGTTGGATACTGAGCTTTTGCAAGAAAAACACTTACTGTGCAGGCGAAGAGAAAAAATGATTTTTTCATTGAAACATTTGTTACTTACTGTGAAATTAAAAGAGAGAAAGTAATATCACTTTCTCTCTTTTATGAATGGTGACTGAATTCGTTAATTAGTCGGTGAAAAGGGTGAAGGTTTATCTTTCAATTTTTACATCGACATTTATATAAGTTGTTTTATCGGCAGTTGATCCATTTGAGAAATTCAAAATCATAATTCCATTTTTACCGGACGATGTTCTGAAATAAACTATGTTGGCTGGAGACGTTGATGATAATGCTACAACTTTATTTGATGTACCAGAAGTTAATTGAGCATTACAAAGCGTTCTAATTGCTCCTGCATTAAAAATATTGGGAAAAGTTGGATTTGGAGCAGCTGTAGCTTTCTTTAGAATAGTTGCATTCTTTGTCCATGTACCAATATCGTACGGTGTAAATCCATTAGTTGCAGTTAGTGCATATATAGTATGACCATTTACTGTTGAACCAGTTTTCGAAGTATCATAGAAGTAAGCAAAATCTATTGAAGAAGAAACAGCAGCACCTTCATTATAGCTATATGTTTTTCCCTCATCTCTCACCGAGATATAGCACTTGTTACTTTTCCCTGTAGTGTCTGGTGCATATAAAAAACGATTGGTATAGTAGTAATAATCTGTATTGGTTGTAATTACTACATCCTTATGTCCAATATATGTTCCTGTTGATGTATGAGCAACAATTCTATAAATAAATGGGCCGTTAGCACTATCAGCTTTAAGTGCAAAAAGTGCAGAGTAATTCCTTTTTGATGCAGCATTTTTTATAGTGTCTCTTTTTATAAAAGCCGTTTGGTTTACAGGATTTTTTTGTAAACTAACAAAGCCCATATCTTCATTGGTAGTAATTGTGAAGTCGAAGAAAATACTATCATTTGGGTTAACTGAAATATCTCCAGTTATGTATTTTTTTAATGTGCTACCTTTAAGTTCTACTGTTGCATTGTTTCCATCAACTGGTTCTACTCCTTTTTTACATGCTGCAAAAAGAATAGCAATTGAAAGAAATATTGTTAGTGATTTTATTTTCATATATAGTGTATTATTAGAATTATTCAAAAGGGTTAAAGGTTCCACCTGCCCAACCAATTGTTTGTTGCATTACAGGAATTTGCATAAAAATGTTTGGTAATGGGTAAGCATAGTATCTATCTGGTAATTGAATTACATTCGAACCTTCTAAAGATGTTGCGGTAGCTGGCACATTAAACATTCTTGTATAGGTAGATAAATTATTCAAGTTTGCAGTGTCTCTTGGTTTTACACCAAACGCATCTGGTTTATCCAAGAATATATCTGTTGGCAAAGCACCTGTTCTTGTTGTACCAGCATAGTAAGGAGCTTTTGGAGAAATTTTATACGCCATTCTAGGAGTAATTAAGCCCAAATTTCTAGTTCTTCTTAAATCAAAATTTCTCATACCTTCTAAAGCAAACTCAACTTGACGTTCTCTAAGTAAAAGTGTTCTCATGGTTGGTGCATTTGTTGCAATTGCCAAACCATAATCTTGTGTACCTGCAATAATTCCAGCTCTTTGTCTTACTGCTCTAACCAATGTTTTAGCTTCTGCAAGATTACCAGTTTCATTTGCACATTCTGCCAAATTAAGTATCACTTCTGCAAAACGCATTTCTATCCAATCCATACCATTACCACCACCACTATTTGAATTATAAACAGATTGTTCAGGTGTTAAAGATGGATTACAAAATCTACGACAATAAAAACCAGTTACAATAGAACCTGATGTTTCGTCCAAAACCCCATTGTAACACCATTGCTTACGGGTAGATTTACCACTTAATCCCCAAATCACACCATTATAAGCAATTGAAGCATCGAAACGAGGATCTCTATCTAACCAAAATTGCGTTGCATTATAACCTGAGGATGCATCGGTAATTGGCAATCCATTTCGCATGGTATATGCTTGCACTAAATTCCATGTTGGTTGATAAGATCCACTACCGGCTGTTGACTCAGAAAAAGGACGTGCAACATTTTCTATGTTATGACCTAAATCTCTTGTTGCTGTATATTTTCTAACCAATAATATCTCTTTATGATCTTCAGTTAAAAAGATATTATTATATCCAGCTAAAAGTTGGTAACCATGTGCTACACAAGTGTCATAGGCTTCTTTATTCGCAGCATAAGCAGCTTGCCAACGTGTAACATCGTTGTTGATATTAAACTGAGGGCTAGCCCAATATAACAATACTTTACCTTTTACTGCACGTGCAGCAGCAGTTGTAATACGACCGAGGTTACTACCTGTCCAAGTTTTGGGTAAGAACAAAGCAGCTGAATCTAAATCTTTAACGATAGCAGCTACACATTCACTTGTTTTAGCTCTTGGAGCTTGTAAATCGGCATCACCCAACTCTTGAGATTTTAAGATTAATGGAACCCCTCCATACAATCTGATTAATCTAAAATAGGTATAAGCACGTAGAAAAAAGAATTGTCCTTTTAATGTACTTTTATCAGCATCAGTTAGGGAACCACTAGCATTGATATTCTCAATAGCAACATTACATCTTCTTATATCAGAGTATCTGTTTGCAGTAATGCTGTTTGATGTACCAATATCAGTAACTGAATTTTCTACTAATTGACCATAAAGAAAAGTAGTATTGATATTGTTCAATTCATCAGATGTATTATGAATACCACCAAGTGTTGGCCATTGAGGCATTACTAAAGCATATGTTCTATTAAGAAACAAATCTATTGCCCCTTTATCAGCCCATAACTGGGTATCCTCTATTCCTGATGGGTCTTCTATTTCAAAAAAATCTTTCTTACAAGCACCCAAAAAAGAAGATAAACAAAGAGTAAATACCAATAGCTTTAAGATATTATATTTTTTATATAGCATAATTCGTTGTTTTAAAAGTTGATTATAAACTAGCATTTACACCTACAGAAATAGTTCTAAGAATTGGGTAGTTCGCAAAGTTGCCAGTATAAGGGTCTTTATATTTTAAAGGATTAATGATTGTCCATAAATTAGTTCCTGTAATCATTAAACGTAAACTCGGTAACTTGTATTTATCACTTAATTTTTTAGGCAAATTGTATGATAAAACAGCATTATTTATACGGCACATGGTTGCATCAACAGCCCAAAACGTAGAGTTTGATGTAAATAATGGAGCATCGACCCTTGGGAATTTTGCATTTGGATTTTCTGGACTCCAAGAATCAGCCCAATATCCAGGTGCGTTTTGAATAGTTGTTGGTGCTTTTCTGGCTTCACTATCATAAAATGTTTTGCCACCAATTCTTAGGTTAATGTTTGTTTGCAATTTAAACTCTTTATAAGTAACACCTAGAGTGATACCAAAACCAACAATTGACGTTGTTCTATCAAACATTAAGGTTACATCTCTATCATCAATTTTACCATCGCCATTTACATCCTGGTAATTCATGAAACCCACCTGAGGCTTTTGATTGTTAATAGTGAAATTAGGATTCTTAGCAAGTATTGCATCTAATTCAGCTTGAGATCTAATAATATCAGTAGCGATATAACCATAATTATTACCGTTGTAACGACGAGGGTCTTTACCAATTACATTACTTAAACCATCTTGACCATACATTCCAAAATTAACAGGTGTGTAAAACTGGTTTAATAGTTCGCTATTGGTAATTGCAAAGTTCATATCTACATTAAAACCCCAGTTTCTGTTGAAATTACCACGGTAACCAATTGCAAACTCAGAGCCCCAAGAAATTGCTTCACCATAATTTACAATGTTGGCTTGCAAGCCTGATGTAATTGGCAAATCATTAGCAGCTAATGAATTGAATACATCGTAATTGTATCTATGATAAAAATCAGCAGAAATTGTTAATTTGTTTTTTAACAAGCTAGCATCGAAACCAACATTAAGCGTTCTTGCTTTTTCCCAAGTAGCTTCTGGATTAGGTGCAATATTTGGATCTAATCCATTGGTCATGGCGTTACCAAATAAATACCCAGTAGTTTGTGTAAAACGTGTTACATAAGTTTTATTGGCTACTCGATCTTCTCCTACTAAACCATAGGTTGCTCTAATTTTTAATGTATTTACAAAGCTTACATTGTCTTTAAAAAAGTTTTCATCGCTAATTTTCCAACCTAGACCAACTGTTGGAAAAAAGCCCCAACGAGATTCTGGTTTGAAGTTGATTGAGGCATCGGCTCTTCCAATAAATTCTAAGAAATACTTATTCTTAAAGGAGTAATCAAATCTACTGATATATGATTGTTTTGCATTTTGAATTGATTGTGGATTTCTAAAAACATCTGTTATACTTGCTATACCAGATAAATCATTACTAAATGCCCAAAATTGATCAACTCCATTTACCAATTGAGTAAACTTGGTAATAAAAGTATTTCTACCCTCTGCTTCTCCAATATCAGTACCTACCATACCTGAAAAGTCATGATTCTTAACTTTTCTGTTATAACTCAATGTAGCAATTAACTGGTAGCTAGAACCTGTAGTATTACCCTCAGAAATTCTATTGTTATTTTGAACAACAGTAAAAGGATTGGCATTTAATTGATTGGAGTATAGTAAACTATTTTGACCATCTCTAATAAAGTTACCTACTGTGTAAGTTGGATAATATTGTTTGGCAAAATCATTTCTGTTATTTTGACCAAATTGAACTTTTGCAGTTAAGCCAGGTAAAAAAGTAGGCTTATACTCAAGAGATGCATTAAAACTTAAACCTTGAGATGTATTTCTTTCATAGTTACCTGAATTTAACACTCCCAACATACTCCAGTTACCTGGAGGATTAGGACCATTCCAAAGTGTTGGAATACCGTTTATTTCTAAAGGCACCCATTTAGGTGTTAAATACAAAGCCCTGATATTTAAATCATCTGTTTCGCCATTTGATGCCCTAAGTGTATTTCTTTGTTCTTTGTTGTAATCGGTTGAGAAGTTTAAATTAGCTGTTAATCCATCCATAATTTTTGCTGTAACTGAACCACGAAGACTGTATTTATTTACATCATTTACGCCATAATTACCTTCTTCATTATAATAACTTCCTCCCATAAAAAAAGTAATTCTATCAGAACCTCCAGATACATTCAGTGTATGACGATTTACTTTACCTGCTCTCCACAATTGATCGAACCAGTTTTGATTAGGCATTGCTGCTAAACGATCTAAATCGGCTGCAGAAAATCTTTGGTTAGCTGGGCTGTTGTTAAGCTCATATCCTTTATTCAATAATTGTGCATGTTCTAATGCACTGAGCGTAGACGTTTTTGTTGCTTCTGTAGAAGTACCAAAATAGCCACTATATGAAAATTTAGGTTTACCAATTTTACCTTTTTTGGTTGTAATTAATATGACTCCTTTTGCACCTGCAGCTCCATAAATAGCAGCAGAACCATCTTTTAAGAATGTAATGTCTTCAATTTGACTTGCATCTAAATTCTCAAAAAAATCAGGATTAGCTGATTGGGCCCAAGGCGTTGGGTTAGCAATTATACCATCTATTACATATAGGGGTTGGCTTGTTGTGCCTGCTGCACCTAAAGTTGTAGCATTACGAATATTGATATCTGTTGTAGAGCCGGGTTTACCAGAAGCATAACCTATGTTAACACCAGGAACTTTATTAATTAATGCAGAACCCAAATTAGCTACTGGCAAATCTTCTATTTCAGCAGCTTTTACAGTAGAAACAGAACCTTGTATATTCAAACGCTTTTTTGTACCATAACCCACAACAACAACGTCATCTAACTGATTATTGGTTTCGGTTAAAGCAATTTCAAAAAAAGTTTTGGTACCTACTTTTGTTTCATAAACACCATAACCAACATAGGTTACAGAAATTACTGACTCGGTTGAGGGTACTTTAAGTATAAAAACCCCATCTTCTGATGTAGCAGCAGCTTGTGTGGAATTCTTAACCTTAACCGACACTCCAGCTAGCGGTTTGTTTGTTTTGGAGTCAGTTATTTTACCTCTTACAGTAATGCTTTGGGCAAATACTGTAAGCGTACTTCCCATAAAAAGAAGCAGTAATAGTAGAAACGGCAGTCGTTTTGCGTTCATATGGCTTTTGGTTTAAAAAAAAGTAATAAAATCTTTCAGACTTTAAGTCTGACATCTAAAATATTTTATTTAATTATTTGTTTTTTGTTGTTTGGCTTCTTTAACTCGGTTTGCCCAATCTTTACTTTCTTTATTCATATCATAACCCTCAGCAGATAAGTAATTGTTGATTCTTCCTTTGTATTTACCAAACCAAGCATGTTTTTTTTCTGATGATTCAGCATCCATCGCAAACTCTCTTGCTTCTACTAAATACCCATAAATTTTATTCTTTTGAGTATCTGTTAAATTAAGCAACATTTCTTGATATCCTTTATATGTAATTGGTAAAACATTGTACGTCATCCCATCTTTAATTTGTACAATTTGCTCTTCATTTATTTCTTTCGATAAACTGCTTAAAAAAACTTTATGTTCTATCGCCAATGCTACTAAACGTTTCTCTTCTATAGTTTTAATTTTATCTGCAATGGAATTTTTATCGGCTAATGAATCGGCTTTAATTTTCTTAGCAGCAGTATTAAATGCATCATGCACAAGTT
>CALRLF020000136.1:0-7345 GCA_943368475.1 Allobosea thiooxidans
CCATACTCACTTTTGTAATTCAAGTCGAATGGTTGTCTTTTTGACAAGCTAAGATTATTGTCATTAGTACTTTGTCCAAACAGATACGAAAAGTTGATTGAAAATAATATGATAATTAAAGTTCTCATTAAAATGTCGTGCAACGTTCGAGTATTGCTGCAGTTGGGGAATTGACCAACTGTCTGCCCGGAACTGAAGCTAAATTAATAAACAAAAGTTGAAGTTTACAACTAATGACCAGTAGAATTCTGTCCGCCTAAACCAAAGCTAGGATATGCACTGCTGATGATTGTTCTTCCGTCTAGCCCCAATTGCAGCAATACTTTTGTTGGCTGCTGTAATGTCCTATAATGTTTTTACTTTTAATGTTTCGTCAGGCTTTAAAATTTCAAATATGTAAGTCCTAAAAGTCATATTGATAATATCTATTTTAGGAAAAGAATGGGCTGGTCTACAATGTATTTTAGAGAATAAAGTGAAATTTGGATATTTCAGTATTTGCTTGTTAATATAGGCTTTTGATGAAGTGTCCAATTTTGTTAAGTTGAACTTCATATAGGTTTGATTAATTGATGTTAAACCGTTTGCTTTGACCGAATTCTTATCATAAACAATGTCAAATGTGTCAAGCAAACTATTTATTTTTTTGTCAAACCCTGAAAGGATAAAATAACATTCAATGTCTTTATGTTTACTGAAAAGATTTTGAAGTCTAACCAAATCCCAAACCATTGAGCCAATAGAAATTTCAGAGTTTCCAACCCATTTTGTTTCAAATGCAAATTTCCAATTGCTGGATTTGTCAGCTAATACAAAGTCAACTTGTAAAGGTCTACCAACTGAATTATTCCCTAACGGATGATTGATTTCCGTTAAGGTTTTAAATTCTGTCAAACTGTTTAGAATTTGACTTACTGGATATGATAAATATTTTTCATTAAATATGGTTCCTCTAAAACAATGAAATTCAAAAAGTAGCCATCCAGATACCCCTTCACTTATTTTTCGTTGTATATTTATTAAGTTACTCATTATATGTTAAGAAAAGACTGACTCGTTTGAGCCAGTCTTTAACAAGAAGCAATTTGGGTCTCAAGCAGGAATCGAACCTACGTATAAAAGTTAAAAAAGTTTGCTTCTTGTCTAAATGCCTTTATGTTTTACCACTAAACTATTGAGACCATTTTTACTTTTTAATATTTTTTGAATATCGAGCTTCTCTATTATTGCAGCCAACGAGCAGGTATTGCCGTTGCTGTGGAATTAGCGTTCTGTCAAGCCCGGCTTTATACTGCTTAATTTTTAACTAACAGTTTAAATTAAGTACAAATGTTCAGATATATTCGTCAGCTAGTACAAAAGCTGAAAAAATATACAAAAGTTGAAACACAGCATCCGTCAAGCCACAGTGATGGCAATACTCTTGTTGTAGGCAGTGTTTACTGTCTACTTGGAAAACATAAGTGGGGTGGTAAAGACTTTAATACTTGCATAATTTGTCAAAAAAAAGCTATTGGATTACCAAAGTATGAAAATCCACCACCACCGCCATAGTTATTTTTTCTCTTTAGGAGGAGGAGGGGCTGGAGCTTGGTAAGTAGGTAAGTTATTACCTTTAATAACACCCTCTCTGATAACTGTTGGTTTTTGAGGTGTCTGTTTAGGACTGTTAACTGGAGTTGTTTTTTCTTTACTCATATTGATGTTTTAAATGCTTTTAAAAAGAAATTATCACATTCTTCCTTAGCTTTTTTAGCTAATTTTTTATTTTGCTTTTTATGAACTTCATTTACTATTTGATTAATCTCTCTTTCTGTTTCTTTTAATTCGTGAAGAAGTGTCAACATTTGAGATTCGTCAATAGTATTATTATCAAAGTCGAACCAAATACGTTCTGTCTTAAGGTGAAAACCAAAATAAAAGTCAGCTATTTTATCTAGTTTTTCGATTTGTTTGTCAGAAGGAATTATATGTGGTTGAATAAGTTTGGCTAAAGAAATTGCAGCAATAATACAACAAGCAACAATTGGCATTTTGTCCCAAAATTTCCAACCCATTACACCAGCAGTTGAAAAAATAGCAACTAAAATATTAAACACATTTAAAACTTGTCGTTGATATGCAATTAGAAAACAGGTATATTGATTATTATATTTTGCCTGTGTCATTTCATACCAAAGTCTATCTCTCATAAGGTGATTGTTTTAACATTGCCTACAACGTCCCAGGCTTTACGTTGGCAGGACGGCTTTAGTCGTCCTGCTTGGAACTGTAGCTGATTAAAGATATGTAGTTACAAATAAATTCTACTGACGAGTAGCGTTCGGTCAAGCCCAGAACCAAAGCCAAATTGAAATACAAAAGTTGAGAGGCTTAACCCGTCAGCCCTGCTGACGTAAAACCTTTTGTTAGCTGGCGTTTTTCTTTGTTGCAAAAGAAGTTTCAAATTCAATAAATATTAAATTAAGTTGTTGTCTGTCAACAAGAGAAATGTCAGAGCTTTGATTGTCAATAAATTCTTTTATAATGTAGTATTCGTCAAGATTTTTTATTTTACCTTTTTTTAAAGCCTTTTGAATTGTGTCTTTAATTGTACCAATAAGTTGATAAAAATTAGGAAGGTCTTTAGCACTTAATTTGTCATTAATATTTTTTTTAGCGTCATTGTCAAGGTCAATAAACATTGTTACAATATCATTTAGTCCAATCTTAAGTGCTTTTTTTGCTATTGATTTACTTTGTTTTTCCCAATTGTCAAGCACTTTTATTGGTGAATAAGAAATGTTTGGGTCAACTTGAATTAAGTTGGCTTTGAAAATCCAAAGAACTTCAAAAACTTGTTTGTACAGAGAGTAATTTTCGTCAGTTATTTTTAACACCTAATAATTTGTCTTAAAGTTTTTCGAAAACTACTTTTTGATTAATCGTCTTATAAAATGTCTGCTAACGTTGCAGGCTTTACTTTGACAGGACGGCTTTAGACGTCCTTTTTGCAACTGTCCTTTATTATTTCATATTAAGTCCTAAGTGATAAAATGCATTAGCGATTACAAAGAGTCCAATAAATGATGTCAATGCCAATAGTGCAATAACGTATCCTTTTATTTTCTTTGTTACTAATTTTTCTTTTTGCCATTTTTTATTAAAACTGTCAATTTTATTTTTAAGCCACCATTCAATCGTCGTAGCTAGAAAAGGAGGTATAAATATGAAAATAATTATTGTCATACTATTCGGTTTTGGTAGATATTTCAGTCTTACTAACCAATAACCGATAAATAGTCCAACGAATAAAAACATAAACATCAAAATGCCTGCTGCAGATGTCTCTGGAACAGTAGTCAACCCGTTTTTCTTGTACCAAGAATATATTCTAAAATAGATATACTTTATAAAGTCCACTTTTATTTGTCAATTTAATTGTTGTCAAACTCAGTCTTATAAAAACTAAAAATATTGGCGTCTTTAAGTTATAACTTAAAAAATATCTTGAATGCTATTTTGATGATAGCTATAAAATGTCAGCTAACGTTCAAGGCTTGCCGCAGGGCAGGTATTTTATAACTGTCAGCCCGGCAACTGAAGCCGATTAAAAAACCGATGTTGAAGTTAACAACTAATAGCCAAATAGAATACGGTCAAGCCCGATATTAGCTGATAGTAGTACAATTGATAATTGTTATTCCGTCCGCCAGCCTTGCGGCAAACCTTTTGTTGGCTGCAGGTTTATTTAACGAGATTGTCAATTAAATCAGCTACCTTAACATAGGTCTCCTCTTTGTCATTTTCAGATAGTTTGCTTAATGGATGTTTAGGGTCGTTAATAGATTGGAATTTGGATAAATTTTCATCACTAGTAAATCGACAAGGCTTCACTATAAGTGGAAGAATAACTTTGCCCTTTTCTTCTGCGGACTTCAATAATGGGGGCAGTTCATTGTCAACAATAAAATCTGATGCTAAGAAGTCAGCACTAATAAGTAAAATTGCTATAACAGAATTTTCCAAAGCTGTGTTTATTTTGTCTTTCCATTTATCACCAGCCTTTATTTTTGTATCCGCCCATAAATCTATTTGTCCCTTTTTTTCAAATGGCTTTAGATGAATTTTTAGCCTTTCTAGATATTCAGTGTCGTAATGAGAATAGCTTACAAAAATTGATTTTTTCGCCTTTTGCGGTTTGTCATCTTTTGTTTTTTGCAGTAGAAATTCAATAGGCTTTGCTTTCCCTAAATAACTAACAAGAGGCTTGACTAAACTTTCTTGCATTCGCAGTCTATCATAAAGAATAACTTGATAGGTTGATAGGTCAAATGGAATTTCAAAGTCTTTACTACAAATTGGTATTATAGGCTTATCAAATGATTGAGCTTTTGAAAATTCACTTCGAACATTTGTGAATTTGTCAAAGCCGCTAACCTCCGCAATAATAATATCTGCTTCTTTTATATCAGCAGTTACTTTTTTACTAATGTCCTTTTCTCCAGAATAGTCTCTTGCTCTTATTATTGTGTGTCCTAAATTAGTTACTGCAAGTCTTACTATCTCATAAATATCTTCTGACTCTGACCTGTACGGGAAAATTAAAAATATCTTCATATAAAATTGTGGTTTAGTTTTTTAGGAAGGTGTCGTTTGAAACTTGCAGCCAACGTCCCAGGCTTTACGTTGGCAGGACGGCTTTAGTCGTCCTGCTTGGAACTGTAGCTAAATAAAGATATGTAGTTACAAACAAATTCTACTGCTGAATAGCGTTCGGTCAAGCCCAGTACAAAAGCCAAATTGAAATACAAAAGTTGGGAGGCTTGACCCGTCAGCCCTGCTGACGTAAAACCTTTTGTTGTAAGCAGCTTTTCTAAAATGAAAGGAGAGAAGCTTGCATTAAAACAGCCAGCACGAACCTACGATGCAAATGAGCCAAAAATTTGATGCTGTTAGAATAAAAAAAACAGTTTAAACTTTTGCGTTGTGTCTGTCCTGATTGTACTTATTACGTTGTTACAAAAGTTGTTGCAACTTATTTATAAAGTTGCTTACAACGTCCCAGGCTTTACGTTGGCAGGACGGCTTTATTCGTCCTGCTTGGAACTGGTGCTGATTAAAGATATGTAGTTACAAATAAATTCTACTGCTGAATAGCGTTCGGTCAAGCTTAGAACTAAAGCTCAATTGAAATACAAAAGTTGAGAGGCTTGACTCGTCAGCCCTGCTGACGTAAAACCTTTTGTTGGGCGTAGGTTTGTGGGTTTTATCACTCTTTAAGTTTATAATACCAAGATGGATATTTTTTATTATTCCAATGTTTTATTCTTTTGGTTAATAATTTTCCATTTCTAAAATTATATAGTCGTCCCTTTTTATAAAATAATTTACTAGGGTAACAACCTTCTTCTTGTATATACCTAGTTAGTATAGTCTTTTGCCAGTCAATTTGATTTATAATTACTTTACTCTGTCCTGTTTCTTCATCTTCTTTTAAAACAAGTGTGTCCCTAGTGATATTTCTATTTTTGTCAAAATATCTTAATGTGTCATAAACAGGAGTCATTGTCAAATACAGTGTGTCTTTAAAAAATCTCCAAGTTCCAAATGCCCATTTTGCTTGCAAGCAAACATGCCATGAGTATTTAAAAGTTGAATCTGGATTAATGGTAATTTGTCCAGAAGTGCTAGTATAATGGCCAAACAAGTTTGTTTGAGCATTTGAGCTTAAACTGAAAAAGAAACAAAGTACTAAAAATATTTTTTTCATATTGAAATGCCTTCCTAAACTTACGCCCAACGTCCCAGGCTTTACGTTGGCAGGACGGCTTTAGTCGTCCTGCTTGGAACTGTAGCTGATTAAAGATATGTAGTTACAAACAAATTCTGTTGCTGAATAGCGTTCGGTCAAGCCAAGTACTAAAGCCAAATTGAAATACAAAAGTTGGGAGGCTTGACCCGTCAGCCCTGCTGACGTAAAACCTTTTGTTGCCTGTAGTTTTTTTGAGCTGGAAAGGAGTGAAGCCAAAACAAAAAAAAGTACTCTAAAAAACAACAGCAAAAAGCTAAAAGAATCGAAAAGATTAAAAAATTAAACGTTGTTTGTCTGCACAGAATTAAAGCAACTTAAAGTTTAGAAAACTTTAGACGAAAAAACATTTTACAAAATTACAGGCAACGAACAGGGCTTGGCGAAGGTGGGGAATTAGTATTCCGTCAGCTTGGAACCGAAGCCCAATATTGTTACAAAAGTTGAAGTTACAACTAAAAGCCAAATAGCATTCCGTCTGCTGGAACTGAAACTGAATAGAAGTACAAAAGATGAGGATTTGTTCGTCAGCCCCACTTTTGCCAAACCACATGTTGTGTGTAGCCCTGTCACGCCATACCTTTTAAAAGTTCTACAAATCCTTGTACAGCTACCTCCAACTTGTTTAGGTTTTCAACTTGTTGTTCATAAAGGTCTGGCGAAAATTCATAGTCTTCTTTTTGCAATGGTTTTTCTGTCGCAAGTTTATGTTGTGCAAAGAGGAACATTGCTTGTATATAAACTGGATAGAATTTTATTAAGAGTTCACAATCTTGTTTAAATTCATCTGGTGTAATTCGTATTCTTTGCGTTTCGTCGTCATACTTAAATCTATCAGGTTTTGGTAATTTAATTGGCAGCCCGTCTTTATGCTTTACACAATTACAAATCCAATTTATTTTGTGCGTAATATAAAATTGCTGCCAATCTTTTATGTCAAAACTAAATTTCTCTTTTGCCCATTTGGCGACTGTCCCATTAGTTTCATAGAGTTCGCCAAAAATTAACTCTGGAAGTTGAATAACATCGTTAATATAATTCTCAAGTTTATGAAAAAGTCCAACATACGCAAGTCTTACTGTGTCATAAAGAGTTTCTTTAAAATCAAGGTCGTTAGTCCGCAATAAAAATTTGTATTGCGAATTATTAAAGTCTCTTTGCCCGTCAAATATTGCTTTGTTAGTCGCAGGAATAAAATGTTGACACACCAACTCTTTATATGAGGTTACATCTGCGATACGAAATGTGATGATATTAAAAGCCTTGTTTGCGACTTCATCTGTTGAAGTCAGGTCAAAGTTTGGAATTTTTATAAACTCTTGAACAAGTTTCTCAACTAAAGTGTCAAACTTATTAAGCGGTTTCTTTTTCTTCATTAGCAGAGATTGTCAATTAGGGTTACACACAACGTCCCAGGCTTTACGTTGGCAGGACGGCTTTAGACGTCCTGCTTGGAACTGCTGATGAATAAAGATATATAGTTACAAACAAATTCTACTGCTCAATAGCGTTTGGTCAAGCCCAGTACCAAAGCTACATTGAAATACAAAAGTT
>CALRLF020000137.1:0-7199 GCA_943368475.1 Allobosea thiooxidans
ATCTATTGTCAAAAATCTATTGTCATATCGTTGGTTAATCTTTTTGGGCAAGATCAGTTATAGTTTATACCTATTTCATTGGGTTTTTCTTAAACTGAGTAATTATTATTTTGAAGAATTTAGTTTGGCTTGGCAATTGTTTTTTTGGATAGGATCCCTTGCACTTTCATTAGGTTCCTTCTATATGGTAGAAAAACCATTTATACAAATTAGAAAAAGGTTTGGATCAAGTATTGCTTAAGTCTATGTTAGAAAAACCTTCCATATTGTTGGTGCATAATACCTACTTACAAAAAGGAGGAGAAGATAGTATTGTAGCACAGGAGATTCAATGTTTACTAGATGAACAATATCCAGCACAAGTGATGTATTTTAATAATAGTTCCAATAACCTTGGGGGTATTTTAAGTTATCCATTCCAATTGTTTTTCAATCTATCGGCATTTATTAAGGTATTCAGACTAGTCAAAAAACATGGTATTGAGATTGTGCATGTTCATAATTTTTACTACAAGGCATCCCCAGCTGTATTTTGGGCGGCTAAGATGGCTGGCGCCAAAACCCTATTCACGGTTCATAATTACCGACTCTTTTGTTTAAATGGGTTATTGTTTTATAATAACAACCCTTGTAACATTTGTCATCAGGAACAAAATTTTACAGCTGGAATAGCAAGAAAATGTTTTAAGTCATCTTCCTTTTTTTCTAGGGCGTTGGCTTGGTCAAATTATTTTCATAAAAGCATTCAAAGTTTTTCAAAAAAAATAGATCGCTTTATTGTGATCAATCCTTTACAAGAACAAATGCTATTAGACATTGGCATTGCGGCTGACAAGATCAAATACAAACCCAATTTCTTGAGTGGTTTTAAACAGGCTACACCAGCATTATTTGAAACTAGGCAAGATTTCTATTTGTATGTTGGAAGATTGAGTGAAGAAAAGGGAATTAAAGACTTGGTAGCAGCATTTAAAGAAAATGGGAAAGCCTTGCAGATTGTAGGAGACGGACCTTTGGCGGATTGGGTAATAGCAGCTTGTGATGAAAAAATCAGTTATTCCAAAGCAATACCTAGAGCATCTTTGTTAGAATATTATGCCAATTGTGCTGCACTAATTCTGCCGTCTAGATGGTACGAGGGTCAGCCGATGACGGTAATAGAAGCCCAAAGCACGGGCGCCATAGTCATAGCTGCTTATTCAGAAAATATGAGCCATATGATTGCTGATGAAGAGAATGGTTTTCTTTATACCATTGCACCTAGTTATGAATTAAATCAGGTAATTAGTAAATTTGAAAGTCTATCTATAGCAAAAAAAGAAATGATTTCTCAAGCTGCTTATCGGCAATTTAAGCGTACTTATAGTTTAGAAAGTCATCAAGCAGCTATAAAAAAATTGTATCAGTTTGAATAATACCATCCAAAATAGTTGTCCAGATTTAAATACTGTTATTCCTAAAATTAATATTGGAGGAACAGGTATTAGTGATATTACTCTTGCCGAGACCATGATTCTTTTTGATAAGTGGATTGATCAAAAAGAACGAAAAAGAATTTGTGTTACACCAGTCAACTGTATCGTTTGGGCTAATCAGGATCAACAACTTCAAGATCTTTATAATAGCGCAGACCTAACGCTTTGCGATGGTGTGCCTTTAATTTGGGCTTCACATTTTTTGGGTAAAGAAATATTGAGGGGCAGGGTAACAGGACTAGATTTATTGCCTCAATACATTGAGCGTTGTTACCAAAAGCAATTTAGTATGTTTTTTTTAGGAGCTGCTGAAGGAGTTGCTTTGGAATTTAAAAAGCAATTAGAAGCAAGATACCCAGGCATAAAAGTGGTTGGGGTCTACAGCCCACCTTATGCAAAGCAATTCGGTGCAGCAGAGAATCAAAAAATGATTGATTATATTAATGCTGCTAATCCAGATATTCTTTGGGTTAGTTTAACTGCCCCTAAACAGGATTATTGGATACAGCAACATTACCAAGAGCTGAATAGTACAATTAATATTGGGATTGGGGCAGCACTGGATGTAGCAGTAGGAAAATTTAATAGGGCACCTGTTTGGATGCAAAAAAATGGGCTAGAATGGTTCTATAGATTTATCAAAGAACCCAAAAGATTATTTAGGAGGTATTTTATAGAAGCCCCAGCATTTATACCTATTATACTAAAGCAAAAATTCTTAAATAAATAGCTCTCTTTTATAGACGGAACATCAAAGAAAGACCAGCCCCTAGATTAAGGTATTCATTGGTTGGCTGAAAATAATTATTGGGATCCGTTTGAATAATTAACCATTGATAATTATAGGTTCTGGTTACTTGTAAACGTGCAGCAATTAAAAAATGTTTGAAATCAAGTGTTGCATTGGCTGTGGTTGACAAATCAATCCAATGTCTTCTAAAATCACCAATACTTTCAAAAGCTAGATAATAGAAGTCACTGTTATGTCTTAATCTTTCAAATTGCAAGCCAACTTTGCTTTTTCCTTTTACCCAAGCAATTTCAATGTTTTGACTATTACTACCAGGTCCAATACCTGCTCCAATGGTTTTGCCCCAATGGGTATATCCGTGTTGCACCGTTTTGTCTGTGTACCAACTATCAGGATTCCTGACTAATGCTGCATTTTGGGCTTGCATTTGGGTTAATTCTGCGGCAAATTGAATATAGGCTTCATGCTTGATTGGGAATAATTTTCTAAATCCTGCCACATAGGCCCGTCTAAAATTGGGGCTTTTTGCTCCATATTCTATATAGATTTCTGCTTTTTCTTTGGGTAGTTTATAGGATGCAAAAAATGCGCCTACAGTTCCTTTATTGCCACCAGTATATAATGGCAATAAATCCAATGGACTTTTAAAATCATTACTGTAAAAATAAGTAGCAGCGGAATATCCAATGGTTAAATCTGGGGTCCATTTGGGTTGCCAACTTATGTTCATTCCTGCCATGAATCTTTGATCGGTAGGTTTGGGCTGGTATACAAAATTTCCATTATAGGCGCTAAATATTCTAGGTGGAAGTACCCCAGAATTTTTTAATTCACCAGCAATCCATTGACCGCTAAACTGGCCTATTTTGGTTTGCAAGGGTTTGATGGTTTTAAAACTTGCGTGCAAAAATCCAGGGGCATTATAACTCATGACCAAAGCATTTTTCCAACCTGGGCCCCACCACAGATTTTCTGTTGATACACCCACTTCAAATTTGCTGAATTGATAAGTAATATGTGATTGACCTGGAAATATTTTTGTATAAGGCCCTTCTACTATTTTTGAAGGCAGATCAATGGTATTTAAAAATTGATAATAAACAGACCACACACTATCCCCTAATATTTGTGAAAACTGATCAAAATCCTGATTTTGTGCATTGATAAATTCCGGGTTAATTTTAATATGAAGGTGCTTTCCAATGCTGGCTTCTATTCCTGCCGCTAATTGAATTTGATAACCCTTTGCAGCTATTGCAGATCCAAGGTTATATCCAATAGGTAAATCAGAATTATAGATTTGGTTGATTGCAATGGGCAAAAGACCCATATTCCATTTTTTCCCTTTGATTAAAATAGCGTTTGCTGGTTGAACTGTATCCGCTTGACCAGTCAATGATTTAGTGATCTTGAGTTCCCTTAAAATGTCGTTATGAACAGACTGGGCAAAACAGATTTGCTGCTTAGAAAGAAACAACAATAATACTGCAATGAATATAGGTCTAAGCTTCATCTATTTAAAATTATATTGAATCATGAGTCTACTGTGCAGGTTCAACGGATTATTCCCCTGTTCCCAAGCATAATTACTAGAATGTATTAACTGAAGTTTTGCCCCTAGAATCATGTTCTTATAAGTCCATTGAGGCATCCATCCAACACTAATATCGTTCCATTTATTTACTTTATTAATAGGATCATGCTCTAAACGTTGAATTAAAAAACCATTTCTGATTTCACCTTTAATCCAAGTGGCAGAAACCGTTTGAACATTGGTGCCAAATCCGGCACCGGATCCCATTATTTGGTTTTTGTTTGTGTACCCTTGATATATTGCACTATGCTCATACCAATTGCCCGCATCTCTAACCAAATAATCTGGAGATTGACTCATTTGAGTAATCTCAGTTTCTATTTGAATATATTTATTTGGTGCTTGTTTTATAATTTTCCGAATACCAACAGTATATGCAGCTGAATGAGAAGGAGCCATCATATAATCTCGGATATTTAAACCATAATCATTTTTACCGTATTCAACATAGAATTCAAAATTTGATTTTGGAAAAACCCAACGCAAAAAAAATGATGCCAATTGATCTGTGCTTAATGAGTCATCTCCCAAATTGTTTTTCTTTTCTACGGCCAAACCTAAAACAGGAAGGTATTTACTAAATACACCTTTATTGGATTTAAAAGCAGCATCTCCATATTGTTGAATAGATCTTGACATTCCAACAAACAAGCCTTTCACCCATTTTGGCTGCCAACTAATTACATATGAATTTAGATAACGCCAATCATCTTGAAAGTTCCTCTCTCTTAAATGATAATTTTCAAAACCCAAGTTATTTAATGATTGAAGTTTAGCACCAATTAGATTAAATTCAAAATTACCAATTGGAGTTTTTAATGGTTTATTAGTTTTAATAAAAGCGTGTAAAAATCCAGGCGCATTATTACTCATTAATAAAGAACTGTAAATACCAGGACCCCACCATAAATTTTCAGAAGAAGCTCCAATAGAAATGGGGCCTAGATTGGCTTTTACAAAAGACTGTCCAAGAAATATTTTATTATAGGTTTGATTGTTGGCATTGCCATATTGTGCATTGGTAGGATAATTACCATTGGTGGCAAAGACAAATTCAGGAGCTATTTGTGTTTCAAAAATACCATATTTAACATTCACGCCAGGTCTAGCTAATATCTGATACCCCTTTGCTTGAATCATTGCTCCATCATTCCAACCAAAAGGATGATGACTATTAAACTGTTGTGTTAAAATAAATGGAAGCACGCGAAAAAAATGATCTCTACTAAATGTATCAGTTTGAAAAATTGAATTAGATTGAACTGCAAAGGATATACTAGAGTCCAAGATTGCTAGGAGTTGTTTATTTCTATTTTTACTAACATCAATCTGGTCAAGTTGATAGGTTTGAGCAATTGCTTTAGAATTCGCTAGAATTAAACTTATAAAAAATAAACAAATAATCTTTTTAAACATTATACCCCAATTTTTTAATATGTTGTTGATTGTAAAAATGTTTTCCAATATTTATTGCAGAAAAAAAAACATTTCAAAATTTCAAATATTTAGTATTTAAAACAAGTTCGATTTAAATGATGAAAATTACATTATATTTAATTACTATAATCTTATATTTTCAAATGAAAATTCAATTACAGAATTTAGAAAACTTAAAAAATAAATAAATTAATTTTACTAAATAAATTAAATGTTATTCAATTCTTTTAGTTATGCTATTTTTCTACCATTAGTATTTTTAATCTACTGGTTTTTCAGCAATAACCAAAAGAGTCAAAATCTCATTTTACTTTTATTTAGTTATACTTTTTATGCTTTCTGGGATTGGCGTTTTTTATCTCTACTATTATTTTCAACCACATTTGATTATTTTTCTGGATTAAAAATACAAAATTCAAAAACCAAAAAAATAAAAACAATTTGGGTCTGGTCTAGTATTTCTATTAATATTTTATTTCTTTGCGTTTTTAAATACTTCAATTTTTTTATTGATTCATTCATATCGCTTTTAGCAATATTAAGAATTAAACAAGAACCCTATTTCATACAACTAATATTACCAGTAGGAATTTCTTTTTATACTTTCCATGGGCTTTCTTATGTTATTGATCTTTCAAAGAAAAAAATTGAAGCAGAAAAAGATATTGTAACATATGGGCTTTTTGTGAATTTTTTTCCTCTTCTAATTGCAGGGCCTATTGAAAGAGCAACACATTTATTACCGCAATTAAAAATAAAAAGAATTTTTAATGAAGAATTGGCATTTGATGGGATGAAAATGATATTATGGGGGCTTGTAAAAAAAGTAGTAATTGCCGACCAGTGTGCCATTTATGTAAATCTAATATTTGAAAACCCAAACAACTTTAATTCTGCAAGTTTATTATTCGGCGCTCTCTTATTTTCAGTTCAAATTTATGGTGACTTTTCAGGATATACAGATATTGCAATAGGATCTGCAAAACTATTGGGTCTCAATCTTTTAAATAATTTCAATTACCCATATTTTTCAAAAAACATTAAAGAATTCTGGAGTAGATGGCATATGTCTTTAACCTCATGGTTCAAAGACTATCTATATATCCCTTTAGGAGGAAATAAAAAGGGGAAACTAAATGCAGTCAAAAATACACTTATTGTATTTTTAGTAAGTGGATTATGGCATGGGGCTAATTGGACATTTGTAATTTGGGGACTATTTAATGGAATATTTACAATACCCTATATATTTAAAAAAAACATTTTTTTTAAAGAAACAACAAATCAAGTCCTTAGTATTTTTTTCACATTTTTCTTGACAACATTTTGTTGGATATTATTTAGGTCTATTAGCATAGAATATGCTTATAAATATTACATCGGAATACTAAAATTTAATTTTTTAAAAGATGATTTTCATTACCCTAATGGAACAATAATATTGATACTCATATTTTTCTTAATTGAATGGTATGGAAAAAATACACATCAAATAACTATAAAAAGGATATTTAAATACAATCAATCTTTACGTTGGCTATTTTATTCAGTATTAATATTACTTATTTTAACATATTCTGGACAAAAACAAGCATTCATTTATTTTCAATTCTAATTAAATGACTTCATTTATAAAAAGGGTGTTTATATTTCTTTCAATTTTCTTTATTCTATATTTCTGTTTGTCAATATTTCTACTCCCTATAATAATCAAAAAAACAGGAGGTCCTACAACATTAAATCAAATAAAACAATCCTTTTCTAATGCTTTAAAAAACAAATACTCCCTTGTTATTCTAGGTAATTCAAAAACATATAGAGGAATCAATCCTGATATAATAAACATTAAATCTTATAATTTCTCGCATGATAATGACAGTTACAATCAGATTTACTATAAGTTATTATGGCTGCAAGAGAACAAAATAAAAATTAAATATCT
>CALRLF020000138.1:0-7108 GCA_943368475.1 Allobosea thiooxidans
ATTAAAATCGGGGTTCAATGAAAAAAACTCAGGATAGACAATTTTGTCAGAGTAAGCACATCCAACTGGGAAGGTATCACCTACAACAGCCCATTGAGGCTCTCCAAATAAACATAATACTTTTCCTAAATCGTGCATTAAGCCAGTTAGGACCATCCAATCAGGGTGACCATCTCTTCTAATGGCTTCAGATGTTTGCAATAAGTGTTGAAGTTGATCCAAATCAGTGTCTGGGTCAGAATCATCCACCAATTGGTTCAGAAAATCAAAAGCATCCCAAATAGCCATTTCTTTTTTATCAAACTTTAGATATTCTGCTCTTTTTTCCTGAACAAAATCAAAGGTTTGATACTGATGATTTAACCTATAAAACTCCTTAACGGTATCTCTTGCAGGTGCTTCATAGTTTCTGTATTCCTCAGTAGATTTTGAAGTGGCAATAGATTCAGGGTCTGGGTATCTTCTTAACACATCATCTTCCCATTCATCTAAGCTGTTTAAAGGCGCATTTAAAACGGTTTTGGCTTCCATTTTGTACTTTTTTATGGCAAATAATCAATACCAGTTTGATAAAGTATTGTAAAATAAGAAAAATATTGAAACCCTTCACAAACTTATAACGACCCTTTACGAATTAGCTATTGCAGTTTTCAGCCATTTGTGCAATCTTAGATTCAAATTATATTTTATGCGAAGCATGGAAGAACAAAAAGAGCTGATACGCTATGCCATTATCACGGGCATTAAATATGTTGGACTATCTATTCTAGCCTTCTATTTAATAATACTTCTATTTTTTTGGTTTTCAACCATGATGCACCAACCCACTAACAAATCATTTATACAGCCCAATGAAATCGTCAAATAGAATTTTAAAATTCATTGGTATCCTGATGATAATTGTTGCATCAATAGAACTTTATGCTCTAGACTTACAAGATGAAAGCTCTTGGAATATCATTAGCATCTTTTTTATAACAGCACTCCCCTTTTTACTGTATGGGAATTTTCCAAAAGAGGAAGAGAAGAAATAAATTTAAATCAAAATCTAAAAACAAATATTCGTTTAGGATAATTGAATATTTTGCCACATTTGATAATAAAATCCTTTAGTTTCCAAAAGATCAAGATGTTTACCCTCTTCTACTAACTTACCATCTTTTAAAACAAGAATGGAATCAGCATTTTTAATTGTACTTAATCTATGTGCAATTATTATAATTGTTTTCCTTTTAGCTTTAAACCATTCAAGTGTTGCTTGAACTTTAGATTCACTTAGCTGATCAAGATTGGAAGTAGCCTCATCTAAAATGAGTATTTCTGGATTTCTATATAAGGCCCTTGCAATGGCAATTTTTTGTCTCTGTCCACCTGACAAATTCACACCTTGCTCACCTAATAAAGAATTGTAACCCGATGGTAGTAGCTCAATAAACTCGTTTATCCCAAGCATATTAGATAATTCAAGGATTCTTTTTAAATCAGGTTCATATTCACCAATAGCAATATTCTCAATTATGGTTCCAGCAAAAAGGTCTATCTGCTGAGGCACAACCGAAACTACTTTTCTTAAACTTTTATTTGAGATATGCAATAAATTTAAACCTCCTATGCTAATATTACCCTCTTTCACCGGATATATATTTTGTAGCAAAGAAAGTAGAGTAGACTTTCCACTACCACTCTCCCCAACAATACCCGTAGTACTAAATTTTCGAATTTTCAAATCTAATCCTTCAAATACCATTGCCCTTGTACCATATCTAAAATGAACCTTGTTAAAATAAATATCATCAATTAAATCGGGCGTAAGTTCTACTTTATTAGTATCGCAACTTTCAACTTCTAAATCTATAATCTCAAATAACCTATCAGCAGCTATCAAAGCATCTTGTATACTTTTATTTGCGCCAATTAGAGAATTAGCTGGGCCTGTAAAATATCCAATAAGTGCGTAAAAAGATAAAAGTTCTCCTGGAGTAAGTTCTCTATTAATTACAAAATAAGCTCCTGCCCAAAGAATTAGGATAGTAAACAGTCTTGTTGCAAAATCAGCACTGGTACTAAGGTAAAGTACCTTTATCCCACTTTTATAAATAGAGTTTAGTAATGCGTAAAACGTAACCTCCGTTTTGGTGTTAGCATATTCTTCTATTCCAAATCTTTTAATAGTACCAGCAGTACTTATACTTTCCACTAATTGAGTTTCTAAATCAGCACTGTTTTCCATTAAAACTCTTAACCATTTCTTATTAACAATATTACTTATCCAATAAATGATTATATATATCGGGATTATACAAAGCATAATTACTGATAGTTTCCAATAATATAAAAACATTAGAGCAATTGAGAATAGTACAATAAGTGCATTTACAAGCATATTTAAAGCCACATCATTTATAAACATTCTTATTTTTACAGCATCATTAATTCGACTTGTAATCTCACCAACCCTCATCGTATCAAAGAATCGCTGCGGCAATTTTAATAAGTGTTTATAATAACCTAGAATTAGTCTAGAATCAATCTGAAGTCCTGTTTGTAAACCTATAATCGTTTTAAAGACACCAATAAATAACTGAAATAAGAGTAATATTATCATAATTATACTTAATAAATTAAGAAGTCTCATATTACCATCAGGAAGCACAAAATCTATTAGTTTTTGCAAATAGATTGATGTAGAAAGTCCAAGAATTGTGTAAACTAATGCGCCAAAGAAAGCTTGCATCATTATTCCTTTATGTGGCATTATTAACTGCCAAAAACGCTTCGCATTAGATGTTGTTTGATTCCCTTTTGTAAAGTTATCGTCAGGAAGAATAAGTACAATAACTCCACTCCATTCAATTGAAAAATCAGAAATCTTCTTTTTTTTGAATATCCCATCTGCAGGATCCATATAAGTAATATCCTTCTTAGTAATTTTAAATATTACTACAAAATGCTGAAATCCATTTTTTAAAACAACATGAGCAATCGCAGGAAGAGGTATTTTAGACAAATTCTCAATGGTCCCTTTCGCGCCTTTAGCTTGAAATCCTAACTTTTCAGCTGCTTCTATTAATCCTAATACATTCGTACCACGCTTGTCTGTACCAGCATATTGACGAATACGACTTACGGGAATATTTAGTTGATAGTGTGCTGCAATAGATGCCAAGCAGGTTGCACCACAATCTGTAATATCTCTTTGTTTTATTTTTGAAGATTTATTCAATTAGAAGCTGTTGTAATTTGGGACGGGGCATTAGGATTTAACCAATCATCTAATCTGTCAAACAATAGTTGCCATAAAGATCTACGGGCAACTATAAACCTTGCTTGGAAGTTTAATCCCTTTTTGATTTTTCCCTTAAACCCATTATTAAGTAAGAATTGTGTACTATTAAAACTGCATCTTACCTTAAATACGGGGATATTATTTATAATAGTAAAATCATTATCAATCATAGAAACATTACCCGTTAACACACCAAAGTAATTGTAATCAAATGCTTCCATTTGATATCTTACTGGTAAACCAACTTTAAGTAGTCCAATATCGCGTGTGGGAACATAACACTCACCAATCAGTTCTCCTTCAGGTGATATTGAACATAAAGCCTCATTTGCTTGAAGTAACCCCCCTTGATATCTAACATTAATACCCTGAATAATACCAGTTATCGGCGCTTTAACAAAATAGTAATTAGCGTCGTTTTCCACAGAATTAAGAGTCTGGTTGTAATGATATAGCTCTAACCTATATCGAACCAAATCCTGTTGCCATGTACTAAGCTGCTCCTGTATAAATGCTTTAAAGGAAGATTGTAATTTTTGATAATTTATTTGTAAATCATAAAACTCCTTACCACTAATAACTTTATCAATGGCAAGTGGCGTGTTAATATCTAATTCTTTTTTTGCCTTATTGACAGATGCTTCTAAATCTTGTTTTTGATGTGTGAATCTAACAAATTGTTGTCTATACAATGGAGTTTTAAGATTATCTATAAAATCCATTTCAAAAATATTTGAATTTGTAAGAACAACTAAATCGTTAATAAATTGTTCTCTCTGACTAATCTCGTATTTATTCATTACCAACTTTCCTTTACTATTAGGATCTTTTAATCTCAAAATGACAGCATCCTTAATTACAATATCGCCTTCCTTATAAAATATCGTATCGATGATACCTGTCAATATAGATTTTACTTCAGTACGTTCAATTTGAGGGCGTGTAATACCCCGCGATTTAATTGAAATTTCAGTATAAATAAAAGGAAGAGATATAGCAAATAATAAAAATACGAGAAGAGTAAAAAGATAGATATTTACCATATTTCTGTTTAATTTAAATTGCTCCGAATACATATTTCTAAAATATTATGGTAACAGAAATGATGTAGAATTAATTAAACAATGCAGGGCCCAACCCCAAATAAAACCATATTTTATTCGAATATTACCTATAATTACACCCATAAAAATTTGAGGCAGAACAAAAATTGGATAAAATAAAAAAAGAAAATAATTAATACTTTGGAAATTCAAAATATGAATAAGTCCGAAACCGACTGCTATAAAATAAAACGTGAAAATATAATGCTCCCTTTTTAATTGATTCAATTTGTCTTGTTTTACAATTAACATAATTGCTAAAAATATAATTACTGCTATGAATATTTTTATGAGGTCTTCAGTTTTTGTTATATCTAAAATATGAGTCAAAAAATTACCTGAAAATCTTAAATATAAAATTGACAACGAAAATGCGACACTTGACTTTTTAAGATTTAATGGAAGTCTAAAAATCATTTCCTCAATTAGTGGAATTGCAATTGCAATAAATAGATATGAGTACCTGCCAAACATTAGTTTACCTCTACTATTAGAATTTATCATTTCACTCCAAATAGAATTTTGATGTAATGCTTTAACTATAAATGCATCGACAATCATTATAATAAAAACTGATAATAATGTACATATGAATGTTACTAAATATGACTTCAATAGAAATAATACTTTATGAATAAAAGTTGTACTTGTATCAATTTCAAATTTCGGATTCTTTAAATCATTAAACATCTTAAGATAATTTTTCCCAGATGATTTACTCATCTGGGAAAATGAAATAATAGGTGGCTCATCTTGTTAGTAATCCAATAAAAATACCTTTAGCTACCTCTGCTATTCCTAATATAAGATGATGTACTACTTTACCAGCTTTATAAGCCGCGCCATCATGTCCTCCTTCAATTGTAACAGCTTCAATTAAAGTCAATTCTCTAACGCCTGTTTCGAATAAATTAATTTTTTTCATAAATATTATTTTAAAGTTATAATCCAAAAACGCCTCTAAAAAAGTCTTTGACATTATGAGCTGCATTACCTACAAAATTTGAAATAGCTTTAACATTTGCTACTCCATTTTCCCAACTAGGTCCTTTGCCATAATAACCAGTATCTCCACCTGTTATTTCTAATTTTTCCTGATAACTTAAATCAAGAAAATCATTGAATTTTTGACTTTTCATATTCTTTAAATTTTAGAATAAAATTCCTGTCTTTCGCCATGGAATGAATTGTTCAACGGTTTATTTACTTGCTTTTCTGCAAGAGTTCCAATTTATATTTCTAAGCGGTTGTTTACTAAACCCACAATAGTCTCGTTACTACCAACGTCCATTTTTGAAAAACCCGCCGGTTTAATTAAGGTCAATTATGGATTAATACCTTTTGTTGCGCAATCAATACTTTTCTAAATTCTATTCAACAAATAGTTGCTGAATAAATACAAATGACTAGTTAAATACTAACAAATGAGAGAATATAGTCTGCTAATAAATGAATTCAATATCAGCCTATACTTTTTTAAATACTAAGGGGTAACAATCCTAAGGAACAGAATACTTTAAAGTCAACTATAAGGGGTGAGTGAAGTTGTTAACTTTTACAATGTGAATATATAACATGGAAATTGAAATTAAAATAGGGTATTAAAAATATTGTATAAAATATTTTTAGTCCATTTGAAATCGCTCTTGATGTTACGGACCTACATTTACAGTTGCAATTCCCATTTACAAACTTAAAACGACCCTTTACAAACTTGTGCTTGTTTTAAAGAAAAGAGATTTATACATTGTACTATTCTGAATTAAACTAATAAAAAGATGAGAGAAGCAAGTCTAGTGGCAGTTTTAATAATATCTGTTTATTGTATACTCAATTCTCTTTCAAGAGTAAACAACAACCAAAATTTAACTCTAGGTAAAAGATCAGCTTTAGTGTATATCATTTTTCTGATTCCGATTGTAGGATTTATTCTTACTAGGAAAATGAAAAAAGTAGATTAATCTTTATTAGAAATTAGTATGGAATTGTTTGACCCTAGTATGAGTATTTTAATTTGGAGTGTTTTTTCCTTAGGTGCAGTTTTGTTTATTGGATATCAAGTATATAAATTTTTAAACCGGAACAAGTAAATGCAAATTGTCCATGACAACTGATAAAATTTTAGAAAGGGCTAAAGAATCAGCTTGGCTAGCTTTTATAATTTATGGGTTTATTGGACTATGGGGACCAGGATTTAGAGATTACAGTTTCTACTTTGCTTATTACTTTTTAATAGTACGTCTATCTGTTGCTTTTATTGAATGGTTTAAATCTGTGAAAGCTGACGGCTAAAAAACAATCTACCATGTTTAAGAAAGTACTAAAATTCGTGGTCTATGCAATTGCATTATATATTGTTTTCCAAATAGTAGTGTTTGTAGTATTTGGATTTAATTTTTTTTGGGGAAGTAGGCTCCCTAATAAAAAGGCAGAAATAGAAAAATCATATTTTCAAGAACAAAACTTTAATCCTGTTGAACTTGAACAATTTAAAAGAACTAGAGGTTATTTTCTTTATCTAACTACCGATGAAGCAGATTCACTTAAGTATTATTTGAATCAGGCCAAACAGGAAATGAATGATTCCACCAGTAACATTACCCAAAAGCAATGAACCTTTAAATAGTTAACCGTTTTCTCAGTTTAGTTTTAAGCAGTATATCCTACAAAAACCAACGCCACCCTTGCAGGTGGCGTTTTTTTCAACTGTTCTCATAAG
>CALRLF020000139.1:0-7101 GCA_943368475.1 Allobosea thiooxidans
CAGACCACTCTAATGTTTTATTTATTTGGTGATTCAAGTACAAACAAGCAATAAAAGAATTGAACGAGGTTTAAAAATTGCAGAACAATTAAAAAGAGGCATAAAATCGCCCAAAGTAATTTTGAAATAAAATAAAAAGAACAACCGTAATTTTAACTTAATTTCAAATAAATAATATTATAGTTATGTATTTAGTAAAAAGACTACTCGTTTTATTTTTTTTGATAGGCTTTGGTACATTTAGCAATGCTCAAATTTCTACTGATAATAGTTGCAGTAGTGATTTTAAAAAAGATGTGTTATTAGATAGTGTTCAAATATCAGAAGAGTATAGCATTCAATTACAAGATGTAAAAAAGATTAAAAAATTAGTTTCACCATATGGTGATCATACGATTATTCAATTTCGTTATATGCTCTCAACACCTGCTAGATATTGTGGTACATTTTTGGGGGAAATTAATGGAGACAAATTTTCGAAAGAAGCTTTAGAATGTATTCATGCAATGACAAAAGGAGATGTACTAACGCTTTTTTGTATAAAAGTAAAAACTAAAACTGGGCAAGTAGCTTATCTTCCAACTAAAGTATTAGTGATTGAATAGAATGTATTCTTTTGTTTAAAGAGTGGTCTGCTTTTTAAAAAGCAGACTACTCTAATGTTTTATTTACTTGGTGATGCAGGTAAAAACAAACAATAAAAAAATTGAACGAAGTTTAAAAATTGCCAAACAATTAAAAAAAGGCATAAAATCGCCCAGAGTAATTTTGAAATAAATATCCATAAACACAAAGAGGTTGGCTTTTTTAAAAGCCAACCTCTTTAATATAAAATACTATATAATTATTTCATCAGTTTACCTACCACTTTTTCAGTGCCATTGGTAATATGTATAAAATAAAGTCCTGCTGCTAAGTGTTTGTTCAATGTGTATGTGTTTAGTCCATTATTGGGCAGCACCACTGTATTGGCAACCTGCACACCCATACTGTTAACTATTGCAATGGTTGTTTTTTCTTTGTTGGCAGCAGTATATTGTATGGTAATATTGCTGCCATTGCTGGTGGCGTTTACCAACAACAATTGATTGGGCTTTTTAAGTTTCAGTGTTACAATTGATGAATAGGTATAGCTGCCATCTGCATCCAGCATTTTTAATCTGTAGTAAACTGTTGGTGTTTTAACCAAAGCAAGTTGATGATCACTAAACTGATAATTACTGGTTGTTGTACTGTTGCCTTTGGCATTTACTTTACCCACTTCAGTAAAATTATTACCATCTACCGAGCGTTCAATAACAAAAGCAGCACTGTTTATTTCTGTAGCTGTTTTCCAGTTAAGGGTTGCGTTGTTTTTATCATCTGTACTGCCCGAAAAATCGAATAAACTTACAGGCACAACTGGTGCTGCAAGTGAAAACTGGTCGATGCCAATTAAATCTGATCTGCTACCACTAATTCCACCATCTTCTACAAAATACCTGAAAGCCACTCTTCCTGAAGTACTGCCTGTAAGGCCAGCAATGGTAATGGTATATAAGGTCCATACTGTTGGATAACCATTACTGGTATAGGTAGGGTTAATATCTAATAAAAGTGTAGTAAAATCGCCTACTGATGTGGCAGTAGTACCCACATTTACACTTGCTCCATTTATACTCAATCTTACCTGTAATCTGTCTGGGTATTGATAAACAGGCCTTATTCTGGTATAAAATTTAATTACACTACCGCTTTGTAAAGTTAATAGCGGAGAAATTAACCAATTGCTTAAAGTAGCAGTACCATCACCACAGGTATAATTGGCAGAAATATAACCAGCACCAGAGAAAGAAGAAAAAGTAGTGGGACTAACTTCGCCCTGATACCATCTGGTGGTGCCTAAAGGGCTAGATCGATTGGTGGCAGTCCATCCAGTAACTGGTGTAGTACTATTGCTGTTAATTACATCGAATCCTTCTGTTAATTGTGCAACTTGGCCATTTGAAAAACTGGTAACCAACACCAGCATACATAGAATTGAAAGTTTTTTAAAAGTAAATTTTTGCTTCATCATAATTAATTTAATTGGTATTTAAAACATACTGATTAATAAAACTATACCTTGCTAAAACACCTAAAAAATGTTTGGGATAAACCATTGAAAATTTGGGATGAAACAGAAGGAAATGACTTGCCTGTTTAAATAAATGGGTTTAACCAATCAATTTTCTTTTACATCGGGTTATTAGCATGCTGAAAATTTTAATTCAATAGTACTCGTGTTATATATGTATAATTGATAGGGTAATGCTGTAATTAATCCTTTTACTTTTGATCTGATAAATTTTAAAAAGCATGCTACACATAGAACACATCACTTCAGGAGGAACTGAATTGCAAACCTGCATTCAACTCTTTAACGAATATGCCAATGAGCTAAACGAAGATTTATGTTTTCAAAGTTTTGATGCCGAATTAGAAAATCCATTAAAAAAATACGGACTTCCGTCAGGCTCTCTATTATTGGCTTATTGGAACAATGAACCAGTTGGTTGTGTAGCATTAACAGATATTACAAAAGCTGCAACTTCACATGCTACAGCAGCTGAGCAATCGATAGAACGATCTGTGCAAACCTGTGAAATGAAAAGATTGTATGTACAACCTGCATTTAGAAAACACAAAATTGGAGAAGCTTTGGTCGATGCTATTGTACAACAGGCACAAGAGCTGAATTATGCTGTAATGAAGCTGGATACACTAGAACGTTTGCAGGCTGCTATTCAACTCTACCTCAAAAAAGGATTTGTAATTACAAATGCCTATTATCAAAATCCATTACCCGGTGTAGTGTATATGGAAAAACTACTGGCTTAATTTTGCTGCACTTAACATTTGCTATTCACCTAAGCCCATCGTTGGTAAACAATATGTAAACCATGTAAGCTTTTCAAAATATTGTGTAATAACTCAGCACACTATTTCATTCATCTTTATGTATTATCAAAGAATCATAGATGCTGAATGGAAAATACACAAAACAAGCATACACCAGTTCAACTGAATAAAACTCCAGCATTACAAACCCATAAGCAATCAAAAGTTATAGCCGAACAAACCAGTAATGTGTTAACGGATATAGCCAATGCGTTTTTATTTACACATCGAATTGTAATAGAAACATTTAGTGGTGGTTTTGAATTAAGGGAATTTTTGCGTCAGTGTTTTCTAATTGGTTATAAAACATTGCCACTTATTTCGGTTACTGGTACAATTATGGGTTTAGTACTCACCATTCAGGCAAGACCTTCTTTGCTGGAATTTGGTGCAACCAGTATGTTGCCAGGAATGGTGGCTATATCTATCATTCGAGAAATGGGACCCGTAATTACAGCACTTATTTGTGCTGGTAAAGTTGGCTCAGGAATGGGTGCCGAGTTGGGCTCTATGAAAGTAACTGAGCAAATTGACGCAATGGAAGTATCATCTACCAATCCTGTAAAATACCTGTTGGTTACAAGGGTATTGGCAGCCTCTTTAATGGTTCCATTACTTGTTTTATATGCCGATGCTCTTGGTATTATTGGCAGCTGGATAGGCACCAATTTAAAAGGTGATTTAAGCATTAGATTGTTTTTTACGCAGGCATTTACGCATGTTGAGTTTATCGATTTTATTCCTGCGGTTATCAAATCATTTTTCTTTGGTGCAGCCATTGGATTAACAGGTTGTTACAAGGGTTTTAATGCTGGTAGAGGTACAGAGAGTGTTGGGCTTGCTGCAAACGCAGCTGTGGTTACAGCTTCTCTGTTAATATTGGTAATAGATATGATTGCTGTAGAAATAACCGATATGATTACTGTATGAAAACGCCTGTAACCGATACAATCGAACAGCTTAATCAGAATATAGTCATTCAGGTTTCTAAATTGAATAAATCGTTCGGTAATCAACAGGTATTGCAAAACACAACGTTGCAATTATTTAAAGGAGAAAACTTAGTGGTATTGGGCAAGTCGGGTTCGGGCAAATCGGTTTTAATTAAATGCTTAGTTGGTTTACTGAATTGTGATAGTGGAACCATAAATATTTTGGGTAAAAACATTACCGAATTAAACAAACTAGAACTGAATGAAATACGGAAAAAAATTGGTTTTTTGTTTCAAAGTGGGGCACTGTACGACTAGATGACAGTAAAAGAAAACATTGAATTTCCGCTACGCCGAATTAAGAAAGGGCTATCCGAAAAAGAGATTGATGCTAAGGTTAAAGAAGCATTGGTAAATGTTGATTTGTTGGATGCGTTGAATAAAATGCCTGCACAATTATCGGGTGGTATGCGTAAAAGAATTAGCCTGGCACGTACAATTGTTACTGACCCATTGATATTGTTATATGATGAACCCACAACAGGACTAGACCCTGTTACTGCACATGAAATTAGCTTGCTCATTAACAGTATTCAAAAAAAATACAACACCTCATCCATTATAATCACACACGATATTGCTTGTGCCCGTATTACTGCCAACAGAGTAATTATGTTAAAAGAAGGAGCTGTTTTTAAAGAAGGTACAATCGATGCATTTAATCAATCATCGGATGCATTTATCCATTCATTTTTTAATTAAAATATTTTTATGAATACCTACACCGAAAAATTTAAAATCCGACTAGGCTTATTTGTTGCAGTTGGTATAGCATTGTTTATTGCTACCATTTTTATTATTGGCAGGCAGAAAAATTTGTTTAGTCCTGTATTTAAGCTGAGTTCTACTTTTTACAATGTTAGTGGCTTGCTTACGGGTAATAACATTCGATTTTCAGGTATTAATGTAGGTACAGTAGATAATATTTTTATTTTGAACGACTCAACCGTACAGGTAGATCTATTGATTAAAAAAGAAGTACAACCGTTTATAAAAACCGATAGTAAAATAACAATTGGCTCAGAGGGTATTGTTGGCGATAAATTATTGCTGATAACACAAGGCTCATCAACTGCTGTAGCTGTAAAAGATGGAGCAAATCTGGCCTCGGCCGAGCCTGTAGAAACTGATGCAATTTTGGCAAGCTTACAAATATCTGCCGACAACGCAGAAGTCATTACAGAAGAACTTGCTGAAATAATGGTAAAAATTAATAGTGGCAAAGGCACATTGGGCAAATTAATTGGCGACCCTTCGATGGCCAATAATTTAAGTTCAACCTTATCTAACCTTAAAACCAGCAGTAAAGGATTAACCGAAAATATGGAAGCAGCCAAACACAATTTTTTATTGAAAGGTTATTTTAAAAGAAAAGAACGGGCAGCAGCGAAATTGAAAAAAAAGGCCGACAAAAAAACTGCCGAAAAGAAGGCAAAAAATTAAGCCTGCAGCCACAATTTTTTAAATATTCTGCTATTACAGTATTTTCTGCAAATCAGTTAATCATGTAATAAATGAATGTATTTGTGTAATAAGATTGCTGAATAGTTGTACACCTTCATGGTATAAAACATTAACCATGAAACGAAAGCGTATTCAGCAAGTAAAACCCCAAAACCCAATTGGTAACAATGAGTCGGTATATCTCGAAGCCGATGATATTTATGCAAAATCTACACTGCAACAAGACGTCGACCCCGAAAATATAATTGGTTTAAAAGAGCCCAACGAAAAGCAAAACCTGAACAACGAAAAGAGCTTCGAAGAAGATGTTTTTGGTAATGATTTAGATGTGCCAGGAAGTGATGCTGACGATACAGATGAACTTGTTGGCAGTGAAGATGAAGAAAATAATTATTACAGTGTAGGTGGTGATAACCATAATAATTTAGAAGAAGATGATTTTCCGGAATAATCCATTTAAACATCAATTAACAACATAAAAAAATACAATTATGCATTATGATAATTATTACTGGGGAATGAACACCATTTGGTGGATTGTTTGGATTGTTCTCTTGATTTGGATTTTTGCAACACCTTATGATGTGCCTTTTCAACGAAGAAAAAAAGACTCACCACTCGATATTTTAAAGCATCGTTTTGCTAGTGGGCAAATAACCATTACAGAATATACAGAAAGAAAAAAGGTACTTGAAATTGGTTTGCTTAAGTAACTCCAGAATATACATTTTTAAATATTTCGTATGAAACAAAATATATTATTTACACCCACCAGTTTGGCTGGTGCATCTTTACTCAATCACATAGTAATGGCTCCAATGACAAGGTGCAGAGCCATTAACAATATTCCCAATGCTTTAATGGTAACCTACTATGAGCAGCGTTCTCAAGCAGGGCTTATAATTACCGAAGGAACTTCACCATCGCCCAATGGTTTGGGCTATGCCAGAATACCTGGCATTTTTAATGCAGAACAGGTAAATGGCTGGAAAGAAGTAACCCTTGCGGCTCATGGAAATGGTAGTAAAATATTTGTACAACTAATGCATACAGGAAGAATTAGTCATCCTTTAAATATGCCTGTTGGTTCACAAATTTTAGCACCATCTGCAATAAAAGCAGCAGGACAAATGTGGACGGATGAAAAAGAATTGCAAGATTTTATTGTTCCAACAGCAATGACAATTGATGATATTTTACACACCAAAATTGAATTTGTAACTGCAGCTAAAAACGCAATAGAAGCTGGTTTTGATGGTATTGAATTACATGCAGCAAATGGTTATTTGTTAGAAGAATTTTTATCGCCTATCAGCAATATTCGTGAAGATGAATATGGTGTTAGTATCAACAACCGTTGCAAGTTTGTACTAGAAGTTGCAGCAGCAGTTGCACTTGCAATAGGAAAAGAAAAAACGGGTATACGTTTATCGCCTTATGGTGTAGCCAGCGACATGCCTCATTATGATGCAATAGATGCTACCTATCAATATTTAGCTGAAGAATTGAACAAACTAAATATTGCTTATATCCATTTAGTCGATCATTCGGCAATGGGTGCACCCGAAGTTCCTCTAAAAATAAAACAAACCATACGTAGCTATTTTAAAAACACCCTTATTCTTTGTGGTGGATATGATACAACAAAAGCTGAGAATGATCTAGAAACAGGATTGGCCGATTTAATTGCTTTTGGTCGACCTTTTATAAGTAATCCAGATTTATT
>CALRLF020000140.1:0-7033 GCA_943368475.1 Allobosea thiooxidans
CAACTGGCATACAAATAAAACCTAAAGCCGAAGTTTTAAAAGGCTTAACTGGCAAGGCAAGAGTTACTGCATTAAAAAAATGGCGTCAGCAAAAACGTGATGCAAGAATAGCAGCTCACATGCTAAAACAAAATCAACCTGTTGAAATGGGAGGCCTTGTTAGAAGCACAGGTAAAGTGCTTACAATGGTAAAACGGTTATCGGTAAACTATAGCGAAAACTACAGAAGCCGTTTGCCAGGTTATATGGATAGTACCAAATTTGTGGGCAATAATTTTAAAAGTATGCAGCCCGGGTTAGATTATGTTTTTGGTAAACAACCCGATACCAATTGGTTAAATCAAAAAGCAGCTCAAGGTTTGATTTCAAAGGATACATTGTATAATTCAATGTTCCGTCAAAATTTTGAACAACGTTTAAGCATCACAGCACAAATTGAGCCTATCAAAGAATTTATTATCGATATAAACTTCGATAAAACATTCAGTAAAGAATATACTGAATTATTTAAAGATTCTTCAGCCAACCAAACTGGTCGTAGAGAGCATTTAAATCCTTATGCTGGTGGTGGTTTTAGCGTTTCTTATATTGCCTTCAATACATTGTTTCAGGAGAGTAGCCCAAATGAAGTTTCTGAAACATTTAAAAAGTTTCAGAATTATCGTTTAATTATGAGTAGACGTGTTGCAGAAGGTAATCCTTATTGGAATGGGCAATACAATGCTGATGGTTATGCCCAAGGCTATAGTAGATATGCACAGGATGTTTTAATTCCATCTTTCATTGCAGCATACACTGGTAAAGACCCTTACAGCGTTTCTTTAATTAAACAGAATAATAACAATATTCGTTCAAATCCATTCAGTGGTATTATTCCAAAACCCAATTGGAGAGCCACTTACACAGGGTTAACAAAAATTCCTGGCTTGGCTAAAAAGTTCAGTACCATTAGTTTAACACATGCGTACAGTGGTACATTAAGCATGAATAGTTACAACAGTGCGTTGTTGTTTAGAGATCCATTCAGGTATGGAGCACCTCAGTTTCAAGATACAGTAAGTGGTAACTATGTACCATTTTTCTTAGTGCCGAATATTACTATTCAAGAACAGTTTGCTCCATTAATTGGTATCGATATTACAACACTAAGTCAGTTGAATGTGAAGTTCGAGTATAAGAAAAGTCGTCAGTTGAGTTTGAGTTTAATCGACTATCAATTAAGTGAAACAAGAAGTACAGAGTGGGTAATTGGTGTGGGCTGGCGTAAACGTGGCTTCACTTTGCCATTCAAATTACCGGGTGCAAAAGGAAAAAAATTAGAAAATGATATCAACTTTAAGTTAGACTTGGCCATGAGGGATGATGCTACCAACAATAGCCGTTTAGATCAGGCTAATGCTTATGGTACAGGTGGACAAAAAGTAATCACCATTCAACCAAGTATCGATTATGTATTGAATAACAGAATTAATATTAAACTATTCTTCGATCAACGCAGGGTAACACCATACATTTCAACATCGGCACCAACCATTAATACAAGAGCTGGATTACAAATTAGAATTTCGTTAGCACCATAAAATATTATTTACTTTCTTTTAGATAAGTAAATAATCAGTAATTTAGAATATGGGTTTAAACGTAGTTGATAACGATTTATTACTTAAGAAGCTTTTAGAAACTTCTGTAATGCTCGTATATACCTATGATGTAGATGCTCATATACCTTACTTTACAAATACACACATTCATGATGTTTTAGGCTATACCAAAGAAGAAATTGAAGCAATGGGTAGCAACACATTAGCACAATTGCTACACCCCGATGATTGGTCTAATTATACTGCTAATATTCAAAAACTACAAGACCTTAAAAATGGAGAAGAACTAACTAAAATAGATCGTTATAAAACTGTAGACGGTACTTATAAATGGTTTAAAAATACCAGAACTGTATTTACAAGAAAAGAAGATGGAGCAGTTAAGGAAACATTGGGAATTATTCAGGAAATAACAAATGAAATAGAGAATTTAGAAAAGCTACAGGATGCTGAAGAAAAGTTCAGGTCTTTATTTAACAGTACAACCGATTTTAATTTTTTTGTAGCTCCCGATTTTAAAATTATTACACTGAACCTTGCAGCGATTAACTATATAGAAAAATTTACAGGACTAAAGTTGAAGGAGGGTGATTACCTTACCAAAGTGATGAATGAAGAAATGCTGAACGATGCAAAGCCTTTAATGACTAAAGCTTTGGATGGAGAAAATGTAGATGTTGTTAAAGATTATATCTCTCCAGATGGTAAAGAATTTTCTTTTCGAGCTAAATTCTTTCCTGTAAAAAATGAAGTTTCCAAAGATGTGGTAGGCGTACAAATTAATGTACGGGATTTTACAAAAATTAAGGCTACCAATCAAATGCTTGAACAGCAGAATACTCAGCTGAAAGAAATAGCACGTATTAATTCTCATGAAATTAGAAGACCATTAGCCAATATATTATCCCTAATTGATTTAATTATGGCTCAGCAAAATAATACTTCAGCTGAGTTGAATGAACTGATTTCTCGTTTACAAGAGTCGTCAGTTGAGTTAGACGAAATTGTTAAGCGTATTGTAAAAACAGCCTCTAATTAATGCTCTTTATACCTTATGAAAATAAATTGCATCTGCTTGTGCAGTACAGGTAATGGTTAAATCATTAATACAAACATGCTCAGGTAAGTTGGCACAATAGAAAATTGTATCTGCAATATCTTGGGCTGTAAGAGGTGTAAATCCTGCGTAGGTTTGATTTGCTTTTGCAGCATCGCCTTTAAAACGAACCATCGCAAACTCTGTTTCAGCAGCACCAGGATGTATAGCTGTAACTTTAATTTTGTGAGCCAATAAGTCAATACGCATACTATGGCTTAAAGCGTCTACAGCAGCTTTGCTACCACAATAGCCATTGCCAAACTGATAAATTTCTTTAGCAGCAACAGAACCCATATTAATGATATGTCCTTTTTGTTTTGCTGTCATGTAAGGCAATACAGCTTTGGTAACATACAGCAAACCATTAACATTGGTTTGCATCATAATTTCCCAATCATCAATATTGGCAACATCAAAATTATCTCTTCCTAAAGCTAAACCAGCATTGTTTACCAACACATCAATATTTAGCCATTCAGTAGGAATATTTTCAATAGCATTAAAAACAGCCACTCTATCTTGTACATCAAAAACAAGTGGAAGTACCTTTACGTTATGCTCTTTTTTTAATGTGTCAGCAACTTCGATTAGCTTTTCTTTTCTTCTACCAGTAATAATACAGTTCCATTTTGCTGCTGCAAATTTTTCGGCAATTGCTTTTCCAAAGCCAGAAGTAGCTCCTGTAATTAGGATTGTTTTGGTCATTCTTTATTGTTATTAATTTGAAATTCTAAATTTCAAATTTGTAATTATCTATCTAATCAACACACAAGTACCTTTTCTAAAAATTACTTTACCTGTATAATCTACTCCTTGTGCAACAAATACAAAAGTGCCACTGGCTTGTGGTACACCATTAATCGTACCATCCCAACCCTTTTCAAGTTCTTTGGTTTCAAAAATTAATTGTCCCCAGCGGTTGTAAATTCTAAAGAAATTTAATTGTGTTATACCAACTGCAATTGGTTTTAATACATCATTCTTACCATCTTTATTTGGTGTAAATGCTGTTGGTACAAAAATATCAGGTTCGGTTCTAAAAATGCGTACCACAATTTCATCTTCACCAAAACAACCTTCGGGGCGGGTAACACGAACTTTATATTTTATAGAATCAGCAGTGATATTTAAAATAGCAATTGGATTAAAAATAGTATCGCTGCTTAAGCCAATATTCGGCGTCCATAAATAATTGGTATTAGCAGGAACACCATTGGTATTGGCAAACAATTGCAAAGGTTGATTGCGTACGATTGAAGTGTCTCTTCCTGCATTTACACTTACAATTGGAATTACTTCTACTACAATAGTATCACTAACAGGTTTAGGACAACCAACGGTATCTGTTGCTGTAATAATATAAGCTGTTGTTTTACTTGGACCTGCAATGGGAGTTAAAGTTGTTGGATTTAATAAGGTGTTCGTTGGTCTCCAAAAGAAGTTACTGCCCACAATATTGGCGTTAAGTTGCACTTTAGCTCCAAAACATATTGGACTTGCATTTACACCTGAAACCTGTGGATATGGAACAGGGTTAATGGCAACAGAATCTCTATCTTGGCATTTGCCTAAATTGGCAGTAACATAATATTTGGTGTAAACCAAGGGTTGTACCAATGGATATTTTACATCATCAACTGTAACGCCTGTAGAGGATGTCCAAATATAACTGAGAGCATCACTAATTGGGTGTAACCTAAAAGTATCGGTTTTACAAATAGCTGAATCTACACCTGCGTCAACCCGTATAAAATTGAGCACATTTACTTTTATAGAGTCTTTGTTTACACAGCCTCCATCGTTAACTGTTACTACATAAGTAGTGGTATCAGTAGGAAATACAAGTGGATTATTTGTATTGGCATTAATGATATTGTAATTAGGTGTCCAAACTATACTTCCAGTAGTATTTGCAATGAGTGGTAATGTATCAATACTGCAAATCAAGGTATCTCTAAAAGGCAAATTAATAATGGGTTTGTCTCTTACAATAACTGTTTTAAAAGCCGTATCAATACAACCTTTACTATTGGTGGAAATTAAAGTTGCTTGAAAAGTACCAGCCGATGGAAACAACCAAGCTGAATCTTTTCTACGTGAAGTATCAGCAATTGTAGTTAAATCGCCGAAGTTCCAATTCCAAGTATTTACAACACCATAAGCGGTTGTGGTAGCATCAAAAAATTGAATGGGCTGTTGTACACAAGTTCCAACCACGTTAATGGCAGGGGTGAAGCCTGGGAAAACATAAACAAATTTTGAAGAGGAATCTTGGCATCCACCAGTTGCAGTAACTTTTAATTTTACTTCATATCTGCCTGTATCTGTATAAGTATGTGTTGGTGTAGGTTGTGTTGAAGAGTTGCCATCACCAAATGTCCAATTGTAGCCAATGATTGCAGGGTTTTGAGAGAAATTTTGAAATACAAAATCAAAACCATTACAAGTTCTGTCATCTGGACCAGCATCTGGTTGAACTGTAGAGCAATTTTCTACTCTTAGAATAAAATCTTTTCTGTGTTCATTAATTAGTGTACCATTTCTCCATTCTTCAACGGTAACGCAAACAACATATTTACCTGGGTTTGGTGGAGCCATACCACTAATAATTCCTGTATTGGTATTAATGGTAGCATTTGTTCCAAAAGGATTTGTTGAGCTATATGGAGCAAAATAATTAAGTGAGATGGGTTGTAAAACAGAAGGTGGTGGTGGAGATGGACTTGGTGTTGGACCATTTTGACCATCGTAGGCAGGGCTAAATCTATATGACAATGAATCTCCGTCAGTATCAATAGCACTGAAATCTAAAGTAAAATTGCTGTTTTTACAAACAATATTTGTGTCTCTTGCTGCAAATGTTGGGCAATTATTTGTACCTGAAGGTAATTGATTGGTACCAGGAATTCTTGTAGTAAAAGTTGCTCCCATTTGTGCAGATGAGTTTGATACATTGTCTAAAGCGGTTCTCGTATATCTAATCCATGAAAGTGTATAGCCATTAGTGGTTCTTGGCAATTCAATAGAAGCTTGATAAATACCTATCTGATAACAAACAGAAACAAATGGAATTAAGCAGGGATTTGCACCATCTGTATTTTGTATTTGAGGTGGGTTGCCTGTAAATTGTTGAACCAAAGTAGCTTGTGATAATAAAGTTAAACCCGGATTATTATAAATGCCAATCGTAACGTTTTCTCCATCTAACCCTGCGAAATTTGGACCAACAGGGCCACATTCTCTAAACAAACGCATGGTTACAAGGTATTTATCTGTATTAGCAGCAGTGCCAGGACCTTGATAAGTATAAAATAACTCTCCACCTGCTATATGCGTAGCATTAGAAGTAATAACAAATAATAAAATAACAAGTACTAATACAACTCTTTTCATAATACGCATTTCCCAAAACGTGAATGTACGAAAGCTATCTGTTTTATAGCTTGTTTTAACTAATGTAAAACATATTTTAAAGAGTAAGTTTTATTGTGATATGCTGCCTCTTTATCAACTACTTGATAAATGCTCAACAAATTGTTTTATCTAATTAAAACAACTGTGCCTTTTTTATAAACAACTTTGCCAGTATAATCTATACCTTGTGTTATAAAAACATAAGTGCCATTACCTTGTTCTGCACCATTAATAGTTCCATTCCAACCTTTTTCAAATTCATTGGTTTCAAAAATTAATTGACCCCATCGGTTATAAATTCTAAAATAATCTAATCGAGTAATGCCTACACAAATTGGTTTCAACGCATCGTTTTTACCATCTTTATTTGGCGTAAATGCTGTTGGTACAAAAATATCTGGGTCGGTACTAAATATTCTTACTACAATTTCATCTTCACCAAAACATCCTTCAGGTATGGTTGCTTTTACTTTATACTTTATGCTATTGGCACTACTATTTAAAATACTTACTGGGTTTGGTATTGCTGTATTGTTTAATCCTGTAGAAGGTGTCCATTCATATTGTACACCATTATCAAAATTTACCAACGCATTTAATTGCAATGGTTGATTGCGAACAATAGCAGTATCGTTTCCTGCAAATACAGTAACTGGCTTTATTACTTTTACTAAAATGCTATCTACAAATGGTTTGGGGCAACCCAATGTATCATTTACAGTAAGTGTATAGTAGGTGTTTTTAGATGGGGCAACTGTAGGCATTAATGTATTGGCATTAAGCATTGCATTGGTAGGGCTCCATACAAATGATGAGCCCGTAATGGTTGCATTCAATATTGTTCTTTCTCCAAAACAAATATTTTTATCAGCACCTGCATTGCTTAGAGGGTAAGGAGCTACTTTGATGAATACAGAGT
>CALRLF020000141.1:0-6887 GCA_943368475.1 Allobosea thiooxidans
ATGGGTACTTTTTTATACCTTAATCTTATTAGTTGGTGTAATTTTTTTACTCGCTCCAAAATAGTATCTGCAGTGATAGAAGGGCCTCCGGTTAAATCATTTTCACCACAATAAATAATGATTTGCTTAGGATTGTATTTGAAAATGACGTCATCGGCATACAAAATCATATGCGGAAGTGACGATCCTCCAAAGCCTCTATTAATAATGGTATGATTCGGGAAATAATCAGCAACGTCTTTCCAGTTGGTAAAACTAGAACTCCCAATTAGTAAAATTGCATTTTTTGGTGGTATGGCAATAGAGTCTGTTCTTCTGAAAGCTTTGATTTCTTTGATAAATGGCTGGCTTATAGCAGTGCCGCACATTGTTAGAAGGAATAGAAAAAAGAAAAATTTACTTAATAATTTCATAGACTTCATGATAAAATAATATCATGTTAATTATACCAACAATATGTCAAATTAGGATTATTTGACTAATTAAGTACAATAAGGGTTAAAAAAGTACCACTATTTGTATAAGCACGTAATTACATTTGGTAAAATCATTGCCATATGAGAAAAGTGTTCGTTTTCTTTCTTTTATTTTTTGCTATCCTAGCTGTTGAAGGTCAAGCACAATTGAAGAAAATTACCGGAAAAGTAGTAGATGAATCCGGGGCCCCAATTACTGGAGCAACAATTACTATTAATAAATCAAAAATTGTTGCACAAAGTAACGACAAGGGTAATTTTTCAATAGACCTTCCAACTGGTGCTACAACGTTAATTGTAACATTTGTAGGTATGGAAACATCGGAAGTTAATGTTTCAAATAAATCTACGGTGACTGTTTCCCTCAAATCCACGGCTTCGGCACTTGCCGACATAGTTGTGATTGGCTATGGAACAGTAAAAAAGTCAGATTTAACTGGTTCTGTCCAAAGGCTTAATCGTGAAGATATCATGCGTGATAATCCAGTGAATATCTTACAAGCCATGCAGGGTAAATTGGCTGGTGTAAACGTTACTCAAAATGATGGTGCACCAGGAGCTGGTCTTAGCATTAGGATTCGTGGGTCTAATTCTTTTTTGGGTGGAACTGAGCCTTTATATGTAATTGATGGTGTACCATTTAATAATAGTAGCAGCGGAACAACGCCCGAATCTTTAGGCGGTGATGAAAAACAAACACTAAATGCACTTGCGTTTTTAAATCCTAACGATATTGAATCTATAGATGTTTTAAAAGACGCTTCTGCAACTGCTATATATGGTTCCCGTGGCGCAAATGGTGTTGTTTTAATCACAACAAGAAAAGGTAAAATAGGAAAAGACAAAGTAGAATTAAATGTAACATTGGGGTTGGCTGAGGTATCAAATACAATAAGAATGCTCAATCCATTTGAGTATGCTAATTTTCAAAACCTTTCATACCAGAACGCCAATAAATATGATGGCACTAACTATACTTTACCCTTTCCAAATCCTTCTGCCTATGAAACAGATAATAATAATTGGCAGGATAGAATATTTAGAAAAGCGTTTACACAACAATATTCCTTAAACATTTCTGGTGCATCTGATGCAGGTAGTCACAATTTTTCATTGGGCTATGTAGATCAGGAAGGAGTTATTCAAACTTCGGGCTATAAGAAAATAAACCTAAGTTTTAATTTAACTAGAAATATAAGTAAGATTTTTAAAATTGGAACAAGTAACTCTATTTCTAATTCCTCTACTAGAGGTGTTAAAACTGGTACTGATAAATCAGACGCCGCAAGTGCTGGGGTGGTTCGTTCCGCGTTAACTTATCCTGCAACAATAAGCATAGTAGATGAATACGATGGGTTAGGTGATGATTTTATAACCAATCCTTATATATATGTAAATGATGTTTTAAATAGGGTTAATGCTACTAATATATTCTCATCCAATTATGTAGAAGCCACACTTCATAAGAATTTAAAATTTAGACAAAATATTGGTTTTAATTATGGCGCTAATACAAGGGATCAATATTATCCTAGAACGGTATTTGAAGGATTTGCATCTAAAGGTTGGGGTTTAAAATCAGATAACAATTGGTCTAGTATAGTATCTGAAAGTATTTTGACATATAATAAAAAAGTTGATAACCACAGTTTTACTGCTACTGCTGCTTCAACTTTTGAACAAAATATGGGTAACTCTACTCGTGCAGAAGCTAAAACTTTTCCAAATGATCTTTTGCAGAATGAAAACATGCAATCGGCAGAACAGATTTTACCAATTGTAACAAATAAATACCAATCTAATTTGGTCTCATTTTTAGGCCGTTTAAATTACAGCTATGCTGATAAATATATTTTATCTGTTTCATATAGAAATGATGGATCTAGTAAATTTGGTAAAGACAATAAGTGGGCAGCTTTTTCTTCGGCCGGTCTTGCCTGGAAATTACACAAAGAATCTTTTATCAAGAAAATTGATGCAATTAGTGAGTTAACATTTAGAGCAAGTTATGGCCAAACTGGCAATCAGGGCATTGGGTCTTACGCCTCTTTGTCTAAGCTTGCTATTTACAATTATACTTTTAATGGTGTTGTTCAAACTGGTTTAGCTGATGACGTTTTTGCAGGACCCGCCAATACACAACTTAAATGGGAAACAACCAATGCGTATAACGCTGGATTAGATCTTGGTTTGTTAAATGGGCGTGTTAATGCACATGTTGATGTTTATTTAAAACGCACCAATGATCTATTGCAATATATAACTACACCAGCATCTACAGGTTTTCAGCGTCAATTAAGAAATTCAGGATCTGTAGAAAATAAGGGTTTAGAAATTTCAATAGATGCAACTGTTATCAATAAAAAGGATTTTCAATGGAAAACAAATTTCAATATTTCATTTAATAGAAATAAAATCATTTCACTAGGAGGTGATGTAAAAGAACAATTTGCGAGCAATATTTCTACCCGTGACGCTCCATTTATTCAACGTGCCGGCCTACCAATAGGAACTTTATATGGTTACGTAGAAGATGGCTATTTTGATAATGAGGCAGAAGTGAGAAACTCATTAGTGTACAACGGACAGCCATTAAATATTATCAGACGCACGATTGGTGAAGTCAAGTATAGGAATTTTGATAATGACCCAAGCTCTATTTCCGTTACAGATCGTGTTGTTATTGGAGATGTGAATCCTGATTATACATTTGGATTCATAAATAATTTCAAATATAAAAACTTTGATTTAAGCATATTTATAAATGGGGTTCAGGGTAATGATATTGTGAATATGAATAGCGTCTGGAATGCTAATATAGGCACTTCAAAAAATGTTACTCTGGATATGTTTAATGGAGCTTGGAAAGAAGGTGCTGATAATTCAAATGCATTGGCGCCTAAACCTATTAGACAGTTTTGGAGAACATTGCCATTTACTAGAAGATTTATAGAGGATGGAAGTTTTGTTCGTATTAAGAATATTATTTTTGGTTATACACTTCCCGCTAAACTAGTTAAAGGAATTAGTGGTATTAAAATGTCATTGGGTGTAAATAATCTTTACACTTTTACTAAGTATACTGGATTTGATCCTGAAATAAATAGCTATGGAGATAATCCTGCATTGTTTGGGGTAGACTTAGGTGGTTTTCCTAATTCGAGAACATACAATATTGTGATTAAATGCAACTTTTAAATTTTTATAAAAATAATTATATGAAAATTAATAAATTAAATAGCTGGAAATTTTTACTGCCAGTATTATTGTTTTCGACCTTTTCTTGTAAGAAGGTCTTAGAAGAAAAGCCTCTTTCATTTTTATCTCCAGAAAATTTTTATAAAGATGAAGCAGATGCTAAAGCGGCAATCAATTCCATTTATGGTGCATTGTACACATATGATTTGTACTTACAGCCTATGTGGAATTTAACCATGCTTGATGATGACCATGTATCAGGTGCCGATTGGTTTTTGGGTACATCAGGTGCCGGAAACCCACAAGGTTATTGGGGTGTTGATGGTCCATGGGTAGGCTGTTATACTGTTATTGCTAGAGCAAATACGGTTTTAGAAAATGTAGGAGCAATTAATTCCAATATTGATCCAATTGTTAAAAATAGAATTTTGGGAGAAGCGTATTTTTTTAGAGGCTGGGCGTATTTTCAATTAGTGCAGTTATATGGCGGTGTGCCAATTCGCTTAAAATCTTTGTCCTTAGACCCAACAGCAAGTATTGCTAGGTCTTCGGTAGCAGATGTTTATAAGCAAATAATTACAGATTTTAAAAGCGCTGAATCTAATTTATTACCAGCAAAAGACCCAAAAGCAGGTGAGGTTGGAAGGGTTAATCGCGCTGTTGCCAAAGGTTTTTTAGCAAAAACATATATGACAATGGCTTCTGGAGCTGCAACCGGCAATGTAAGTGTCAGAGGCGGTGCGGACAATGGCATGTATACCTATTCTAAACCAGTTGTAGCTGGACTTGAAAACATATCATCAAAAGATTATTACACTTTGGCTAGAGATAAGGCGCTTGAAGTTATCACTAGTAACGAATATTCTCTTTATACAAACTGGACCGATTTGTGGAATAAGGCTGGTAGAAATAAAACGGAGCATATGTGGCAATTGCAAGCTTTAGGAGGTTCTGCTTTTGTAAATGAATTACATAATTACATGTCTGCTTTTTCAACCTTCGGGAGAGGTGCAATGTGGTTTACCAATAATCATTATAGAGATTACGATACTACCGATATTCGTGTCTTAAATGGGGTTGTGCATAATTATGAAATGAATAACGCAGCCCGAACTAAGTATTTCTATCCATCTTGGCAGTCTTATAATTACAAAATTGTAAATGGTGCAACTTATGCAAATAATGGAACCACTGATGATCGTGCATACACCATTAAATATAGTGATGTAGCAGACCCTACCGTTTCTAGAAGTGACGCACATTTCTCTATGATTCGTTTTTCAGAAATGTACTTAATAGTAGCCGAGGCGGATAATGAAATCAATAATGGGCCTTCTACTCAGGCATATACTGCATTAAATACAATACGAACTAGGGCAAAAACACAAACTGCACCTGCCAATTTAACTAGAGATGAATTTAGAAGTTTTGTTCTAGCCGAAAGAGCTAGAGAGTTTGTTTTTGAAGGCATTAGAAGATATGATTTAATGCGCTGGGGTATTTATTTACAAGTAATGAATAAAATAGGCATCGGTCAAAATAATATTACTAAAGTCAGAAACACTCGTAACTTATTATTACCTATTCCTCAAAGTGAACTAAACTCAAATACATTAATCCCTGCCAACAACCCCGGTTGGTAAATCATCTAAATTAATTTTATGTATACTTATACTATTAATAAATCACTAAAGCAATTCACACTAGGCTGTATTGTTTTTTGTTCCTTACTATTTTTAGTTTCTTGTAAAAAGGAAAACTATGTAGATTATACTACAAAATTCACTGAATTACCGCCCTCCATTACTTCGGTAACAGATTTAAACAACAGAGATTTGGCCCTTTCTTCAGTTGTTTACGGTGATTGGATTATCATTAAAGGACAAAACTTGGGCACAACAGTTAAGGTAGAGTTTAGTAATGTTGCTACACCAGATTCTTTGTTTAGTGCAGACGACACTACAGTAACTGTAAAAATTCCGTCTAATTTACCAGACCCTGTTAATAATCCAATTACGGTTACTACTAAATATGGTAAAGCGGTTTATAATTTTAAAATTTTACAACCAGCTCCTGTTATCACTTCATTTACACCAGGTGCTGGCGGTGTTGGAACTGAGGTTACGCTTAGTGGGGATTATTTTTTAGGCGTAACAAGTGTTAAACTAAATACAACCAATTTAACCATTGTTTCCAGTTCTAAAAATCAAATTAAAGTTACAATCCCTGCAACCATTACTGGGGGCTACTTTTTTGTAACAACGCCTTCTGGTACAACAAAAGCAACTATTTCTTATGGATTAGGATATGTGATTTATGACGATGCTTTGACAACTGGATGGTCAAATACGTCTTATAGTACTACTGCTGCTTTAACAAATACACTTAATGTGCTTAGAGGAACTAATTCTATTAAAACAAATTATACCGCTGGTTTTGGAGGTTTTAGATTAACTAAAGCGGTGCCTGCTATTAGTACTGCAGGTTACTCTGCTATTAAATTTTCTGTTTATGGTAGTACCAATTCTGGAGGATTTAAGATTAGGGTCATTTTAAATGGTAGCTCAACCGTAACCTATACATTAACATTACCAACTACACTTGGTGTATGGACGCAAGTTGAAGTTCCATTATCTATTATTGGGAACCCTGCTACTATTTCATCTATAGAGTTAAAGGAGTTTAGTGGTAAGATTTTTGAAGTATTTTTTGATGACATTGGACTCTTTTAAATTATAGCAACAATTGAAGGCGGTTAGATCATATATTGTTTACAAGATTAATCAACAACTGGCTCACCGATGACTTAAATTGTATTCTATGAAACGTAGAAAATTTATTTATCAAACATCCTTGGGATTAGGAGGGCTACTTCCCTTGGCCAATCAATTAAGTGCCCTTGACATAAACATCGGACCTTATTTGGCAACCGGTATAAAAATTGGAGAGGTTACAGCATCCGAAGCCATTGTGTGGGTACGATTAACAAAGGATGATAAGCCAGTACCAAAGACTGCTCCAATACCGCAGTTTGTTTATCTGGATGAAACCAATGGTGAATGGCATCCCGTAGCTTATTTTAAAGAAAAATACAAAATGGACAGACCGGATAGAGAAACCAAAGTGGTCTTCCCTGAAGGTTATACAGTGAATACTATTGAAGGTGCGGTACCTGGAATAACTGGTGATATTAGAATCTTGTATAGGAAAAAA
>CALRLF020000142.1:0-6807 GCA_943368475.1 Allobosea thiooxidans
TGCAAACCCTCTTGTTTTGCCTGGGCAATCAAGTCAATACTGGTCTTGGTAGACACTCCAGTAATATGCAGTTTAGAACCCGTATACCTAGCCAAATCAATATCTCTCTTAATAATGGTCTCTTCACTAATGGCCGGAATACCTGGCAACCCCAATTGTGTAGAGATAATTCCCTCATTGATCAATCCACCCGCACCAATACTCTTATCAATTGGTATCTGAATCAGCACTCCGTCAAAAGCCTTTACATATTGCAATGCTTTCAGAAACAGTCCAGCCGTTTGCACCGGCACCAATCCATCAGAAAAAGCCACAGCCCCGCTGTTCTTCATATCATACATCTCGGCCAAGTCCTTACCCTCCAGTTTCTTGGTAATGGCGCCAATAGGGTGGATGCTCACCGGCAAACAAGCCGATTGCTGCACCACATAACTCACCTGGCTTTTATTATCCACTACTGGCTCTGTATTGGGCATACTAAACACACGAGTATAACCACCCGCTGCTGCTGCATTAGCCCCAGTTTCCAAAGTCTCTTTGTACTCAATACCTGGATCACAGAAATGGGAGAAAGGATCTACCCAACCACCACTCACCAACAAATCTTCACCAGCCACAACCTGTGCGTCCTGATGGTCAATTTTGTCTTCAATGCTGGAAATGATTCCGTCTGTAATGAGAATATCTTTTGTCTGGCCATTGAATGGCGAAGAGCTGTCTATTATTTTCGCTTGCCTAAGAAGAATTTGCATGCTGCTGCGATAAAATTTGGTGCAATATAACCTGAAAATTTCTTTTACCCCTATATTTGCAGCCCATTAATAAGGAAACTGCAATGATTTACCCCCAGTTATCAAAGCTCTAAACCCTTGATGGACAGTTCGGGACGTAGCGCAGCCCGGTAGCGCACACGTCTGGGGGGCGTGGGGTCGCAAGTTCAAATCTTGTCGTCCCGACCAATGAAACCGGAAACGGAAACCGCCGCCAGCGAAAGCTGGCGGTTTTTTTATGCCCGCGAACGAGCGGAACTAGTTCCGGCGAGAGAGTGGGCATAAAAAAACTGCTCCCGTGAAACGGGCGGCGGTTTCTCTTCCAGGTTACATTGAGCTCCCCCCTAACAGCGATTCGCGAGCCCCGCGAGCAAATCTGGTGTTCTTTCAAAATTCCCTATCTATTGCGAATGATCTCTAGCGATTTTCCCATTCACAAACTCAAAACAACCTTTTACTAACTCATAAGCTAAATAATCAATATGAATAGTTATCTTTATTGTAACCCCTAAAAAAATCACTATGGCTAGAATTAAAATATTTATTCAATTGTGCCATTATAATTTCTCGATTTTTAATGTAGGTATATAAATACATTCTAAAATATTTATAATTCTGAATCTCCTTCAATTTTTTAAACATAAAATCCTTTCAGAAACATAAAGTCTGAAATTATCCCAAAAGAATTTTAGTTAAATTTTTCAATAAATCTCAAATATTATGGAACAAGATTATAATCAAATTGAGCTCCATTATTTTTTTTCAGATGACTTTCATGGTTTTGATGCTTCTGTCCGAAATGAATGCGAAAAGGAATTACTAACACTTTTTCGTGATGTTATTGATGACCTTGATTTGAGAATCATTATTGATGCACAACCTCCTAAAGAAGGTGGTTTTAAGGAGATATGGCAGTTTGTTGGTGAAAATAAAGAGACATTAACATTAGTGGTTACAGTACTTACTGTAATACTTTCTCGTTTTCCAGTACTAAATAGAAAATTAACAAAGCTACAAATTGAAAACCTGGAATTGGATAATCAATTAAAAAAAGAAGAACTTAAAAAATATAAGGTAAATAGTCTTGTTCAAATCGATGAACAACTTTTAAATGAATTAGCAACGATTTTACTTAGAGATTATCGTGTTGCATGGAGACGTTCCAATTTTTTTAAAAAAATAAGTTATTATAAAAGAGTAAATAAAATATCAGTAAATAAATTGAGTAATTATAAACCATCTCCAAGTGAAGAAACATTGACCAAAGGTGATTTCGAAAATTATATTGTATTTGATGAGAATATTCCCGATATACAAAATATTACAGCTGAGATAGACTTAATATCTTCAGCTTTAAAACAAGGTAAATTCAGGTGGAAAGGGTTTTTAAACAAACAAATTATGGATTTTGAAATGCAAGATGAAAATTTCAAAAAACTTGTATTTCAGGGTGAAATTACTCATAACAATAAAGTAAAGCTTCAAGTTATTTTGAATCACTCAAGAAAGATTGACGATACCGGCAGAATCAAGATCACAAAATATTATGTTACAAAAGTTTTAAAATATTATATAAACGATATTGAAAAAATAATTGATTGATATAACAATTAATAAGTTGATTATTATTTTTCAAGTAATATTTATAATATTTTTCAGGTTGTTTTTTTTAGTTAATTAATTGGAATGGTTGTTAATAATAAAAATAATTTGATTTTTTATACTCTATTATTTTGTTGAATAACACTTTTTTTATAAATGAAATCTATTTCTTTTCTTTAATGAATACTGTATTTGAGATTAGTAATAATATTTTTAGTCTTATATTTTAATCAAATCCAAAAGAAATTGATCCATTTTTGAGAATCTCAGGTGATTAATTTGGAAAAAAACATAAGTAAAAAGCGTTGGAGGTATATGTAATAAATCCTTTCCAATTTTATTGCAACACCTTTACTTTCATTTAATTATGACGGTACATTTGAAAATAAATCAATTTGAAGATAATCTGATTCGACAAAAGGTACATAAGAACTTCAATAATTAGAAAATAGTGGTATTTAATATAAAAATTATCATATTAACATCTCCATTTTTAATAGATTCTTTAAGTTTTACATTTGATGGTCATAAATTAACATAATTTGAAAGAGTCGTAAGTGTTTATTTGAGAATTCATAAATTCTTAAATAAATTAAACTCCTTGGACACCAATAATTTTTTTCTTCTTCCTAAATTTTTATCGTCCCCGGCCCTAATAGCAAATCTACCCCCAAAATACCCTCCAAAGGGTATCCCAACCTCCCTCCAATCCGCTACTTTTATTCATTAACTCTCCATAAGGAAGCATCAATTAGAATAAATGAAAAAGCTAGCAACCCTCATCCTTTTTACAATCTCATTTGCCCTTATATCAAATGCCCAAATCAAACCGGAATGCCTTTCAGGTAATTGTGTCAATGGAAAGGGAATATACAAATACAACAATGGGGCCGTTTATGATGGCGATTTTGTAGATAGCCTAATGAGTGGAATTGGTGTAATGGTATGGCCATCGGGAGATAAATATATAGGTGAATGGAAAAGAGGAAATAGAACAGGTAAAGGAAAGTTCATCTTTAAAGATGGGCGTGTTTATGAAGGCGATTTTAATGCAGGTAAATTAAATGGCAAAGGGACAATGATTTACAAAGATGGAAGCAAATACATTGGTGATTGGAAAGATGGAAATATTACTGGCAAAGGGAAAATATCTTACGCTTCGGGTGGTAGTTATGAAGGTGATTTTTTGAATAATACATTGGAGGGTAAAGGAACTAAAATTTATAAAGACAATAGTGTTTATACAGGAGAATGGAAAGCGGATAATCGACATGGCCAAGGCAAATACACCTATGCAAATGGAACTATCGAAGAAGGTGAATTTTTTAATAATATTTACCAGAATCCAATGAATGAATCGTATTCATGTGTAAAAGGGGATTGCAATAATGGAATTGGCACTTACAACTTTGCTTATGGTCCTAGAACTTCATACACAGGTCAATTTAAAGAGGGCAAACCCGATGGAGAAGGTACATTGATTGAATACGATGATATTTACAAAGGCCATTTTGAAAAAGGTAAAAAGAATGGTAATGGAATTCTTACAGTAAAAGATGGATCTACCTACACTGGTATTTGGAAAAAGGATGAATTAATTGAAGGAACATTTAAGGACAAGAAAGGAACAAGTTACACTGGTCAATTTACAAAAGGCGATTTGGGTATGATTGTTTATCATGGAGATGGTGTTGAAACCAGTGGTAGAAATATGGGAAGAATCAAAAAAGGTAAATGGGTAAAAGGTGACTTAACTGGTAAAGGAGTAATATCATACCCAAATGGATATTATATGGAAGCTAATTTTAAAGAAACAGCCAATACCAATAAGAAATTTTTTAACAATCAAAATATTCCAATAACTGAAGCAGAATTTGATGCAAATGTAGTTTATCAATTTTGCGCAGAAGGTGATTGCTTTAATGGTATTGGGATTGGTGAAACTAACTACGGTAAAAATATTTTCGTAGGGTATTGGGTAAAAGGTAAAAAAGAAGGGTTTGTAGCCGAATTTAAGAGTGAAACTGATTATTATTTTGGTATTTGGAAAGCTGATACCCTAGTTAATAAAATTGACGATAAAGAAGCCGAAAAATACTTAACCGCAAATTTTAAAGGGTTTTCTAAATTAATAAACACAAATAAGCGTTTTGTTGCGGCACGTAACTTAATGCAAAACTGTACTAGCACAACTTGTGTTTCTGGCGATTGTAAAAATGGGATTGGTTCCGAATTATTTTGCAATGACAGCAGGTATACAGGCAATTTTATAAATGGGGCCTATACTGGTAAGGGTGAATTTAAATGGGCAAATGGCGATATCTATAACGGTGAATGGGTGAATAATAAGCGGCATGGTAAAGGTGAAATGACCTGGCAGAAAAAGGAACACTATATTGGAGAATGGGTAAATGATCTTAGGCAAGGCAAAGGCAGATCTAGAGATACCAAAGACCGAATCAAAGAAGGGGATTGGTTTAATGACAAATTTGTCATCACTGAAACGCAAAGACAAATTAACGAAGATGCAAAAAATAAAATACGTGTTTTAGAACAAACAATCTCTGATACAAGAACTAGATTGGGGAGTATGGTTGGTCCAAGTAATCCTTCAGAAAAAGCTAATTACGATAAAATTAGGCAAAACCTAAATGAAGGTATCAACGATGCCCTAAAATTAATAGAAGAATTAAATAAACAAATACTCGAATAATCTCTAATTGACTGTGTCCTTTGTTTAATTAATCAAGGACGCTGTCAATTCCCATCGCGCCAGCTAAACCCCAACTTCCATCCTATACCCAATCCCTCTCACCACCACAATCTTTACCCTTTCATCCATCTCCAATTTCTTTCTCAACTTAGAAATAAACATATCCAAACTCCTCCCAACTATCACCCCCTCATCTTCCCAAATCTCTTTCTGAATCCTATTCCGTTCAATCACCAGATTCGGACTCTCCGCAAAAATCCTAAGCACCCTAGACTCCGTAGCCGTTAGATCAACAGTCATTTCCTTCATCACCAATTTCCTCAGTTTAGCATCAAACAAAATCCCGCCCAACTGAAACTGATCAACATCATGAATCACCTGAACATCCTTTTTAGGCTTAGCCGTTCTAAAAAAAAGGAGTCCAATAAAAGCCAAAATAGGCAGACTACCCAGCAGGTATCCACTCTTAGAACTGATCAAAGCATCTTTAAATTGAATACTAATCACATAACAAGCTTTGGGAAGCCTTCTACCTTTACAGGATACAATGGTTTCCTTTTCTTTATTTGAAATGGCATATCCATAAGCCACTTTCTGGGTTTCACAGTTGAGTACATTTACCACATAATCAGGAACTCCAGCATCCTTACCCAATAAACGAAGGGTAGTATACACCAAAGAATCCGGCAGAAACCCAAACTCCCGCTCAAAACTTAGCTGAAATTCATTGTCCGATATTTTATTCACCGGAAGCACCCTAGAAACACTATCGCCCGATTGTAAAAGCAGTTCATGCCCAACTTTACGAATCAAAATCTCCCTTCTGGCTATTTCAAAATCGTCAGTACCCGTAAAGCTAAAAGCCAAACAAACAGCCGCAACCAATAGCAAGGCTACTGATCCAAATAGGTATTTACCATTACTAAATAGCTTATTTTGACGCTGAGACATAGTTTTTACGCAATATTTACAAAGTTGACAGTTTTATTTACAATACAAATTCCCTTTGATGAAAGGTACCGAACTACTTTAGCCAAGTCAATTTTTAAAGGATAAAAATCTAACCATGAATTACAAAAACCTACTTGCGCTAATCTTAATCCCTGTTTTGTATGTTTCCTGTAAAGAAAAGCAAAGCACGGTTACCCTGACTCCGGAAATTATCCAACCCGCTGCCAAAAACCTAGTTACTGCCTACGGCCCAACTCGAATGGTACGCAGCGTAAAGCAAGCCAAAAACGGAGACATCTTAATTGCTTCTTATACTGGCCTATGGCGATATGATGGGAAAATGTTCACCAATATTACCACTGCCATTGCCGTCCCTAGTATTTGGGATGTATTGGAAGACAAGAAGGGAAATCTCTGGATTGGCACCAAGGATTCAGGGCTTTATTATTATGATGGTAAAACCTTTCTGCATTATACTACCCGCCAGGGACTTCCCTCTAATATGGCGCTTCAATTATTTGAAGATAAAGCTGGTAATATTTGGACAAATGCCGGAGGCGCCACCAGATTTGATGGAAAATCCTTTAAAACCTATACCACCAAAGACGGTTTACCAGATAACGGAGTTAACACATTCATGGAAGACAAATCCGGAAAATTATGGATTGGGACTAGGGGAGATGCTTGCTATTTTGATGGCAAAACATTCACGGTGTTCAAAAACAAAGAGGGCAAACCATTTCACAATGTCTGGTCAATAGTAGAAGATCA
>CALRLF020000143.1:0-6631 GCA_943368475.1 Allobosea thiooxidans
GTGTTTTTTCACTCTTATAAAATTATAGTCTCTCCAAAACGCAAAATCGAATTTAATAGTACTGTAAATTGTATAATCTCTTCAAGAAGTATTGCTCATTCTCATGGAATGGAGAAGTTATGTAAAAAAATTGGAAACTCTATTATTCATATCAGTGAAGGATTAACAGTTTCAAATAAAAATCATGACTTTTTTAAAACTAAGTTTACTAATTTTTACTGTCAATATGAATCATTAAGTTTAATTGATTTAATAAAATCAATCTATGTTTGTTTTGAAATCCTGAAAAGTCGTAATTCTTTAAAAACTATAGATGTTTATGGAGTTAAATTACATTTAAGAAGCGTTTTTATTGAAGGAGCCATTGTTCATTTAGAGTCAGAATTGTATGCAAGATCTTTGTATAATTTGGCAAGCAAGTTTGAAAATATATCTACAATTATAACTCCTGAGATTATATCACAATATTCAACATGGTTAAAATACATATTTAAAAATAAGGGCATCAATATTATTCAATTGCAAACTGTAGGACTTGATATTTTGCCTTCTCCCAATTTTATATTCACAGATTTGTTTTTATTCGATTCAGCAAAAGTGTATGAATATTTTCAACAAATATTCCCTAGTCAGATTAACAAACTTGCATATTGGGGAAATATAGGTTTTGATAATAAAGTAGTAGTAAAAAGAAAAGTATTAACATCAATTGTATTGTTTACACAGCCATATGAAATAGATGAGCAAAAAAAACTAATTTTTTACTTGTCTAAAGTGACAAAAGAAAAAAACATTAAATTATATATCAAACCGCATCCGAGAGAAAATTTAAATACCTTAATGCCAATCATAGGAAAAGAGGTAATTCTTTTACCTAAAGACTTTACTAAGGAAGATTATTTAGGTTATTGTGACTTGGCTATACTTCGAACATCATCAATTACTCAAGATTTGATAATAGAAGGCATACCTGTATTAAATGTATTGTCTTCTAGTTTTGACAAATCTGTTAAACTAGATTATTTAAATCTTGAAAATATTAATGTCTGCATAAATCTTAATACAATTGCTTCCATTATAGATTCCTATGAAACTTACCTTAGTAGCTATTATAAATTTCGTACTGAATATATATTAAAACAAGGATTGGATAAAGGTGTAAATGAATTTGTCTCTTCACTTGAAGACTATATTAGAATTAACAACTGATGAGTTTTATTAACTATTTGAAAATAGCTAGAATTTTATTATTATTAAATTTGCCATTTGGTGTTATAGGGACATTTTTAGACATTCGCGATTTATCAACATATATGATATTGCTGCCAATGACATTTTTGGATTTTATTTTTCTTTCAAGTAATTATACAAAATTGAAGTTCAATAAAATTGAAATTTTATTAATTGTATTAGTTCTATGTTCAGTAATTATTGGTTTGCTTAATACATTATCCTTAACAAGAAGGCATATATCAGATCTAACAAATCCATTGTTTTTAATTTTGAAAATAGTTATTTTTCGTTCTTATATTTTTGAAAGCATTCCTTTTTTAAAAAAGTTTATCCCATTACTAGCAAAACAATTATTTTATGTTGGTTTTGGTTCAATATTGCTTTTTTTTGTTTTGTCATTTTATAAATCCATGTATGCTGGTATTACCCCAACTGTACATCCGTTTTTTATAGATGGAATGACCAAAGGAAATGGGTTAAGTCAAGTTGCATCCATTCTGATTATCCTTCTTTCTGGGAAAAGAGCATTATTAATCAGTTCTTCAGTTATATTCATTCTTTACCAAATTTTAATTAAGAAGAAAGGGAAAATCATTTTATACATTTTTGTAGCATTTTTCTCTTTGTCTTTTTTAATTTCATATTTAGGACTGAATGTTGAAGGTATATCTGCATTTGAAAAGTATAAATGGACTTATGAATTATACATGGACAATAAAGATGATCTTAATTACGACAGTGAAATACTAAATACTCTAACTGCTGGCAGATTAGCAGAAATTCAAGGTGCAACTAAAGTAATGTCACCTTTAGATTATATAATTGGAAAAGGAGTAGGATTTACATACACGTATTTTTCACAATCTTTAAATGAAGATATGACCGAATATGCTAATTTGCATTTTTCACCTTTAGGTATAATTACAAAATATGGGTTTGTATTTTATTTTGTTTTTATGTTTTATATTTTTTCAAGCTTAACAAAGTTCAGTACAAATGGATACTTATCTATTTTGTTTGGATTATATATTATTGCTACATTAATTGATATGCTTTTTGCATATACAATTTTTGTGGATCCAATAATTCCTATTGCTTTAGGTTTTTTAACAAACAGAAAAAGGTTTGAGTATGAGATTTAGTTTAAGGCGAAATATTGCTGAAGGTAAAAACTATATGCCTGAAATAGATGGTCTGCGATTTCTGGCAATAATTACAGTATTAGCTTATCATATAATATTATTTGTATCAATTAAGTTTAATATTTCGTTTACCAATTATTTTTTTATCCCATTTTTAAATGGTGCACAGGGGGTTCAAGTATTTTTTGTGATTAGTGGGTTTATATTAACTATGCCATTTGCGTTTAAAATACCTAATGGCCAAAAGATTGATTTGAAATCATATTTTTATCGACGATTAACTCGTTTAGAGCCACCTTATATAATTTCACTACTTTTTTTCTTTTGCATTTTAATTATTACCAAAAGAAATACCTTCTTCGAACTATTTGATAATTTAATCGCATCAATATTTTATATACATAACATTGTTTTTGGTAAAGGCAGCGATATAAATACAGTTGCTTGGAGTTTGGAGGTTGAAATACAATTTTATATATTAGTACCATTACTTGCATTGCTTTTTAAATTTCCAAAAAAAACTAGAAGAGTGATTTTTATCACTATTTGTATTATCTCTCTTTTTTTAAATTTTAGGTTTCATTTTTATTTTCGAACAATCTTAGCACAAGCTCATTATTTTATTTTAGGAATGATTTTAGCTGATTTGTATGTCTCTAAGGATATACCAAAACTAAAATCTTCTTTTTTTGGATGGCTTGGATTATTGACTATTCTTTTTATAAATAGGGAATCTAGTAATTTAAATGAATTGTTATTTATTTTTGGGTGTTTGATTCTTTTTCTTTTTGTATTGGCTAATGATTATTGGAAAAGGATATTTGCAACAAAAGCAATTTCTTTAATTGGCGGAATGTGCTATTCTATTTACTTATTGCATTATCCAATAATTTCTTTTTTTGGAACATATTTTTCAACTATTTATCTTCCTAAGAATCAATTTGATTTTATATTTTATTTTATAGTATTGGTTCCTGTTATTTTAGCGGTTTCAACTGTATATTACTTATTAATTGAAAAGCCATGCATGGATAGTACATGGCCAACAAAACTTAAAGTTTTTCTTTTTAAAAAATAATTTATGTGCGGAATAGTTGGTGGAATATCACGTAATGCAATTGATTTGGATCTAATGTTAGATGCAATCAAGCATCGAGGTCCAGATGGCTTTGGAAAAAAACATTTAGTTTCGGATAACAATTTTAATATTTATTTGGGTCACAGAAGACTAAGTATTATTGATATAACTGATAATTCTAGTCAACCCTTTAGTTCTAGTGACTCTAGTTATACTATTGTATTCAATGGGGAAATTTATAATTATAAAGATCTTAAAAGTACTTACTTACCCGATTTTAACTTCAAAAGTTCTGGTGATACTGAAGTTATTTTAGAATTGTTTAATAAATATGGGACTGAATCTTTTAAATGGTTAAAGGGAATGTTTGCATTTTCTATTTACGACCATATTAATTGTAAAATGTACTTATGTAGAGATGGTATTGGGATTAAACCATTATATTATTATGCGAATGAGACAGAATTTTATTTTGCCTCAGAAATTTCCGCTTTAAAAACACAGCAATTGGACTTTGCAATTTGTAAAGATTCTATAACTGAATTCATATTAAATGGATTTGTTTACGAACCTAATACTGGGTTTGAAAATATAAAAAAAGTTTTCCCTGGATCTTATTTAGAAATCTTTTTTGATACTCATTTAAGGTATGTTGAAACTAAATTTTGGAAACCATTAATTAAGCCGGATTTCAATGTTGATGATTCCGATTTAACTAGTTTAGTAAAAAAAGAGTATGAAAATCATCTTGTTTCTGATGTGCCTATTGGTCTTTTTTATAGTGGGGGCATAGATTCTTCTGTTTTAATGACATTGGGGAATAAAGAAGTTGTTCCCTATTTCATTAATAGTAAATCCAATGTTAAAGAAAGTACTGAGCTTAAATATGCCAAGGAAATTGCAGAAACTTTAGATAGGGAATTTGTGATGATCGATTTAACTATGGATAATAAAGAATCCGATAAATTATTGGTATCTATTGAACATGTTGCAAAAAAGTCTGAAGAGTTAATTGCCGATTATACATTTTTTGTAAGTGAACTAATTTCTAGAAAAGCTAGGGAAAATGGGAATAAAGTTATGTTAAGTGGAATGGGAGGAGATGAAATTTTCTTAGGTTACCCTAGGTATCGCTTAATTAAGTTTAAAAATATCTATAAAGCTATTTTTCTTTCTGCGAATAAACTTTTATCATTTAGCAAGAAATTTTCCAAAAAATTAGATAGGTTTAGAGCTTTTTTTGAAAATAAGGATTTTATTTTTCAGTATACAAATTTGATTGGTTATTTCCAAGAGAAAGAATTACAAGATATTCTTGTAAATTATAATTCTTCAAGTTTAGATAAATACAAACATAAACTAACAAGTATTTTGAATGATTATGACCAACTAAGTCAAGTTAAAAAAGCTCAAATACTTGATTTATACGGGTTTCTATCGCATAATTTTATGGTTGCTGACAAATCTAGCATGCAGGCAAGTATAGAAATGCGTGTTCCTTTAGCAACACCAGATTTATTTCAACAAAGCATTAATACTAATTCAGATATACTGTTGGATTTTAAAAAAGCTAAAAAACCATTATTATCTATATTAAAAGAAAAATTAAGTCTGAAATTATTTTCAAGACCGAAAGAGGGTTTTAATCCAGATTTAGAGAACTTAGTTTCAACTATAGGAACTGAGAGAATAAGTTTATTATTAAATTCAGATAAACTGCTTAGATATATTAAAAAAGAGTTTGTTAATAATTTAATTAATGAACATACTAAAGGAGTTAAAAATCATTCATATAGAATCTACCAGTTATTGTATTTTAAGTATTGGTTAGATAACAATTCATAGATATTAAATGGAATATTTATCTAAGATTTTACGTATACTTAGAACGGTTCGTTTTTTAAAAATTTCTCAGATCTTTTACCAAATTTATTATAGGTTTAAATCTAAACCTAAGTTTAAATTATTGGAGGGGGATGATATCATTGCGAATAGCAATGATATTAAGTTAGTTTTTTTAAAAAAGCCCTGTAAGAAAATTTCTGTAGAAAATTCAAATGTAAAATTTGAATTTTTAAATCAAGAAGTTGAATTTTTTGATTCTCAAATAAATTGGAATTATTCTGTAAATGGAAAGCTGTGGACTTATCATTTAAATTATTTCGATTTTTTATTTTCTGCTTCTCCCAACGTTGGGCTGCAATTGATTCAACAATACATATCATGTTCTGAGGATCTCGTTGACGGATTAGAACCTTATCCTACTTCACTAAGAATAATAAATTGGATAAAGTTTGATTTATCTAATAGATGTTTTTCTAAAGACATACGTTCTGTTCTAAGATCGGATCTTGAGCGATTAAATTCTTATTTAGAATTTCATATACAAGCTAATCACTTATTAGAAAATGCTTTAGCATTATATGCCGGTTCAATTTATTTTAAAAGTAGCCCATTCAAGACTAAGGTAAAAAAGTTATTGATTTTTCAAATCAAAGAACAGTTTGGAAAAACAGGATTTCATTATGAAGGTACATTTATGTATCATCTATCTTTAATGGAAAGACTATTAGATGTTTTCCAAATCTCTAAATCTTTAAATGTTGGAGATTCTGAAATTGAAGATTTAATTGAAGTAACTATAAAAAAGGGAATGAGAATTGCTAATTCTTATCAAACTAATGGTCTATTCCCAAATTTTAATGATTCTAATTCGGAGGAGACTCCAGATTTCTTTGAGCTTTGTATTTATGCCAAGAATCAAGGAATTATTTTTGATGATTATTGTCCCATTTCTGATATTTTCTTAAACAGGAATAAGTCATTATCCATTATTGCAGATTTTTCAAATATCAGACCAATATATCAACCTGGACATTCTCATGCAGATACTTTTAATTTTGTTTTATTTGATTCTGCAAATCCAATAATTGTTGATCCTGGTATAAGTACCTATGAGAAAAATGCTATAAGGGAATTAGAAAGATCTACAATAATGCACAATACCATCATTATTAATAATGTGGATTCTTCTGAGGTTTGGTCTGGTTTTAGAGTTGGTAGGAGAGCTGAGGTTAGTATTGTTAAGCAAGACTCAGAATCAATATGTGCTTTTCATAATGGATATTCACATATTGGAGTGATTCATGAACGTACAATTAAGTTAGTTAATGACTTA
>CALRLF020000144.1:0-6575 GCA_943368475.1 Allobosea thiooxidans
GTACGGGTGGTTCGGGAACTGCAACTTTAAATGCAGTAACTGCCAATGGCAATACACAAAGCCCTTCAGGCAATTATTTGGCTGCAAGCCGTACAGCATCTGTTGCATCTTATATCGCATCAGGCACAACTGTAGCAATGAATGCAGGATCTATAACTTTAAGCAATGTAACTGCAGGAGCACCAACAATTGGTAATACAGGCGGCTCACAACCACATTCAAATATGCAACCCTATATAGGTATGAATTATATCATTTGCATGTTTGGAATTTTCCCAAGCCGTGACTAATTATAAAGCTTATTTAGAGATATACAAAATATTTAATTTTATGGAAGGAACATTGGCAGAAATAAGAATGTTTGCAGGAAATTTTAATCCTAGGGGATGGCAATTATGCAATGGGCAATTGCTTTCAATTGCTCAATGGACGGCTGTATTTGCTTTGGTAGGAACAACTTACGGTGGTAATGGTCAAACAACTTTTGGTTTACCCGATTTTAGAGGTAGAGTAGCTGTTGGTACAGGTCAAGGACCTGGATTATCGAGTATTCAATTGGGCCAAATGAGTGGATCTGAAACAGTAACTTTACTTACAAGCCAAATACCTGCTCATAATCATATAGCTACTGCAGGTACGGGTGGTTCGGGAACTGCAACTTTAAATGCAGTAACTGCCAATGGCAATACACAAAGCCCTTCAGGCAATTATTTGGCTGCAAGCCGTACAGCATCTGTTGCATCTTATATCGCATCGGGCACAACTGTAGCAATGAATGCAGGCTCTATAACTTTAAGCAATGTAACTGCAGGAGCACCAACAATTGGTAATACAGGCGGCTCACAACCACATTCAAATATGCAACCCTATTTAGGCATAAATTATATTATCTGTATCGAAGGAATTTTCCCTAGCCGTGATTAGTAGAAAATAAATGTAGTCTTTTCAGCAGCAGTATATTAGTTGGTTTTTTAAATAATATAGTACTATAAAAAAGCCTGATTGTATAAATACTATCAGGCTTTTTTATAAGTAGTTTTTGCTGTAATTAAATACAGCTATATTTTAAAGTTTATTGCAAACTAAGAATATACCAGTTTGTACCGTCGGTAGTGATTGTACAATAAGAGAACCCTGTTGATGCAGCCGATGTATCTGTAGCTCCAGATACTGACAAACCAAATCCAAAAATTACAGCCGAACCAGTTCTGTAAATTATTCCACCACCAGTACTATTGGTACAAGAAAGATAAAATATTTTACCAGATAACCCCGTTGGAGAAGGAAGATTCCACGTTGTAGCTGCAGCATTGGTTGCTGATATCGCATTATCTGTAGTTAATATAGTAATTGTTGTTGTTGATGCAACTCTAAATGTAGTTACTGAAGAAGCACCTGTTGCTCCCGTTACTCCAGTTGCTCCTGTAGAACCAGTAGTTCCTGTTACACCAGTGGCTCCCGTAGAACCAGTAGTTCCTGTTGCTCCTGTTACACCAGTGGCTCCTGTAGAACCAGTAGTTCCTTTAGCTCCTGTAGCTCCAATTAACCCTGTTGCTCCTGTTACACCTATAGATCCTGTTGCTCCAGTTGCTCCTGTTACACCTTGAATACCTTGTGCTCCAGTAGCTCCTGTAACACCAGTAGCTCCTACAGATCCTGTGGCTCCTACTGCTCCTGTTACACCTGCTATACCTTGAATGCCTTGTGCACCTGTAGCTCCTGTAACACCAGTAGCTCCTGTTGCACCAATAGCTCCAGCAGCTCCAAGTAAAATCCAGTTTGGAGTACTAGGCGTACCTTTATTAAAATAGAAACCATCAACTCCATCAGTTTGATAAACCAATAACCCTTTTGCAGGATTCACAATGGCTAATCTTTCTGATTGTAACATCCTTGGTATTAATATACCACGTGATATACTTTTTACATCCAGCATCGCACTATTATCGGGCACACTACCATCGGCATTTACACCCACATTTTGTGCAAATACCTGTACACTTGCCAACAGCAATAATGCAATAAACAGCTGTTTTAGTTTCATAAATTTCTATTTGTTGTGTATTAGTTATTGAAAATTAATATTTCAATACTTTAATTGTTTTATTGTCAATTCCTATCAGCCTAAAATAATAAACACCTTGCGGTAATTTATTCATGTCATATTCTGTAGTATTGATTCCTTTTATTGCTTCTATTGATTTGCTCATTACCAATTTACCATCTGCATTGCTGATTTGTAATAAAACAGTATTGATAGTACTGCTTATAAATCTCAACTGTACTTTTTCACGTGCAGGATTAGGATAAACACTTACAAAACTGCTATTGAAACTTCCTTTGGTTACCAATACTATGCTTGAATAAGTATAACTACCATCAGTATTGATGAATTTTAAACGATAATAAGCAGATGATGCTAATGGGCTGGCATCAAATAAGCTATAATTTTTTATAGCATTGCTGTTGCCTGCTGCAGATACAGTTGCTATGTTTCTAAAGTTCCAACCATCTAATGCCTTTTCTATCTCAAAGTTTTTACTGTTTATTTCAGTTAAGGTTGACCAGTTAAGTTGTACCCCATTATTGATTAATAAACCACTGAATGATAGTAACTGAACAGGCAAAGGATTGGTTATGCTGCTGGCAAGTGTAAATCTATTCAAGGAATCTAAACCAGCTTTTGAAACCCAATTTGCAGTTGCATCTTGTGCAGTTGCACCTAATAGCGTCCAAAGTACATTTGCAGCAACAGGTTTAGACCATAATTTTAACTCATTTTCGTTTATTCCAGCCAATTCAGCATCTTGATAGTACATTTTAATAGTAGCATTCAGACCAGTATTATTGGTTGGTATGACATCAAAGTATCTATTGATACTAAAGCCCGAACTGTTTACCTGTTGAGATTGACCTCTTTTAATAGTGGTTAATCCAAGGTTGGCCGAAGAAGTTATTTCGATACCAATATTACCTGGATTAAGGTTGGTTGGTGCATTTAATAAAATAGTACGGTTGATTGAACCACCAGATGAACCTACAACTGTTGATAATGCACTTTCGCCAACCAATGACCCTGTTGAACCTAAGTCTATATCAAATCCATTCAAATCAATATTACCATTTGTAAGCAATAAACTGTTAGAGATGCTGGTATTTTTTAACAATCTTACACTACCAGCGGTTTTATTGATGCTTAAATTGTAAAAAGTAATAGGCGATGTGCCGCTAAGAGCAGTTAAAGTAGGGAGAGCTGTGCCAGTTAATATTACTGTTCCAGTACCCGGTGTAAAAGTTCCTGCATTTGAAAGCCCCCCATTATTTATTACCAAATTACCAGCTCCGTTTACGTTTAAAGTGGCTCCGCTTCCTATAATAATACCCTGAGCATTTATGCCAATAGTAGCTGTGAAAGCTAATAAAGAAGCGGATATAATTTTTTTTATCATAAGCAGAAGTAATTGGCTGTTAATTCACAGAAAGGTGAAAGTATATTTTTTGTTTCATAACAGGAAATTTTTTTTGATCTTTAGAGCCAAAACTTAGAAATGAATTTTATCTTATCGCTTTTTTAAATTTTTATTCTTTTAATTTTGAAGACTGTTTCTTGGATTTGAAATTATACAATGCACACACACACATTTGTAATACCTGCTTATAAAGAGTCGCCTTTTTTGGAGCAGTGCATTCAAAATTTACTTGCACAAACAGTTAAAAGTTATATTGTAATAACAACATCTACCCCCAACAATTACATTTTTGAGTTGGCAAATAAATATCAACTTCCTTACCACATTAATGAAGGAAAAACGAAAAGTATTGCTGCCGACTGGAATTTTGCTCTTTCAAAATCTAATACCACACTTACTACGATTGCACACCAAGACGATATTTATTTACCAAACTTTACCGAAACTGTTCTTCATTCAATAAAATCCAAAGGAAAGGATGTATTAATTGCATTTACCAATTATCAAGATTTAGTTGGAGCAGAAGCAAGAGGAATTTCGTTAAATCATTTTGTAAAAAAAATACTATTGTTTCCTTTTCTGTTTAAACATAATATCGAGTCTGTTTTTTTGAAAAAGTTCATTTTAGCTTTTGGCGACCCCATTGGTTGCCCAACTGTAACATATAACCTAGCAAAACTACAAACGTTTTCTTTTTCGAATAAGTACGATTGTATACTCGATTGGTTTGCCTGGTACGAATTGGCAGCACAAAAAGGTAGTTTTTTGTATATTAATCAATCATTGATGTTGCATAGAATTCATGCAGGTTCCGAAACAACCAATTTAATTGAAAATGGCAAAAGAAAGTCTGAAGAGAAGGTGTTGTTTAGTTTAATTTGGGGCAACCAATTGGCAAAACTTATTACTGCAGTTTATGCAATTGGTCACAAACAAAACAAGGTTTAGTCAATTTTTTCTAAACGTCTATTTCTAAGATATTGCCTCCTGCAACCAAAGGAAATAAAGACTCTACACCATTTACAATTTTTTCAGATGTACTAACGAATAATTTTTTTATTCCTCCCGAACGTTCAATCATTTCGGTAAACTTCACATGGTAAGGAATAATTTTCCAGGCAGTAAATCCCGCCACTCTGCAAAGAGTATTTAATGTTTTATAGGAGTACACCTGAAAATGATCGATATGGCAGGATTCTCTTTTAAACAAAGCCAAAGCAATGTTAGAGAATGATGTTGTATTAGGCGTTGAACATACTAATTTTTTACCCGAATATTGTTGTTTAATGTGTTTAAAAAAGTCGAGTGTATTGGGTAAATGCTCTATTAATTCTCCTGCAATAATTACATCAAATTGGGTTTGGTTAAAATCCATTTGATGCAGGTTGTAAATATCGCCTTTTATAATTTTTTCTGTGGGTGAATAAGTAATTCCTTCATTGGGCAACTGTGCAGAATTATCGACGCCGAAATGCAGTTTGGCTACCTTTGAAATCTCAGTGAATAGGTATTTTCCTGTGTTTTCCTTTATTAAAGCTGTTTCATCGTAACAGCCCAAATCCAATACATTTTTTCCAATACACATTTCAACAATATAATTCACCCTGTCTACAGGGCGGGGTACTGAAAGTTTTTCTCCGGGAGTGTAGCTTAATTTCATTGTTACAATTTATTTTATTTTTTTAGCTGGCTTTTTGCCCAGTTTAAATTACCTAATGCTAATTGATGATTGGGGTTTAATTGTAAGGCTTTAGTACAGGCTTCTACACCTTTTTGCCATTGTCCTAACTGATTATAAGCTGCTCCAATATTGTTATATGCATCGGCATTATTGGGTTTTAGTTTGAGGGCTTCTAAACAGGCATCGATACATTTTGTATACTCTTTTTGATTATAATATACCAAACTCAGATTAATATAATCATCAGAAGTTGATGGCTTTTTTACAGCAGCTGTTGTAGTAGCAGGTTTGTTTTTTGCAGTTTGCAAAAGTGATAATGCTGTAGCATCGCCTGGCTGAATGGCTAATACTTTATTGGCAGCTTGCACCAATTTATCCCAATTACCAAGTTGGCTGTATACAGCCATGCTGATGTTTAGTGCCATTACAGAATAAGGATCTATCGTTAGTGCTTTTTCGGCCATAAGTATAGCTTCATTTAAGCGATTGTATCTCAATAAATATCTGGCATAAAAAGCATAAGGTTCTACATATTTGGAACCATACAAAATAGCTTTCTGAAAATTTTCATCCGCTTCTGCTGCTTTACCTGTGGCTCCTTTTAAAACACCAATATTAATAAATAGTGTGTGATAATATGGGTTATATATTAACGATCGTTGAAAATAATCATTGGCAACATCGTAATTTCCTTTGGCCATTTGTGTTAATCCATAGTTCATTAAACCACGACCATTTGCAGGGCTTTTAATTGTAACATCTAACCATAAAGATTCTTCGGTTTTCCAAACTTTATTGCGTTGGTAAACTCCAAACACATGTAAACTGATTAGCATAAAGGCGAATAAAGATAGCACCACAATTGCTTTTCTCAAGGCAGCAGTTTTTTGTGTAACCTGTGCTAATTTTAGTCCTAAAAAACTAACCACACTAAGTACCAATCCAACAAAAGCAAAATACATTCTATGATCGTTGGTAACTTCGGCAAATGGTGCTAATGAAGTGGGCAATAACGAAACAGAAAACCAAATTAATCCAAAGGCTATTGTTCGTGTTTCTTTTTTTGCAGATGTTTTAACGATGGTTATTAGCAATACCACTACAAAAATTAATCCGCACAATATACGTTCATCAAAAACATTTTTAATTACACCCCAGTCCGAATCGGCACTTAAGTTTCCTGGTATAAAAAAAGCTAAGAAATAACGCAACCAAACATAGGATTGTGTTAATACATAATAACCCCAGGGGTTGGTAATACCATCTATTGCTTTAACTTTAGACAGAGTATATACCTGCAATGCAACCAATGTAAAAAACAATGGTAATAACGTTACAAAGGTTTTTATTACCTGATTAAAATTTTTCTTTTTAAATAAATCAGTTACAGAAAATTCTTTTTCGAAAAGCAGTTTGTAGAAGAA
>CALRLF020000145.1:0-6530 GCA_943368475.1 Allobosea thiooxidans
AGCTGTGTTACAAGGTAAAAGCACCAGCAGTTTTAACAATGAAGCAGAACAATTGGAATACACTTATCGTGTGGGTAGAATAAATGACGATTTAGAAAAAGACGAAGATGCCATTGCATTTTACTTAAAAGCAATTGCAATTGGTAAAGAAAGAACTGAATATTATGCTGCACGTGCTGCCTTACAAATTGGCATGATTTACGAAAAACGTGGCAATAAAATAAATGCCATTAAATACTATGAACAATGTATAGATATGGATAACCACGATTACAAAAACAGTTTAGACCAACGTGCCAAAAGTGGCATTGCAAGATGTAAGGGAGAATAAAACAATTGGCTAATTTTCGGATTAACTGATTTATGAATTGTTATAAAGTTTTGAACCCGATAACTGTAAATTTGAATGCTGAATATCAATCAGCCAATTCAATTATTCGAAAATTCGATTATTAAAATGTTAACCAAGCTTCATATACAGAACTACGCAATTATAGATGAGATTGAAATTAATTTCTCTGCTCAGTTAAATATTATTACTGGAGAAACTGGTGCTGGTAAAAGTATTTTAATGGGAGCATTGAGTTTGATTTTAGGTGAAAGAGCCGATACGTCAGTATTACTTAAAACCGATAAAAAGTGCTTTATTGAAGGCTTCTTTTCTGTTGATGATAAAACAGCAGTTAAAACCTTTTTAGCAACACACGAACTAGAAGCAGAAAATGAATTGGTAATACGAAGAGAAATTGCAGCCAATGGCAAAAGCCGAGCCTTTATAAACGACACTCCTGCTACATTACAGCAGCTAAAGGAACTGGCTTCTTTGCTGGTTGATTTACATCAACAGTTTGATACACTGGAATTGGGGGATAGCGATTTTCAACGTGAGGTTATCGATGCATTGGCCAACAACAACGAAACACTACTATCCTATCAAACTATATACAAGCAATGGCTGCAAAGCAAAAAACAATTGCATGAACTGCAGCAACAAAAAACAGCATTTAATAAAGAAGCCGATTACAACCAGTATTTATTCGACGAATTAAATGAACTTGCTTTAAAGGAAAATGAACTGGAAGATTTAGACTACGAACTAAAACTATTAAGCAATAGCGAAGGCGTAAAAACTGCATTGGATAAGGTTTATGCCGAACTGAAAGAAAATGAACAACCGATTGTTTCAACATTAAAACAGTTGAGTACTCTGTTGAATGCATACGCAACATATCATGCAGATGTAAAAAAAATTATCGATAGAATTGTATCAGCACAAATAGAATTACAGGATATTGCTGATGATGTAGATGCTTTGAACAGCTCCATTTCTTATGATGAAAAAAGAATTACCATCATCAACGATAAAATGGCTGCTGGTTATAAATTACTCAAAAAACATGGTGTAAAAACAACCAATGAATTATTGGTTATTCAAACTGAATTAGAACAAAAATTACAAGCTGTTTTAAATATTGATGAAGTGATTATTGCAAAAGAAAAAGAATGTGCAACTTTAGAAAAACAATCACATCAAAAAGCTGAAGAACTATCTAAAGCAAGGCAATTACAAGCAAAACCATTGGCTGAAAAGGTAAATACTTTACTACATCAGGTGGGCATGCCCAATGCCGTACTAAAAGTAGAAATTGCAGCAACTGCATTACACCATTTTGGCAAAGACAATATTGAGTTTTTGTTCGATGCCAATAAAAGCAATCGCTTTGAACCCATACGTAAAGTGGCAAGTGGTGGAGAATTGAGCAGATTAATGTTATGCATTAAAAGTCTGGTTGCTCAAAGCATAGATTTGCCAACCATGATTTTTGACGAAATTGATACAGGCATTAGTGGAGAAGCAGCCAAACAGGTGGGTGCAATTATGAAAGGCTTAGCCAGCAATCGTCAAATTATTTGTATAACACATCAACCTCAAATTGCAGGTAAAGCCAATGCTCATTATTTTGTATATAAGGAAATAAAAGGAGAGGCTGTTAAAACCAATATTCGTTTACTGAATGAGGATGAACGAATAACGGCTATCGCCAAAATGCTTAGTGGCGAAAAACCAAGTGCTGCAGCATTAGAAAGTGCAAGAGAAATGACGAACTAGTTTTTTCATAACCCAACAAAGAACATGAAGCTGTTTTATGCAAAGAAAATAAGTAGAATAGTATTTATTAAACTCTTTACTGCACTTTATGTTATTTATTTCTTACAGCCATAATGTCGCAAACATCAACTTTGCACATAATTTGAATAGCTATTATTTCAAAATAACAAAACACTTATCTTCAACGCAAAATTAGTAGCATGAATATAGAGCAGGAATTTAGAAAGTTTGCTGTTAAGCATCAAGGTATTAGCAGTGGTACATTGCACAATTACCAAGCACATTTTAACCCAACCAATCTTACGCCATACATTATAGAAGAACGCCCCATGAACATTGCTCAAATGGATGTGTTCAGTCGTTTAATGATGGATAGAATTATTTTTTTGGGTGAAGGTATTAACGACTATGTGGCAAATATTATCACAGCACAAATGTTGTTTTTAGAAAGTGTAGATAGAACACGTGATATTCAAATGTATATCAATAGCCCAGGAGGCAGTGTTTACGCAGGTTTGGGCGTTTATGATACCATGCAATTTATTAACCCCGATGTAAGTACCATTTGTACAGGTATGGCAGCAAGTATGGGTGCAGTTTTATTGTGTGCTGGGGTAAAAGGCAAAAGAACAGCTTTAAAACATAGCAGAATCATGTTACATCAACCAAGTGGTGCCATTGGTGGACAAGCAACGGATATTGGAATTACTGCTAAAGAAATTAAACTATTAAAGCATGAACTATATGAAGTAATTGCTGAACATAGTGGAAAAGATATTGAAACTGTTGCCAAAGATTGTGATAGAGATTTTTGGATGAAAGCAAATGATGCTAAAGAATATGGCATTGTAGATGAAGTTTTATTAACGAATCCTAGAAAGGAGAAGAAAGATTGATCGAACATTAATCGTTAGTCGTAAATCGCAAGTTGTTGAACTCTATTAAACTAGCGACTTACCATTCACGATTTACGATTCTCCATTCATTATAAAAATAATAAAAATGATGCACAGCAAATACATAGTTAGTCCGTTTAGAATGCACGATGAAGAAGAAACTACAAAAGATGAAAAACAGGAACTAGTAAGTCAGGGAATGATGAAGAAAATGGAAAAAATGTTTTTTGAAAAAAGAGCAGTTTACTTGTGGGGTGTTGTAGAAGACAAAACAATTAGAGAAGCTGTTGGTAAAATTTTGCTGCTAGATGCGGATAAGCCAGGAGAAGAAATTAAACTATACATTAACAGCCCAGGAGGAAGTGTTACTAGTGGAATGGTTTTGTACGATACCATTAAATTATTAAGTAGCCCTGTTAGCACCATTTGTATGGGCTTGGCAGCAAGCATGGGTTCTATTTTGTTAAGTGTAGGCACAAAAGGTCGCCGATTTATTTATCCTTCAGGAGAAGTGATGATTCACCAGCCAAGTTTAAGTGGTTATTATCAGGCAACGTCGGCCGATATTGAAATTCAAGCCATTCAAATAGAAAAAACTAAATTAATGGGTGCTAAAATATTGGCTGAAAATTGTGGTAAAACAGTTGAGCAAATATTAAAAGATTTTGACCGTGACTACTGGATGGATGCAAATGAAGCAGTTGCTTATGGTATTGTTGATGGTATTTTAGATAAAATTTAGCCAATAATTTGTAAGAATTGTTTGATTAAATCGTTTTCTAATAACGATTGTTCGTTTTTTGAATGAATAAAACTTAGTTTTGTAAGAAATACAAAATATGCAACTTTATAGTGGTTGTGTCAATCATTGTATTGTTGTAACAAGTTCGAAAAAATAAATCTGATGGCCAAACAAAGTCATTTACATTGTTCATTTTGTGGAAGAAGCCGTGATGAGGTTAAAATACTCATTGCTGGTCAGGAAGGCCATATTTGTGAGAATTGTGTTGAGCATGCTCAGGAAATTATTGCTCAAGAATTAAATATTAAGCAAGAAACGATACCAACATCCGCTAGTTATAAATTGAGTGTTCGTAAACCTGCAGAAATTAAGAAGTTTTTAGATGAATATGTAATTGGACAGGATGAAGCTAAACGTGTTTTAGCTGTTGCTGTTTACAATCACTTTAAAAGAATTACGCAGAAGCAACAAAATGATGATGTTGAAATTGAAAAAAGCAATATCATCATGGTTGGCGAAACTGGTACAGGTAAAACATTGTTGGCAAAAAGTATTGCCAGAATGTTGAATGTACCATTTGCTATTGTTGATGCAACAGTATTTACAGAAGCTGGTTATGTTGGTGAAGACGTAGAAAGCATGCTTACTCGTTTATTGCAAAATTGTAATTACGATGTTGCAGCTGCTGAACGTGGGATTGTTTATGTTGATGAATTGGATAAAATTGCTCGTAAAGGAGATAACCCATCTATTACAAGAGATGTAAGCGGAGAAGGGGTTCAGCAAGGTTTATTGAAAATGCTGGAAGGTACTGAAGTATTGGTTCCTCCTCAAGGAGGCAGAAAACATCCAGAGCAAAAAATGATTAAACTTGATACGAAAAATATCCTGTTTATCTGTGGTGGTGCGTTTGATGGTATTGATAGAGTAATTGCTAAAAGAATTAATACAAATGCAATTGGTTTTAATGTAAATAAAGCCGAGCAGGAAATGCAACGCAAAAATTTGCTGCAATTTATTAATGCTCAGGATTTAAAAGGGTTTGGTTTAATACCAGAATTACTAGGTCGTTTGCCTGTGGTAACACATTTAAATCCATTAGATGCTGAAACATTAAGAAATATTCTTACCGAGCCTAAAAACTCCCTTATCAAACAATTTACGAAACTGTTTGACTTAGAAGGAATCAAGTTAATCATTGATGAAGAAGTTTTGAACTTTATGGTTAATAAAGCTCTGGAATATAAATTGGGAGCAAGGGGTTTGAGAAGCATTTGTGAAAGTATTTTAACCGATGCTATGTTTGAATTGCCTGGAACCAATGAAAAAGAATTGCATGTTACATTAGACTATGCTGAAAGTATGTTTGGTAAAAGTAAAATGAGTATGTTGAAAGTAGCCTAAACAAAAGATTAATAAAAAGAAAAGCGATGATTTAGTAAATCATCGCTTTTCTTTTTGCCATAATCCAAACCCTAGTAATAAAAAAGGAGTTCAATTAGAACTCCTTTTTTATTACACTTATTAATACGACCAAAGGTCTTGTTCGTAGTTAAATAATTTTTCCTTGATATTTTCTCCTTCTAATAATTGGAATAATGGATCTTTAATTAGCTGAGCTAAAGTCTTATCACCAGGATTATTTAAAGTAGATTTGGTTATATAACTGCTAAAAAATCTTCCTTCAAACACTTCTTCCCAAGTCATTCTACCGCCAATATTCTTAGGATTATAAGCAAAACTTCTAGATAATGTAGGACGCAAATCAGGATAATAAACCCAGAACAAAGGATAGTAAGTAGTTGGTCCTGTAGCTTTCTTTTGACCAGGAGGCAAAGGGTTTGGAGCTAAAGGAGCGATTCCAACAATACGCACTAACATTCTACTAGACTCTTTATCAAAGAGCCATTGTTCTTTAATTCTAAACTTATAAATAGAATCAGGTTTAGGTGCTTTCAAATTTTCTTTCCATCGAATAACGGTATCTAATACATTATCATCATTAGGATTCTCAGCATAGGTAGTATCTAGTAATGCTGATTTGCTGGTAGATGCACTTAATACTTCATTAAAGCTTAAAGGAACAGTAAATCTATCATCGCCATTCTCTGCAGAAAAAGCCACTACACTATCATTTTTAATTGCATTTAAAATAATAGAGAAGAATCTTTGATCGCCATTTTCTTCTTTAGCAGAATAAATAAATGGTAGATTCATTTTCTCACGTGCATCTATCTCTCTCCAAACAAATTGACTGTATGTAGCATCGTCTTCTCTTATATGGTCATAAGATAAAGGTTTTCTATCATTCACAGACTCCTTTGTATAAGCATAACCGGTTCTTCTGCCAGTTGGTACTACACCTCCATATTCTTTACCAGATGATTCTCTGGTAGTGTCGAAACGCTTACCAGGCTTAACTATAGCTGTATCTTTCTTAGCAGTAGTTGTGGTAGTGGTGGTAGTTGGTGTAGTGGTTGCACCAGTCTTAGCATCTTTTTTACTAGGCTGAGTAGTCTCTGTTTTAACAGGAGGACGATTACTTTGCACTTTTTTGAATTGTGCATTTGACTTACTAATTGTAAGAAGCACAACAAACAAACTGCCAACAAAAAGGATGTTTTTTTTCATAACTATTTTTTTATTCCAAAACGAAAGTCATATTACCTTCCAGATCTCTCACATTGCCAATTTGATCTGCAACTCTAATTGCACCAATAACAACAGTGGTACCTCCTGTGCATCTATTCATATATTTACGAGCTTCTGCACTAAAAGCATT
>CALRLF020000146.1:0-5844 GCA_943368475.1 Allobosea thiooxidans
GAAGGGAATATCATGGCGCTTCATTCAAACACTTAATACATTCCAGTATGGACAATATAAAAATATCTACAGCGCAATTCGAGAACAAAAGCGGTGACAAAAAATATAATCTTTCCATCATCGAAAAACTTGCAAAAAAAGCATCACAAGAAGGTTCAAATGTGATTGCATTTCATGAATGTTCTATAACGGGCTACACATTTGCAAGAAACCTGCCAAAAGATCAAATGCTTGAATTGGCAGAATATATACCTGAAGGAGAAAGTATTTTGAAGCTTACTGAAATAGCAAAACAAAATGAAATCATTGTTCTGGCGGGGCTATTTGAAAAAGACGAAAACAACAATTTATTCAAAGCCTATGTTTGTGTGGGAAAAAACGGGTTGATTGCAAAATATAGGAAGTTACATCCTTTTATAAATCCACATTTGACAGCAGGTGATAGTTATTGTGTTTTTGAAATCCATGGTTGGAAATGTGGAATATTAATTTGCTACGATAATAATATTTTTGAAAATGTTAGGGCTACAAAACTTTTAGGAGCTGACATTATTTTTATGCCCCACGTTACCATGTGTACGCCATCAACCAGACCAGGTGCGGGTTTTGTTGACCCTAATCTTTGGGTAAATCGTGAGGCTGACCCAACTTCTTTACGTTTGGAATTTGACGGAATGAAAGGAAGGGGTTGGCTGATGAAATGGTTACCATCAAGGGCTTATGACAATGCTATTTATGCGATTTTCACAAATCCAATTGGCATGGACCATGACCAACTAAAAAATGGATGTTCTATGATTATTGACCCATTTGGTGATATCATTTCAGAATGTCGATCATTTGAAGATAGTTTTGTAACAGCAACAATTACGCCGGACAAACTTGAACAAGCTGGTGGTCACCGATATATCAAAGCAAGGCGTCCTGAACTTTATAAAAACATTATTGGACAAGATCATAAATCAGAACAAAAAGTAGTTTGGCTAGGATCAGATAAGACTTAAAAACTGTTACAATCATGATTTTGAACTTGTAGGCAATTATTACAAGAATCCTTATGCAAATAGAAGCTAAAAATAAAAAACATGTTTTTTTACGTAGGCTTAATTCAGATGATTTTGGCAATCTATTTGACTATTTACAAAATTTGAGTACTGAAACAAAAAATCGTTTTGGTCCCCATAAGTTTGACAGACAGTCAATTATTGATTTCTATGAATTGAAAACCAACTTAGGTTATATAGCACTTACTATTGACACAAAAGAAATCATTGCCTATTCTATCCTAAAAATTGGTTACTTAGAACACGATAGTGGTCGTTTACAATCATACGGAATAATACTTGACAACAATACAGATTCCACTTTTGCGCCTTCTGTAGCAGACCTCTGGCAAAGCTGTGGAATTGGGAATAAGCTTTTTCAATTTATACTATCGGATTTATCCAAAACAGAAGTTAAAAGAATTATTTTGTGGGGTGGCGTACAAATGAACAATGAAATAGCTGTAAACTATTATAATAAAAATGGTTTCAAAACATTAGGACAATTTTCTTACAATGGAGATAACTATGATATGATTTATGAGATTCCAACCAACGTTTTATAAAACCTAATTAATAGAATAGTTTCAACCCCTAAAATGAATCAATTTTTAGTTTGCTTTATATCTGGCGCAAGCATCTTGCTTGGTTTTTTACTATTTTTTCACCCTTTGCAACAAAATGTAAAAGCCAATAAATGGCTTGGTTTATTTATATTCTCAATTGGTTTTGCATTTATTGGATCGTATTTATTTATTACAGAAACTACAGCTTCAAATAATTTTCTATTTAAGCTTACAAACACTGCACAATTTCTATTAGCGCCTAGCTTTCTTTTGAGTATTTTGAGTTTCACCAATCCAAACAATACAATTGACAAAATCAATTGGATACATTTTGTACCATTTATTATATATGCTTTTATAGAACATTTTTTAAATTATAACCAAGAAAGCATTTCTACTCTCAGCATTTTTACCATTAATAAGGATCTACCTTTTTTAGTCAGAAATATTTTGCCCTTAATCATGTTGCCATACTTAGTATATGCTTATATATTGCTAAAAAGGCATCAGGTTAATATGAAACAAATAGTTTCTAACATGAAGCCAATTAACTTAGACTGGTTAATAAAGTTTCTGAACATCGTTTCAATAATATTAATTATTTGGCTGAATGATGCATTATTTGGGTTCCCATATATTACTGAAGCAACAAATTTTGTTTATGCTATTTGTGTGTTTTTCCTAGCTTATTATGCCATCCAACAAAAAACAATTTTCGCTTTTAAACAAACCGATATTGACGAAATTGTTGACTTATTTGAAAATGACAGCAAAACAATCGCAACAAATGACTTACCTATTCATCAAACTATTGATAAAGAATCAGTTGTAATAGAAAAGCCCAAAATAAAGCGGCTTAGCGATTCCCAAATGCAGAACTTGTCTATTCATCTTATTACACTAATGGAAAAGGAAAAGATGTATTTAGATAATGACTTGAACTTACCTACCCTTGCCGAAAAATTGGGCATCGGCATACATGAAGCTTCTTTTTTAATTAACGAAACCGGCGGGGACAACTTTTATAACTATATCAATAAGTACAGGGTAGAAGAAGCCAAAAGGTTATTGGCCTCCTCAAAAATGGAGCAATTGAATATTTTAGGTATCGCTTTTGCTTCCGGTTTCAACTCTAAAACCACTTTTAATACCACATTTAAACGGATTGTTGGTATTTCTCCCTCCCAGTATAGTAAAGGACAAAAAATATAGCACCAAATAGGTTCGGCTGTATAAATCCGAACATTTACGGGTGATCAGGCCAATATTTTTGAGCATTCTTAATCAAAACATTAAAAATGCTAAAATCTAATGGTTTACTGAAATACGCCTTTTTGGTCTTTTTTTGGTCAATTTCCCTTTTTGCAAACGCCTGTACCATTTTTATAGCCAACGATGGTAAAAATGTTTGGATAGGCAATAATGAGGATGAAGTACAAAGTACAAAATACAGAATCTGGTTCTACCCAGCCCAAAAGGGCAATTATGGCTATGCTATTTGGACAGATTTAAATATTAAACTTTTTTCGTCTATTAATCTCAAAATGCTATCCTACTTAAACCCACAAGGCGGTTTAAATGAGCATGGACTGTTTTTAGATTATACAGCCATTGATGCAATTCCCATTATAAAAGATGCTAATAAAGAAGACAGAAAAAAGCAAGTTGCTACCGATCTATTAAAAAACTGTAAAACGGTTGATGAAGCCCTGGCTTATTTAAGCAAATTCAATTTGATAAAACTGAATTCAGCTCAATTATTTATAAGTGATGCAACCGGCAATTATGCTACAGTTACTGGAGGTTATGTAGTCAAAAAAAAGAATACCAATTTTGCACTTACCAACTACAGCATTAACAATGAACATAAGGAAGCCTGCCATAGAAGAGATGTTGCTACCCATTATTTAAACCAAGGAACCAGTTTTCAGTTAGGAGATATCACTAGAATACTTGAAATGTCTGCACAAAGATTTCCTTATAAATATACTACCAATGTATCCATGGCAGTAAATTTAAAAGCCACAACTATAAACTTGTATTACAAACATGATTTTACAACTGTTGCTAGTTTATCCTTGGCAGAAGAATTAAAAAAAGGGAAACATCATCAAGACATGGAAACCTTTTTTCCTGAAAATATTACTCCGATTCTGGAAAATACCTATAAAAACAGAGGCATCACTTCAACTATTGCACAGTATAAAAAATTACGAGAATCCTCTTTAAACAAGTATAATTTCAAGAACGATGATGTCCTTAACCTTGCTATTAGCTGGATTGCTAATGAACAAACTGGTGACGCCTTAGAACTTTTAAACTGTTTATACGAATATGATACAACTAAAACTGCCATTCAAACATGGATTGGTGTTGCATACAGAAAGATGAATAAAATAGCCGAAAGCAATAATTATTTTACAAAAGTTTTAAATCAAAACCCAAATGATTATTTAGCAACCCTTTGGGGAAAACAAGACTCAGGTAAAATAACTTTTAAATTAACAGATTTTGAAGCTGCTGAACGTGTTTGGCTTGTTGGGGAATTTACAAATGGATTAAAGAACCCTATAAAAATGCGAAAAGAAAATGGGTATTGGACATGTGAAGCTATTTTGCCCAAGGGCGATGTATCTTATAGGTTTGTTGTAGATAATTCATACTATGTAGATAGCAAAAATGTTTTACATATTGGCAAGTACGAGAATACGCTTTCTAAAATGTATGTATGGTAAGAAAAATATAACTAACTCAGACTTCGATTTTGACAAATTGGGAGTAAATTGAAAATGTAAATAATCTTAATTTTTTAATGGAAGTAATACAAATTAATAGTACTCAGACCTCATTAGTATTTGAGCTATTTGACAAATACCGAGTATTCTATGGACAAGAATCCAATTTAGAATTAGCTAAAAGCTTTATCCAGGCGAGACAGGATAACCATGAATCTGTAATTTTTGTTGCATTGAGTGATGAAAAAAAAGAACCAATTGGATTTACACAACTTTATCCCATTTATTCGTCTGTTAGAGCAGTTAAAAATTGGTTACTAAATGATTTGTATGTGGACAATGCATACCGAAAACAAGGTATTGGAGAAAATCTTATTAGGGCTGCGATGGATTTTGCAAAGGAACAAAATGCAAAATTTATTGAACTCTCTACTGCAGTTACCAATCAAACAGCACAGAGCCTTTATGAACATATTGGGTTTGAAAAACAAAATCCGGATACGGAATATTATACCTATAGAATTGACTTGAAATAATAGAACAACTCCCATTATAGCAAACCTTGGAACTTATGCGAAAACCCGTAAAATATTTCTGAATGCATAAGAACAAGATTATCACAAGGATTATTCGATGGACTATTTTAATTTTTCTCATTCTTTTTTTGTACAAATTATTCTGGCCTAGGGAATACAATATAGCATCTATAGAAAAAGGTATCCATAGTTCAAGCTGGCAGTTACCTACAGGATCTAAAATAGGATATACTTATATATCATCGAGTTCAAAAGAAAAACAACCATTTCCAATCATTTATCTCCATGGCGGCCCAGGTGGGGCTATTTCTAAGAGAATAATTGAGGATTTAAAACCCTTAAGTGAAGTTGGCTTTGATCTATACTTTTATGATCAGGTTGGTAGCGGTGAATCAAGCAGATTAAGTGATATTTCTGAATATACCGTTCAAAGACATATAGATGACTTAAATGAAATAATTACCAAAATCAATTCAAAAAAAGTGATACTAATTGGGCAGTCTTGGGGATCTGTATTAGCAGCAGTATTCTTATCAAAGTATCCCGAACGGATTGACAAAGTTATTTTTACAAGCCCAGGCCCTATTTATCCTATAAATTTTGACCTAATTAACAAACCAGCACCTGATAATTTTAAATTACGAGCTCCACTTTATACAAATAAAGCTGCAAATGAATCATCCACTAATATTCGAATTAATGCAATTACATATTTAGCTACTCACTTTGGTAAAAAAATGGTTCCGGATAAAGAAGTTGATGAATATGCCAACTTTCTTGATGCAAAAGCAAGCAAATCTGCCTTATGTGATACATCTATAAACTTGGCAAATAGGGGTACTAGTGGATTTTACGCTAGCATTATGACATATAAAAGCATCCTGGAACTAAAAGATTTCAGAAAGAAAATTAAAGGTATAAATATGCCAGTTTTAATTTTGAAAGGACAATGTGATAATCAACC
>CALRLF020000147.1:0-5734 GCA_943368475.1 Allobosea thiooxidans
CATAACATTGACATTGGAAATCCTTGGGAAGATATAAACTCAAATAACCAAAATTTTTTTAATGGTAATGAAGATGAAATATTAAATGATGAAGACAGGATAGTTATTAACGAGAAATTGGATATAATTTTAGAGGCTCTATCAACTATGGATGTTAATATAAATATGATTAAGGAAGATTTTGAGTATTTGAAAAAATCTTCTGAAAAAATTAGCAAAAAAGATTGGCAATTGATGTTCTATGGAAGTCTCTTTGGATGGGTGATTGACGAAGCGATACCTAAAGAATCCATCAATGTTGTTTTTTCTACAATAATAGAACACTTCAAAAATATTCGTTTAATTGGTTAATTGATGTATGCTCTCTAATTTGTTATTACTTTAAAATAAAAATGAAAATTAATCCCTCCCGTCTCCAGCAACATTTCGAAGCCATGAGCCTTATTGGTAAGTTGGGCGAAACAGGCACTTGCCGTCCAGCACATTCTAAAGAAGAAAAACAGGCTTTCGAATTAGCTGCTTCTTGGATGCAGGAAGCTGGCATGACAACTCGTATCGACAATTTTGGCAACCTTGTTGGACGATTACAAGGAACCAGTCCTGATTTGCCAGTTTTAATGATGGGTTCTCATTTAGACTCTCAACCCTATGGTGGAAGATTTGATGGTGTGGCTGGAGTGCTTTGTGCAATTGAAGTAGTAAAAATATTAACCGAAAATAATATTCAACCAATAAGAACCATCGACGTAATTTCTTTTGCCGATGAAGAAGGTTGGCGTTTTAATAAAGGCTTATTTGGTAGCAAAGGAATTTTAGGAAAATTGGAAAATGGCGATGTAGAGAGAAAAGATAAAGATGGAATCACAAGAGCTCAAGCCTTAAAAGATTTTGGTTGTGATATCACCAAGTTTAGTGAAAGTGAATATGCGTCAGGAAGTATATTTTGTTTTTTAGAATTGCATATTGAACAAGGTCCTGTTTTAGATATTGCCAATAAACCAATTGGTGTGGTGTCAGGTATTTCTGGTCCATTGTGGTTAACTGTAAAATTAAAAGGAATGGCTGGCCATGCAGGTTCTGTACCAATGGCAATAAGAAAAGATGCATTGGTGGGTGCTGCAGAAATTATTGTAGCACTCAACGAAATTGCCAATCAAATTCCTGGTGCACCAACTGTTGGAACAGTAGGTACGTTGAATGTGTTTCCTGCATCGAGAAATATTATTCCTGAAGAAGTAACATTTACAGTTGATTTAAGAGATATTGATTTAGAACGCAGGCATCGCTACGAAAAACAATTGATGGACAAAATGAAATCTATCACAGCAAAGCACAACCTGACTTACGAAATTTCAGAAGATACCAATAGCGAACCTCGTTATTGTGCAACATGGATAAAAGAAATTATTCATGATCAATGCAAAGCAATGAACTTAGATGCTCCAGAATTAATGAGTGGTCCATTTCACGATTCCTTGCCATTGTCATATGCTTGTGACTATGGAATGATTTTTATAAGAAGTAAAGATGGTATCAGCCACAATCCTTTAGAGTATTCTTCTTACGAGGATTTGGCTTTAGGAACAGAAGTATTGCTTGGTACGGTAATGCAAATTCTAAGAGATAAATAATACTTCAACAAAATATTAAATTAGATTTTCAGTTGTTTTTTTTCTGTAAGCCGATGGCGTTACTTTCTTAATTTCTTTAAACTGCTTACTAAAGTGAGCCCAGCTGTTATACCCACTTTCGTAGCAAATTTCCATAATAGATTTGTTGGTATTGGTTAGTAATTTACAAGCATGACTAATTCTTATATCTTGAAGAAATTCGAAGTAGGTTTTCTTAATATTTTTTTTAAAAAACCTGCAAAACGTAGGAATACTCATTTCGGCTACTGCTGCAATATTTTTTAAAGTAATTGGTTCTAAATAATGTTTAAAAGAATAATCGATAATTTTTTCGATTGCTGGATTTACTTTATTGCCAGCATCTGCAAAATTGGCTGTTAATAATTGATGCCTGTATGAAGTACTTATTTTGTAAAGGCATTGTAACAATAAATTGAATCGTTGAAACCCTTCGGCCATTTCTATTGTAATAATTGTATCTGCAATTTCTTTTTTAGCTTTCTTTTCAAATTGTAAGCCATTGTTTTTTTGAAGTAGTAAAGCAATATTCTTCATTTCTGGGATGGATAAAAAAGGGTCACTAAATACATTTTTTGTAAAGTGAATAACCACTGCACTACCTATAGTTTTTGCTTGACTTTTTCTAAACCAGTGAGGTAAATTTCCTGCTAAGAAAAAAACATCGCCTGTATTGTAGGCTCCAATATAATCTCCAATCATTGCTGTGCCATTTCCTTTGGTAATTACAATTAACTCATGTTCTTCGTGCATGTGCCAGTTGGTTTCAAAGTTGGGTGTCTTGTACGTACGGCAGGCAAAGCTTTCATTTTCTTCTAAATGAATTTTTTGAATTAAAGTTTTCATATAGCTGCTATATTATCATTAATGGCATACAAAATTATGTTTACTTGATAAGATAGCATACTTTATTTTAAAAATAGCAGTTGCTGAATCTTAATTAAAATACAAATTTTGAGTTCAAATTGATTGATTCATTTATATTTTGCTGTATGTTATTATTAGGTTTAGATATTGGCACATCTTCTGTTAAAGCATCTGTTGTAGATGCTCAAACACAACAATGTATAGCAACTGCACAATTCCCTGAAATTGAAAGTGAAATCATTGCTTTGCAAACAGGCTGGGCCGAACAATCCCCTGAAATGTGGTGGAAACATGTACAATTTGCCATACTAAAAGTTCATGCCCAACAATTATACAATCCTGCTGATATAAAAGCAATTGGTATTGCTTATCAAATGCATGGATTGGTTTGTATAGATAAAAACAAAGAAGTTTTACGAAATAGTATTATTTGGTGCGATAGCCGTGCTGTTGAAATTGGTAACAAAGCGTTTGAAGATATAGGCAATGGAAAATGCCTGCTGCATTTATTAAATTCTCCTGGAAATTTTACAGCCAGTAAATTGGCTTGGGTTAAAGCAAATGAACCTGAATTATATGGTAATATTGATAAAGTAATGTTACCTGGTGATTTTATTGCTATGAAATTAACTGGTGAATGTACAACCAGTATTGCAGCACTAAGTGAAGGTGTTTTTTGGGATTTTAAAAACAATGAATTGTCAGAAGATGTTTTTAATTATTATGGGTTTGATAAATCATTGATACCACAATTGCGTCAGGTATTTGATGAGCATGGACAGCTAAGTAATGATGTTGCTTCTTCTTTATCATTGTCAGCAGGTATTCCTGTAACCTATAAAGCAGGGGATCAACCCAACAATGCACTTTCATTAAATGTATTGCAACCTGGCGAAGTAGCTGCAACAGCAGGAACTAGTGGTGTGATTTATGGAGTGAGTGATGAATTAACGTATGATAATAAATCGAGGGTAAACACTTTTGCTCATGTAAACTATACAGTTGAAGAAAAACGTTTAGGTGTTTTATTGTGTATTAATGGAACAGGCATTTTAAATAGGTGGGTTAAAAATATTACTGGCAATACACATACTTATCAAGCAATTAATGAAGCAGCATCGACTATAGCATATGGAAGCAATGGTTTGTATATGTTGCCATTTGGTAATGGAGCAGAAAGAATGCTGGAAAATAAAATAGTGCAAAGCCATATTCATGGAATAGATTTTAACGTGCATACCAATGCTCATTTATACAGAGCAGCACAGGAAGGAATTGCTTTTGCTTTTAGGTATGGATTAGATATTATGAGAGAAAATGGTATGCATCCAAAAGTGATAAGAGCTGGAAAAGCCAATATGTTTTTAAGTGATGTATTTACAGAGAGTTTTGTAAATGCAACTGGCGTTCCTGTTGAGTTATACAATTGTGATGGAAGTGTTGGAGCAGCTTTGGGTGCAGGTATTGGTGCATGTATTTTTAAAACTGAAGCAGAGGCTTTTAGTAATGCTACTGTATTAAAATTGGTAGAACCTACGCAAACGGAATTGTATAATAATTTATATGAAGGTTGGAGGAATATTTTGTTGAAAGAACTATAAAAGCAATAGATTGAATCTTCCCCTCTTGGGAGGGGTAGTATGAACATCAAATGAAGAAAATGAATATTGGGGTGGGTTTTGTTGAATAAAGAGCTAAGCCATGAAAAGTGCGACGCCAGTAAAGTAACATAGTAGTACTATAGTTGGTAAAATAATTCTTAAAATAAAAAACGAAAGTATATGTCAGTAGTATTAGGCGACAAAGAATTTTTTAAGGGCATTCCTCAAATAAAATTTGAAGGAGTAGAAAGTGATAACCCATTAGCATTTCGTTGGTACGATGAAAAAAGGGTTGTTGCAGGTAAGACCATGAAAGAGTGGTTTCGTTTTGCTGGTGCTTATTGGCATAGCTTCTGTGGCAGTGGTGCTGATCCGTTTGGTGAACCAACACATATTTTTCCATGGAATGAAAAAGCTGATGCTGTAGAAAGAGCAAAAGATAAAGCTGATGCTGCTTTTGAATTTTTAACCAAATTAGGGTTGCCCTTTTATTGTTTTCATGATGTGGATGTGGTAGATTATGGAAACGATATTAATGAAAACGACAAGCGTTTACAAGCATTAACTGCCTACTTAAAACAAAAGCAAGCAGCAAGTGGAGTGCAATTGTTGTGGGGTACAGCCAATTTATTTTCTCATAGAAGATATATGAATGGAGCAAGTACCAATCCAGATTTTCATGTATTAACACATGGTGCTGCTCAGGTAAAAGCTGCTATTGATGCAACGATTGACTTAGGTGGAGCTGGTTATGTTTTTTGGGGTGGAAGAGAAGGTTACATGAGTTTACTAAATACCAATATGCAACGTGAGAAAGAGCATTTTGCGAAGTTTTTACACCTATCTAAAGACTATGCAAGGGCAAATGGTTTTACTGGAACATTTTTCATAGAACCTAAGCCTTGTGAGCCAAGTAAACATCAGTACGATTATGATGCAGAAACCGTGATAGGCTTCTTACGTCAGTATGATTTGCTGAACGATTTTAAATTGAATTTAGAAGTGAATCATGCAACATTGGCTGGACACACCATGCAGCATGAAATGCAAATAGCTGCTGATGCTGGTATGTTAGGTAGTTTAGATGCCAACAGAGGTGATATGCAAAATGGTTGGGATACCGATCAGTTTCCAAACAACATCAATGAACTTACAGAGTGTATGCTGGTGTTTATAGAAGCTGGAGGTTTGCAAGGGGGTGGTATCAACTTTGATGCGAAAATTAGAAGAAATAGTACCGATCCTGCTGATTTGTTTTATGCTCATGTTGGTGGTATGGATAGTTTTGCTAGAGCATTGATTACTGCGGACAATATCTTGAATAAATCTGACTATAAGAAAATCCGTGCTGAGCGTTATAAAAGTTTTGATAGCGGTGCAGGTAAAGATTTTGAAGCAGGTAAACTTACTTTAGAAGATTTAAGGGCTTATGCTGTTGCAAATGGAGAACCTGCTGTTATAAGTGGCAAACAAGAGTATTTAGAGAATATCATTAATCGTTTTATTTAGTTGTTTAATTCATCAATTAAAATAAAAAAGGTGCATTTGCACCTTTTTTATTTTGTATTACTTGAACTTAATAAATTTCAATCTCATCAACAAACATCCAAGCTGGTT
>CALRLF020000148.1:0-5707 GCA_943368475.1 Allobosea thiooxidans
AGGTTTACGGAAGGGTTGGTATTGGATGCGGTTCAAAAAGCAAAGGCCAATGGGATTAAAGTATTGAGCTGGACTTTGAACGATAAAAATATGATTCGCAGTTATTTGGTGAACGGACAGTTTGATGGCATGATCTCAGATTATCCCGCTTATGTGGTCTATGATTACTATACTTTGTTTTAAAGCATGAAGATGAAAAGGAAATTGATATTGACAGTTGGTTTGTTAGCAGTCATGGTTGGTACCATTTCTTTGCATGCCCAAGATTTGAGCCAATCAGCCAAACCCAAGAAACATCGCTTTAGCATCTATGCCGGATTGGGACCAAATTTCTATTTCAATAATTTAGAAGTATCTAAGCAATACGTTCGAGAATTCAACTTTGCATTTGTTACACGCTTTATGTGGGAGCCTGGCCATAACTTAAGTCTGGGTTTAGAAACAGGATACAATGGTTTGTATAGCATCAAGGAAAACCCAACAGTGGTGAGTCAAGTAAAAATCAGCAATGCAGTCATTCCCATTCAATTGGTCATCTCCATGAAATTTTTACAAGACTTTTATGGCAGCTTTACCATGGGGCAATCCATCTTACTAAATAAAGTCTATACCAAAACACCCATCGGTGAACAAAGATCAACGGCAACCAATCTTTCGCTGGGAGATTTTGGTTTAGCAGCAGGATACAAAAAATCTATCAGCCCAAAAATCTATCTGGGTGCTGAAATCAAGGGCTTTTATTCTTCCAAACTGGATGATAAAAATTTGGGACTGGTGTTCCTAACCGGTTATCGTTTCTGATGAGCGTAAGCTTGATACAACTACTAAAAAGGGAAATTGTAGCTACTGGTCCAAACAGATACCGCTTTTAATGGTGTATTATTCTCATCAATAATTTTAAAGGTTTTATCAAGATCCCAGATCATTGCTGGAATACCATACTGCTTTAAAATATACATAACATCATTAAAATAGTTTTCCCTGAATTTTAATGGGATACTAGCCATAGAACCTGTTTCAGTGCAAATAATGGGCACATTAAGTTCTTTCATCCAATTATAAACAGATTTGATTTTTCCCTCTATAAAAGCCCTATTTCCTTTTTCTGAATAATGCTCATAATTGTATTTCATGTCTGCAGTCATCTTACGATTTGGCTTAGGTGGCATTTCTTCATTTGAAAAAGGAAAGGGAAGATCTTTGATATAGGTTTTATCTGGATCCCAAGCTGCACCTTGATGCGTAAAAATATAGGGCTCGTAAAAATGAAAGGCATAAATGATTTTGTTATCATTTGGAATTTTCTTCATTTTTAACAAAGCACTTATGCCATTATAATTAGTAGAACCAATAATCCAATACCTTTCTAAATCTTTGGGTCTTAATAGTATCATCATCCCTCTTTTTGAATAGCGCCAATCTAAGACTTCAAGTCTTGGGTCATTATACAATCCAAAAAATAAACGATCATATCCTATCCCTTTAAAATGCGCCAATACTTGGCTCCACATATCTGCAATTCTAATGGACTCTTTTTGTTTGTTTTGCTTTTTATAAATGGTTCCAAAATGATACGTGATATTTAAAACCATATTCTTTGATTCTACAAAATCATAGATTTCTGATAATACAAATAATAAAGCAGGGTCTATTATATTGGTGCCAGGTTCCAGAAATTCATCAAAAGAAACGGGTAACCTAATGGAGGTAAAACCAAGTTGGTGAGCCAAAGAAACCTTATCAATCACTTTTCTATAATTATCTATCCTGTATGCTTCTCCCTTCCAATACTTTTCAAAAAAGGAGATGTTTACACCAGCTTTAAACTTATTGACCAGTGCCTGTTGAAATTCAGGAATTTGTTCTTGTGCATGCGTATTGCTAAATACTAATAGAAATGTAATACAATAAATAGTACGCATATAATGAATTGAAGCAAATGAAAATAGTAATAACTTCTTTGAATCTTGTAGTAAAGTATTCCATTAAAATTACAACTCAATCATTGTTCAAGTCTTGCATCATTCAAGCTTTTTCTTTCAATTAAACTTTCTTTCTATGAAAGATGGGTTCTATTTTTTTTCAAAACTATTGACCCATTTAGATACAGCACCAATAGGTTGTTTGTCGCCATCAATAATTTTGAATGTCTGATCTAAGTCCCAGATCATAGCAGGAATGCCAAACCATTTCATCACATACATGACGTCATTGAAATAGTTTTCTCGGTAATCTTTGGGAATGCTCCCTATAGCACCAGTTTCAGTACAAAGAACAGGGACTTGATTGGTAATCATCCAATCATATACTAATCGCAATCTTTGATCTATAAAAAGTCTATTAGCACGTTCTGAATAATGGTCATAATTATAGTGCATATCCTTTGACATTGGCCTTTCTGGTTTGGGTGGCATGGCTGTTGGCAAATAGGGATAAGGTAGTCCTTTGATAAAGGTTTTCTCTGCATCCCAAGGTGCTCCTTGATGTGTAAAAAGATAAGGTTGGTAAAAATGGAAAGTATAAATGATTTTTTTGTCACCAGGTACTTTACGCAATTCCACCATAGCGTCAATGCCGTTGTAATTGGTAGAACCTACAATCCAATAGCGTTCTAAATCTTTGGGCCTCAACAAAAACATCAACCGGTTTTTGGTATATCGCCAATCTTCAATAGAAATACGTGGTTCATTATATAATCCAAAGAATAATCTATCATATCCCTTGCCTTTGAACATAGTCAGAACCTGACTCCACATATCTGCAATCCTATCCGCTTCCTTGGCCTTTTCATCTTTCTTATACAAAGAACCATAGTGATAGGTGATAATCAAGTTCATATTCTTGGACTCCACAAAAACATAGATCTCGGTTAGATCATCTAGTAATTGTTGGGTTATTTGATTGGTGCCTTTTTCCAAAAAATTATCAAATGCTACTGGAAGCCTGATAGATGTAAAACCCAATTGATGCGCTAAAGCAACCTTGTCCATTACTTTGCGATAATTATTCAATAAGTACTCCTCTGGTTTCCAATAGTTCTCAAAAAAGCTAATGTTGACTCCGGCTTTAAATTTAGCTTGGAGGGCTAACTGAAAATCTGGAATATTTTCTTGCGCATTTAATACCATACAGGAGATGGCAAAAAAGCAACTGAGAAGCCATTTACGAAAATTGAAAGTTAAAGCAATAGACATAAATTAAGTGATTTAGGGAAACTGTATGCCTAATATAAAACACAATTTCTAGAAAAAGAAAAATTACTAATTGTAAAATACTAGGAATTGATTTTAAGAAACTTCTTATTACAATACTTGATTGGTTTTTGATTTTTGTCGCTCAGTGTCATCAAATATTAACTTATTAGTATACTGTTTTTTTAAATGATCATAAAGACCATGTTTGTCTATCAAATAAGCAATTAGATTAGAGATTAAAGCAGCCAACATCAAGTGAAATATTACAGAATGGCTATTTGTCATCTCTAGAACCAAAATTGCAGATGTGAAGGGAGACCTTGTAATCCCTGTTAGAAAAGCTACCATTGAAACTAAAATGATCAAATTAGTACTTGATGGAGGGAGATTTACAAAAGTAGAAATAACTGAACCAATGGATGCTCCAGCGCTTAGAGCAGGTGCAAAAATTCCAGCAGCGGCACCACTTGTAAAAGTTGCTATGGAACCCAAAATTCTTAAAACCGGTACATACCAACTAATTTCTTTATTATTTGTAAATAGTAATTGAGCCATTATTTCCTTACCAGAATTGAGTGATTTTTCTCCTGCCAAAATACCTATCCATGCAATAAAAAGCGCACAGCATATAACATATAGATATTTTCTAGTCTTACTAGTATTTTTAGAATTTACTTCAGCTATTTTAAGAATTAGTTTGCAGGAATACGACGAAATAACTCCGCATAAAATTGCAACTACAGTTACGGGCAAAAATATATTCGCGGTAAAATTTTCCAAATCTGGATTGCCTAAATATAGATAAGGGCCAAGAATGGATTGGGCAGTAATTCCGGCAATTATAACTGCAGATAATAAAGCTGTTTTAAAAAAACTAATATGCGTTTTTGTTAATTCTTCGAGTGCAAATACAATTCCACCCAAAGGAGTATTAAATGCTGCAGCTAAGCCCGCTGCCGCTCCAGTCATGATCATGTTTTTCTTTGAAACTTTTGGCCACCAATCAGGAAGTATCATATTTACTTTTCTAAAAATAGAGCTTGCAATCTGAATGGTTGGCCCTTCTCTACCTGTAACACCCCCACCTAATGCCAATATGGAACTAGAAACAATTTTTACAATTATAATTTTTGTATTTAGCAATGAGTTGACCAAATGATTTCTTTGAGGTGTTGCCAAATCAATTGCAGCAGATACTTGTGGAATCCCACTTCCCTTTGCAAAGGGAGAAATTTTTTCAACAATATAAACCGCTAATAAGAAACATATAGGGGTTAGAATAAAAATGATCAAATGGTTATAATTATAAACAAAAGAAAATCCTTTTTCAGCAAGTTGAAAAATTTTGGCATATAAAACAGCAATAATACCAGTTACAATAGAGGCTATCCAAATGGGCAGGGCTTGAAAAATTAAAGAACTACTATTTTTTTTAGCATGAAATTTTATTTTATCAACCGCGATTAAAATAAATGTTTTCATGACCAAAATGATTTTAAATTTTAAACTATTTGCGCAAGAAGATATTAAAGATATTACAATAATCTACAAAGACTAATTCAATATAAAAACCGTCTCAATTTCGCATCTGGACTGCCTTTTTATTATACCAATTGGCATTGGGAATTATACTGCTATTGTTTATACCTAAATGTAAATGACTTTTTAAAAGTCCTTGCTAAATCATCGTAATGATGATCTTCATCTTTATTCATCACTTTTTTGATAATGGTTTTGCAATAAGTTGGTTGATGATATTGGTTATAGGAATAAGTTAACTGAATATTGTCTTTGAAAGGAGTTTCGGTTTCTCCCCTTTCAATAGAATAACTCAATGGATTATTCTGATTCAAGAAATGCCAGTTTAATTCAATATTTCCGTAATCAGAAAATTGACCATTAAGTTCTATTTCATTAGCACCAAAACTTAGGGTAATCTTTTCGTTTGAAACTAAGGGTGCGATATTTAATTGATGGAGTGGATTAATGGCCCGGTCAAATTTGGTAAAAGTAAAATATGCTCGAGGATAGAATTTACCTCCAGTATTATGTTCGGCCGATTCATATTTAATATTGTGGTCCTGATTAATCTCAAAAGAATTTGAATATATATTGGGTGGAACATAAGTGGTTGAATCCTTTTCACTAAAATCTAATACACGTTTTAGTTTAGAAGTTGTCTGTTTAAAAAATGTTACCGTTTTTGTAGCATTGGTAAGATCCAATTTTGCATTTACCTCTCTGAAAGGATAGTTGATGATACTATCTCCAATTCTTTGGCCATTTTTAAATAAAAAAATCTGGTCTTCTACATCAGCTCCTAACACAGTCCCGGTTTTTTTATCAAAATCATTTGTTTCGACGCGTCTTAGATAAGGGAGTTGTTCATTATTATGGTATTTAAAATATTGATGTTTTATTGTCTTTTCAAAAAACTTTTTGCCCTGGGAGGATTCTTTGGTTTCATACAGCATATCTGTAATGTCAGTTACCCTTTTCAATTGATCATATTG
>CALRLF020000149.1:0-5635 GCA_943368475.1 Allobosea thiooxidans
TTTTAAAATTTATCTTGGGTAGATATTTATATACAATCAATCCCAATTAGGTAAATCCGAATTTTTTACTTTTTGTGCAATTTCTAAAAAAGCTTTACTAGGAATAATCAATTGCTGACTCAAATGATAGATTCCTATACATTTAGTAGTTGTTAAAATTGAAGCTAAAACTATATTGTGCACTTCGGCTTTTTCAATTTCATCATGCTGACTTTCTAGTAATGTAACAACCACATGAACATTGTGATTTTTCAAGTCTTTCTCCGCAGTATCCCAATTATAAGCAATACTGGCATTTGATTGCATTTCTGCAAAAGGTATCCGTTCTGTAACTGTGGTTAGAATGACTGTTTTCCCATTTAATTGAAAACTTGCCTTTCCGTTTCCTCCATTGATGTTGGTGATAGAAGATTTCCACTCATTTTTCAGATGGTCAACCAATACTTTTAATTCAAAGGTTTCATGATTATTAAATAAAACTTTTGCCAACAATACTTGCTTATTAGTTGCTTCTTCATTTGACTTCTTCTTGAACAAATCAAAAAATCCCATAACGTCTGATATAATTCCTTACTAATTAATATTGCAATTATATTTTATTTATCCCAAGCAACATTCCCATTCACAAACCTAAAACGACCCTTTACAAACTCAACTGCCTAATATTTAGCCTTTTCTGACCAGATTTGGAAAATAGCATCTAATAAAATTTTTTACAGTATCAATTCATCACTTACATTTGCAACCCGCGGGGGGTTAGCTCAGTTGGCTAGAGCGTCCCGATGGTAATCGGGAAGGTCATCTAGCTTTTGAAATATGTTTGGGGGGTTAGCTCAGTTGGCTAGAGCGTCCCGATGGTAATCGGGAAGGTCATCTAGCTTTTGAAATATGTTTGGGGGGGGTAGCTCAGTTGGCTAGAGCGTCCCGATGGAATCGGGAAGGTCATCTAGCTTTTGAAATATGTTTGGGGGGTTAGCTCAGTTGGCTAGAGCGTCCCGATGCAATCGGGAAGGTCATCTAGCTTTTGAAATATGTTTGGGGGGTTAGCTCAGTTGGCTAGAGCGTCCCGATGGAATCGGGAAGGTCGTTTAGCTTTTGAAATACGTTTGGGGGGTTAGCTCAGTTGGCTAGAGCGTCCCGATGGTAATCGGGGAGGTCGTTTAGCTTTGAAATATTGTTTGGGGGGTTAGCTCAGTTGGCTAGAGCGCTTGCATGGCATGCAAGAGGTCGTCGGTTCGACCCCGATACTCTCCACAGCTTTAAAAAGGTTTGCAGTAATGCAAGCCTTTTTTGTTTTACATACTTACTGATTTTATTCAGGCTAAAATCATTTCATTCAATAGAGTTAATGCCTTTAATTCTAATTTGTACTTTCTGTTCAAATTGAAATAATAATGCACTTTACTGTTTACATCCTATACTCCGAAAAGAATAAAAAATACTACATTGGTAGTTGTCAAAATATAGAAGAAAGATTGAACAGACATAATAGCGGAAGAAACAAATCAACTCACTCAGGGATGCCTTGGAAATTAATGTATCAAGAACATTTTGATACACGTGCAAATGCCGTTACAAGAGAAAAGGTTATCAAAAAAATGAAAAGTAAAAAGTACATAGAGAAAATAATATCATAAACCTTATAGACCGTCCTAATGCAATCGGGAAGGTCGTCTGTGCGACGTTGGTAGTCTCTCAACAAAAAAACTTGAAAGTGACTATTAAAAGCTTTTTAGACTCAAAAAGAAGTACAATTAAAAACATGAAATATTGTTCACATTCTAGTCAAATCCTACAGTATTCAAGCCGCTTGATGCTTTTTACAAATTCAACGTTTTTTTAATGATATAAAAGAAGGATGTTTATGATAACAAAAAAATAAAAATGAAAATACTATCCCTATTTGGTTTTCTATTTTTAAGCGTTACAGTTTGTTATTCACAAAAAAATAATTCAACCAATTCGAATAATCCATATGATTCCTCAAATATTTATACCGCCTCAATCTTGACATCTGGGTTAAACATAGGTTTAAAAGTTGATGAAAATACTAAGTGGATAGAATATCATAACGTGTTACCCAATCGCCCCAATGATAATTATGTTTTTTTGAATGGGACAAAAAAAATAGACCTTATTGCATTTATTCCTAATACTGATATTGAAAACTACAGATACAATATAATAATAGATGACAGTTTTTATTTGGCTAGCAATGCAATCCCAATAGGCCTATCAAAAAAATTTGTGCATAACCGCGTAGAGATAAATTTAGGCACTTTTTTTATCGAAAATAAAAAACTGACGATTGAAACTTACAAAATTGCTGAAAGAATTAAAGTAAATACAACTATAATTTATAATAAAGAAATTAAACCCGCTACAATTTTAATGACCAGATTAGGAGTCCGTAATTTAGATGGGAGCGGATCAGCTGTGCAAATGGAAAATCTGAAAAATGGATTTAAATTCAAACATACCATTAACGGAAATCAAAATAGATACATAGTAAATAATATTTATATCGGAATAAAACAAACTGACATGATATTCATATACAATGTGTATGTGAAGAATTTATCAACAGGGAAAGTGGTTCCTGTTTCAAACAATTGGATATATGATTATTTTTTTGACGAGTTCAATGCTGCAATACCAAATATCACAATTGATGCGTCTATTTTTGAAGACCCAGGGAATTATGAAATATCAATAATACCCAAACTGCCATCCGGATTTCGTATTAAAACTTTACCCGAAAAAGCTACCACCATTCATTTCACTGTTCTTCCGTCAGATAGGGTATACTCATGGAAAAATATTATTACAATTGCAATAATTTTAGCCATAATAATTTCAACAATTGCTGGTATAGTAATTTACTCAAATAGGTTACGTAATAAGAAAGATCTTATTGAACAAGAAAAGCAAAGAGATATTGCACAAGTTCAATTAAACGCTGTACGTTCCCAATTAAACCCACATTTTTTATTTAACGCTTTATCTGGCATTCAAAACCTCATAAATAAAAAAGATATCGATCAGGCTAACCGCTACCTTACCAAATTTGCACGTTTAACCCGAAACGTTTTAAAAAGTACTGAACTGATTACTATAACAGAAGAAGCAGCATTATTAGATGATTACCTTCAAATGGAACAACTACGCTTTAAATTTAACTACACAATTGATATTGATAAAAACTTAGATGAGAATACAGAGATTCCTTCTATGCTGTTACAGCCATTTGTAGAAAACGCAGTAAAACATGGTATAGCTGGGCTGGGAACTGAAGGTAAAATTGATATAAAAATATTGAAAACCGGAAAAAACCTAGAATTATATGTATGGGATAATGGAAAAGGCTTTGATCTAGCAAAAGAAACTACTGGCATAGGCTTAACACTTAGTAAAAAGAGAATAGCTTTATTAAATTCAATTTATACCGGGTCGCCTATTACGCTGGTTATAAAAAACGGCGAATCTGCAACTAGTATAAACATTACATTTTCCAAATGGCTATAATATGCGGGCGATAATAATTGATGATGAACCAGCTAATGTAGAAAACCTGGAAGTTTTACTTTTTAAGTATTGCCCACAAGTGGCTATTATTGGCACCGCAAATAATAATAATGATGCGGCCGATTTGATAAATTTGCATAAGCCCGATTTGTTATTTATTGATATTCAATTAAAGAATGATTCAGGATTTAATTTATTAAAATTAATAACTGAAAAAACATTTGAAGTAATATTTGTAACCGCTTATGATTCTTATGGTATTCAGGCTATTAAATTTGCCGCGCTCGATTACTTATTAAAACCTGTTGATATTGATGAACTGATTGCAGCAGTGAAAAAGGCAGAAAACAAAAAACAGGAAAAACAAAATATACAATTGGATTTTCTACTAAACCATATAAAAAAAGATGAGAAGCAACCTATAAAGATTGCATTACCACAACAAAAAGAGATAAGATATGTGGCCCTATGTGATATTATACGTTGTGAAGCAGAGAATACTTATACTTTTTTTTATTTAAATAATGGCGAGAGGATAATAATTTCAAAAAGCTTGAAAGAATATACAGAATTGTTAGAACCAAATGGCTTCCTAAGGTCGCACCAAAGCCATTTGGTAAATATCCGTTATGTAAAAAGCTGGCTTAAAGAAGATGGCGGCATCCTTTTGTTAAACAATGGCGATAAAATACCCGTTTCTAGACCAAATAGGGAGAAATTTCAAAATGCGTTAATCGGAATATCAATATAAATTACATTGTTGTAAAAAACTTCTTAAAACCATGAAAGTATTCGTCGGTTCGACCCCGATACTCTCCACAGCTTTAAAAAGGTCTACAGAAATGTGGGCCTTTTTTATGTACTCTTTTTGATGAGTGTTTTAATTAGTTCTAGGCAAAGGGTGCAAAACAGCCCCGCTAGCCCAATTGCCAAAATTGCTTTCCAGTCAATGTCACCAGTTTTGAAGATGACTTGCAAGAAGGGAATATTGATGATAGAAAATTGCAAGGCAATTGTACCCAGTATCACTGCCCAGATTGTTTTTTTGGCAAACATGGTCTTTGAAAAAATTAAATGCTGCGAAGCACTGATGGAAAGGGCATTGCCTAATTGAACCAAACATAAAGTGGAAAATACCATTGTCTGTTGAGCTTTTACATCATAACCATTTTTAATTCCCCAATATTGGATTAATAGAGAAACAATGGTCATGGCAGCACCAGACCATAAAAGTTTGGGAATCATCTCACCTGCAAATAATTTTTCTTGAGGACTTCTTGGTGAACGATTCATAATATTTTTTTCAGCAGGTTCAGCTACTAAAACCATTCCAGGTAGACCATCTGTTACCAGATTGATCCATAGAATATGGATAGGTAATAGTGGAATAGCAAAGCCTAGCAAAGGCGCAAAAAAAATGACTAGAATTTCTGCAAGGTTACAAGACAGTACATATAAAATAAACTTTCTGATATTGTCATAAATCCGCCTTCCCTCTTTAATGGCTTTTACAATTGTTGCAAAATTGTCATCCATTAGAATCATATCTGCCGCCTCTTTTGAAACATCGGTCCCGGTGATCCCCATAGCAATACCAATATCCGCCTGTTTTAAAGATGGCGCATCATTTACACCATCGCCAGTCATGGCAACATAGGCAGCATTTATTTGTAAAGCTTTTACAATAGCCAATTTTTGCTGTGGCGATACCCTGGCATAAACACTGGTTGTATTAACGGTGTTTAAAAGCTCCTCATCTGATAAGCCCATCAAATCTGTTCCTGTTTTTATTTGGTTATTTGGATCGTTTAATAAGCCCAATCTTTTGGCAATAGCCGATGCTGTTAGTGCTTGATCACCCGTTATCATCACTGTTTTAATCCCTGCTGTTGCACATTCTTTCAGTGCTTCCATTACTTCCTCTCTTGGAGGATCTATCATGGCTACAATTCCCAGAAAATCAAGATCTTTTTCCAGATTCACGGTTAACACACCCGGGTCGCTTTCAAATTCTTTGTATCCAAAAAATAATACACGTAGACCTTCTGATGCCCAAGTCTCATTTTTATCTAACCAAATTTTGATTTGTTCTTGATCTGCTTTCTTTAGG
>CALRLF020000150.1:0-5626 GCA_943368475.1 Allobosea thiooxidans
ACCCGTCAGCCCTGCTGACGTAAAACCTTTTGTTGTAAGCAGCTTTTCTAAAATGAAAGGAGAGAAGCTTGCATTAAAACAGCCAGCACGAACCTACGATGCTAATGAGCCCAAAATTTGATGCTGTTAGAATAAAAAAACAGTTTAAACTTTTGCGTTGTGTCTGTCCTGATTGTACTTATTACGTTGTTACAAAAAGTTGTTGCAACTTATTTATAAAGTTGCTTACAACGTTCGAGGCTTGCCGCTGGGCTGGGATTGTTGCTGTGTCTGCCCGGCAACTTAAGCCGTTTGAAAAACTGTTGGTGAAGTTAACAACTAAAAGCCAAATAGAATTCGGTCAAGCCCGATATTAGTTGATAGTAGTACAACAGCCGATTGTTACTACGTCCGCCAGCCTTGCGGCAAACCTTTTGTTGGCTGTCTGGGCATTATGCTTTGTACAACCCAATAAATTTAAAGTCAATTTCAGCGGCAATGAATTTTACTGCATTTGCAACGAAGTCATTTACATGACTCACAAAAAATAGAAATTCATGTTCGTTTTTTGCCTTCAGTATGTCAACGTCGGTTGTTTTAGAAGGTTGAATAAAATAGTGTTTAAATGCGTCTTTTGCAACTGAATTAATATTATTCCTGATGTCAGGGGTAATTGTCATGGCATGGTGAGTAATTATGTTTCTTAAAATTGAGAAGAACTCATAAAAGCCATTCCATGTTGTTGTCCAGTCAATGTTTACTTTTAAGTCCAAAAAAGATTCGAAGTCTGATGATTGTTCTTTTAGAAACTCAATTATGTACCTATTGTTTGTTGTGTCAATCGATTTCCCCGCTGTAACAAGATGGTTTTTGATTTCTGTAATTATCTTATTTGCGTTTTTCTTATTATTGTCGATTGGCTTTAAGTTTGGGAAGTATTTCAATTGAATTGCATTCAATAGGAATAATTCTGCTGCATTGTAAACACGAACTATTGAAAGGTTCATTACCCAAATAAAAAAGTCATCTGAATGCTTTTCTAAATCTTTAATTTCTATGGTTGAAGTGTTGCTTGAAACATGCAGCCATGTATTTTGTCCGTCTGGTCGCAAATTATACAAGGAAAAACCTGCTTCATTAATCCATCTATTTTCAGGGTTCTCGAGCTGATAATTCTTAATAGAAGTCGATAAAAAATGCTTCCAAAATCTCAAATCAACTTCCAGTTGAAATGCTGTTTTTAAATATTCCTCAAAATAAGTTTTATAGGTCAAGTGCTGTGTCATTTAGTAGGGTGTCATTGCCTTGCAGCCAACGTCCCAGGCTTTACGTTGGCAGGACGGCTTTGGTCGTCCTGCTTGGAACTGCTGCTGATTAAAGATATGTAGTTACAAATAAATTCTGTTGCTGAATAGCGTTCGGTCAAGCCAAGAACAAAAGCCAAATTAAAATACAAAAGTTGAGAGGCTTGACCCGTCAGCCCTGCTGACGTAAAACCTTTTGTTGCCTGTAGTTTTTTTGAGTTAGAAAGGAGTGAAGCCAAAACAAAAAAACGTACTCTAAAACTGCAATACAAAAAACTTAGAAGAACCGAAACGATTAAAAAATTAAACGTTGTTTGTCTGCACAGAATTAAAGCAACTTAAAGTTTAGAAAACTTTAGACGAAAAACATTTTTACAAAATTACAGGCAACGGGCAGGGCTTTATGCAGGTTGGGAATTAGAATTCCGTCTGCCGATAACCGCTGCTGATTGAAAATATAAAGTTGAATTTAAGAACTAAAGTTGAGATTTATTCGTCCAGCCCGAACTAAAGCTGGGATTTGCAATTTGTTGATGTTTGCTGGTCAAGCCCAACTTGCATAAAACCCAATGTTACCAGCATGTGCTTCGTCGCTCGGCAATTAAGTTTAGTCAATGAGAACTGATTTCAATTTAAAAGGTTTCTGTCCTCTATTACTTAAAACGGAAATGTAGTTGTCACTAAAAAACTGGTTTAAGAAAGTCCAACCACTTGCATTCATGCCACCATTGCCGTTCTTGTCAAGGTTATTTACAATATTTAAATTGCCAATAACTTCAAAGTTGTCACGAAATTTCATGAAGTCTTTTCGCCAGATGATTAGTCCATAAGAACCTAAAAAGTATGGTTTAGTTTCTGGATGAATAGCCCACATTTTATTAAGCTCAATTTCGGAATATTTAAAATGGTCATTCTTTGTGTTACCTATTCCCAAAAATTCTGTGTCAAGAAGATTTGAAATTGTCGGCTTGTTTAAACTGTCATAAGTTAAAGCAGCGAAAGTGAAGTTTTGCGGACTTTTGTCTTTATAAGTACTTGTACAAAGCAACACTTTATATTTATTATCAGTCGCTTTGAATGTCAGCAGGTCACCTTGATTTATGTCTTTGATTTTTTGCATAGAGTGGTCTGTCTTAGCATTGCTGGTAACGAGTAGGTATTGCCGATGGTGGCGAATTTTATATTCGTCCGCCCGGAACCGCTGCCTGGCTTTTTAATAAAGTTAAATATTAAGAACTAAAGCTTGGCTTTGTTCGTCAAGCCCCGAACCACAGCACAGCAGAATTACCGCTGCTGATTGTTTCAATGTCAAGCCCCACTATTGGCAATACCAATGTTAGCGGTATGTGCTTTCCTCAATATCTAGATTTATTTGCGAAACCAGCTACAAGAAGGCCCATACAAAACGCACCTAATAATGCTTCGGAGCCAACTACTAGTTTGTATTCATTGTGACTCATTGGTGTGATATCTCCAAATCCTAAAGTAGTGAATGTAACTATTGATAGGTAAAAGGAGTTGATGATATCATGACTGAGCTTTTCGATGCCAGAAAAATAGTAAACTAAGGCGTAGGCCGTTATAATAAAGAATGTGGTTGAAATAATTCTAAGCGGTCTTTCGCCAAACCCCCAAATTGAATATGAAATAATGTCTGAAATAGTTTTTAAGACTTTACCAAAGTTGTATTTAATCGCACTAATTCCGTATTCCCAGCCCCTTTTCCATAGATAAGAAAATGACTTAATAAATTCAGATATCTGCCAATTATGTTTAAGTTCATAAAATCTTTCTTTATAGTATGCATCACTTGCCTCGTGTCGCAGCCCATTTGACTGATAAAGAATTCTAAATCTTTTGTAATTATCTGTGATAGTTTCGTAAGTATGTGACAGTCCCGAGTGATATTCACTCTTTGGAGGCGTGTAATCTATATTTTCAACTTCCACTCGATTAAAGGAAAAATTGTTTGACGAACTGTTTTTAATTACCATGTTGGCGATACTCGAGTTTTCAAAATATGCTTTGAAAATATCGCAATGATGAAATTCAAACCAATAAAGTCTAGAGTTCTCAGATTTTAAGTTTTGAAATGAACAGCTATAGAATTTTGTAAAATTTGCTACGGCATTTTTTATTGTAATATTTGCACAATGACAATAGAATATTTGTATTTCTCTGTTCCAACTGTGTTTACCATCTATTTCTAAAAAGTCAAGATTAGTAAAGTCAAGATTTCTGTTGTTTAGATTTATCCATCCGTCAATCTTTGTTCCCCCAAGTTTTAATACAGTGATTCCTGGTGAAATTGACCAACTGCACATTTCAGGAACATCAGGTGCTGTCCCAACTATGTACCGAAATGTATTAATGTCACCACTATAAGGTGTTTTAATTGGTTTGTCGATTTTGTGAACTTGCTTAACCCAAATAAAGTACGGCGTGAATTTGAAATACTCCAATTTTACATCATCATAGGCTACTTCTTTATTTTTTTGGATTTGTTTTTCATGCTTTTCGTCTTCAACAGGAACAAAGTAAAAACTTACATACCCGTCCTTTATGCTTTTTACGCAATAAACTTCTTTACACCAATAGAAAAAGTGTCCGGGATTATCGGTTTCAAGAATAAAATCAATCGTTAAATTGTTTTTAATCAACCAATCGTCAAAATGAGGTAGAGTTTTTTGAAAGCAGTTAAATAAATTTTTTAAATCATTCTCTCGCCGCCACTTATTAAATTCTAATGGTGCCATTTCCCATAATTCTGTCGGCTTAGGATAACTCATTTTTATTCTGGTTGTCGATTTGAGTGTTGCTGCAGCATTACCGCTAACGGCTACGGCTTGGCGATGTGGCGGTATTTAAAAATCGTCAGCCCGTAACCGCTGATAAATTTATAACAAAGAGTTCATTGTTTATTCTATTGCTTGGCGTTATTCGTCGGCTGGAACCAAAGCCGAATAGCGAAAAAAGGCTGAGCATTTATTCGTCGCCCCGCCATATAGCCAAACCGCTTGTTGGTAGTAGTTTTTATACTCATTGTGTTTGTTTGATAAGTAGTTCAATTGCTTTTTGTAGAACAGGGTCAATCATATTTGTTATGTCATTTTTTGTATTCTTAACAACGATATCAACTGGCACTCCAACTGATTCGTAACAACTCATTTTGGACGAATAATATCTTTGATTAGATAATGTAACTATCCATTTATTAGGCAACTCAAAAACATACATGTCTGAAAATATTCCCGATGAGGGTTCTCCAATAATTGTCGTAGCAGGAAGTTCTTTGCTAATTAATGCTAAAACATCTGCTGCACTTGCGGTTTGGTCATTTGTTAAAATTATCAAAGGTTTTACAAAAGGATTGCTTCTGTTTGGAGTTAAATAGAATGATTTCAAATCACTAAAATCCTCGTAGCCTCCTTTTCTAGTTTGCTTATAGTGTCCAATAGTTTTATTTCTTACAAATTTATTTGCAATGGCAAAGGCAAATTCATCGTTGCCTCCCTCGTTCATCCTAATGTCTAATATTATAGCCTTTTTATTCTGAAATTTGTCTATGATGTTGTCAAAATAAGAGGATGCAATTCTTGCATCTTTTTTTGGATGATTTTCGGTCTTACTCGTTACATAACAACGTAATGAACGAATATATCCATATTCAGATGATTCGCTAATGTAAAACAGGGGATTGTTGTCTTCAAGAGGTCCGAATATGGATGGATTTGAAAAGTTAAATTTTCTGAGTGTAGTGTCAACTACGTTCCAAAAATGGATTTGTGTCAGTGAGTCTGGGAATTCTTGTAAAAACCGTGAAGGTTTTGTTACTGTGAACTCTTTTTTATCTGGAATATAAATATTGATATGCTCGTCTTCAAATGGTGTCACCATACTGGAAAGTATAATAAATAAGCTATCGTCTGTAGTTTGTGACCCAATCTTATTCCTGAAAGTATTGTATAAATATTTCCAGTCAATATTCCTAAGCTTAAAAAAGGCGTAATTGTCCTCAAAGGTTTTCCAAAATGTTTCAAAAGCCTTTTCGGGTAGAGAAAGCCCTTTTTCATTAATGGCAGAGGCTTTGTTTAGTTGTCCAAAAACTGAAATGGGTAGTAGGAAGAGTAAAGTTAGTGGAAAGAGAAAATGAATTGTCTTTTGTTTCATGAAGTGGTTGTATAAAATTACTGCCAACGTTCCAGGCTTTACGTTGGCAGGACGGCTTTAGTCGTCCTGCTTGGAACTGGTGCTGATTAAAGATATGTAGTTACAAACAAATTCTACTGCTGAATAGCGTTCGGTCAAGCCCAGTACCAAAGCCCAATTAAAATACAAAAGTT
>CALRLF020000151.1:0-5530 GCA_943368475.1 Allobosea thiooxidans
ATGAGAATGATAAAATTCTAAACGGCACTAATACTTTATGGTTGAGCAAAATACAACCTAAGAAATTGGCAAAATCATTTCTATTAGGGAAAAATAATGATATATGGTTTAGTACTCTTGATACGGTTTATCATTTTAGAAATGACCAACTTTTAGACAAGATTTATCCAGAAAATATTAGTTCAATTGATAATAATTGTCAAGGTGTCTTTAATTATAAAGACAGTTTGTTTGTTTTGACAAATAAATATTTGATTAATTGTCAATCAAAGAAAAAACTATGGTTACAACCAGATTTTGAAATAAATGTTTCTTATGTATTTACTAATATAATAGGGGATAAAATATTCTATTTCTCCAAAAATAAATTAATTGAAATTTCGCTAAATGATAGAAAAATTAGTGAAGTTTATAGCTTTGAAAAGTCGGATAATGGATTGATTGTAAGTGAATCGTTAAATTCAGACTCTATTTTTATATCCTCTAGATTGGGTGTGTTTGAAAAGCAAAATGGTAGTAAAAAAGTAATTAAGAAATCAAGTCAGTATAATTTAATTACAAAAGTTCTGAAAGATAATGAAGGTAATATTTGGTTGACTTCATTATCGGAAGGTCTGTATTTGAAAAAGAGGTTTCATCAAAATGCAACTACGGTAATTAATACTAAAGGTAGATTCAAAATTGGTGCAAGTAATAGTATTAGTAAGATTAATAATAAAATTTTTATTGGATACAATGATGGAAATTATATAGTGATAAAAAACGGGAATGTATCTTATGAAAGATTGCAAACAAAAGACATATTTGGAAAATCAAAGCAAATTATAAATACTGATAAAGGCCAATGGTTTGTTTTTGGAACGCAAGCAGTTTTAAAAAAGAAAGGTGGCGAATTTAAATTTCCATATCCAACAAGACAGATTTCTCAAAATAGGTCTGCACACTATTTTGCATCTAGTTTTGGACTATTTAAGCAATATGAAAAAAATAGTTTTTTAAATACATCTAATATGGGGATTTATGATTATTCAAGTTATTTTCAAATTTCTAAAGTTAGAGCAAATGTCATTTGTGAATTGACAAATGATTCTATAGTTACAGGGGGGATATATGGAATAGATCTATATGTAAAGGATAAGAAAATAGATCCATTACCATGGAAAAGTGAAATCACTGAAAAGTATATCTCTAAAATAATTAAAATATCAGAATGTGATTTTGTAATCAGCTCAACAAATTTCGGTGTTGGGATTGCGCATAAAGATTCTATTTATCAAATTAATAAAACAAACGGGTTACTAAGTAATATATGTAATAGCGTTTTTAGTAATAGTCCAGGTATTATTTGGGTAGCTACTTCATTAGGCCTTAATAAAATTAAATATCAAATTAACCCCAATCGTGTAATTGATTTTACAATTGAAAATTATACTTACAAGATAAGGAATAGCGCTTTTTTTTGTAATGATGTTGCGGTTTTTAATGATTCATTATTTGTTTTGACTCCTGATGGAACTTATATACATGAATTTTCAAAAGATTATTTGATTAAAAATGTTCCAAAAAATGAAATTGAAGGTATTTATGTTGGCAGTCAAAAATTTTCATATAAACCAAAATATTTTTTGGAATCAAATCAAAATAATTTAAAAATTAAATTTATAGGAATTTCCTTTCAATCAAATGAAGCAATTCAATATAAGTATAAATTGTTACCATATGATACATCCTGGAATCTTACTGAAAATACTGTTGTGGAATATCCACATTTAGACCCAGGTGAATATAAATTCTTAGTAACTTCTTCTTTGTCAAATGGAATTTGGAATCCTAAACCTATTGGAATAGCCATCCAAATAAAAAAACCATTTTATAACACATTTTGGTTTTTAATTTTATCTATTATTTCTTTCTGTTTATTTGCATATCTACTTTTTAGATTTCTTATAAAAAGGGTTCATGAAAAAAATTCAATTATAAATAAATCATTAGAGCTTCAAAAAGACAATGCTATTCTCCACTCGGAAAAATTAGTATATCTAAATAAGTTAATTGAGTTGGAGCAAAAAGCATTAAGCTTACAAATGAATCCGCACTTTATTTTTAATGTTATTAATGCAATAAAAGGATTGTATTCTAATAATGAAAAATTTGTAGCAGACAATTATGTTGATAAGTTTGCTAAATTAATGAGAATGATATTAGATAATAATTCTAGTTCCTTTATTTCATTAAATGATGAATTGGAAATTCAAAATTCCTATATTGAACTTGCTTTACTACGTTATGAACAAAAATTCCAATGTTCTATAAAAATTGACCCAAGTATAGACATGAATTCTATTTATTTGCCCCCCATGCTTTTGCAACCTTTTATTGAAAATGCAATAATCCATGGAGTAGCACCTTTGAAATCTAAAGGTTTTATTTTTCTTAATATCTCCATATCGGGTGATGTATTAATATTTGAATTAATTGATAATGGTATTGGTCGTGATAAGTCCAAAGAAATTAATAAATATAAAATTCATGAATCAAAAGGGATACATATAACTTCTGAAAGATTAAAATTGCTTCACCCTCAAAGTAAATTAATTATTTCTGATATTGTTAGTGATTTAAATCAGGTTTGTGGAACAAAAGTATATATTGAAATTCCTTTTAAACGTTTGAAATATGATCAGAGCTATAATAATTGATGATGAAATTCAATCAAGAATTACATTGAAAAATGAACTTTCATTATTAAAAGTGCCATTTGAGATTGTGGCAGAAGCAAATAGCGTTTTAACTGGGGTTGAAAAAATAGATTTATTTGAACCGGAAATGGTTTTTTTAGATATCCATCTCGGAGATGGAAGTGGGTTTGATTTAATTGAGAAAGTTAAAAATAGAAATTTCAAAATTATTTTTATTACGGCCTATAATCAATATGCACTTCAAGCTTTTAAGGTTCATGCTCTTGATTATCTTCTTAAACCTATTGTATTTGCTGATTTAAAACATGCAATTGATAAAGCAATTCATCTTTCATTAAATATTCAAACCAATAGAATACAATATCTTTTAAATGACTTAAATCAAAAAAGTAATAAAATAAGTTTTTCAACAACTGAAGGCTTCACAATACATTTTATAAAAGACATAATAAGATGTGAAAGTGATAGTAATTATTGTAAAATATATTTTAGTAATCATGAGCATATTTATCTTTCAAAAACACTTAAACAAATTGAAGATCAATTAATTAATTATGGCTTTGAAAGAATTCACCATTCTCACTTAATTAATATGAATCATTTATTAAAATATATAAATAAAGATGGAGGGGAAGTTATTATGTCTGATGGTTCAAAAATTCCGGTATCTAAAAGGAAAAAATCAGAATTGAATTTGATGCTAAGTAAACTAGCTATTTAAGTTAATTGCTAAATATATTCATACACTTGCTCAATAATATTCCTCAAATAGCTGATTGTGAAATATATTAAAATTTGGATATGGATATTTGGTTTCAAGTATCTGCATCCCCATGAGACATTCAATAAGATTTATTTTATTATTTCTGCTTTTTATAATATCCTATTCTGTTAAATCACAGTCTGAAATTAGTATTTATAATGGGTTACCTGAGAAAGGATCTTCATTTAAAGATAAAGTGGTTACTGATATTTCAAATGGTACATTATTTGAAACATTCATTGGAAATACAAGTAATTTCTCTAATAAAGAGATTTTCAAATCTCATATAAATAACAATAAGGACTATAAATCTGAAAATTATGTATCACTTGCCGCGGGTGATATTGCTATCATTGGTTTTAATTGTGATCAATCTACTTCTCTTAGTAAAACTTTTGCAATTGTAGTTTTAGCTGATTTATCTGCAAATGAAGTATTATATTTTTCAGATAAGGCTTATTATCAAAATGCATTTGCGCCTCTTTTGGGTAATGGATCTGAAGGTATCTTCTCATGGACCATTCCAGTTGGAGGAGTCCCAAAAGGTACTGTAATTATGTTTACTTTGACTTCAGGCGCTAGTCCAAGTGTTACTACTACACCTAGTACTGGCACCACAAATATAATCGAAGGTTGGACTAGTACTAGTCCAACAGTCTCGCCTTTTGGTCAAAACGGTGATAATTTGCTCATTTATCAAGGGGCAGAAGCAAGTCCAACATTTATCTTTGGTTATAATAGTGGTAATAATACAACAACTGTTGTAAATGGTTGGAATACTGGTGTTTTTACTAATCCAAATGCTGTTTGTGAATTACCTAATAGTTTAACAGCTGGAACAACAGCTATAGGTTTCAATAGTGTTGTTGGTTATTCCAATATTGACAATTTAAAATATAATGGTACTAAGACTGGCACTAAGGCAGCATTATTAAGTGCAATTTGTAACCCTAATAATTGGATTGTTGATGATATTAATGAATATAATTTTACACCAGGTTCAGGTGTTTTTTCTGGATCTCAACCGATTTTCAACTTATCATCTTCTAATACTACAATTACTTCTATTTTAAAGGGTACACCAAGTGGTAGTACTACAAATGCTAATTCAGTAACATATAATATATTATTTGGTTCAAGTATAACTGGATTAAGTACTTCAAATTTTAGTTTGACTAGTGTTGGCGTAAGTGGTGCAAGCATTACATCTGTTAGTGGTACAGGGGCAAGCTATAATGTTGTAGTTAATACTGGTACTGGAAGTGGAAGTATCACATTGAACTTGGCAAATGGTACAGGATTAAGCCCATCTGTAAGTACGAGTTTGCCATATGCTGGAGAGGTGTATACAATTGACAAGACGGCCCCAACGGTTGTTACACAAGGGCGTACGGTTCTTTTAAATATTTCTGGAACAGGAAGTGTTACAGCAGCATTAATAGACAATGGTTCAAGTGATGCGTCAGGTGTTGCGTCATTAGGATTATCGCAAACAAGTTTTACATGTGCCAATATTGGATCTAATACAGTAACCTTGACAGTTACGGATAATGCGGGTAATTCAGCTACTGGTACGGCTACGGTTATAGTAAGTGATAATATTGTTCCAGCAGTAGTTACGCAAAACAGGACTATAACAATTGGTAATACAGGAACAGCAACAGTATCAGCGTTGCAGATTAATAATGGTTCATCTGATGCCTGTGGAGTTGCAAGTTTAGGTTTGTCTAAGTCTAGCTTTACTGCTGCAGATTTAGGAGCTAATACAGTAACACTAACAGTTACAGACATTAATAACAATAGTAATACAGGTACAGCAATTGTTACGGTATTAGCTTCATCAACAGCAGATTTGACATCAATGTTATTGAGTGCAGGAACATTATCGCCTGCCTTTGCATCGGGAACAACGTCTTATGCAGCAAGTGTAGCCAATAATATAAGTAGCATTACTGTTACGCCAACGAGAACACAGTCTAATGCGAGTATAGAAGTTAGGGTAAATGGAGGTGTATATGCTTCGGTAACAAGTGGTACAGCATCAGGATCATTGAGCTTAAATGTAGGA
>CALRLF020000152.1:0-5385 GCA_943368475.1 Allobosea thiooxidans
TGGCAGAGATCATGAAAACCGCGCATGTGGAGAATCAAGATTTTCCGTTTTTTAAAACGAAATAGGTGTTTTACGTAATCAAATAGGGTGTTTTAGCGCTTGACAGCGCTTTTCATGAAATATACTTTTACTGGTATTACGGATTAACCTACTAACAAGTTTGTTATTCTGATTTACACCTTTAAAACCTATTTTATGAAAAAGAATCATTTCTTCCTGCTGCTGCTCATTGTTGCTTCAACCACTTGTATGTTTGGTTGTAAGAAAACAGAAACCGCTACCGATCCAGTAGCAATAACTAATCTTGACACTTCATTAATTAACAGTTTACAGCTTTGGTTAGCAGACCAAAAAGACCATGTTGGCAAAAATGGGAAACCCATGGTTGATACATTAATGTCTAACAGTAAATGGGATCAAGGGGAACAGAGATATATCTCACAAGTCCAATCCTTGGTTTATATTCCAGTTGGTAATCAAACTTTGGGGCTTGCCTTCTTTTATAATACTCAAAAAAGGCAAGTAGATAGTTGCTTTATGGTTGATGTTAATTCTGAGAAGTCAAACTACTCGTATAAGAAAATGGATGTAATCCAATCAAGGTATTTACAACCTGATTCCAAAACCAATCATGGGTTTACAGGACAAATCACTGATTTCACATTGGATAATAAATTCAAATCTGAGTTAAAATACAACAATGGTTTACTGGCTTATAACAAAACCCTCCGTTCAAAAGGAGCTACCAAACGTGGAAACATAACCACCTTACAAACCTGTATTGCCTGGTATTGGGTAACCACTTATGGCGATGGTACTGAACTATGGCAGTATATGTATACCCAATGTAATGATTGTGAAGAACAGCCCTTCTCTATTGGAATTACCACAGCAAAAACATATATTAGAAAAGGGAATTGTGTTGGTGGTACTGGAACAGGCCCACTTACTACTGATAGTGAGTGTAACTATACTCCAGAAGAAGCTAAAGAGGTAGTTAAAAGCGTATTCTTTGAAGCAAGTTCAGGAACTATTAATAATATTTCAAATGGACCAGAAACAATGGATAATGAAACATTGAAAATTAAAGAACCTAGATTAATTTTTATTGATGCATTAAGAATAAATTATTATGTCTCAAATGTTACTCAATACTATGAGGCAATTTTTGGTGGTGTCAGATTTAGAAACAGCCCATCCGACCTTACTTGGAAATGGGAAGAATTGAAATTTAATAGTCTTAGTTCAAGAGCTGCAAGCACGCCACCTTGTTTTGAAGTTGTCTTAAATTCTGCATCAAGTCCTGTTGTTTTTTCGGACGATTTAACATCTGCAACCGTTGCTTTTTTCGCAGAAGCTGATATTAGATTGAATTGTACGCCAAGTGGAAGTTGGCACCAAAATAAGATTTCGAAATCAAGTTTTTTCAAAATACTTGCACGCAGTAACTAATTATCATGAAGTCAACCGTAATATTTATAATAGCTTTTTTGTTTAATATTTGGCCAGCAATGGTTCAATCACAAAACGTGGAAATAAAGGCTTTTAAAATAAGCAAGATTGGACCTGTTTTTAATAATGATTTAAAGATAACAGGGTATGATACTACGGTTGACTTTGTTTACTATTATAAGGACTTAAAAATATATAGTAGACTAGTTCCAGTTGATAATATTGTTTTTGGAACTCTGGTGTCTACTAATCATTATGAAAGAGTATTTGTTCATCAATCGGATAGTATATATGGTTACTTAACTGATTCAGTAATGAATATTCATCATTTACGACAACATATAGATTCGGGAAGTTATTCTAAAACGTATTTTAATAATGCAATTGAAAATGATTTTAAAGCATTAAACATTTTGCCTCTTCAACAAAATTTGAGAATTAATGAGCACTTGTTTAAAGATGTTTATTTAATAACTAGTCGTTTAGATACAACCGTAAAATCTACTTGGACTCTTACATACTCGGATGATTTTAAAAACCATCCAGTATCCATTTCTCATTACATGGATTCAATTCGATCTTCTAAATTGATTGAAATCAAAACTGATGAACCAGAGCGTTTTATTAAAAAATATAATAAAACAATACCCAAATATCATTTCATTTTTAGACTAGACCCATTCATTGATTTTGATTCAAAAAAAATACAAAAGTACTTTAATGAGTATTTGGCTATAAGTAATAAATATCGTTAAGTAATTAGCTTTTAATTTAAATTCCTCAACTATTATTGCCGCTAAAGAAATAAACACTTGACAGGTTAGTTGTAAGCATTTAGTACCAGACCGAACTTGTTTTTCAGACTTTTAAAAACGGCCATTATTTATACTTGTTCTAGTATAAAAACGGCCTTTCTATTTTATACACGTTCTAGTATAAAATAGAACCCCTTGATTTATACTTGTTCTAGTATAAAAATGGACTAAAATATTTTTTCTCAAAAACTAAGTCCACTCCGCCAATATCCAAATCTTGCAATCAGGTGTTTTGCGCAATCAAATTGGGTGTTTTAGCCCTTGACAGCACTTTTTATGAAAGGTACTTTTACTGGTATGATTTATTGACTAAGTACATTGATTTATAATTAGTTGTTCATTAAAATTGATTACTAGTATGTTGGAATTCAAAAAATATATCAAAAATAAAGTTTCCTTATAATGAAACTTATGTTTAATTTTAACTCAGAGGATGCTGATTTTGAAAATTCAAAATTCAAGGTTGTTTTTTTGGAAGACGCTTTTGTTTTTTTGAAAGGACTTCCAGTTAAGCATGCACAAAAAATTCTTCAAGGGATTAGGAAGTCACAGCTTGGTAATGATCCAGTATTCTTTAAAAAAATTGATTCAGATATTTGGGAATTTAGAACCCTTTATCAAGGCTTGCAATATAGACTATTAGCTTTTTGGGATAAAAGAGATAAGAATAATACATTAGTTATAGCAACTCATGGCTTTATAAAGAAACAAAGTAAAGTGCCTAATTTACAAATTAAACGTGCAATTACTGTTAGGCTTCTTTATTTTAAAAATTTGACGTAATGAAAAAGTATTCACTAGAAGAAGTGCAAGATTCCATAGTTGGTAAAAAGGGGAGTAGAAGTCGTAACGATTTTGAACTTGAATTATCGTTGGACCAAATTGGTTTTAAAATCAAACAAGTGAGAATTGAAAAAAACTTGACTCAAGAAGCACTTGGAAAATTGGTTGGGGTTCAAAAGGCCCAAATTTCTAAATTGGAATCTAATTCAAGTAATGCATCTATTTCTACCATTGTTCGAGTATTTAAAGCAATGAATGCCACTGTGCATTTTAAAGTAGAAATGAATACTAATAAAAGTAACAATCAATTAAGGAAAAGATTTTCTGCAATTCAGCACCTTGAGGCTTAAACAATTCTAAAACTTAATCTTCCGCTTGCAGATATAACCCCACCAAAGTATATAAGCTGCAATGGTTCGGTAGGGTTCCCAGGCTAGCGCGATAGTGAGGGCTTGATCTTTGCTCAAATGGGTTAGACCCTTGATTTCTTTGAGTCGATTCATGAGTGCAATATCGCCCGTAGGGAAGTGGTTGGGGCGGTGTAAGGCCATCATCAAGTACACGTCTACGGTCCAGTCTCCAATGCCCTTGATTTTTTTTAGTTTTGTTCTAATGGTTGCATCATCCAGTTGGTTCAACTTTTTCAAGTTGAGGGTTTTGTCTAAGATGGCTTGTGCAAGCGCACGGGCATAAACCATTTTCTGTCTGCTAAAATAACAGGCGCGTATTTCCTCATCACTGAGAGATAACAAAATGGCTGCTGTGATTTTTGGAAGCTTGGCGCGCAATTGATCCATAGCGGCGCGGGCCGATGCCAATGAAACTTGTTGCTCCAATATTATATGGATCAGTGTTTCAAAATTGGGTTCCCGATGCCAGAAAGGAGGATAGCCATATTGGTCTATCGTATCGCGCAGCTCTGCATCTTTTTTACAAAGTTGTTTGCAATACTTGACCAGTGTTTCTGCGGTAAATGATTCCATTATGTGGCTATCAATTTCTACGCAAACTAATTTAATTAATGCTTGCTTTGGAAGCTTTTATTTGATGCCCCTTAACAGCAAAGTAAATCACATATGCATAACAAACCAGTGGTGCAAAGAAAGCGTATCGGATGCCAACATTGTCTGAGATGTATCCCATGATGGGTGGTACAATGGCGCCTCCAACAATTCCCATGATCAATAGGGAAGATGCGGTTTTGGTATAAGCGCCTAGGTCTTTGATACTTAGCGTAAATACTATGGGATACATAATAGATGTGAATAGTCCAATAAATACCAAAGACCAGATGGATGTATAACCCGTGGTAATGATGGCTAATAAGACCAATAGAAAAGCACCGAGGGAGGATACTACCAACATTTTGGGTGGGCTAAATTTCTTGAGTATATAAGATCCGAATAATCTTCCGGCTAGAACCAAGGCCATAAACACCGTGATGAAGAGGGCAGACTTCTGTTCGGTGAGTCCTTCTAAATCCATGGACTTGGAATAGCGAATGAGAAAACTCACAATGCCTACTTCGGCACCTACATAACAAAACACCGCGCCAATGCCATACATGGCGTGTGAAAATTGGAAGATCTTTTTAAAAGAATAATTGCTTTGTTCTTCATCTGCAATGGTTGGCAGTTTGATAAAACATAGCAGCAAGCCCATGGCAATGAATAAGCCTGCCAATCCTAGGTAGGGTAGTTTTACTAAGTTGGCTTCAGCAGTTAAAAATGCTTGCAGCTCTGTAGCGCTAAATGAATCAATGCTTGTTTGTGGAATGTCTTTCTCGTGTAAGAGCAAGAGCGCTCCAATATAAGGCGCAATGGTGGCTCCCAATGAACCCACGGCTGCGGATAAACTTAATCTACTTGAGGCACCTTCTGGATCTCCTAGTTTAGAGATGTATGGTGTTGCTGTTACTTCTAAAAAAGTAAATCCTGCTGCCATGATAAATAGTGCCAAGAGAAATAAAGGATAGTACCTGATTTCTGCCGCTGGATAAAACAAAGCTGCACCAAGGGCCGCGGTTAACAATCCCGTAATCATACCAACTCGGTATCCTTTCTTTTGAATAAAATATCCTGCCGGGATGGCCATTAAAAAATAAGCCCCAAAAAAAGCCGATTGAATTAAGGATGATTCAAGGTCTGTTAATTGACAGGCTCGCTTTAAATGCGGAATCAAAATATCATTGATATTCCTACTCATGTTCCAGAAAAACATGAGACACATGACAATGAGCAGGGGGAATAAAATACTGGACGATTTGGTTTGTTTCACGTGGGTTGGTTATGTGTTGAACTAGTTGGTTTCTTTTAAATCGCAACTGCTACCTGGT
>CALRLF020000153.1:0-5332 GCA_943368475.1 Allobosea thiooxidans
GTCAAGCCTCCCAACTTTTGTATTTCAATTTAGCTTTTGTACTTGGCTTGACCGAACGCTACTCGTCGACAGAATTTATTTTTAACTACATATCTTTAATCAACACCAGCTCCAAGCAGGACGACTAAAGCCGTCCTGCCAACGTAAAGTTTTCTATTCCACAAAAACGAAATTTTTGAAATAAAAAATGAGTCATTTTAAATCTGACTCATTTTCATTTTTATTCAGTAATGATAAAAATATTTTTAATTCCGAGAAAATTTATAAACCCCCTATTGCATTTGTTCAATCAGACGTTTTAAATTTTGCAAATGCTCTCCATACTCTTTTTTAAACCATCTCTTACTTAGCAATTTCATAAATACAAATCCGGCTATATAAGTTAAGACACGGATGTAAATATTTACCTGCCCCCATTCTTGAAAGTCTTTTTCAATATTAAAATACAAAGCAAGTTCTAAAGCAACAGGTATCAGGATATAAAAAATGGCAGCTACTACACGAAACCACTTGAAACCAGTTTCCAGCTTTTTCAATTGTATTTCCATATTAAATTTTACGGATTCTGATGGGTTTTGCAATTTGCTAGCCAATAAATAATTATAGACAAAGTAGATGCTTAGCACTAAGCCAATTAAATAAAGAACCCAAATTGACGGACTTTGAAATAATTGTGGTTTGGTAACTAATTGATAAATGAACAAGCCAATAAATAATGGGATAGACAGTAATTGTGTTTTGAATTTAGAAATCAGTGAAGCCAAGGGACCATAACTTTTGTTTTGGATAAGTTCCATAGTATTATTATTTAATGGTTTTAAAATATTTGATGACTCCTGCCATGTTTGTTTTAAGTTGTCAAGTTCCATACATTTAATTTTTAGTGAGGTTACGTAATTTATCTTTAATTCTGTTCATTTTAACTCTTAGATTACCTTGATTGATACCAAGAACATCTTCCATTTCTTCATAGCTTTTATTTTCTAGATAGAGCATTACTATCGCTTTTTCTGTTTCATTGAGTTTTTCAATTGCGACATATAATTCTTTTAGATTTTCATCATGTTGTTCATCGTAATCAATATCGCTCAATTCGACTGGCAGATTATCAGGTTCATAGGATTGTATTAAATGTTTCTTTTTTCTTAAGCCTGAAATAGCAGTATTTAATGACACACGATACAACCAAGTACTGAATTTAGACTCCGCCCTAAAGGTTTGGTAGGCCTTCCACAACTGTATAATGATTTCTTGATACAAATCTTGTCTATCTACCTCATTATATGCATATATTCGACACACCTTATAAATTAACAATTGATGCTCCTTTATCTGCTTTTCAAATTGTATTTCTAATTCCTTTGTTTTCAATTGTTATTTAATTTTATATCTGTAGTAGTAGTGTAAGTTGCATTTTTGTTACAGATTTTTTGAAATATTTTGAGTATACACATAATTAGCTTGTTTAAGCTTCGAAAGGCTTGCATACAACATTGGGTTTTATATAAGTGTGGCTTGAAAAACTAACATCGGCAAGTGTAAATCCCAGCTGTGGTTCGGTCTGAACAAAAAATTTTGAGCTTTAGTTCTTAACTTTAACATCACTTTTTCAACCAACATCGACCCAGGCAGACTGAATTCTAATTTCCAAACTGCATAAAGCCATGTTCGTTTGTGCAATTTTTCAAGACCCTTAACTTTTAAACTGAGATAATAAACATGAAACACTTTTTATTTATAATCCCTCTCATCTTTTCCAACTTTATTTTTTGTCAATCAAATAAACAATTGCACAGTATAAAACCTAAATGGAAACTGGGTGATATTAAAAAAGTTCAAACAGAATCTTTTACCAAAGTCTATATAAAAGACAGTCTTTTTAACAAAACAGAAGCTAAATCAAAGTACACAATTAAGGTTATTGACACGAATAAAAACTATACCTTATTATACTTAATTGAGCCAAATTCTTTAGATGTTAAAACAAACTCTTCTATTTCCAAAGTAGATTCTATCGTAAACTTCTTGACCAATGTGATAAAAAATATTGAAACAGAGACTCAATCTTTTCAATATGAAATTTTAGTTGATAAGAATACAGGACAGGCTCATAAGGTAAAAAATAGCGATAAGCTATTAAAATTGATAGAAAAAGCAACATCAAAAATAATTGATGAATTTGGTGATAAGTTAGGCAAGGCAACCACTCAAATTGACAGTATCAAACAAAAAGTAGTTAGTTATTTCAAATTAAAAGAGCCTAAAATTTTGGAAACAATAATTAATGAATTTAATTACATCATGGGAGCATACTCTCTGACATTTCCATATAACTCTTCTGTATCTCAAAAGGCAATGGTTCATGACGTAAATGCATTGGGAGAATTTGGCGATATTGAAGTACCTGCAATTATAAAAACAAGCTCAGTGAAAACAGATAAAAATTTAACAGTTCAAACAGATACTGACTATGATAAAGAGTTTTTATTAAAACAAATTAAAAAGAAGCATAAAAACATGAATGAACTCACGACTTCAGATATATTTTTGAGTGAACAAGCTGAAGCAACATTTACAACTACGACAAATTGGATTGTTTCACAAAAGTCTACTGTTGTATTTAAAACAAAAGAAGTGAAAGTGATCAGTGAAACACAAGTTAACTTTCAGTAATTGTTTTTGAAAAAATTGCTATTTGTATTCATCAATAGGCAAATAAAACTGTAAATAACAAAAGGTTTTACGTCAGCAGGGCTGACGGGTCAAGCCTCCCAACTTTTGTTTTTCAATTGAGCTTCAGTTCTTGGCTTGACCGAACGCTATTCAGCAATAGAATTTGTTTGTAACTACATATCTTTAATCAATAATAGCTCCCAACAGTCTATCTAAAGCTTAATGCCAAACGCCAATCTTTTGTGTTGGCGATCAGTAAAAAATGGCTTCTATTGACAAGTATGTAACAACAAATAATTCAAGTAGTATATGACTATAAATGCTGCTAGTGAAATTTACAGTTCGAGAGTTCTAAAAGCACCTATAGAAATAGTATATCATGCATTTGCCAATCCATTGCACTTAAAAAAATGGTGGGGACCAGAAGGATTTACAAACACTATACACGAATTTGACCTACAACCAGAAGGAAAATGGCTTTTAACAATGCATGGGCCTGAAAAAGGTAACTATGAAAACGCTTCGATGTTTAAAATCATTGAGCCAAATAAACTAGTTACTTGGACTAGGCTCACCCAACCACTATTTGATATGGAAGTGGAGTTTAAACGCCTTAATGATTCAAATACTAAAATATCCTTTAAACTGATTTTTAAAACGGTCGATGAATGTGAGAAAATGAAGGCTTTTATAGTGCCTAAAAACGAAGAAAATTTTGACAGGCTTGAAAGAGTGCTACTTGATATTTTATAGTTTAAGAATACCCAATCAAATAATTTTTTAAATAAAATGAAAACTATATGAGAAAAATAATTTCGTTTATGCATGTATCACTCGATGGTTTTGTAGCAGGAATAAATGGAGAAATGAACTGGATTAAAGTTGATGAGGAAATTTTCAATCATGTTGGAAAGAGAATAAGTAAAGGCGACACTGCACTATATGGAAGGGTTACCTATCAAATGATGGAAGGTTACTGGCCAACAGCTGCAGATAAACCAACAGCAACCAAGCATGACATTGAACATTCTAAATGGTATAGTAAAGTGCACAAAGTTGTTTTGTCAAAATCAATGAAAGAAATAGCATTGACTAACACAACAATTATTAGTGACAACCTTTTTATCAAAATAAATGAACTAAAACAACAGCCGGGTGAAGATATCTTGCTTTTTGGTAGCCCCACTTCCATACATTCACTTATCCAACTGAATTTAATCGATGGTTACTGGTTATTTGTAAATCCAATTATTCTTGGAAACGGTATTCCATTATTTAAAAATATACAAGAAAACATAAAATTAAATCTGCTAACTACCCAGCAATTTACTTGTGGGGTAACTGAACTTAATTACATAGTAGACAAACAATAACCACATACTCAATACCTACTTACTTCAATACTTTTGTCAACTTTTAGACATTAAGTTACTGTTTTGTAAACTTGACGGATATCTTCAAACAGCAGAATATAACTATAAAAGTTCCTTTGAACCTACAATACATTTTGCAATTACTTTTTGAAGGGACTTTGCTAAAGTTATTCGTTTATTTTTTTAGCCAGCATAGCATAGTATATAAACGAAAATCCCCGTAAACATTTTGCTTACGGGGATTTTAGATTGTTGTGATCTCGCTGGGACTCGAACCCAGGGCCCTATCATTAAAAGTGATATGCTCTACCAACTGAGCTACGAAATCTACCCTTTTCCAATTACAATTCGATGTTATCTCGTTGTTTTGGGAGTGCAAAAATAGGGTTCATTTTATTCCCACCAAATTTTTCTTTTTCTTTTTTTATAGAATTACACACAGATTTATCAACATACCCAATTCAACTACTTAATTTTGCACCACAATTATCAACATTATGTCTGTTTTTATTAATAAAGTAGTGGTTATTACTGGAGGTTCTGAAGGAATCGGTAAAGCATTGGTTCAATCTTTTCTACAAGTTGGAGCAAAAGTTGCAACATGTGGAAGAAATTATGACAAATTATATCAGTTACAATCAACATATTCTGGCAAGCCTTTAATGATTCATACTGCCGATGTAAGTAAAGAACAAGATTGTAAAAATTTTATTGAAGCAGTTGTAAAAAATTTTGGCACTATCGATATTCTCATTAACAATGCAGGCATCTCTATGAGAGCATTGGTTGAGGAAGTTGAATTAGATGCAATCAGAAAAGTAATGGATGTGAACTTTTGGGGTACAGTAAATTGTACCAAGTTTGCATTGCCTTACATATTGCAAAACAAAGGCAGCATTGTTGGTGTATCATCAATTGCAGGGTTCAGAGGTTTACCAGGAAGAAGCGGTTACAGTGCTTCTAAATTTGCAGTAAATGGTTTTCTTGAATCATTACGAACTGAACTGTTAGAAAGTGGCACCAATGTAATGTGGGTTTGTCCTGGTTTTACAGCTTCTAATATTCGTAAAGCATCATTAAACAGAAAAGGTCAATCGCATGGAGAAACTTCTATGGATGAAGGAAAAATGATGAGTGCAGATGAATGTGCTGAACACATCATTAAAGCAATTGAAAAAAGAAAACGCACTTTAGTACTTACGTTTACTGGTAAAAGAGCTGTTTTTATGAATAAATTTTTTCCATCTTTAGCAGATAAATTCACAAGAAATTATTTCTTTAAAAAC
>CALRLF020000154.1:0-5180 GCA_943368475.1 Allobosea thiooxidans
TGTTGTAGGCAGCTTTTCTAAAATGAAAGGAGAGAAGCTTGCATTAAAACAGCCAGCACGAACCTACGATGCTAATGAGATTTTGTTTTGATGCTTTTTAAAAAAACAAAAGTGTTTTAAACAATTGCGTTGTGTCTGTCCTGATTGTACTAATTACGTTGTTACAAAAAGTTGTTGCAACTTATTTATAAAGTTGCTTACAACGTCCCAGGCTTTACGTTGGCAGGACGGCTTTAGTCGTCCTGCTTGGAGCTGGTGATGATTAAAGATAATAAGTTACAAACACATTCTACTGCTGAATAGCGTTCGGTCAAGCCAAGAACAAAAGCCCAATTGAAATACAAAAGTTGGGAGGCTTGACCCGTCAGCCCTGCTGACGTAAAACCTTTTGTTGTAGGCAGCTTTTCTAAAATGAAAGGAGAGAAGTTTGCATTAAAACAGCCAGCACGAACCTACGATGCTAATGAGATTTTGTTTTGATGCTTTTTTTTTTAAAAAAAGTGTTTTAAACAATTGCGTTGTGTCTGTCCTGATTGTAATTACTACGTTGTTACAAAAGTTGTTGCAACTTATTTATAAAGTTGCTTACAACGTTCGAGGCTTGGCGATGTTGGGGCAACAGCGTTTCGTCACGCCTGAACTGAAGTTAAATATAGTTACTATTGTTTATTGTAAATTCTTTTGCTGAACAGCGTTCTGTCGAGCTGGTGACGAAAGGAAAATAGTAGTACAAAAGTTGAAGTTTATTCCGTCAAGCCCCAATATTGCCAAACCTTTTGTTGGCAGTAGCCTTTCTGATTACACACTATTTCTTACCATAAATTCTGTCACACCTTGTAGCATAAACTCAACTTGTTGAATATTGTACTCAGTATATTTTCCATGTGCAGCTTTATTTCTTAAGTCAAGCCAAGCAGTTATATTTTTTTGGTCAAGTTTATTATATATGCTCTGTCCTGCTAGGTCTGCATTTAATAAGTCTGCTTTCTTTGGCAAAGTTTTTCCATTCTTAGTTTCAGTAATAGCTATGCCGTTTTTATCGCAAAGTTGTCTAAGGTGTTCTTCTAAGACACTTCCAACCATTACTGCAGCGGGATGCTCGTATTTTTCAGTTAATAAATGTTCAGCCATTTCTAAAAAGTCAGAAAATATTTCAGCGGAAATCAGTCCTTTAATTGTCGATAACCACCCTTTTTCTATTTCAGTTTTGATAGAAGTCAAGATTCCTTTACCTGCTTCTACATCGTTTGGTTTTTGATTAACAACAGATTCTTTAAATCGAGTATAGTAAGGATGTTTGTCTCCGTAAGTAGATAAAATAAAAGATAAAGCAGATGTTTCAAACACTTTAAAAGATTCGCTAGAAACCCAGTAGTAATTAAAAAAAGAATCTTCAGTGGAATATTTGGTCGCAAGAGATTTATTAGCCAAGTCAATTAAATACTCAACTCGCTCTAAAAGAATTTTGTTGTATTTCAAAACTGTGTCATTTTAAGGTTACTGCCAACGTTCGGGGCTTGGCGTTGTGGCGGAATTTGAAAAACTGTCTGCCCGTTACGAAAGTTTGGTAAAGTTAATGAGTTGAAGTTAAGATTTGTTGTTCGGCGATATCCGTCAAGCTGAAACTACAGATGCCACATGTACCAATGTTGAGAATTGCGTTACAGTCCGCCGACATAACGCCAAACCTTTTGTTGGGCGTTCGTTTATGTCAAGCCTATAGTTTTGTACCATAGTTGTGCATTATCACAATCAGGATCAATACCACTTGTTTTGTCTTTGCAAAATGGAAGCCATTGCCAATCTTCTCCACCAACACAACCTAATTTTGTCCAGTTTCTTATTAAGTCATAAAATGAGTTTGCCATAACAAAGCCGTGTCCTTCTCCATCGTCATGGCTTAGATAAATAATCTTTCCATAATTGTTAGGTATCAAGTCAATAGAAATATAGTCACCATTACCGACTTCTTGGAAAACAAATTTATTATGCCAAACTTTGTCGTACTCGTCAGTAGTGTTTGGAAACACTTCTTTAATCCAAACGTCTTTATTTTCATTGAACTGCAATATCAAGTCCATGCCCCAATGTAATTCACCAGAAAAAATTTGTTGAAGTGAGTCAGGTAAAGAAAAGTCGTCAGGCAAAAACCATTTGAATTCGCAGTGAGATGAAACTGTCAATAAGATATTTCTAAAGTCACTAGGTAACTTATAAGTCAACTTGTTCTCTATCTCTAAAATGTCAGCCTCGTTTGCTGGATTTTCAAAAATAAATTGTCTAGTGTCTCCGCCTAACTTGTCAATAGTTATAAGATATTTTTCTATGAGTTCTTTCATATTTGGAGGTTCGATTAAATGACGCCCAACGAAATAGGCTTTGTGCAGGTGTGATAATAGAATTCCGTCCGCTCATAACGTCAAGCCTAATTTATTTTCTTTTGTTGATTGTTATTTCTATCGTTCAATAGCGTTCCGTCAAGCTGGAACGAAAGCTAAATTGTATTCTCCTGCCGATTGCTCTTCCGTCAAGCCACACTTGCACAAAACCTCTTGTTACCTGCTGGCTTTCTCTGTAAATTCAAGTAATATTTAATTTTTGTATTTAGATGTATGAATCCAAAACGGTTTTTAAAATTAATCGAGGAACGAACTCTGCTATGTCCATTTTTTGAATATCTACTTAATACTTTGCTTCTAAAATTATTGTCAAACCATAAACTATTTGTCTATGTAAACTTTTTATTTTCTTTCATCTATTGTCATCAATGAACATTTCTATATAATAATTGCCAGGTTTAGATTGTAAGAAATAGTCGTACCAAAATTATTTTCCCTATTTGTCTTATTTCTTTTCAAGTAGTTTACAGAATTGCATCATCGCCAAATTTTTCTTCAACATTAGTCAATACTTCACAATCACAATATCCGCTGTTTTCTCCAAGCCATTCAGTAATTGTTTCAATATTATCAAGTTTTAAAGATTGAAAAAACTCAACTGAATACTTAAGCGTTTTATCACAGTGATTTTCAGTGAGTTTTTCATCCAAATAGTTAAATAATGCTTCAAAGTTTTCTCGGCTTGTCGGTAAACTATTCTCAAAGTCCTGACGTGCTTTGAGCCTTAAATTAGTTTTAATTTGTTTACGTCTTTCAATTTCGTATTTATCAGGCATAAATTATTATTATGTTTCATATTAAGCTTGCAGGTAACGTCCCAGGCTTTACGTTGGTAGGACGGCTTTAGTCGTCCTGCTTGGAACTGTAGCTGAATAAAGATATGTAGTTACAAATAAATTCTGTCGACGAATAGCGTTCGGTCAAGCCAAGAACTGAAGCCCAATTGAAATACAAAAGTTGGGAGGCTTGACCCGTCAGCCCTGCTGACGTAAAACCTTTTGTTGGCTGTAGTTTTATTTTTGTTTCTCATAATAAGTAAAAATCTTCCTTTCAGGAATTTTATAATTTCTATTTTTCACTTCAAATTCTGGAGCATTATAAGTTGTCAAGTTATTAAATGCAATTTTTGTGTAAATACTTTTAATTTCTTTAGTTGTCTTAGTCTTGTTGCCACCAACAATCTTCTCTTCTCCGTCTTTGTAAAAAGTATTAACCATTGTTGTATAATCGTCAAGATTTAATAAGATAAAGTCATTCGAAAATTGGTGAGTTAAGTCCCAAGCAAATATCTTTTTATAATAGCATCTATATAAAAATAGCTCATACTCTTTAAGTCTTACATATTCTTTGTATTGCCATTGTTCTGTTAAAAGTTTTCTTTCTCCATTATCCCACTCATATGTTTTTTTTAATTCATTGAATCTTTCATATTCGTAGGGAATAATCCACATTACATAAATTCCTGCTTTATTATAATTTTCAGTCCTTCTTTTTATTTCAGAAACTTGTAGAATACTTGCTTGAACTTCAATTGCAATTTTGCTTCCTTTTTTTGTTTCTAAATATATGTCTGCTCTAATTTTTTTATCATAGAGCCAAACTTCTATGCCAATAGTTTTTAAATTATTAATCCAATTTGAAGAAATATAGTTATAGATGTCAAGCTTTGTATTTATGTGCCACTCAGTTTCTTTAATGTTATTTGCACAAGCTGACTGTCCTGATTTATGCTTAAAATGACCTACTTTAATTTTAGTGCCTGATTTGTGATGTATTAATTCTTTACCACAAAAATCACATAAATAACTTTCGTTAATATCTTTAGATATTTTGTCACCAATGACTTTTTTGTTATCTGATTTCCGAATTCCTGTCAACATATTATAATAAGCAATTGAAGTTTTGCTTTAAAAATTACAGCCAACGTTCGGGGCTTGGCGTTGTGGCGGAATTTGAAAAACTGTCAGCCCTTTACGAAAGTTTGGTAAAGTTAATTAGTTGAAGTTAAGATTTGTTGTTCGGCGATATCCGTCAAGCTTGGAACCACAGATGCCACATGTACCAAAGTTGAAGTTTGCGTTTCAGTCCGCCGACATAACGCCAAACCTTTTGTTAGCTGCCGTTTTTTGTCTTACTACTTTGATAAATAAAATTGGTTATCATTTTTTGTCGAACTAATCACTAATTTTTTTAAATCTTTTTCCCTTGTAATTCTTGTCAAATAAAAAGTGTCGTAAAAGGTTGACTTTGAAAATATGTCGTTGGGAAAAATATTTAGATTGTTTTTTTTTAATGTCCAACTAAAACGGTCAGTCGTTATACCTGATTTATATACAAAGCCTGTACCATTTGCTAAAAATGAAATTGTCGGACAAATATTATATTGTTCCATCATTTCATTTCCAGAAGAAGAACACATTGTCCAGTTATCTACGATTTTCAGATTGTCAGTGAATGAAATATTTTTTTGTCCACTAGAATTTTTATTCTGTTCTTTTGAAGTGTCTACATTGCAAGTGATTATGAAAAAACTTAAAAAGGAAAGGAAAAAATATTTCATCTTTTTACTCTATTGTCTTATTTGCAAGAAATAATAAAAGCTCTAAATTTTGAAACGTAATAAATTGGCAGCTAACGTCCCAGGCTTTACGTTGGCAGGACGGCTTTAGTCGTCCTGCATGGAACTGCTGATGATTAAAGATAATAAGTTACAAACAAATTCTGTTGCCGAATAGCGTTCGGTCAAGCCAAGTACAAAAGTCAAATTGAAATACAAAAGTT
>CALRLF020000155.1:0-5019 GCA_943368475.1 Allobosea thiooxidans
AATGAATACTATTTCAAAGGTAGCATTGATGAGTTCAGGTTTTGGAATGTGGTGCGTACACAAGCTGAAATACAAGCAAACATGTACAATTCAATTAGTCCATCTAGTACAGGATTGCTTGCTTATTATAATTTTGATGCAAGTAGTGGCACTTCTTTAGTTGACCAAACCACCAATAACAATACTGGTACATTGGGTGGCCCTTTTGCATTTACTGGTACTACTAGTAACTGGACTGAAAGCTACGCTATGGTTGTTCCTACTGCAACTGCTGCAACCAATGCTTATACAACTAGCTTAACTGCTAATTGGACAGCACCAGCAGTAGGTACAGTTACCAATTATTTATTGGATGTATCAACAAGTTCCACATTTGCATCTTTTGTTTCAGGATATAATGGATTGAGTGTATCTGGAACTACTAAAATTGTAACTGGCTTAACTGCCAGTACAACTTATTACTATCGGGTTCGTGCAGACAAAACTTCTGTAACAGGGCAGGGTAGTTATTCAAATACCATAACCACAGCAACTACCAACAATGCTTTGCCACCAGGCAACGCATTAAACTTTGATGGAACGAATGATAATGTAAGCTTAGGAACAACCTTGGGCAATTTTGGTACAGGTAGCTTTACAATAGAAGCTTGGTTTAAAACATCGGCAGGTGGTATCAAAACAATTATTGGTAAAAGAAATGCTATTCAATATGGTAATTATTTTAGAGTAGCTGTTACTAATATAGCCTCATTTGAAATAGATGAAAGCAACGCTGGTAATTACACTGCAATTGTAGGAAGTTCTGTTGTTAATGATGGCAAGTGGCATCATGTTGCAGCAGTTAGAGGTGCTACGCAAATATTTTTGTTTGTAGACGGAAAGCAAGATGCTAATCCAATAACTATAAACGCCAATCCAAATATTAGTAATTCCGTTCAACTTTGTTTAGGGCAAATTTTCAATGGATCTAATGTGCCTATGGAAATATTTAATGGAAGTTTAGATGAAGTACGTATTTGGAATACTGCAAGAACAGCATCAGAAGTTCAGAATAACTTTATGAGTATTATCAGTAATTCGGCAACTGGTTTATTGGCTTATTATAATTTCAATCATGGTGCAGCAGGAGGAACAAATACAGGTTTAACAACATTAACCGACCAAACTTCAAATGCAAATAATGGTACATTAAATGGTCCATTTGCATTAACAGGTGCAACTAGTAACTGGGTTGCCAGCACTGCATGGAATACATGGACAGGTACCAACAGCAATGCATTTTCCACAGCCACTAACTGGCAGTTAGGTACAGTGCCAACAACGGTTGACAATATCGTAATACCAACAGGTGCAAGTAATTTACCAGTAATGGTAACTGGTACAGAAGCTGTTAGTATAACTGGCTTACAAGCAGCAACAAGTGCTACTGTTACAGGTACATTAAAAATAGCTGGCCCAATTTATAACAGTGGTACACTAACATCAACAGCAGGTACGATAGAATTAAATGGTACAAATGCTCAAACGATTGTAGCATCAACTTTTACAGGTAACACTGTACAAAACTTAACTATTAACAATGCAGCAGGTGTAACATTGGGTGGAGTATTGAATGTTACTGGTACCGTAACCCCAACAGCAGGTACATTAACCACTGGAGGTAATTTAACATTAGTAAGTAATAGCAGTGGTACTGCAAGAATTGCACAAGGTTCAGGTAGTTATATTTCTGGTGCTGTTAAAGTACAACAATATATACCAAGTGGAAGAAGAGCATTTCGTTTTTTAGGTAATCCATTTAATAGCTCACAAAACATGGGTAGTTTGATTGACAATATTTTCATTACTGGAGATGGCACCACAACAGGCACAGGTGGAGCAACTACAGGTAATGGATTAGATGCTACAACAACCAATTCGGCTTCTAGTTATTGGTTTGATAATACTGCAACAACACCTGGTGAATGGAAGGCCTTTACCTCAACAGCAGATAATAGCTGGTCACAGTACAAAGGAATCAGGGTATTGGTAAGAGGTGATAGATCCCAATCAACTGCCTTAACTGGTGGTAATCCAACTCCTAATGCAGTTACATTAGATATGACTGGTACACTAAATACTGGCAATGCGAATATATCGGTACCAACTGCTTCTGCCTTTCATTTAGTTAGCAATCCTTATGCATCGCCAGTGGATATTGGTACTGTAATCGATGGGCTTACATCTGGTGTTATTGGTACACAATATTGGGTATGGAATGCCAATGCTGCAGGAGTTAATAACAGAGGAGCATATGTAACCAAAACAGTGGGTAGTGGTGCTTATAAATTAGCAACGAATGGGGCTTTCTTTGTAAGGCCAATATCAGGTACTACTTTACCATTTACAGAAACTAATAAACAATCAACAGCAGACAATGCTTTGTTTAGAACAAGCACCATGCAGGATTTACTAGAGTTACATCTTTTATTCAACAATGGTCAGGCTGATAACATGTTTGTACGCAACTCTGCAACAGCTTTGAATGCTTCAGATAATCAAGATGGTGAAAAACTAATTAACCCTGATATTAATTTGTATAGTTTAAGTAGTAATGTAGTTAAGCTGAGTTTAGATAGTAGACCATTGGATTTGGTGACTACAATTCCTTTAGGTTTTACCACCACTGCATCTGGTACGTTTAGTATTGCTATTGCAAGCAATACCTTAAACCCATCTATTGCCATATATGTAAAAGATAAGTTGTTGAATACAGAACAATTACTTACATCAACAGCAGTATTCACTTTTACAGTTACAGCAGACCCCGCTACGCAGGGTGAAAATAGATTTGAGTTGATATTCCGCAATAATGGAGCATTACCTGTAACCATCACCAACTTAAAAGCCTATCAAAAAAATACAGGTGTACAAGTGGAATGGAATACACAAAATGAACAAAACTTAAACAGCTACGAAGTAGAAAAATCAGCAGATGCAACCAACTTCAGCAAAGCAGGAACCGTTATTGCGTCAGGGTCTTCGAGCTACAACTGGTTTGATACAAATCCAAACAATGGCAATAATTTTTACCGACTAAAAGCTATTGATAAAAACGGAACATTCAAATACACACCAGTAGTTAATGTAAAAATTGGTGGCAAAAATGCAGGGTTTAGTGTATATCCAAATCCAGTAAAAGGTGGTGTAGTAAGTTTACAAATGAGCAATGTAGAAAAAGGTATTTACACGGTAAAAATCTACAACAACATTGGTCAAGAGTTAGCAGTAAAAACCATTAACCACAATGGAGGCAGTGCAACACAAACAATAGATTTAGGTAAAGGCATTGCGTCAGGTAGTTACAATATGCAAATCACCAATGGAACAACAGTAATCACAAAAACAGTAATTGTAGAATAAGGTAAAACGAGTTTCAAGAGTTAGGAATTTAATAGTTTATTAAACTCCTAACTCTTAAAACTCCAAACTATTTAAACTTCTAAACTAATTATCATGAAACGTAAAATATCAACAATCAACCTTATTTACATTATTCTACCTTGTATACTTTTTTTACTACCTGCTTTATTACATGCTCAACCAGGTTTTACCGATGATACCAATGATGTACCTATTGACGGAGGTCTTAGTTTATTAGTAGCAGCTGGTGTAGGTTATGGAGCTAAGAAAATTAGGGAGAAAAGAAAAATACAATAATATTTTTTTGCATTTCTTTTTTAGCATACAAGCAACCGTTAAAAGAATAAAGCAGCTCAAACTTGTGCTGCTTTATTCTTTAATTATTTTAGAACCACTTGTTTATATGAACGGCCACTCCTTGTTTCTATTTGCTTTTAATAAGTAAGCAATAATTCCCAAGGCAATTACAGTTACCCCACCCAACATCATTTTATTTCCTGTGCTAAAAAAGATGAATGCCCAAATACAAATGCCTAGTAATGCAGGTAATGGATATAAAGGCATTTTCCAAGCAAAATGTTTTAATCCTTTTTGTTTTACTAATAGGATTAGTCCAATAGTTTGTCCAATAAATTGAATGAGTATTCTCATGGCAAGTATGGCATCAATTACATCTCCTAACCTAAACAATAAACTAAACAAAAAAGCAACCGCACCTAAGAAAAGCAATGATACGTGTGGGAATTTTTTTGTTGGATGAAGTTTTGCAAACACACTAAAAAATGCTCCATCTTTTGCAGCAGCATAAGGTACACGACTATAACCCAATGTTGCACTAAATACTGATGCAAATGCTACCCAAAGAATTAAAGCTGTTGCAATGGTAGCAGCTGTTTTACCAGCTAGTGTTTGTACAAATTCACTCACCACAAATTTACTTTCTTGTATTTGTTTTAGTGGCAATACAGAAGCAACACTAACATTCATTAACAAATACAAAGCAGCAATACAAGCAATAGAAATAAACATGCTTCGTGGAATATTCTTTTGTGGATTTTTTATTTCGCCACCTAAATGGCAAACATTATAATAACCTAAATAACTGTACACCGTTTTTACACTGGCAAAACCAAGCACGGCAATAAATGCACTATTTAATTGAAGTCCATCATTGATATGTGTAATTGGAGCTGTGAAATTTCCATGCAATATTCCGCCACCAATAATCCATGCCATAGTAATTAAAACGCCTACCCATAACAGCACACTTATTTTGCCTATTGCTTCAATTTTACGATACAATAAAATCACGATCAAAATAACCACTGTACCACTAACTAATTTACTGATAATGGTGTTTAATGGAACTTGATAATTAAGGATTAAAATAGTTTTATCGGTTCCAAAAATAAACTCAGCATAATGTGCAAATCCAATAGCAGCAGAGGCAATAACAAGTGGAGCCTGAATCATGGTTTGCCACACAAATAAAAAGCTCATCAGCTTGCCCCATTTATTACCAAAACCCTCTTTTAAAAAATTGTAACTACCACCTGCTAATGGATAAGTTGACCCTAGTTGGCTCCAAACCATTCCATCTATAAAAGACAAAAAGGC
>CALRLF020000156.1:0-4999 GCA_943368475.1 Allobosea thiooxidans
ATTATTTCCAACCAAAAACTTAGCAGTATTCCTTTTCAATCATTAGGACATGTAGATGCAACAAAAAAATTCCATTTCTTAATAGAAGATTACAATATTTTCTATACCAATCAAATGGATATTTTTAAAACAGAATTTACGCCTCGAAAAATACAAACTTCATTTGCAATATTTGGAAACCCCGACAAGAGTTTGCCTGGAGCTACTATAGAAGCTCAAAACATTTCTAAGATAGTTCCAAATTCAACCTTATACATTGAAGATGCTGCAACCGAAGAAAAAGCTACAGAAAGTTTAAAAAAATATGGATATGTGCATTTTGCAACTCATGGTGTTTTAGATTATGCAGATTTTAATAACTCATATCTTGTTTTTGCTCCTGATAAAACCACAAACAGCGATGGTCATTTAACTATCAGAAAAATCAATGGATTAAAACTAGACAATAATGACCTTGTAATGATGAGTGCTTGCGAAACTGCTGTAACAAAAGAAGCTGTAAAAGGCTGGTATATTTCTCCTGCAAATTCATTACTTAGAAAAACTGTACAAACAGTGATTGCTTCTTTATGGAAAGTAGATGATGAAGCCACTATGATTCTTGCAAGTGAATTCTACAAAAATGTAACATCTATGAGCCGTTCTGAGGCGTTACGCAAAGCACAAGAAACAGTTAGCCAAAACCCAAAATACAGTCATCCGTTTTTCTGGAGTGCATTTGTATTGTACGGAGAATGGCGTTAGTAAATAATTTCCACTCATAAAATAGCTTAGCCGAAAGTTCAAAAAACTTTCGGCTTTTTTGTTTTTGCTAATTATCTTTCAACATTAATAAAAATGTATGAAGAAATTATTGCTGCTTGTATGCATTCTGCCTTTTATTGCTGTTGCTCAAAATATAGACTCAGCCTGGTTGGCCAACAACTATATTAAAAAAGAAATCATGATACCCATGAGAGATGGTATCAAATTATTTACTGCTATTTACATACCCAACAGCAATAGTGAAAAGCATCCATTTCTAATGACACGTACGCCTTACACCAGTGCTCCTTATGGTGAAAAGAATTACAGAACATTTTATACCAATCACTACAAAGAATATTTGAAGGAAGGTTATATAATGGTGGTACAGGATGTTCGTGGAAGATGGATGAGTGAAGGTGAATTTGTAGATGTTCGTCCTTTTAATAAAAATAAAAAAACAGCTGCCGATATTGATGAAGCCAGCGATACCTATGACACCATTGATTGGTTGGTAAAAAATATTGACAATAACAATGGCAATGTTGGTGTGTTTGGTATTTCTTATCCCGGCTTCTACTCTACTGAAGCTGCTTTAAGCAATCATCCTGCATTAAAAGCTGTTAGTCCACAAGCACCAGTTACAGATTGGTTTGTAGGAGATGATTTTCACCACAATGGTGCATTTATGCTCATGGATGGATTTAGTTTTTATAGAAATTTTGGTCGTCCTCGTCCTACACCTACTACCACACAAACGCCCAATGCATTAAAATTTGAAAGTACCGATAATTACAAATTGTTTTTACAAACTGGAGCCATCAGCAACTTCACCAAAAACTACATGGGTGACAGTATAAAATTTTGGAACGATTTAATGAATCATCCCAACTACGATGCTTGGTGGAAATCAAGAGATGCAAGAACCGGTTTATACAATGTGCAACCTGCTATGTTGGTAGTTGGAGGTTTGTTTGATGCAGAAGATTGTTGGGGTGCATGGAACACGTATAAAGCAACTGAAAAACAAAGTAAAAGCACCAACAATAAAATTGTAATGGGACCTTGGTTTCATGGTCAGTGGGCAGGACGTGGCAGCGATGGCAGCTTTTTAGGTAATGTAAAATTTGGAAGTCCAACTAGTACTTATTATGCAGAAAATTATGAAATTCCTTTTTTTAATTATTACTTAAAAGGAAAAGGCACAGCATCAAAAATTGCAGAAGCAAATATATTTTTTACTGGAGAAAACAACTGGAAACAATTTGAACAATGGCCTCCAGCTAGCAGCAAACCTCAAGCTTATGCATTACAAAAAGGAGGTGTTTTATCTACTGCAGTTTCAAAAAATACAGCAGCCATTAGTTACGATGAATATATAAGTGATCCTGCTAAACCTGTTCCCTATACAGAAGATGTACATTTTGGAAGAACCAGAGAATATATGACAGATGATCAACGATTTGCTTCTAGAAGAACGGATGTATTGGTTTTTCAAACAGCAATTTTAGAAAAAGACATTACAGTTGGAGGAGAATTAATTGCCGATTTAATGGTAAGTATTTCTACAACCGATGCCGATTTTGTGGTAAAATTAATTGATGTTTTTCCAGATGACTTTAAGTATGAAGGAGAAGCTCACCCAGGCAGAAGAGAAGCTCCTAAAACAGTACCAATGGGTGGATATCAAATGTTGGTAAGAGGAGAAATAATGAGAGGAAAGTTTAGAAATAGTTTAGAAAAGCCAGAACCTTTTGTTCCAAATAAACCAACACAGGTTAAATATACTCTGCCTGATGTAGCTCATACTTTTAAAAAAGGACATAAAATAATGGTGCAAATTCAAAGCAGCTGGTTTCCATTGGTTGATAGAAATCCTCAGCAGTTTATGGATATTTATCATGCAAAAGACAGTGACTTTAAAAAAGCAACGATTAAAATTTACCACAACGATTCTAAAATAATTTTACCAGTAATTCAATAGAATATGAAAAAGCTATTTTCCATTATTTGCGTATTTTCTTGTTTAGTAAGCACTGCTCAACAACCAGCAATTGTTCCAATGCCAGCAAAAATGCAAACAACTGGTGGTAATTTTGAACTTTCGGTAAAAACCAAAATTGTTGCCAATAGTAATGAAGAAAAAGTTGTTGCATCGTTTTTAAACGATTATTTAAACAATTACTATGGCTTTCGTTTGAATATTGTGAGCAATACAAGCAATAATTGCATTACGCTTTCTAGAAGTTTAGTTGCTCCTACTAATAATAGTAATGAAAAATATATACTTACCGTTACTTCAAAAAACATTTCTATTGTTGGCAATGGTAATGCAGGCGTTTTCTATGGCATGCAATCATTAATTCAACTACTGCCTGTTGCTAATATTCAACCTTCGAAATCATATGCAAAGCTATTGTTGCCTTGTGTAAATATAGAAGATGAACCACGTTTTCAATATAGAGGAATGCACCTTGACGTAAGTCGACATTTCTTTCCAATTGAGTATATCAAAAAATACATCGATTACATAGCATTGCATAAAATGAATACATTTCATTGGCATTTAACCGATGATCAAGGTTGGAGAATTGAAATAAAAAAATATCCCAAACTTACCAGTATTGGAGCATGGAGAGATGGTACAATCATTGGACGTTTCCCTGGAAAAGGAAATGATAACACACCACATGGTGGCTTTTACACACAAGAGCAGGTTAAAGAAATTGTACAATATGCTGCCAACAGATTTATAACAGTAATTCCTGAAATTGAAATGCCTGGTCATAGCATGTCTGCATTGGCTGCATATCCTGAATATAGTACAACACCTAACATAACTCCAAAAGTACCTATGACTTGGGGCTTAAATGGTGTTGAAAACAATGTGTTTGCCCCTACTGAAAAAACATTTGGTTTTTTAGAAGATGTATTAACCGAAGTAATCGAATTATTTCCTAGCGAAATAATTCATATTGGCGGCGACGAATGCAGTAAAATGTGGTGGAAAAAAGATAGTGCTAGTCAACAATTAATGAGGGCAAAGAACTTGAAAAATGAAGATGAGTTACAAAGTTATTTTATTCAGCGAATAGAAAAATTCGTAAACAGCAAGGGCAGAAAAATTATTGGTTGGGATGAAATCTTAGAAGGTGGTTTAGCCCCAAATGCTTTAGTAATGAGCTGGACAGGAGAAAAAGGGGGCATTCATGCTGCTAAAGAAAAACATCAAGTAGTTATGACGCCAGGTGGTTGGTGTTATTTTGACCATAGCCAAACTAAAAACGAGGATAGTGTAACCATTGGTAGCTATTTACCTTTAGAAAAAGTATATCGATACGATCCTGTTCCAAAAGAATTAAATGCCGAGGAAGCCAAATATATTTTAGGGGCTCAGGGAAATGTGTGGACAGAATACATTGGCCATCCTAGTAAAGTTGAGTATATGATTTTTCCAAGAATGAGTGCATTAAGTGAAGTATTGTGGACGCCAAAAGAAAAAAAGAATTGGGAAGATTTTGAAAAAAGACTACCGCAACAATTAAAACGTTATGAATTGTGGAAAGCCAATTACAGCAAAGCTTATTATGATTTACAAACAAGCATTGAACCAACTGAAAATAATGAAGGCGTAAAGGTTTCGTTAACTTCTAAAAGTCCTAATCCAATTTCATATCAGTTAATTGAAATACCTGATAATAAACAAAATTGGACTGCTTATCCACCAATTGATAAAACACAGGTTTATACCAAACCGTTTGAAATAAGTAAAAACACCGCTTTGCAAGCCATTCAGGATATCAGCAATACTGCAAGCACTTCAACCAGTTTAGCATTGTTCATTAATAAGGCTACAGGTAAAAAAATAACTAGTAATAAACAGCCTTCTCCAAATTATCCGGGCAATGGCGGATTATTTAGTTTAGTAAACGGAGCAAAAAGTATAAAAGGAATTAACTCCAGCGAATGGTGTGGCTGGACTTCAAAAGATGTGGAGCTAACAATTGATTTAGGCAAACCAACTGAAATTAATCAAGTTGCTTTAAACATTCTTGACCAAAAAAGCAGCTGGATTCACCCTTTGCTTTTGCAGGGCATTGACGTTTCTGATGATGGAATTAATTTTACTGGACTAAATGACATTGATGCTCCAAAAGTAAAGCCAAATGAAATTTTAAGAAGATGTGATTTTGGCTTTGCCAAACGCTTAACTAGGTTTATAAAAATAAAAGTATCCAATGTTTCAAAAATACCT
>CALRLF020000157.1:0-4912 GCA_943368475.1 Allobosea thiooxidans
TAAGTATGTGTGGCCCGACAAAATGGACGGTTTGTTCTTTACTTTATTCATCATTGCCATCGCTGCTGCCGAAGCTGCTGTTGCAATTGCTATTATTATCAATTTATATCGCAGTCACCAATCAATTGATGTGGAGAATGCAGAAGAACTAAAGTTTTAACCCATGCCCAACGCAACTATTATACTACTCAGTCCCTTTTTACCATTAGCAGGTTTTTTGTTGATGGGCTTATTTGGCAGAAATTATTTAGGTAAAGCATCTGGCTTAATAGGTACAGCATTAATGCTTACTTCAACTATGCTTGCATTGTACACAGCTTACGAATACTTTTTTATGTATGAAAAAGTAGATGGAGTTTATCAAAAAATAGTTGCCTTCAATTTTGTTTGGTTAGAATTTTCAGAAGGCGTTTCTATTGATATGGGTGCAATCATCGACCCTATCTCTGTAATGATGTTGGTTGTAGTTACGCTGATTTCTTTAATGGTTCACATTTACAGTTTGGGCTACATGAAAGGTGAAAGAAGATTCTCAACTTACTATTCTTACTTAGGTTTATTCACTTTTTCTATGTTGGGATTAGTATTGGCTTCTAACATATTTCAGATGTATATTTTCTGGGAATTAGTAGGCGTTTCATCTTTCTTACTAATTGGTTATTACTACGAAAAACCAAGTGCAGTTGCAGCATGTAAAAAAGCATTTATTGTTACACGTTTTGCCGACTTAGGTTTCTTAATAGGCATTCTTGTTTTATCATTCACATCAGGTACATTGGATTTTGGTTTATTAATTCAACGGCTTACCTCACCTGAATCGGCTGAATTTAAAACAGCTATTTCTACTTCATTCTTAGGTTTTTCTGCATTAACATGGGGAACAGCTTTGGTATTTATTGGTGGTGCAGGTAAAAGTGCCATGTTCCCATTGCATATTTGGCTTCCTGACGCAATGGAAGGTCCAACACCAGTATCTGCATTAATTCATGCTGCAACAATGGTGGTTGCTGGTGTATTTTTAGTAGCAAGGTTATTTCCAGTATTTGCAATAGCAGCTCCACATGTATTACAAGTAATAGGTTGGGTAGGTGCAACATCAGCTGTAATCGCTGCTGTGATTGCCTGTACACAAACAGATATTAAAAGAGTATTGGCCTATTCTACCATGTCACAGATTGGTTTTATGATGTTTGCTTTGGGCGTTTCTAAATATGGTGGAGAAAACGGACTTGGTTATACTGCTTCTATGTTCCATTTATTTACACATGCTTTATTTAAAGCCTTGTTATTCTTAGGTGCTGGTAGTGTAATTCATTTTGTTCATAGCAATGAAATGAAAGATATGGGTGGTTTAAGAAAGTTTATGCCTATTACACATATTACTTTTTTGGTTGCATGTTTGGCAATTGCTGGTGTTCCTCCATTTGCAGGATTCTTTAGTAAAGAAGAAATATTGTTGGCAGCTTTCGAACACAATAAAGCTATTTACTGGTTGGCATTAATAACATCTGGCTTAACAGCATTTTATATGTTCCGTTTATACTTCAATATTTTCTGGAACAAACCGCATCACCCTCATGGTGAACATCATGGCGAAGGTGGCTTTGCAATGATGCTACCATTAATTCTTTTGGCAGTAGGTGCTGCATCTGCTGGTTTTATTCCTTTTGGTGAATTCGTTAGTTCAGATGGTAAAGCATTGGAATCACATTTTCATTTACAGTTTTCTATCGCTCCTGTAGCATTGGGATTAACAGGCATTTTGTTTGCATACATTATGTACCAAAAAGAAAATACAAAATCTGATACAATTGCTGCTTCATTGGGCGGATTATACAAAGCAGCTTATCAAAAATTTTACATTGACGAAATCTACATTTTCATCACCAAAAAAATACTGTTTAACATCATTGGTAAAACAGCAGCCTGGTTTGATAAGAATGTAGTAGATGGAACAGTGAATCTTACTGGAGAAATAACACAATCTATTTCTGAAGGAATTAAAAAAGTACAGTCTGGCAAAGTGCAACAGTATGCTTTGTATTTCTTAGCAGGATTAATTGCGTTGTCTGTATTTTTTATTTATGTATGGAAATAATTTTTGCCGAGAAGTCGGAAAGACGGGAAGTTGAGTAAAACAAATTTGACAAAAAAATATCGCCTTATCGTCTTACCGGCAATAAAATAAAAAAATAGTTGAATGAACCTTTTATTACTCATAGCACTCCCTCTACTAACTGCAGTAGCTGTTTTGTTTACACAAAATAAGCAACAAGTAAAATGGGTGTCATTAACTGGCTCCATTGCACAATTGGCATTGGCATTTACATTGTACTTTGCTTTTCAACACGAAAGATCTGTACACAATACTGCACAAATGTTTTTTGAGCAGCAGTACAATTTTATTGAAGCAATGAATATTCATTTACACTTTGGTGTCGATGGTATTTCTGTTGCAATGATACTGTTAACCTCCTTTGTATTTGTTGCAGGTGTATTGGTATCATGGAATATTGAAAAGATGACCAAGGAATTTTATTTCCTGTTAATTCTTTTGGCATTGGGTGCTTATGGTTTCTTTATCTCTTTAGATTTATTCATTTTATTCTTCTTTCTCGAAATATCTGTTATACCAAAATACTTGCTCATTGGTGTTTGGGGAAGTGGTAAAAAAGAATACAGTGCCAATAAACTGGCTCTAATGCTAATGGGTGGTTCTGCATTAATATTGGTTGGACTAATTGGAATGTACTTTGTTTCAGGTCATAGTTTCGATTTAATTGTTATTTCTAAAACAGCTATTCCAGCTGCATCACAAAAAATATTATTCCCATTATTGTTTCTTGGTTTTGGTGTATTTACAGCATTGTTTCCTTTACACACATGGGTACCTGACGGACACTCATCTGCACCAACTGCAGGTTCAATGTTCTTAGCTGGTATATCTATGAAATTGGGAGGTTATGGTTGCCTACGTGTAGCAACATATCTATTGCCAGAAGGAGCAAAACTATATGCAGATATCATTATCATACTTTCTTCCATAGCTATTTTATATGGTGCATTCGCTACTATGATGCAGAAGGATTTAAAATACATGAATGCATATTCATCTGTAAGTCATGTTGGATTTAGTTTGTTGGGTATTGGCATGCTCACTCAAACTGCTATTACAGGTTCATTAATGCAAATGATTTCACATGGTTTAATGACAGCTCTTTTCTTTGCGGTGATAGGCATGATTTACGACAGAACCCATACTCGTATGGTAAACGAAATGGGTGGATTATTAAAACCTTTACCTTTTATAGGAACCGTATTTTTTATTGTGGGGCTTTGTTCTTTAGGCTTACCTGGACTTAGTGGATTTGTTGCTGAAATGACTGTGTTTATGGGTTCTTGGGAAAGGAATGATTTCTTCCATCGTTTTGCAACAGTGGCTGCTGCTATGAGTATTGTAGTTACGGCTGTTTATATTTTAAGAGCTATAACTCAAACTGCAATGGGGCCAATTAAGAACGAACATTTTGCTGATTTAAAAGATGCAGCTTGGAACGAAAAATTTGCTGCTGTACTATTGTTAGTAGGAATTTTAGCCATTGGTATCATGCCAAGTTGGTTAACCGATTTATTGAAACCTGCTTCAGAAATTATTATGAACAGAATTGCTGGAAAATAAAATAAGATTGGATGAATGAGTTTCTTACATTAATGAAAAGTGAACTGATGGTTACGGCTATCATATTCCTCCTGTTGTTTATTAAAATAGGCAAAGGCATGAAGAATGAGTCTTTATTAACACTCATTCAAATTTTACTATTGGCAAACGTAATTGTTGGCTTTGCCGACCTTTCTTATGGAAGTTTGTTTGGCGATATGTTCTACACATCTCCACTCATCAGCTTTCAAAAAGGTATTTTGAGCATTGGTGTTTTACTCATCTCCATGCTTAGTACAGATTGGTTAAGAAAATCAGAAAACCTACCCGAATTTTTCATGCTCTTATTATCAGCATTATTAGGTATGTTCTTCCTTGTATCAAGTGGCAACTTATTGATATTTTATTTGGGTTTAGAATTGGCAACCATTCCTGTTGCAGCTATGGCCAACTTCGATTTAGATAAAAAGAAATCTTCTGAAGGTGCCATGAAAATGATCTTATCTTCTGCATTTTCATCAGGCTTATTGTTGTTTGGTATTTCATTGGTTTATGGCTCAACTGGTACGATCAGTTTTACAGAAGTTACATCAAACTTAAATGGATCTCCATTACAGGTATTGGCATTTATATTTTTATTTTCTTCTTTTGCTTTCAAATTATCCATTGTTCCTTTTCACTTATGGACAGCCGATGTGTATGAAGGTTCACCCATTGCAGTTACTTCTTTCTTATCAGTAATTTCAAAAAGTGCTGTTGCATTTATTTTTATTACCATTCTATACAAAGTATTTCAACCAATGCAAGGTATTTGGTACAATCTCTTAGTAATACTTGCTTTGGCAACCATGATTATTGGTAACTTATTTGCTGTTCGTCAACAAAATATCAAACGCTTCCTGGCTTTCTCTTCTATTGCACAGGTTGGTTTTATTTTAGTGGGTATCAGCAGCAACGATATTACAGGTACAACAGCGGTTGTTTACTTTTTACTCATTTATATTTTCTCCAACCTGGCTGCATTTGGTGTTGCGTCAGTAATTTCAGAAAACTCAGGTAAAGAGAATATTGACGATTATAAAGGATTGTACAAAACCAATCCATTCCTTAGTTGGATATTGGCATTGGCTTTATTCTCCTTAGCTGGTATTCCACCAACATCAGGCTTCTTTGGTAAATTATTTTTAATTACAGCAGGTGCATCAAAAGGTGCTTACTGGTTTATAATCATTGCAGCTTTAAACATGATTGTTT
>CALRLF020000158.1:0-4856 GCA_943368475.1 Allobosea thiooxidans
TATCTACTATGAAAGAAAGAACAACTGTATATCTTCCAGCAGGAGCACCATTATCAACTGGTACATTACTGTTTAAGTTACGCTCTAAGTACTTGTTCCAAGCTGCGATACCACCAGGATATTCGGCAGGAATTTGTACTACGGTAAATACCTTGTTATAATCTTCTTCTTCTTTAGGAGCTTCAACTTTACCAGTACCAGATTGTTCAACTACTGGAGCAACGATGCCCTCATCTTTCATACCTTCCTGATTTTTTGTACCAATAGCAGCTTCTTCAAGCTTCTCTACTTCAGGTGGTTTTTCGTCTTCTTTTACTTCCTCATCTTTCACAATTTTAGGAGGTGTAAATTTTGCCATCTCCACTTTTGGTGGCTCCTGTTTTGGAGGTGGTGGAGGTGGTGGAGCTTCTGGTTTCTTTTCTTCCTGTTTCATATTTTCTAATGAAACATCTTGAACTAAAACTGGCCCAGCTTTCTTTTTTGCAGAATTGGCAAGAATTGAACCAACAAAGAATAAGGTACATACAGCTAACGTAGCTAATAAAGCATATGTAATACGCTTCTTATAAGTCTTACGTAAATCATAAGCTCCGTATTCTTTATTTCTACCCTCGAAAATAATATCGAGTACGTCTGCGGATAAAATTTTATTGATTTCCATAATTCAATGATTTTGTATTAAGATGCAGTGGGAGTTTCTTTTGCATAAAATAAAATGCAAATTATTTTGAAGCTCCTGCTGATCCTTCAGTAACTTTTATTAATTGTACTTCAACATCAGAAATATCAACCAGTGCATAACGCTTAACAACATTAATAGACATTTCATCTAAAATGTCCACAACATTTTTGTATTCACATTCATCACTTGGCTTAATTACCACTACAAAATCTTTTTCGTTGGTACTTGCTTTTTTACGAAGAATTACTGTTCTGATACCATCTTCGCCAGAACCAAAATTGGCCGACTTAAAATTAGCAGATGCATTTTCAGTTGTTAATATGCCTTCATAATAAAATACGTGGTTGTCTTTACCCAACAAAATGGTTAATGCACCGCTTTCTTTGGCTTTATTTTGCTCTTCAGGCTTATCGGTATCCTTAGGCAAAAAAAGTTTCATAGCCGTTGGTTGGCTCATGGTTGTTGTAAAGATAAAAAACGTAATCAGCAGGAAACCAAGATCTACCATTGGGGTTAAATCGACCCTAGTAGATAGTTTTTTACTCTTCTTGACGCCGGGACCTTTTTTGTGGCCACCACCGCCCGAAGTATCCATTTCTGCCATAGCTTACAAATTTTTAGTTGTAAAAAAACATTTTTACTAATTCAATTATTCTCCTTCTTTTTTACCTGTAGCAGCCGATTTGTAAAGATCACTTCCTACAGGAACGCCTTCTGGATTTGTTACCAATTGAAACTTAAGAATATCGTTCTTTTTAAGTGCTGCAACAATATTTTTAAAGGCAGGATATTTAGAACTGTTATCGCCTTTTAGCAATAGTTCCATTTTTTGCCCATTGTATGCACTTTTAATTAAACTCATCCATTCTACCATTTCATTATTGGTACTGTCTCTACAAGGTATACCTGGTAGAGAAATACCTTTTCTTTGATCAGCTGGTAATGTTAAAAATTGTTTTAACTGACCAAAAGGAACACCAATAAACTCGGCTTTAGAAAATGCTTTTGCATCGATGCCCAAATTTTTGGTATTGTTGATTGTTTCGCCTATGAACTGTTTCTTTTGTTCATCATCCATTGATAAAAAAACTTTTCCGTCTTTATCAACCGTAATTAATACAAAGTTTTTCTCTGGCATTACTTTAGATGAAACCGAACTTGGTGGTTTCACAGCAATTGCTTCATCGGGTTTAAACTTTGTTGTTAAAATGAAAAAAGACAACAGTAGGAATGCTACATCGCACATAGCCGTCATATCTATATTCGTACTCTTTCGAGCAATCTTAGGTCTTCCCATTGTTTATGATTTAATACTGTTTTCAAATTAGATTCAATGTGGAACAAATTCCACACAGCAGCTACTATTTGTAGTTAGCAGCAAAGCTTTGAGTTAATGTGAAACCAGATTCATCTATTCCAAAAGTGATTGCATCAATTTTTGTTGTGAAAATATTGTAACAAATAATTGCAATTGCCGAAGTACCGATACCTAATGCAGTATTATATAGTGCCTCAGAGATACCTTTAGATAATTCGTTAGCAGCAGCACCACCACCACTATCTTCACCTAAAGCAGAGAATGATTTAATCATACCCACAACCGTTCCTAACAAACCTAATAAAGTTGCAACAGAAGCGATAGTAGATAAGAAGACTAAGTTTTTCTCTAACATTGGCAATTCTAAAGAAGTAGCTTCTTCGATAGATTTTTGAATGTTCAATACTTTTTGTTCAGTAACCAATTCAGTGTTACCAATCATTTCTTTGTAAGTACGTAACCCAGATTTCATAACGTTACCAACGCTACCTTTTTGTTTGTCACACTCAGCCAAAGCTTTATCAACTTCTTTGTTAGCTAAGTGAAATTGTACTTTACGTACAAATTCGGCACTGCTTCCACCACCAGAAGCTTTAGAAACAGTTAATAATCTTTCGATTACAAAAGTTAATACAGTAAGCAAACAACCAATTAAGAAAGGCACGATAATACCACCTTCATACATCTTAATTAATCCACCTTTTGGGCCTTGATGATTAGGCCAAAACCAATGACTTGCATCTAAATCGGGTTTTGTAAAATTCCCAGCAGAACCTAATGCAATTCTCCAGATAAAAAATCCTAAAAAAATACATGCAAATGGTGCAATCCAAGAAATGGCATTGCTGCTCTTTTTTGCGTGAGCGGTTGAAGTTGCTTTTACAGCAGTTGGTTTAACGTCAGCCATGATTCAATTGATTTTTGGTTTTAAAATTTCATTTGATAACGTAAAAAAATATTTCGCAATTCTACTGAAAATTGTTTTGAAAAAACAAAAGATATTTTCAATGGTTTTGAAAAGTTGCCCAAATTAGGATTTTTATTGAATGTACCAACAAAAATATACATGACATTTAACAGAAAATCTCAATTTTAGAATGCGTAAGATAAGCAGGTATTCTTATTCGTTTAACCGATTTAATAAAAAAAATATTGCCGTACTAAACTTATGTTTACCGTTGGTGTAATTATCAAGTTATTTTATTATTAAAAATTGATGCCCCCCTATCTTTAACTATCTAAAAAACAAATTTTTTAAGCTTATGAAAAGTTTTTTTGTGGCAGCAGCTTTACTGGCTGGCACTTGTACAATGGCTCAACGACCAACTGGTCCTACAACAACAGGTGGTGCACCTGCTGGCAGTGCTGGAGCAATGCCTCCAAGCATGGCTGCAGTTCCAAAACCAGGGCCAAAATCTTTTAAAGATGTAATTACAGAAAAAGCAGTTTCGAAAAAAGGGCTTTTTACTGTACACAAAGTAGAAGACAAGTATTATTTCGAGATTCCCGACAGTTTAATTGGTCGTGAAATAATGGCCATTACACGTTTTAGTAAAGTACCAGGTGGTGCAGGCGTTTATGGTGGAGAAATGGCCAACCAACAAACACTAAAGTTTGAAAAAGGGCCTAACAACAATATTTTCATAAGAACTGTTACACTAATTAGCGTTGCAGATAGTACACAAGAAATTTACAAAGCTGTAAACAACTCTCATGTAAACACCATTGCAACTGCTTTTGAAATTAAAGCTCTTGGAAAAGACAGTACCAGCACCATAATTGAGGTTGGTGACTTTTTTAAAGGTGATAATCAAATTGTAAGCATTAGCCCTAATGCAAAAAGAAGGTTTAACCTGGTGATGCTTGCAGCTGATAGAAGCTATGTACAAAGCATTAATACCTACCCAGTTAATACAGAAGTTAGAAGCGTAAAAACTTTTATTGTTGCGAGTGGTGGCGGATTTAGTGCATCTCCATTTTCATCTTCAAGTTTCCCAGCAGCCAACGATGCTGGTGCGGTTACTTTAGAAATGAATACCTCATTTATCATGTTGCCTAAAACACCTATGCCGCAAAGAGCATGGGACAGAAGAGTGGGTTATTTTCCAGACAATTTTGTAATGTTCAGCGATAACCAACAACGTGTTGAAGAAAAGAATTTTGCAGTACGTTGGAGATTAGAGCCAAAACCAGAAGACATGGAAAAATGGAAACGTGGTGAATTGGTAGAACCTGTAAAACCTATTGTTTACTATATTGATCCAGCAACACCACGTAAATGGAGAACCTATTTAAAAGCTGGTGTAGATGATTGGCAGAAATCATTTGAAAAAGCTGGTTTTAAAAATGCAATCATGGCTAAAGATTGGCCAGAAAATGATACAACCATGAGCTTGGAAGATGCTCGTTATTCTGTTATCAGATACTTTGCATCGGATATAGAAAATGCTTATGGACCTAATGTACACGACCCTCGTAGTGGCGAAATTTTAGAAAGTCATATAGGCTGGTACCACAACGTTATGAAACTGGTACATGATTGGTATATGATACAAGCTGCAGCAGTAAATCCACGTGCAAGAAAAATGAAATTTGATGATGATTTAATGGGACAATTAATTCGTTTTGTTTCATCGCATGAAGTGGGTCATACTTTGGGGTTATTGCACAATATGGGTAGCAGCAGTAAAACACCTGTTGAAAAATTAAGAGATAAAGCTTGGGTTGAAGCGAATGGACATACAGCATCTATCATGGATTATGCTCGTTTTAACTACGTTGCACAGCCAGAAGATAATATTAATGAAAAAGGATTATTCCCAAGAATTGGTGATTATGATGATTGGGCTATTCAGT
>CALRLF020000159.1:0-4804 GCA_943368475.1 Allobosea thiooxidans
CAGTTGGTTTACTTTATTGAAATTTAATAAAATATCATTGATTGAAACATTTTTATTGTCTTAATTAAATTGATTAAGAGGCTATTTTTTAATATTTAACATTTGTATTACTCAAATGGTAGCTAATCAAGTTTGTATGAATTTCATCAATATTATTGGAATTCAGAAAGGATAATTTCTCCAGTAGCTTAATTGAACTTTGATTGTCTTTATGAACATACGCGTCAATTCTTTGAACTTGAATAGTGTTGAAGGCATAGTCAATTACTACAACATCGGTCATAGCTATTTGCCTAAGTGTTAGTCTCTCAATAGAAAAGATTGGGTAAGATGAAATATTCCTGTTTAACATGATGTTACATTGCAATTTACTTACGACTATTTTGACAAACTTGCCAACAGATTTTCCAAATTAGTCATAGACATTTTAAATCCTTGTGTGAAGCCCATTTCAATCATTTTCTCCATTCGTTCAAGAGATTCATTATAAATACTGATTTTCACTGTTGTTTTTCCATTTTCTTCTGAGAAACTATGATCCCAATCTGAACCGGGTAACTGGGGATTTTCATCTTTATCTGCAAAAGCATTGTGCAGTTTGAAGTTGGTTTTTGGGCTAATGGACGTGTATTTCTGAAGTGCCCAGTGTTCTTGTCCTTCAGGACTTACCATTGCATAAAATCTTCTTCCTCCTTCTGTAAAATCCATCACTTTTGTTTTGGCAGTCCAGGGTTTTGGTGCCACCCACTGATCTAAAATTTCAGCTTTGGTAAATGCATCCCATACTAATGATAGTTCAGCATCAAATTCCCTTGTAATGAATACCATTTTCGCAGCTTTGTCTACGATAAAATCAAATAGTAAACTGTTTTTCATTTTTTCTGATTTTTTAGTGTTTCTAATACATTGTCTAGTTGATTGAATTGTGATTCCCACATTTTCTTGAGCTTTGCAACCCAATTATCAAATTCCTGCAACTTTTTTGGATTAAAGTGATAATAAATTTCCCTACCAGAATATTCAGGTTTTATCAAATCGCATTCCTGTAATACTTTAATGTGCTTTGATACGGCCTGCCTGCTCATATCAAACTTTTGAGCCATCGTATTTGGAGTTAAAGGCTGAACAGCAATTAGCATTAAAATAGCTCTACGTGTTGGGTCAGCTATGGCTTGAAAGATATCTGTTTTCATTTTTAATAATTAAATACGCAACTGATTAGTTGCAAATATATATGCAACTAATCAGTTGCGTAAAATATTTTTACAATTATTTTATTCTTGTTGATTTTTAGATTTGACATTTATAGCGAATGTTCAGGCTAGCCAAAGGGGTGATTAGGTATTATTATAGTAGAAAGCCTTGTATTTCACTGATATACATTTCATGCTGTTCTATATTGATGTAATGTCCAGCATTGGGTATTAGTACAAATTTGTGATTAGGAAAGAGGCTTAAATATTTGCCGGTTGCGCCCCATGGTTGATTATCACATTGTCCTTTCAAAATTAAAACTGGCATATTTATGCCTTTAATTTTCTCTGTGAAATCTTTTAGTTCCAGTATGCAGCTGCTAATACAGAACCCCAAGACTGCCCAATTAGTATTACTTTTCTTGAATTGAGTTTGGTAATTATTTCATTTAAGTCATCTATCTGTCTTTGAACGGTATATTCAGAAATATCACTTAATCTGCTTGATTCACCGCTACCAACTTGATCATAAAAGTATAAATCAAATCCATAGGCACTTAGAGGTTTTAGATCCTAAATTATTCTCTTAGAAATAGCACCACCTGGGCCGCCATGTAGATAAATGATTGGAAATGGTTGTTTTTCTTTTGAACTCGATGATATATAAGTATATCCTATTTTAGACCCTGAAGGTAATTGCCAGATTGAATTGTTTTTTGCTTTTTCATTTGCCGATACAGAATAATGTCTGGGCCTGAAAACTTTATATGCAAATACAATAAGTAATATTAATAGGGTAAAACGAATAATCCATTTTACTTTATTGTTTTTATGCATTCAGTAGGATTTATTTTATGATATGCATAATAATAATGTTTTGCTATCTAGTCAACTAGTGATATTTCTATTTTTCCTGGGATGGGTAAACGGAATCAGCAAAAATGTATTGATGATACCCTTGTCCTAAATTATCTCCAAGAATATTAAAGTAACATTCATTACCACCTCCAAAAGGCGATATGATCAAAGGTTCTTTCAAAATCACTTTTTTTAGGGACCAACCACTTGGTAAAGCTGCTGTAGTATCTGGTTTGCCTGTTTCGGTTGCATGCATCACAAAATAATTCCCTTTATTATCTGTTAGTTGAAAAATGCTATCAGTAAACATAACTGCTTGACATTTCTGAATTGTTTTAATTACTAAATGTCCTTTTTCTGGTTTAAGCATATCGGTTTTACCGCCTACATAATCTACACAAATTGGTTTTGCCATTTCTATCCAAGTATAGTTTTTATATTCTCGTTCTTTTATGCAATCAATGTCTTTGCAATTAACATCTGTATTTGGGGAACGATAAAATGCTGTTTGTTGAAAAAGCAAATGACGATCTATATTTTTTGTATAGGGAAATGAAGGTTTGAATTGGTCCCATTTATCTAATGGAATTGGATTTTTGCCACCACTAATTACTACTATCAATTCATTTTGATTTATCAGTTCCTTGGCAAAACCTATTTTCTTCCAATTTAATGTGTCAGGAAGTTTTGATTTTTCTGTGACAAAATGAAGTCCAACTTCTTTTGAGGTTTTTATTCCACAAGATTGTAGAATAAGTAGATTTGAAATGATTAATGAACAGAATATTTTTTGCATGACTTTAATATCTTCATCAATAGCGTTTATTGAAATCAAAATAATGGAATTCACAAAGAGAAATTTTATAAATTTCCCCTAGCAATAGCTAAAAACTAATTGTGGCTATTAATAGTATCGGCATTAATTTTCTTTTGTCCAAAAAACTTCTTTTTTGATCATTCCCTTTTTAGCAATAAATTTTATTTTGTTGGATTCTAGATTTGCTTCACAATTAACTGTGGTTTTTTTCTGAGGATTGTTCAAAACGCCAATCCATTTACCATTGGTGAAGGTTAAATCTTTGAGTATATAAATATTTTTTCCAATTGGTTTGCCGTTAAAAGAGGCATTAGATTTTGCAATTTCTATAACAACACCTTCAGATGTTTTCCATTTTCCAGAAAAATTGTCAGTTGATTTTTGTGCCATCGCAATTGTACTAAAACAAATTGCAATAAATAGTGAGATTGTTTTTGTCATCTAGATTTGATTTTTTATTAAGATATTAAAAATTAGTGCTTCTCGCTAGTTTTTATAATGCGTTGGTTGGAATCTCATAAATCATATCATAGTTATCTCCATTGTACGCAAATTGTCCTAATGTTTTGAAACCATTTTTATTATAAAAGTTGACAGCTCTTACATTGTCCATTTGAACACCGCCCCACAAAATAATTCTTTTAACTTCTGTTTTGGATAAATCCGAAAGTATAAATTGAAAAAGCTTATTGCCAATTCCACAGCTTTGCCATAAGTCCGCTACAGAAGGCGCAAAAGTGGAATCTGTATTGTTGTCAAGTATTATTCCGTATGATTGCAAACGACTACTATCGTGTTCTAAATAACCAATTTTTATAATTGAATAGGCAATGATTTCTTTTGTGTCAATAGTAAGTGCTATATAACCTAAGTTAGTTTTCAAGTCATAGAAATCAATAATTGACTGTTTGTCAAACTTATGGGGACCAAAACGTTTTTTTGTTTCAGCACTCAAATTTTGTAAATAGTCAAATAGATTGTCCAAGTCATTTGAATTAAGCCTGCGTAAAAAAACTTGTTGTTTATTTTTAGCTTCAATTTGCATATGTTGGCAATCACGGGAAATGAATATGTATTAAGTGTTTGAATGAAGTGCCATGATGTTCCCTTCTGAGTCATTGAATAAAGCCATAAATCCATTTTGACCAATGGATGTCTTTGGCATTGTAACTTTACCACCTGCATTTTCAACTCTGTCTAAAACAATTTGTAAATCTGGATTTGCATTTAAGTAGATGATAGATCCTGTTGAACTTGGGGTATGGAATGGACTTTGCGCTATACCCCCGGCAACTTTTGCTTTTGTAGGATCAAAAGGAAACATGGCATATTTCATACCAGGCATTTCCATTCCCTCCATTTTGAATTCAAAAATGCTTTCATAGAAATTCTTTGCTCTGGAAATGTCATTTGCAGGAATTTCAAACCAATTAATTGCATTTGTTTCAGAACTCATTTTCTCGTTCATAAAAATTGTGTTTTATTGATGGATATTATTTGGCGCATTGTCCCAATTCGTCAATAAATTAAGATTATTTAAGTTCAGAAAGTATTAATTTTTTCTGTTTAAGTGTATTCTTCATTGCCTTTTCTCTGACTTTAGGGTCATCACTGTTTAATATATCAAAATATTCAACTGGAACAACCTGCCAGGATAATCCATATTTATCTTTGCACCAACCACATGAACCTTCTTCTCCTCCATTGGTAGTCAATGCATTCCAATAATAATTTATTCATTTTTTGAGGTATTCGGTTAAAGGTTCGGGCTCTAGTGTAGTTCAAAATATTGCACATATATTCCCAATAAAATATGCCAAAATAGATAATGTCCAAGTCTTAATGTGAGCGGCGCTAAAAATCCTGCATTTTTATAGTAGATAGCTTGGAAATAATTCATTATAAAGCCAGTCAATAAAGAATAGCATATAAACCA
>CALRLF020000160.1:0-4677 GCA_943368475.1 Allobosea thiooxidans
TTGGGTTATAAAACGGATCCCGTATCCAATCTTAAAATTGAGCCCATCATTTTTGAATGGTTTAATCATATTCTAAAAGGCGCTCCCCTGCCCAAGATGCTTAAGGGAAAAATCAACTATCAACTAATGGGAGCCAATGAGTGGAAAACGGCAACATCGCTTGAAACCATGTACAATGATAGTTTGGTTTTTCATCCAGGACTAGCACAAGCAAGTCCCAAAACCTATGCACTCAGTACTAAGCCTTTAGTAAATAACAGCATACATCAAAGTGTCAATTTTGCTTATAGAGGAGAGCCATTGCATATAGGTGAAACGGAAGAAGGAACAAACTTGATCATTGATAGTCTCTTGCGTCCAGTTCCCAACAGACTGGTTTTTATTAGTGAACCCTTTGCCAAACCTATTACCATTACTGGGCCTATGCAGGCCGATGTGCTGGCGCGAATCAATAAAAAAGACATGGATCTAGTGCTAGAACTCTATGAGCAATTTGCCGATGGTCATGTGATGTTTTTAACCAAAGTAGTACAACGTGCATCTCTTGCCAACAGCAGAGGCCATAGAAAGCTACTCACCCCAGATAAATGGGAGAAGATTCCCATGCATGAAAACTATCTAGCTCCCAAACGCCTTGCCCCCGGCAGCCGAATAGTCATCCGCCTAGGCATTAACAAAAGCCCCGACTGGCAGATCAACTACGGCACCGGCCGCGATGTAAGCACCGAATCCATTCTTGACGCCCGCGAACCGCTGGAGATTGATTGGTCTGGGGAGACGAGGTTTGTGGTGAGGGTTTTGAGGTAGTAATTTAAAATCACAATATATAATTAGAACTGGGGGGAAACAAAAGATTTAAACCTTGTTGTTTGATTTTAAATAAAGGACCTTTTTCAACAATTTTTCCATTCAGCTCTTTTTTAATTAAATGATCAAGTGTTATAATGCCTTGCTCTATTAAAACATCAAACTGAGTTACTATTGGTTTTTTTGTATGTTCCACTTTTTTATAATGAAAATACTCTACCCCGTTTTCAATATGAGAGTCTGCAGCAATCCAAAATGTTTCATTATGTTTTTCAAGAAGTCTTTTGTGAAGAGTATCTAATTTCCATACAACAAAGTCTCCTATATTTCCAGAAGTGGCATTTTCAATTAGTAAATTTTCAGTTTGGTCAAGCCTAAGTCTTAAACCTTGACTGTTTCTAGTTATAGATGAAACTGTACAATAAAGTTTAAAATCATCACCTCTTTGATATCCAAAATTATTTAAAATTTGAGAAGAGCTCTTAAACATACTGATAGGCCAATCTGGTACTTGTGCAAAAAGAGTTTTCCTATTTCCTTTTTTACTTCTGTACGATTTTAATTCAATACCCTTATAATCTGGTTTTTTAGATGAATTAATATCTATTCCCAATAATGTTTCCAAAGTTCTACCAATACTTGTGTCTGCCTTAATTGAAGAAGCAATAGGACCAAGTTTTGATATATTTTTAAGCATTAAAAGAAGTTCTTCAGCTATCGAATTCGAATCAAAATAAACTTGATTTAAAATTTCTCTAATTGGATTATTTGTATCTCCTTTAACTAAATTTTCTATATCAGTTTCCGAAATATTTAATACATAAACCTTAGAATTAAAAACAAAAAGTCCAATTATTGAATTGGCTTTTGTAAAACTATTTAATCCTTTAATCCAAATTCTTGGATCTCCTTTTTTTGTTGTCGGTCTATAAAGAGATATTACTGTTGGACTTAATCTAGTTGATTCAATTAAAAATGCTGGTAAGACTATCTTATTTTCTTGTCCTTGCTTTTGTGAATCAAAATCGTGTAGGTTATTTTTTTTCAAAAAATTTCTAATTGGACCTGTAGCGTCCATTATCGATTTTTCTAAACCTGTTTTTGTTGGTTCTATTAAAGTAACCGATAATGATTTCTCTGTTAAAACCCGAAGTTTTATAATTTCAGTATCATTAAGTAATCGCATTCATAAATTTACTGAATATATTTTAAAATCTCTAATGCAACAGCCCTTGCCATCAAAGGAGGCACTGCATTTCCAACTAAAGTATATTGAGGAACTTCCATTTTACGCTTATTGCCACCTGTTGATCTTTTACCTTGAAAGACAAAAGAGTCATCAAATGATTGTAACCTAGCCATTTCTCTTACAGTAAGAGACCTAGGATTTGCATAATGAATATAGTCATCCGCGATAGTCAAAACAGTTGGACTTTGACCATCTGGCCTTAATACATTATAATTCCTTTTTTCAGAATCTAGTCCTATTTCTTTGAGTTTCTTTTTAGCGATATCGTAATCACCCTCTTTAAGAATCACATCAAGTCTTTTGACAACATCATCATTTTGTTTACTTGTTTTGTGATTATGTAAAGGCGCCACTACATGGAACTGATTATTTTCAAGTTCTTCAAAATTCCGGACATAAAAAGGATTTTTAGCATTTTTAAATCTGCCATTTAGCCTGCCTTTTTTTGACCATTCTGCAAATGATAAACCTGTTATTATATCTAAAGAGCCGTCAATATTTCGTTGTTTTATTAATGAACTAAGCTTTTCCGACTTTCCATTAAATTTCTTTTTCAAATCAACTTTTTCATAATCGAATTTCTCTTCATCATTTGCTACAAAATCAAGATCATGTAATGCTTCAAAAACGGTTACTTTTTCTTTTGCAGAAACAGTGGGAGGAACCGTTTTTACTAACTTTTGGTCTTTTCTGCATCCAATGAATAAGACACGTTCTCTATTTTGAGGAACACCATAATTGGAAGCTAATGCTACAAAGGGTTCGTCAATATTGTATAATCTAATGTGGGTTAGAATTTCTTTTAACTCTTCCTTCAAGACTTTTGAGTCTGAAATATTATTTATGCCTTCTACACATTCATCAAATGAGTAATTGTAAATTTCTAAGGCTGAAATGATTTCCTTAACATCATCTACATATTCTTTTTTTGGATTCAAAGTTTTAAAGGAATTATTGATCCTTTCAATTATTGACTCTGCCTCTATTGAAGTTAGAAAATTATTAAAGTCATCTACAAAATGATCATTATCAAGATCACTAAACGCTTTTTCGTTGATTACTTTTTTTCGAATATAAGCTAGCTCCTGTGTTCTCTTCAATAAATTAAAACCATGTCTTATTGTACTTATATTCTTATCTGTTTTGCTTGTTTTGTAATCAACTATTTTTGGAGTAAGTATTTTAAATTTGTTTTCTACATTTTGAATATACTTTTCTTTTAATTCCTCTAATTCTTTTTCAGTTGACTTTTCAAACTGAAGCCTAACTAAATAACAATCTAATATGAAAGAAAATTCCTTACTTGATTTTTTTAAACGAATAATAAATTCAATCAATTGATGAAACTCTTTTAAATCAATGATTGATCTTATTTCTTGAAGAATCATTTCTTTAATTCTTCCGTTCTCTTTGGTTAATATACCTTTTACGTTTTCCATTACAAAGTATTTAGGTCTTAATTGCCTGATTACTTTTAAATAATGTGCGAATAGATCATCTTTTTTATCAAACTTTTTTCTCTTTCCAGCTAGACTAAAGCTTTGACATGGGGGTCCCCCACAAACAACATCTACTTGTTTGTTTTTAACCCTTTTAATTAAATTATCAAGAAAGTCTGGTTCACTAATATCTTGCCTTAGGAATTCTGCATCAAGTCCTAATTGATAATTATAGCGAGCTAAGTGTGTTAATTCACAATTTTCATTTATGTCGCTAGCTAACAAAAAATCATATAGTTTATTATTTGTTTCAGCTTGTAAAAACCCTTCACTAAATCCACCTGCCCCTGCAAATAAATCCAAGAAGGTGATCATTTCTTTTCCTTCATAATATTCTGGATCTTCACATACCATTTTAACTTCTGTATTTTCTCTTCTGCTATTTACAAGCCCCTGAATTTTATCTTTAATTTTTTTATCAGTCAATTGAGAGTTAGGAGTATTCTCTAAATACTTTTCAGCTTCTTGTTTTAAAAAACTGATATACTTATTAATTGATTTGTGTGTGTAGCAGCTTTCTTTTACAATTTGATTTTTACTGTCCCAATCAGATTTCAAAACCTTTTCTCCTATAACAATTTTTGTTTGTACTCCTTTTTGACGAAGTACTAAGTAGATAGGGTGAAGCTGATTTTTATCTGCTTTATCTATGTAGAATTTTACATTAATCATTTTACGGACATTTTTACGGACACGGACAAATCTACGGACAAAATTGAAAATCCCAAATATTTTAGTAAATAAAATCAAATGGATTGAAAAATTCATTGAAACCGCTTAGCGTATATTTGAAACAGTCAAATTGCAACCCATGAATCGTAGATCTGTTTCTCTTCTTGTGATGGCCATGTTGTCTTTGTATAGCATCGCCGAAGGCCAAAAAAATAACAAGCCAAATGTGATTTTTATTTTGGCGGACGATCTGGGTTATGGCGATTTGGGTTGCTATGGTCAACAAAAAATTCGTACGCCGCATATTGACCAACTGGCGGCGGAGGGTATGAAGTTTACGCAGTTCTATTCGGGTACATCGGTTTGTGCGCCATCGCGCGCGTCTTTGATGACGGGGCTGCACACGGGTCACACGCCGGTGAGGGGCAATGTGGGCATGGAGCCCGAGGG
>CALRLF020000161.1:0-4637 GCA_943368475.1 Allobosea thiooxidans
TTTTGCAAGAAGAGGAAGAAGTTGGAGACAATAATTTTAAAAACTATTCTTGAATAGTTTTTAAAATTTATTGTTGAATATTACAAATCTTGAATGGTTAATCTTCTTTTTTCTTTCAACGCTTTAAAATGCGTTGGTGTTAAACCCGTAATTTTTTTGAATTGATTGGATAAATGAGCTGCACTACTGTAATGAAGTAAATAAGATATTTCTTTAATTGAAGAATCTTCAAGCATTATTAATTCTTTTACACGTTCTACTTTCATTGCAATGATATATTTTTCAATCGTGGTTGCTTCTACTTCCGAAAAAAAGTTGGCTAAATAACCATAGCTATAATTTAATTCTTTGCTAATTAACTCCGAAAAACTATGAATGGGTTTTTCATCTGAGTGATATACATAAGCAACCATCACCTGTTTAATCTGTTCTAATAACCTACCTGTTTTATTTTCTAAAATTTCTAATCCTGCTTTTTTAATTTTTTTATTTAAAGCAGCTTTATCTTCATCTGTCAAAGTTTCTTTTGTTTCAATTTCTCCTAGCTCTACCCTTATAGCTGTAAACTCAAGTTCTTTAAGTGCTTCTCTAACAACTACTTTACAGCTTTCACAAGCCATATACTTTACATACAATTTCATAAATTAATCTTGGTTATTAAGTAATTGCTTTTGTGCAATTCTTTCAATCTACACCAATTAACTTGCTTTAACTTTTTTATTATTTAAAATAAATTTTAATAAGTAATATTTATACTACACTTTTTTAAAAAATGGTTACTATAAAGCATACCATAAAGTGTACTTGATTTAGCAGTTTATTTTAATAGCACATCACCTTAAAAAGGGAAAAATTTTTCGAACTTCATTGCTTTTAAGTCTAAAGCCTTGCTGCAATGTTGTACCTCTAAGTTCAACTTCTCCATAAGGTAATACCATGCATGGCATAGGGCAGTTATTGCAATGATGTTCACGATCTGCTTTAAATAATTTGATTGAATTATTTAAGCTAATACTATTGGCTGTAGTTAGGTTATTTTTTGAAAAATATCCTTTGTCTTTTAAAGGATAAATTAAATAACTACTTAATGGAGCTGTATAATATTCATGATTGTTTTGTAACGTTTTTATATAGTACGTTGCAAAAACAAATAGACTTATTGCCAGGCTAATTTTTACAATACGTTGGTTTATTTTTCGATGCTCCAAAACAAATAATAGAGGAATCATAAAACAGCACATTAAAAAAACAGCTCCAAATCTATATTCAGGAGAGTTAAACATCCACCAATAACAAGCAATTAAAAGTGTTAGCCACAAAATGAAAATGGCTTTATCCGTTTTTTTATGCTTGAGTAATATCCAATAAAAAGGAGAAAGTAAAGCCAATAACAACGAAACAAAATCGAGCCCTTTACCAAATGCAAAATGGCTTTTAAACCAAATAGGTATCCATTGCCAGTTGCCTAAATTTTGTAAGTAAATTGGATCGTTTGAAAAAAAACGAGGACCATATTTTATATACACATAATCTAGCTTAGCTATCTCTTCTGGGGCTTTCCAGTCCACATTAAAAATACCTGTGTAAGTAGCTGGATAAATAAAATAGCCACTCATAATAAAGTTTCTAAACAGCCAAGGAAACCAAATTAATACTGCAAAAAACACCACCCATGCCAACCATTTAATTTGTTTTAAATCTGGTACAAAAAAGAAAAGCAATGGTATAAACAAGAGTAGTGGTAACAATGATAGTTTACAAGTAATTCCCCAAATAATAAAGAGTAGAAAAACTGCATAATGAGTAATTTCTTTTTTACCTGCTTGTAATTTTTCGAATAAAGAAAGTGAAACATAGGCAATAAGAATTGAAGCCAAAACATCTGACGATGGAGAAGATACATTTACAAACAATTGTCGTTCTATAAAACAACCTGCAATAAAAAGTATTACAGCTGTTGCAAACTGTATTTGCAAATAAACCCTTTTAAACCACCACAACGAAAACAGCAATATCAAAACGCCATTCATTGGGTAGATTGCTTGTTTTAAAATTAACTCAAAAGAGTAGGGAGCAGCCAAAACAAAACTAGCAGGATTAAAAGCAAATCTTCCATGCAAATTGGCTAAGCCAGGTACAACACTGTAATCGTGGTACCATTTAATAGATAAAATATGATACGTTCTGCTATCGCCATTTATACAAGGGGCAATCCAATAAAAAAACAAAATAATGAATAATGGAATAAAAATAATTAAAGCAGTAGAGCTTCTTAAAAATTGCAGCGATTGTACAATTTGATGTAAATTTTTTTTATGGTTCCATAAAAAAAATGAGCTCAGTAATACCAGCGGTATTAGTATAACTTCATTAAGTGGTATAAAGAAGCTTAGCAGGCTGAAATAAATGAAGCAAGTAAGTAACCCAAGTAAAAAAATATCTATTAGACTAGCTTGAATTTTAATTAGCCATATTTTTTCAAGTAGTATTTTGCTGTAATAACCTGTTGAATAGGTACAAAGAAAAAATACAATTGAAGAAATGGCTAATAACAACATATTGTAATATTAGTAATTGGCTCTAAATAAAAAAACTGATTGTGTTAACAATCAGTTTTTTTATTATTTAACAGTTGTCCAAACTGCTTCATTCACTTTTACAGGATATTTTTTCTTTAACTCATCAATCCATTTTTGCTCTAACACTTGTTGATAATCGTTGGTTACCATTCCTCTGGCATCTTCAAAAACTCTAGTTTCTATTTTATCGTGTACAGCAGTTACATAAATAAATGTGTAAGATCCATCGCTGTTGTTTTTTTCTGGCTTACTGATATAACCTTTCTTGTTGTCAATCTTTTGAATAATTGGCAACTGATTATTTTCGAAACGATTACTATCGGCAATTACCGCATTGCCATAATTACCTACCCAAGAACGCCAGTTTGTTGCGTTTGCTTTTAAGCTATCAATTACTTCGTTTGCAGTTGTTTCGCTGGTAGTGGTAATTACCAATGCACTAATACCAGGAGCCCAATTGTATTTAGGTTTATGTGCGTTGTAATAGTTAACTAATCCAGCACTATCTGCATTGGCTTTTGCCCAAACATTTTTATCCATTGCACCAAATAGCAAATTGGCTTCGTCGAACTCTTTGCTTTGTTCTTTTAAGCTTTCATTAAAATCTTCTAAATGCTCACGGTAATATTCGCCACAAACAATTTGCTCATATTCTCTCAATAAAGCCATGGTTGTTTTTTGAGCCAATGGGCTACCACTTTGTTTAATGGCTTTAATCCATTTTGCCCAATCGGTAGCTGTAATTTTTTGTTTGGTAAAAGAAAACAAAACTGTTGAAAGCGACACTTTCTTAAAATCAATTAAAGAAGCTCCTCTAATAGCACTATCGGTAAATATTAAAAATTCTTTTTCATCGAAAATGCCAGCTTTGTAATTGCAAAGACTCATCCATTTTTTTACCAATCCTTTTTTGGCAATACTCAATCTATCGGCACGTTCAACTTGTTGTCTTATTAAAGCTGCTGTAACAGGGTCGGTAAAATCTTTGCCAATTGGTGTAACTTCTATCAGCTTTAAAATATGCCAACCGTATTGGGTAAGAAAAGGTTTAGAAACATCGCCAACTTTGGTTAAAGCAAAAGCCTGATTTTCGAATTCAGGGTCAAATTTGCCAACACTTATTTCAGGAATAATACCATTGTTACTTAAAGATGCTCTGTCTGTGCTGTATTCAACCACCAATTTTTCAAAACTAAATGCACCACGTTTGTATTGGTTGAACACAGTATCGGCAGTGGCTGCAAATTTTTTCTTGGCTTCGTCGCTTGCATCTTTTGGAATGGTAATTAAAATTTGTGCAACTTTTATTTTACCAGCAGCAGGACGTTCGTTCAAAACTTTAAAAATATGGTAACCAAAAGAACTTCTATAGGGTGCTGAATATTCGCCTTTTTTCAGTTTGTAAATTTCATTTTCAAATTCGTAAGGCAGCGTAAATACTGTGATATAACCTAGGTTGCCTTTTGTTTTTTTGGTATAATCGTCGTTAGAAAAATTGGCTGCCACTTCTCCAAAATCTTTACCATCTTTTAGTGCAGTATAAGCAGCTTGAATTTGCTTATTGGCATCCATATTATCTACACCAGGCTTCATTTCTATAAATACCTGTGCAACTTCAATATCCTTTAAACTTCTTTTAAATGCTTCATTAATCAGCTCATTAATATTGGCTTCATTGTTAATGATATTATCTGCAATTTGCTTTTTAAAATTGCTGCTTTCGTATTTGAAAGATGCTTGCTCGTTTAATTTTTCGTCGTAAGCCGATTGTACTTTAAGTTTATAATTTACATACAAATCCAAATATTCTTTCAAAGCCTTTTTTCTATCCGTTTCGTTGGGTGAAGGGTTTTTATTGTATGCTTTTAAAAACTCGGCTTTGCTTACTTGTTTTTTTCCATAAGTAAACAAGGTTTGGCTAAATAAAAATGTACTTACTGAAAAGCTCGTTGCAAGAAAAAACAACTTTTTAAGCATATATTATTTTTTTGTCTGGTTCTTAATTTTGGCTGCAATTACATCATCAAACTGCTCTAAGCTTAGCTGTTTGGCAATGAT
>CALRLF020000162.1:0-4592 GCA_943368475.1 Allobosea thiooxidans
ATTGGTCCTTGTTTCTGTATATGATGGAACTGATGTTGCACAATTATCAGTTGCTGTTAGTACGGCTGCTGCTGGTACTGCATCACACTCTACAATTGTACTTGATGGAACTCCTACTAAGACAGGGAATTGACTATCGGTTACCACAATATCAAAGCTGCTAGTAGTAATATTTCCAGATGCATCTGTTGCAACAAATGTATTGGTTGTTGTACCTACAGGGAATACAGAACCACTAGCTAATCCAGTAGTTTGTATAGTAGTTACAGCACAATTATCGTTTCCAATCGGTGTTGTGTAGGTTACTATTGCACCACACACATTTACATCGGTATTTACTGTTATGCTAGCAGGTACATTTAATATAGGGATTTGATTATCAACAACAGTTACGGTTGTATTACAACTGCTACTTGCTCCTTTAGAATCTGTAACAGTTAATGTAACGTTGGTTAGACCAATTGCATAAGGTCCTGCTGGAGAAACGCTATAAGTTAATACATCACCTGCGTCAGGGTCAGTTGATCCACCATTAAAAGAAGTAGCTGTTGCTATACCAGAACAGTTATTGTCTGCTGATACTGTTACAGCTTGACAAACAGCAACTGGTGGCTGATTACACTGAACTGTAACTTTTACAACATCAGTTGCACTGCAACCATTTGAAGAAGTATAAGTAATTGTATAATTGGTAGTATTGGTAGGGAAAGCAGTTGGATTAGCAATGTTTGCATTACTTAAACCACTTGCAGGCGACCATACATATGTTTCACCAGGAGAAAGCACCTCTGCCTGAATGCCAGAAGTAGCGGTACCACCCGGTGAATTAATATTTACAGAGAATGTATTGCTACCTCCTGCATTCCAAAATGCCTGGAATTGTGCAAAGTTGTAGCTTATAGTTCTAGGATATGTTCCTAAAGGAATTGGATCACATGTACAGCCAGTTCCTGGATCAGAATATGTACCAATTGTATTTCCATTTAATATAAATGTAAATGTTGGATTAGAACATGTGTAATACAATTTGAAATTTACACCTGTAATTGCAGCCACTGAGGTTGATGCAGAAAAAGTGTTGTTATTCAAAAACTCATACCCATCGTTACAAAGAGAACTTTGTGTATTACTAAATGAACAATTGCCATTTCCACCAGGTGCATCATATAAACACAATGTGGTTGCTTGTGGTGTGTTTACAGCTCCATTGCTATTTCCTACAGCTACTAATTGTGCAGGTGTAGGGCAAATAACAACATCTGAACCAGCATTAACTGATGGAGATGGTTTAACTGTAACATTTGTTGCTGTTGACTGAGCAAAACAACCATCGGAATTAGTAACTTTTACAGAATAACTACCACTTTGGGCTACAGTAATAGACTGTGTGGTTTCTCCTGTACTCCACTCATAACTTTGAGTTGTTGGTACTGTTAGTACGACACTGCCTCCTGAACAAAAAGTTGTGGCACTACTTGCTGAAATTGTTGCAGTTGGTAATGCTGCTGACTTAATAGTTACTACAACAGGTGCAGAAGTTGATGAACAACCATTTGCATCGTAAATAGTAACTGAATAAGAACCAGCTGCTCCAACTGTAATTGAAGGTGTGCTAGCACCATTGCTCCATACGTAAGCACTACCAGTGCTACCCGTTATGGTTAAAGTATTACCTTGACATAAACTTGGTGAACTTGATAATGTAGTTGTAGCCTGACCAACACTACTGATTGATACAGTAGTTGCTGAAGAAGTTCCTGAACATCCACCAGCATTAGTTACTGCTACTGTATAATCTCCACTAGCAGCTGCTGTGTATGTTTGACTATTAGCTCCTGTTATAATAGAACCATCTTTATACCACTGATAACTATCGCCAACATTGGCATTTAATACAACAGTTTGACCTTGACAAACAGTTGTTTGTCCAGATGCAATAATTGCAGCCGCAGCTACTGTTACTGTTGCTGTACAAGTACTCACATTTCCAGCTCTATCGGTTACTTTTAAAGTAACAGTATTAGCTCCAATATTAGCACATGTAAAAGAAATCGATGCACTGTTGTTTATTTGTATTGAGCCAATACCACAAGCATCACTACTTCCATTATCAATCATAGCTGCTGTAACAACAGCTGTTCCTGCTGGACTAAGTGCAACTGTAATGTTTTTACAACTTGCAGTTGGTGGTGTATTATCGGCTTGAGAACTTGTATTTCTATGAAATCTAATTGTATTACTATTAATACCACTAGTCGCAATATCTGGTACAAAATCGCCATCTAAATCACCAATAACAATACCTGAAACTTCGGCTGTTGCAGCACTGCTGTAATCGAAACGATTTGCAAAATTGATATTGCCTGGTGCGGAACTTGTATTTGGATAAACCGCAAATGCCTGAACAGCCAATGATTTAGTAACGATATCCGGATAACCATCTCCATTAACATCACCTACGCCAATTCGATAGTTATTTTGAGGACCGCTAAAAGTATTTGGCGTAGCAAAATTAATTGTCCCTACTGTAGATGTATTTCTAAATACTGCTGTATTTACAGTATTTGCACCTGAATTGTAGTTAACAGTTGCTAAGTCAATTTTCCCATCTTTATCAAAATCAGCTATTTGACATCTATAAGGATATGCTCCTCCTGAGTTAAAGGACTGTAAGCCTGCAAACGAAAATGTAGAAGATCCAGCTGTTGTTGTATTACGTAAAGCAATCAACCTATTTCCATCTCCTTGTGTAGCTAAAACATCTAAAACGCCATCTCCATCAACGTCAACACACTGAATTCCGGTACATCTATATTGTACACTTACACTAAAGGCAAATGCAAAGTTGATATTACCGGGTCCCGTACTGGTATTTCTATAAAAATACATAGTACCACTTGCATTTTCCCATACAATATCAATTTTTCCATCATTGTTAAAGTCGCCTACATTACCTTGATATCCACCAGTAGAATTAGCTGGTGCAGAGATGATATTGAAATTAATATCTCCAGGACCAGTACTTGTATTTCTATAAATGCTATATGTTGTAAATAAATCTCTTTTACCATCTCCATCAAAATCAGCAGTAGAAACTGAAGAATTATAATTTCCTGAAGTACCAAAGTTGTGTGCTACAAAACTTAAACTTCCTGGTGTACTAGTATTTCTAGCTACAGTAAGCCCTGAATAAGCTGATACTACATCTGGTTTACCGTCTCCATCCATATCTTGAGATAACATATTGTAAGCACCGTAAATTCCTGGTAACTCAAACGATGTATTGTTATAGGTTGAACTTGTAATTGGTGTTGGACAAAAAATTCCATTGAAAGAAACTGCAGAATATGCAATTAAATTACAACCATTTTTTACAGCAATCGGAGCAGTGGTTGCACCAACAGGTACAGTAACTGTTAATTTTCCAAAAGATGCCGTTAAAACAGTTGCTTGTGTTGCACCAAAAAACACCTGATTATTTGCAAGTGTAGGATCAAAAAACGCACCATTAATAGTAACAGTACTTCCAATAAATCCAGTGTTAGGTGAGAACGAGTTTACAATTGGTGCACTACACTGAGCTTGCAAATTGGTATTTGCAAACAAGCATACAATTGTAGCTAAAATGAATAATAGTTTTTTCATATACAGTTAATTAGGGTTTGAATATTATTTTGATCGTGATGTTCGCAGGATCATACGATGCAGGCAAATTAATCTTAAGAGCCTCTAATGAAGCATCACTAGTGCAATTAGCTGTATGAATGGCAGCCTTTTGTGCAGCAAATGAAATTTCTGTTGTAAACTTCACGCCATCTGCATTGTTTTTAATTTCAATATCAAAATGAGCTGTTTGGTTATTGGGATTCTCATTAAATATTTGTAAATGAACTTGATTCGTTGATGTGCATTTAAGGACTCTTGCAGAAACATCTAATTGCGTGCTGCTTTCACCTAACAAGAACCATTCTTTATAAATTGTTGGATTAACGGGCACCATTTGTGCCTTTACCAATGCAGGTAACGCTAACAGAATGACAATAAAGGAGTAGAAAATTTTCTTTTTCATGACTGCAGTTTTGGTTGTTTGAAATAAATATAAATGTTTAGTTTCAAGGGAAATAACTTAGAACAATGGATTGACAGTCACGAATTCTTGAAGAGTACAACAGGCAAAGCAGTTACTTTTAATGCAGTTTCAAACAAGAAAAAATCAACAACACAGGTTGATTACATAGAATTGGTTGGTAAGAGTAAATACTATATCGCTGATTATTGAAAAAATGGGACGAAGCAGTTATAAAATGGGATAAAGCTTTCTATTACTCTTTCAAATATTTTATACTTGATATAAGTAAGTTATGTTTTTTTTATGTTCGACTTTACGGAGAGGTCATTGGTTACGTCGCCCTTTCAAGGTTCAGTATGCTATTGAGCAGATTAATAGCAATAAACTAAATCGTATAATTATAGTACCTAATGCATAAAACGATAAGTGGAGTTTGATTTAGTCATTGATATGATAAAACAGTAAGCAGTTAATCACATTAGAATCAGCATACAATTCTAAAAACAAAAAAGCCTTTTCTAAA
>CALRLF020000163.1:0-4569 GCA_943368475.1 Allobosea thiooxidans
AATAGAATCCCAACAATCAAAGATGGTAGTAAAAAGTGTTTTAAATTAGTTTTGCTATTGAACATATTTCAATTTTGATTGAATTTTATATCTAACTTAATTAAAAAAATTATAAATTCACGCTAAGTTATTAAAAACTTTATGTAATAGGTTTTATTGCTACATAAATCTAAAATTCAACCATTTTGTCTAATTCATCTAACTTGAAAAAATCGCCCATATATTGGATTCCAACTACTTGGTTTGCAATGGGTTTGCCATTTGTTGCATTGGCAACAGCAAGTTCTATCATGTATAAGAACTTGGGCATCTCTGATACCCAAATTGCTTTTTGGACATCATTGATTATGCTGCCCTGGACAGTTAAGCCCTTGTGGGGCCCTTTTTTGGAGATGTACAAAACAAAGAAATTCTTTGTATACACTACACAGATATTCACTGGATGTTTGTTTGGTCTGCTTGCCTTAACCCTACACGCAGATCATTTTTTCAGTATTTCAATTGCTGTTTTTGCCCTAATAGCTATTAGTGGTGCAACCCATGATACCGCGGCAGATGGCGTTTATTTAAATGAGTTAAGCCCTAAATTACAAGCAAAGTATGTGGGATGGCAAGGTGCTTTTTATAATCTAGCAAAAGTATTCTCTGGTGGTGCTCTTGTCTATTTAGCAGGCGAAATGGAAAAAAAATATGGGATTGCCAATGCTTGGATGACAGTTATGTTTATTTATGGTTTGGTAATGGTTTTTCTTGGTCTATATAATTTGAAAATGCTTCCATCTGGAGGAGTTGCATCAGAAGTGCATAATTTCAATGAAGGGGTCAACACACTTAAAGACGTTATTATAACTTTTTTTCAAAAAAAGAATATCTATTTTAGTCTTTGTTTTATTGTTTTATATCGGTTTGCAGAAGGACAGGCTATAAAAATCACACCGTTGTTTTTTAAAGCAGCAAGAACAGATGGAGGTTTGGGATTAAGTACTTCCCAAGTTGGAATATTATATGGCGTTTTCGGTGCCATTTCCTTTGTGTTAGGTTCTATTGCCGCAGGATATTTTGTATCTAATAAAGGTCTCAATCGGAAAACATTGATGATGCTATGTGCCTTTTTTAATGTTCCTTTTTTAGCATATGCATTTTTGGCAATTACTCAACCGGAGAATGTATATATCATTGGCGGGGCCGTGGCAGTAGAATATTTTGGATATGGTTTTGGGTTTGTGGGATTGATTTTGTTTATCATGCAAAATATGGCACCGGGTAAATACAAAATGGCTCACTATGCATTTGGGAGCGGTTTAATGAATTTAGGATTTATGATCCCCTCCATGATTAGTGGTTATGTAAGCGATTATTTAGGATATAAAGAATTTTTTATCTGGGTCCTTATTTCAACAATACCTGCTTTCTTGATTACTTGGATGGTTCCTTTAGAAAAAGTGGTAGATCCTGAGAATGAAATGTCAAATGATTAATTAAGTTTTATGAGTTTGAAACAGTTGTATATCGTGTTGTTGTTTTGTTTTGTTTTTGAAAATACGCAAGCACAACAAAAGATAGACTCATCTTTTTTGAGCTCATATTATATGCATAAAGTATCCCAGTTCCGTTTATTACCAAATGCCGAAAATGAAATTGTCTTTTTAGGGGATAGTATTACGGATATTGCTGAATGGAGTGAATTATTTGGAAATCAACGTATCAAGAATAGAGGAATAAGTACGGATAATACTTTTGGTGTGATTGCCCGATTAGAAGAAGTTGTTGCATCCCATCCAAATAAGATCTTTTTAATGATTGGCATTAACGATATAGCAAAAAAAATACCTGATAGCATCATTGTAAATAATATTCAACGAATAGTAATAATTGTTCGTCAGAAATCGCCCAAAACAAAAATATTCATTCAAAGTATCTTACCAACAAATAATGAATTCCTTGAATTTTCGGGCTATCAAAACAAAGATGAACACATTCAATATGTGAATGAACAAATTAACAAGCTTTGCAAGAAAGAACATTTATACTTTGTGAATTTATATCCCATTTTCTTGGATGAGCATAATAAGTTAAGCAAACAGTTTACTAGCGATGGATTGCATCTAAATGGTGATGGTTATATGCTTTGGAAAAAGGTTTTAATTGAAAACAAATTATTGTAGTTATGTTAATTACAGGCACTTTTATTGACGAGATAAGTCATGATATTCCACATCAAAACTGGGGGCCAGAAGAATGGGAAAATGATTTTAAACATATGAAGGCCGCTGGAATTGACACAGTCATTATTATTAGAAGTGGCTACAGAAAATTTATTACGTATCCTTCTAACTATTTAATCAAAGAACATGGTTGTTATCAACCACCAATTGATTTAATTGATTTGTATTTGACTCTTTCAGAGAGATATGGAATGAATTTCTATTTTGGATTATATGATAGTGGTGTTTATTGGGATACTGGCAATCTAACAACAGAAATTGATGCCAATAAGTATGTAATTGAAGAAGTATGGAATTTGTATGGCCACCGTAAAGCCTTTAAGGGTTGGTACCTAAGTACTGAAATTAGTAGAAAAACAAAAGGAGCCATTTATGCATTTAGCAGTTTAGGCGCTATGTGTAAGCAAATTAGCAACCAGTTACCTGTTTTTATTTCACCATGGATAGAAGGTAAAAAAGCAGTACTAGCTTCATCAAGTTCACTAACCAAAGAAGAAGCAATATCTATAAAAGAACACGAAGCTGAATGGAATGAAATTTTTGATGGAATACACCAATCAATTGATGCTGTTGCATTTCAAGACGGACATATTGATTATCATGAATTAGACCAATTCTTTCATGTTAATAAATTATTGGCGGACAAATACCATTTACAGTGTTGGACCAATGCGGAATCTTTTGATAGAGATATGCCCATTAAATTTTTGCCAATTAAGTTTGAAAAATTGAAATTAAAATTAGAAGCTGCTAAAAGAGCAGGGTATGATAAAGCAATCACTTTTGAGTTCAGCCATTTTATGAGCCCACAATCATCATATATACAAGCGCATCATTTGTATAATAGATATATGGAGTTTAAAGCAATTCAATAAGCATATGAAAAACATAATTTTAATTATTACTTTTTTTATTTTTAGCTATAATGCAAAGGCCCAAGATAATAACCAATTAGTTATTAATGGTACCTGGATCACTAATGTGGCTAGTGATGCAATGCATCATCCTGAAAATGTTCGAAATGCAGTGATGAATTGTAAAAACAATGGGCTAACTGATATTTTTGTAGTAGTATGGAATGGTGGAGTAACCATGTATCCAAGTAAGGTCTTGAAACAATATATTGGGAAAGATCAATCTGATATTTTTAAAGGCTTTGATCCTTTAAAAGCATTTGTTGAAGAAGGGCATAAAGTTGGCTTACGAGTGCATGCCTGGTTTGAATTTGGAGCTTCATATGCCTATCAAGACAGCTCAGCAAATGGTTGGTTGGAAAAATATCCTTCATGGGCAGGGAAAAATTATAATGGTACACTTTTAAAAAAGAACGGTTTTTTTTGGTGGAATGCAATTAATCCAGAGGTTCAAGCATTTTTAAAAAAAATGATTTTGGAAGTTGTTGAAAACTATGAAGTAGATGGTATTCAAGGGGATGACCGATTGCCTGCAATGCCCGCCGAAGGAGGATACGATGCATATACAACTAAGCTTTATAAGAATGAATTTTTCAATAAGCAAATGCCACAAAACCCAAAAGAACCAACATTTCTTCAATGGAAGGCAGATAAAGTAAGCGATTTTGGCAAACAAATCTATCAGGCAGTAAAAAATATAAAGTCAAATTGTATTGTTTCTTGGGCCCCTAGTATATATCCTTGGAGTAAGGAACAGTATTTGCAAGATTGGCCTAAATGGTTGAATGAAGGATATGCAGACTATATTATCCCTCAATTGTATCGCTATAAAATTGGAGATTATGAAAGGATTTTAAAAGAGCTTTCCTCACAAGTGCCTTCCACTTTAAAGCATAAAATATTTCCTGGCATACTTACCTCTCTTGGGGATGGATATAGGGTTGATGAAATGATCTTTAAACAAATGATTGGGTTAAATAGACAATATGGGTATAAGGGAGAAGTGTTCTTTTATTATGAAACACTTAATCAATCTTTGAGAAAATAAAAAGAGGCCTTTCAATGGAGGCCTCTTTAATAAAAAGGTATAAAATTTAATACCATTCTTCATTCTTCACATTTCATTCTTCACATTTCACTCTTCACTCTCTTTAACTAACTCCCGCTCCCGCTCCAATAGCATCTTCTGGGTTTACAAAATGGAGTTTGCCACTGGTGTCTTCTGCCATCAAGATCATGCCATTACTTTCAATGCCACGCATTTTTCTTGGTGCTAGATTGCAAACCACGGTTACTTGTTTTCCAACAATGGCAGCTGGATCAAAGTGTAGGGCAATGCCTGAAACAATGGTCCTGGTTTCAAAACCAAGGTCTACTTGTAACTTGAGCAATTTATCTGCCTTCTCTACTTTTTCTGCACTAACAATGGT
>CALRLF020000164.1:0-4376 GCA_943368475.1 Allobosea thiooxidans
GTTGTTGATAAATAAAATCTTTAATATTATTGAAGTATAATAATAGAGCTACTGAAAAAGATTTGGACTTGTTTTGATAGTTTATACCAGCATTGATGTTTGTAGATTGCTCTGGTTTTAAACTTAAATCTCCTTTTTCATAAGTTGCAGTACCGTGGTGAATTCCATCACTAAGTAATTCATTTACATAAGGTGCTCTATTTGAAATACTTATATTGCTATTGATTTGTATGTTGCTTGTTGGTTTAAAAACAACATTAAATGATGATGCAACAGTAGTAAAGACAAATTTATATATGACACTATCATTATTGGTTTTTAGCCTTGTTGTTTCTATGTTTTTGTGATCTATTCTTACACCTGCTTGAATTTCCCATTTATGCTTGCTCCATTTTTCAATAAAATAGCCCCCAAAAGAATAGGCAAAATAATTAGGTATAAAATATCTTCCACTATAACTATTATTTTGTTGCATCATTGAAATACCAGCTGTTCCACGAAAATTATTTTTCTTGGGATGTTCCCAACTTAAATCTTCGGTAATCGTATATATAGATAGGTCTAATTGTGGATTTTGATTATTACTGTTCCTAACTACATCATATTCCTTTCTTTGATTAAATTGACCTGCTACAAGTAAAGTGAATTTATTTTCCCCGGAATAAAGAGAAGTCTTCCATTTAAGTAAATCGTGGACTACTTTTTGGTAAGGACGTTGAATTTCGTAGGTATCTTGACCTAAAAAGACATCATTTGGTTTTTGAGCTGCAATGGCATTTTGTAAATCAGTTACATTTCCTATATGTGATCCAGTGAAAATGCCCAGTTTTGTTGAAAAGTGACTATAAAAAATTTCTGTATTTATTTTTTCTTTATTCCAACCTAATGTGATTGAATAATTATTTTCTTCACTTCCGGTATTGTTGAGTCTGTAATTAGGGGTAGTTACATTAGCAGCTTTTTTTAAGGTTCCTTGTATTCTATAACTAAATGCAGGTTGTTTTTTTAATTGTTGTTCAAATACGCCTGATACAACATATTGCCTATTATTTGTAAAATAAGCTGTATTTAATTCCGCTTGATATCCAGGTATTTTTCTTAAAGGCCTAGGTTCAACTAAGATTACTCCTCCTACGGCATCAGATCCATAACGCAGTTCATCTACACCTTTAATAACCAGCAATTTTTCTGCTATAAAAGGATCAATTTCTGGAGCATGTTCATTGCCCCACTGTTGGCCCTCTTGTCTTACTCCATTATTGATTGTTAAAATTCGGTTGCTATGTAAACCATGAATTACGGGTTTAGAAATGGTAGACCCAGTTTGTAGCATGGTTACTCCATTTATTTTGCTTAATGTTTCTGCTAGTGAAAATCCTTTTGTTTCTTCTAATACCCTCCCAGTCAATTCCTTTTTAAATCCTGTATTGGCTACTATTTTTTGACCTTCTACTGTCACTTGACTAAGTGAATTTTGAATTGGTGTCATTAATATATCTACGTGATAGTCTTTTTTAAGTAGAATCAATTTTTCTATCTTGGTATAACTAACATGATTAATAATTAATGTATAGTTGCCTTGGCATAATCCACTAAATAAAAAATCGCCTTTTTCATTAATTTCTATTTGAGCGCCAGTTTCTTTTAATGTAACCGTTGCTGCAACTAGTTTTTCTTTTGTTTCAATATTTTCAATATGACCTGTTAGTTTAATATTACAAGTTTGTGCAATGCCAAAAGATGTCAAAGCAATAATCAATGCTATTGTGAAAACTATTTTCAACTGAAAGTTTTTAAAGAGAATTATTGGGTTCAATAATTGCCAAGCTTGTTTCTGGAAAATATGTTTAGCATATTTTGCTACTTCTTACATAGAATAAGAGGTAGAACTGCTAAAACGAAACAGGTAAATACAACCAAAAGGAACTGCAACTATCTTTGATAGAAATCATGCAGCAATTAGGCTATAGAAGGTGGCCCTTTGTTGGAATTGTAAAAAACGGGTGTAGTGGGAATAAAGCAGTAATAGAAAGCTTCGGCAGAATTGTTTAATGCTTTAGGTGTTTCTATTATTAATGTTGCACTATTTTGATAGGTGGAATATTGATGTGAGCATATTTTACAATTTGCTTCATTTGTTTTGTCACTAGTTTCAGCTATACTGCTGTTTTTTTTCTCTTTTGAAGTCTCAGATAAAGACAGGTCAGCATTAATATGGTTATGCCAATATTGAACTGGGGTAGTAACAAAAGCATATAAGACCATCAAGAAAATGGTTACAATTGTCTTATATGTGTTTGTTAAATTCAATTATTAATTTTTGAAACCTTGTTGCGAATATAGGGATTAAACCCAATTAGCACACTTAGATAAGGATTAATTTATTATTTGTTAAATCTTTAAAGTTTTCTGCTAAAAGCGATTAAACAGTTTTCAATCATGCTTTTATGAGTATTTACAACCCTTTTTCCATCACAAAATCTGGCATGCTCAGTTCTTGATATTCTGGATCAGTTCCCCTGTATCCCCTTTTTCGCAAAACCAAGGGCGTTTTTGCAAACCTGTAAAGTTTACTTTAGTTATGGTTTCTTGCCCATTAGAAGATACAATCAGTCCTTTGCTTTTGTTGATCAAATTTTGATAGATTTTAATGATAACAAGGTATTGTTATTGAGATAAATATTTGAAATAGTTTTGGGGAGCAAACTATTTGTACTAATTTTTATATTATGAAATTTTTTTCTATTCGGAACAATTATAGCATAGTAATGATTTTGTTGTCTTTTTGTTTGCTGAGCAATACAAATAAAAAAGATCAAGAAGAATCTACCAAGCAGGAATGGATTTCATTATTCAATGGGAAAGATCTTAAAGACTGGTTTGTTAAGATACAGCATCATGAAACAGGTGAAAACTTTGGGAACACATTTAGGGTAGAAGATGGGATCATTAAAGTGCGATACGACCAGTATGAATCATTCAATGAACAATTTGGACATCTCTATTTTAAACAACCGTTTTCCTATTATCATTTAAAATTTGAATATCGTTTTGCAGGTGAATGGAGAAAAGATGCACCTGGTTATACCCAACTGAATAGTGGCATCATGTATCATTCTCAGGATCCACGCACCATGCCTAAAGAGCAGGACTGGCCTATCTCCATTGAAATGCAGTTGTTGGCAGGTTTGCCAGATAATCAACCAAGACCAACTGGAAATATGTGCTCACCTGGAACGCATATTGTGTACAAGGGTAAATTAGATACAAGGCATTGCATCAATTCAAGTTCAAAAACTTATCTACCTTCTGATGGATGGATACAAGGCGAGTTAATTGTACTAGGAGATTCCTTGATCACCCATATCATTAATGGAGATACCGTGTTACAATATTCCAAACCACAAATTGGCGGAGAGGTTGTGAATCGTTTTGACCCTGCACAAAAAATGGATGGCAAAATTCTTGATCGTGGTTTTATCGCTTTGCAAAGTGAGGGTCAGCCAATTGATTTCAGGAATATCATGCTTTTAAACCTTGAAAGTGGAAAGGGGAAAAAATCCAAAAAATAAAGATATTTCAACATCTAACTTATTTCTTAGTCCCCAAAGATGGAGTGGGAGATGCGTTTAGACATGACCTTAGAGGGCTTTTGAATAGTAAGACTGGGAATCGTTAATGCCTGAAAATATCAAAGAAAAAACCTAGTACAAGAAAATCTCTTCCTGTTTCGTCATTGATTTTATAATCGAACTGGTGTAAATAGCCAATCTGCAGATTGGTTGTTTTTGCAGGTTTGAAATTGAACGCAAATAACAATCTATTTCTTTCAAAATAGGGTTCATTATTGGTGAAAAAAACTTCATCGCTTACACTTATTTGGAAAGGTTTGTATTCGTTTATTTCTTTTCCAAATGGATATGAAACACCAAGTCTATACCTAAACCTATTGCGATATCCATCATTTGTAAATCTAAATTCTGCCCTATAGCGTTGTTCAATATTAAATTTCCCAATGGTTTGTAATAGTATTACTTGAGGCCAGATCCTAAATTCATCATTGTTTTTTGGCAAAACAAAATCACCACCTTCTTTGTAGGTTTGGTAACTACCTGCTCCCAAAGTCAGCTTCAAGTTTTTGCGAACTTTGTATTCAATGCCGCCTTTGTATTCGTAATAATGGAAGTTGCTATAAAATTTTAAAGAACGTAGTTGAGCTTCCCCAAAAACACTCCATTTTTCGTTGTGATTGTATTTTAAGTTTAGAATATTCCAACTGCCAATATCAAGGTTTTGTGCAAGAGCACTATTTGTCCATACAATAAAAACAACAATTGTAATGAATACTGGTTTCATTCAGTCTTGGATTTTCCATG
>CALRLF020000165.1:0-4299 GCA_943368475.1 Allobosea thiooxidans
TAGAGGAATTTCGAAGAAGGTAAAAATTATTGACATTCCTTTAAAATCGTTTGTGAAAGACGATGCAACACTAAGACCGTTTACAGGGTATATAAAAAAAGGAATTTATTATTATAAGACTAGAGGAGTTGGAGCAGCTGTAAATGAAAGAGCGGATATTATAAATAATCTATTTCAAAATGCGATATCAAAATTTACTCTTAATGAAAGAAATATTAAACAAGTTGAGTTAAATGTAAATACTCTATTATATAAAAAGTTAGAAGAACAACTTAATGGAGTTACAATTAAAAAGAGGAAGCTAACAGAATTACATCAGAAGCTCGAAGCATTAGAATTGCGTTTCGTTAGTGGTGAAATTAACAGTAGTTTATTTGAAAAGTATAGTAAAATATTTGAGGACGAAAAGAAGCAATTAGCTGTTGAAATTGATAAAAGTAGTTTTAGCAGTTCGAACCTTGAAAAAGCAATTAAAAAAGCAATAGGGATTGCTCGTAAACCATTGCAGCTATGGCAATCCAGCGATTATGATGATAAGCAAATTTTACAATATTTGATATTCCCCGAGGGTATTTGGTATAATAAAGAAAAAAAGGAAGTTCGAACTCCAAGAGTAAATGCAGTGTTCTCTGCAATTGCAAGCCAGATAAAGGTTTCAGCGGAAAATAAAAATGGCCGTTTAATTAAAAACGACCATCATTCTCATTTGGTAGAGCGTACGGGAATCGAACCCGTGATTCCTCCGTGAAAGGGAGGCGTCTTAACCCCTTGACCAACGCTCCAACTGTTAATTGGGTTGCAAATATAGAAGCATGAGTTTATTAAGCCAAAACTTTTTTGTAAGTTTTGAAAACTTTTATTCAAATACAATGAGAACAAGCCTTTGAGCATAAAAATATTTTGTAAGAACACCTAAATGGGCAATACACGACAAAATGCCAAACAATAAATAATGGCATTTGCTTTGTAATATTTGATTCCAGTTTACTACAAACAAGTAACTTACATAAAATTTAAAAGAGATGAACACAAAAAATCTTACACTTATTGTTATTGGAGCTTTATTATTATTCTTAGGTGGTTGTGGTTGTACAGGTTACAACAGCATGAATGGTTTAAAGCAACAAGCCAACGAGTCTTGGGCAAATGTTGAAAACCAATACAAGCGTCGATCTGACCTGATTGGTAATTTGGTAAATACCGTTAAAGGTGCTGCAGATTTTGAGCAAAGTACTTTAACTAAAGTAATTGAAGCAAGAGCAAGTGCTACACAAATAAAAGTAGATCCTAACAACCTTACTCCTGAGAAATTAAAAGAATTTCAGGCTGCTCAAGGTCAATTGTCTCAGGCATTGGGTCGTTTAATGGTGGTATCTGAACAATATCCTCAATTGAGGGCTACAGAGAACTTTTCTAATCTACAGGTTGAATTGTCAAATACAGAAAATAAAATTGCTACCGAACGTAGCCGTTATAATGAAGCTGTAAAACTGTACAATACTAAAATTAGTAATTTCCCGAATGTAGTGTTTGCAGGTATGTTTGGCTTTAAAGAAAGAGGCTTCTTCCAGGCTACAGAAGCTGAGAAAGAAGTTCCAAAAGTTGATTTCAGTAAGCCAGCTACAAAATAATTGCACATGTTTGCTTCATTATTCAGGAAAAAATACTTCACCAAGCAACAGGAAGAACAAATTGTTGCTGCTATTCGTAAAGCTGAAAATGCAACGAGTGGCGAAGTGAGGTTATTTATAGCAACTAAATGTAAAACAGCCACTCCATTAGAAAGTGCAGTGGCTGTTTTTCATAAATTAAAAATGGAGCAAACTGCTCAAAACAATGCAGTGCTTTTATACATAGCTATGGAAAGTCGTAAACTGGCTATTTATGGCGATAAAGGTATTCATGCAATTGTAGGTCAAGATTATTGGAATAGCACTATCGAACGATTGGCTAACCATTTTAAAAATGGCAGCATCACAGAAGGCATTGTAGAAGCAATTGAAGATATTGGTAATAAGCTTCAAACACATTTTCCTTATCTCGATGGCGATAAAAACGAATTGCCCGATGATATTGTTTTTGGTAAATAATGTAAACCCCTTTCCATGCGGAAAATTCTCTTTTTTCTTTCTTTCCTTATTGTATCTGTGCTAAACGCACAAATCGTTCCGCATGATTTGCTTCCTGCTAAGCCTGCCAATGCTAGACCAGTTGTAGATGATGCAGGTATTCTTTCTCCTTCTGAAGAAAATCAGCTTGTTGCTAAATTGAAAGGATACAATGACACTACTAGCAATCAAATTGTAATTGTAACTGTAAAAACGTTGCATGGTTATGCATCTGATCAATATGCTACAGAAATTGGGCATTATTGGGGCGTTGGTGGTCAAGCAAAGTATGATAACGGCGTTGTTATTTTATTAAGTACAGGTACAGAGGAAGAAGGCAGACGAAAAGTATTTATTGCAACTGGCTATGGTTTAGAAGGAGCATTGCCTTCTATTGTTTGTAAGCAAATTAGCGACAATGAAATGGTACCTTCTTTAAAAGCTGGAAAATATTTCACTGCATTTGATAAGGCAATTGATGCAATCATAAAAGCTGCTGCTGGTGAGTACAAAGCTCCGTCAGGATACAAGAAAAAAGGGAAAGGCGGTGATGGATCCTGGATTGGTATATTGGTTATAATTGGAGTTATCATTTTTATTTTAATTGCCCGTGGTGGTCGTGGTGGCAATGGTGGAATGATGAGTAGAAGAGGTGTTGGCAGCGTTGCTGAATCTTTATTTTGGGCTTCTATGCTAGGAGGTCATGGAGGAGGTGGTGGAGGAAGCAGTAGCAATGATTCTGGCGGTGGTGGATTTGGCGATTTTGGTGGTGGTGATTTTGGTGGTGGTGGTGCTGGTAGCGATTGGTAATTGTTCTAAAATATTCAATATAAATATGTGCCACACCTTCTAATTGTGTGGCACACTTTTTTTTAGAAAAAGTTTTAATCTAGTCTCAAATAAAAACTATAATAAACAACTGTAAAAGGTAGTAAAATTGGCCAATACAGTGCCTTAATATTTGTTTTTGGGCTGCTACTATGTTCATTTATATTCTATTGTTCAAAGGCTTGGGATTGAAGTGAAAATCTCCCCGATTATTTCGGGGAATTGCAACGAAAAGCCCCAACCGCTGTTGAGTTATGTTCTGCTGCTCATAGCCCCAAACAAAAAAGCAGAACATGACGTTCTGCTTTTTTGTATCCGTCCAATTAATTGGACTAATTATTTTGATTTGCTGGTAGCATATTCTGCCAATTCAGTTTCACCATTTTTAGTTTTCTTATCAGCAATGCCTTTAAGAATAACATTGTTAATGTAAGGATCGGTTTGACCTTTTACTGATTCAGGAATTGCATTTCTGAATTCTACAATTAAATCAATGCCTTTCTTAAATTTAGTAGCATCTTTTACTTTAGCTAAAATATCAGCAAATGATTGTAATGCCTGAAATTTAGTTTGAGATAAAGGCATTTTCTCAAAGTTAGCTGCAATAAAGTCATAAGCTGTTTCATCTCCATATTTTACCATAACGCTAGAGATGGCACTGCTTAATCTGCCTTTTGCTGGTTCTTTAGATAGTTTTTTAGCCAATGCAATCGCAGTAGCTGAATCTATTGAAGCCAATGCTTCTAAACTAGCACCAGCAACAGAATAAGAAGAATCGTTAACACCTTTACTAAACAAAGCTTTATACTTCTCGTTTTTTAATGCACCCAATACATCAATCGCTTCTGCTCTTGCAGGACGATTTACGTCAGTGCTTGCAATTTTTTCAATTTGTGAAAGTGTTGCATCATCTAAATCAGTGTCACCTAATGCTTGTATTGCTTTAATTCTTAAAGCTGCATATTTATCGTTTAATGCAGTTTTTAATAATTCTACAGCTTTCGGATCTTTCATTTTTTTAGCAGCAAAATCCAATGCTTCTTTTCTGTCTAAAAATTTACCAGCATTTTTATACTGAAAAATAAATTCATCTAAAGTTTTAGCATCTTTCTTAGTGGCTAATAAAATTTTATCTCCATCAACATTAATTAAATCAGGTTTTACATCTGCAGCAAAACTAAAGGTGTCTGCTTTGTTGTTCATCCAAACATCGTAACGTGTTTTTTTACCACCTGTATAAATATCAATTGCAACAGGAAGTTTAAATACTTTATCACCACTTTGTGTTTGCTTAAGATATACCGATGCAATTTTGCTGTCGCTGCTGTAGTTGTAGCTAATATCTAATTGTGGATGACCAGCA
>CALRLF020000166.1:0-4275 GCA_943368475.1 Allobosea thiooxidans
GGTAACAATCTTTTAATGCAGTTTCAAAGCGATATGCTAGACACCAAAGTAGTTAGACCTGTGGTCATTGAAACAACAGCCATCGGCGCAGCCTATTTAGCAGGTTTAGCGGTAGGATTCTGGTCCAGTTTAGAAGAAATTCAGGCTCAGTGGCAGATGGAGAGGGTGTTTAGTCCTGAAATGGAGTTAGAAAATAGGGTTGAAAGAATTAGCAAATGGAATAAGGCTATTAAAGCAGCTTTGGTGCAAATAGATTAAAACATATTGTAATTTATTATTATTTTAATCTTATTTGTTTTACAAAGTCACCCCCACTATATTTGCACTTCTTATAAATTAAATAGCACTAATTCATCTCCCCGGTATGTGTTATATATTTGGTTCTTAATGTTATATGAAGCGTAAGGTCTTCATTTTTATTTTATATAAACACACGTGTTATAACTTATTTTCATTTTTTCTGAGCCATTATGGGAGTCAGAATGGCGAAGCCTTGTAATTTTGAATAACCTAATCTTTTTTCATGAACAGAATTAAATCTTTTTTATTACTAGTTTTTTTCAGTTTTAGTGTTTTGTCAAGTTATGCTCAAGTACCTGTTGCAGTTAATGTTGACCAACTGACGGATCAACAGTTACTTCAATTTATCCAGAATAGTAACTTGGCTGGATTATCAGAATCCGAATTAGAATTAAAAGCAAAAGAAAAGGGATTAAGTGCAGAGCAAATTGAAAAAATAAAACTTAGAGTACAATCCCTTAATATAGCTTCTGGAAAAGTAAATGGGTCGGATTCAAAAAATAGTGAAACTGCCAAAAGAAGTCCCATAACAACAATTAGTCCAAAATCGGAACCTGATGTTATTAATGGATTAGTGATATATGGTTCTGAAATTTTTACAAAGCAAAATTTGACTTTTGAACCGAATATGAACATTCCAACACCCAAAAACTATGTTCTTGGTACTGGAGATGAATTAAAGATTGATATATATGGCTTTTCTGAAAAAAGTCAAAGTTTGAAAGTGAGTCCAGATGGGTTTATAAGATATCCCAATATTGGGCCAATTAAAATGGCTGGCCTCAGTATAGATGAGGCAAAAGTTAAGCTAACTTCTGTACTAGGTAAACTTTATCCTGGCTTGTCTAGTGGAACAACTAGTCTTCAATTAAGTTTGGGGCAAATTAGAAGTATTCATGTTAATTTAATTGGTGAAATATCTAAACCTGGTCAGTATACCATTTCTTCTTTGTCAACTATTGCAAATGCCTTATATGCTGCAGGAGGTCCTACAAAGATTGGGTCTTATAGAAATATTGATTTGGTGAGAAATGGAAAAACAATTGCAAAATTTGACTTGTATGATTATTTGTTAAAAGGAGATCTTTCGTCTAATAAAATGCTTCAAGACGAGGATGTTATTGTTGTCTCGCCTTATAAAAAAAGAGTGGAGGTTAAAGGTGGGGTTAAAAGGGTTGGTATCTATGAAGTATCAACTACAGATAAATTAAGTGATTTGATAAACTATGTTGGTGGATTAACAGATAATGCAAATAAGCTTTTTGTTAGAGTGGTAAGGTATGGTAAACAGGATAATGAAATTTATACTGTTGGTTATCAAGAATTGAATGGATTTGAATTACAATCAGGAGATAAAATCACAGTAGATTTAATTGGTGCAAATTTCAAAAACAGGATTACCATAAATGGTGCAGTTTATTATAGCGGTGTTTATTCTTTAGAAAAGGTAGTCACACTAAAAGATCTTATAAGTATTTCTAAACCTATGGAAGAAGCGTATAAAAAACGTGCTATTTTAAGAAGGTTACAAAATGACTTCACGCCTGAAATTCTTTCTTTTGACTTAGATGAAGTAAATAATGGAACATTTAATATTGACTTAAAAAGGGAAGATTCTATTTATATTTATAAGAATTCTGAATTGAAAGAAATGCCCTCTATTCAAATTAGAGGAGACGTTAACAAGCCTAGTAGCTATTTCTTTGCAAAAGGCATAAAGCTAGAAGATGCGATATTAATAGCTGGCGGTTTCAAAGAAGGGGCCTCAAAAAAATTTATTGAAGTAGCTAGGAGAATAAATGATACAGCCGCTACAAATAGTAATCCTACATATGCTAATGTTTATACTTTAGATTTAAGTAGCTATAATAAGCAAGGGTTGCAATTTGATTTAGAACCATTTGATATCATAACCATTCACAAATCCCCTGGTTACAAAGAACAGATAAGTATAAATATTGAGGGTGAAGTTATGTTTCCTGGAAGCTATGCTATCTCAAATTCAGGTGAACGTCTTTCTGATATTTTAACTAGAGCAGGAGGAATGAAAAGTGGGGGGTATGCAGAAGGTGCTTATGTACTTAGGAGGACATTCGAAAATCCAATATCAAGTGATGACGTTTTACTTAAAAACAAAACTTCAAATTTAAAGGATGCTAATTTTGATTCATCCAAAACGTCTCAAATTGATGTTGCTTTCAAAGAAAATTATAAGGTTTTAGGAATTAGATTAGATGAAGTCTTGAAAAACAAAGGGTCTATTTATGATGTAATTTTGGAAGATGGTGATATCATTAAAATACCAAAATACGTTGAAAGTGTTCAGACATTCAGTGGTGTTTATTTCCCAAAGAAAATAGTATATAGGAATGGATTAACTGTATCACAAGTACTGAGAGAATCTGGAGGTGTAATTCCTAATGGTTTAAAAAGAAGGTCTTACGTAGTTTATCCAAATGGAGAAGTAAAAAGCACAAAAAAAATTCTATTCTTTAGAACTTATCCAAAATTAAAACCTGGATCAGAAGTATATGTTCCAGTAAAGAAGGAATCCAAACAGCTTAGTACTGTTGAAATCATGGCCATAACTACTGGGATAGCAACTCTGGCTACAGTTATTTTCTCAGCTATCAGTTTAACAAGGTAGTTCTTTAGAATAATCAATTATTTAGTAAAAAAAAACGAATGGCCGAAATTAATAATGCTCTTTCAGAAGAAATGTCTTTGAAAGAGCTATTTGAAAAAGGTAAAGAATGGTGGTCCTTTTTATTGACCCAATGGTGGAAAATAATGATAATTGGGTTAGTTGGAGGAGTTGTTGGTTTTATATATGCAATGTACCAACCTACTTATTATACTGCAAAAATGACTTTTGTAGTAGAAGAAGGAAAATCCGGGTCTTCTGGTTTAGGAGGATTAGCATCTTTAGCAGGTCAATTTGGTGTAGATGTAGGTGGAGGCGGAGGAAGCAATGTTTTATCTGGAGATAATATTATCCTTTATTTCAAAACTGCTACCCTTGCTAGAAAAGTATTGCTTTCAAAATATTCACCTAGTTCAAATAAGTCAATTGCAGATGAGTTTGTAGAAGTATATGAATTAAATAAAAAGTGGAAAAAAAATAAAGAAGTTGGCGAAGTATATTTTCCAGTCCAAGGAACTGTAAAAGGATATTCTAGATTACAGGATAGTTTAATCCGAGAAATTACGGACAAGATTAATTCAACAATGTTCTCCATCAATAGAACGGATAAAAAAGCAAGTTTTATTGATGTAACTACTACTATGGAAAATGAAATGCTAGCGAAGACTTATTGTGAAAGAATCTTGCAAGAAGGCATCAATAGATACATTGAAGTTAAAGTTCAAAAACAAAAATCAACAGTAGAAAAATTGCAATTCAGAGTAGATAGCATTGCTAATTTACTTGGTAAGAAAACAGCCTCAGGTGCAGCCTTGCAGACTTCGAGTAATACAATGGATATAAACCCATTATATAGAACTGGAACAGCAGTAGCTGTAGAAACAACGGTTAGAGATAAGGCAATGTTGGGTGCGATATTTGCTTCTGTTACTCAAAACCTTGAATTGGCAAAGTTTACGCTAAGCCAAGAAACTCCAGTAATTCAATTGGTAGATGCTTCTACGCTACCATTGAGAAAGGCAAAATTAGCGAAGAAAAAAGCAGCAATTATTGCATCATTTTTATTTGCATTTGGTTTTGCCGGAATTATAATTGTTAGAAAGATAATTAAGACATCAAATAATTAATAGGGATTGTAAAATGAAAAAAGCATTAATAACAGGAATTACTGGTCAAGATGGAGCCTATCTTGCAGAATTATTATTGAAGAAAGGTTATGAAGTACATGGTATAAAGAGAAGAAGTTCTTTGTTCAATACACAACGAATTGACCATCTTTATGAAGACCCACATATTTCTCATCGCCATTTTGTGTTGCATTATGGAGACCT
>CALRLF020000167.1:0-4082 GCA_943368475.1 Allobosea thiooxidans
AGTATACACTGCACCTCCATCTCCGTAACAACCTAAATTTTTTGAAGGGAAAAAAGAAGTACATCCAATATCACCCATTGTTCCAGCACGTTTTTGCGTACCATCAGAAAATGTATAAACAGATCCAATAGCTTGTGCTACATCTTCAACTACATATATTCCATGCCTACCAGCTATTTCAAGTATAGATTCCATATCAGCACATTGACCAAATAAATGAACAGGAACAACAGCCCTTGTGTTGGGTGTAATTGCTTGTTCAAATGAAATTGGATCAATATTAAAAGTACTTGGAGAAACTTCAACCCAAATTGGTTTAAACCCCAGTAACGCTATTACTTCTGCAGTTGCTACATATGTAAATGCTGGTACAATAATTTCGTCACCTCTTTTTAAATCTAAAGCCATCAATGCTATTTGCAAAGCATCAGTTCCATTTGCACAAGGAATTAGGCATTTTACATTCAAATAACTTTCTAAATTAGCTTGAAATTCTTTAACCTCAGGTCCATTTATAAAATTACAAGACCTAACTGCTTTTAGAATTGCGTTATCAATCTCAGATTGGATTTTCGCATACTGAGTATGCAAATCCACCATTTGAATTATTTCGTTACTATAATCTTGCATCTACTATTGATTTATCTAATAAAGCTTTAATATCAAATATTACAGAAGCCGATGACTTCTTTAATTCACTAATATCAAGAGTCAAAAACTCATCGTGTGAAACAGCTAATACAATTGCATCATATGTTTCTAATTCATCGCACAAATCAATATCATACTCTTTTTTGACTTCATTTTTTGATGCATGAGGGTCAAAAACAGACACATCAAGACCAAATTGTTTCAATTCTTTAAAAATATCAGAGACTTTAGAATTTCGAATATCAGGACAGTTTTCTTTGAAAGTAATTCCAAGAACCAACGCCTTTGCACCTTTAATTACAATTCCTTTTTGAATCATTAATTTGATAACCTTATTGGCCACAAACATCCCCATATTATCATTTACTCTTCTTCCCGAAAGTATTACTTGAGGATGATAACCAAGCGATTCTGCTTTGTGAGCTAAATAGTATGGATCAACACCAATACAATGCCCCCCCACTAACCCTGGTTTATACTTTAAAAAGTTCCATTTTGTTGCAGCTGCATCTAAAACATCATTTGTATCAATACCCATCCTATCAAAAATTAATGCCAGCTCATTTACAAAAGAAATATTCACATCACGTTGAGCATTTTCAATTGCTTTAGAAGCTTCCGCAACTTTGAGACTAGGAGCCATATGGGTTCCAGCAGTTATTATACTCTTGTAAAGACCATCTACGATTAATGCTATTTCTGGGGTTGAGCCAGAAGTGACTTTTTTAATCTTAGTAAGTGTATTTACTTTATCACCAGGATTAATACGTTCTGGAGAATACCCACAATAGAAGTCTTCATTGAATTTCAAACCTGAATATTGTTCTAACACCGGAACGCAATCTTCTTCTGTACAACCAGGATAAACAGTACTTTCATAAATTACGATATCACCTTTTTTTAAGAACATACCAATTAGTTCTGAAGCCTTTATTAAAGGAGTTAAATCCGGTGATTTAAATTGGTTAATTGGAGTTGGTACTGTTACAATAAAAACATTATACTCCTTTAAATCATGCTTCTCAGAAGAAAATTTTAAGTTAGTAGAACTTTTAATTTCATCAGCACTAGATTCTTTTGTCACATCAACTCCATTCATTAACTCTTGTATTCTTTTGGTGCTTATATCAAAGCCCAAAACAGGATATATTTTCCCGAATTCAACAGCTAACGGTAAGCCAACATACCCTAAGCCAATTACTGCAATTTTTCTAGAAATAATTTCCATTTTTCATAATTTACATTCTTAAATTAAATAGTAGCAACTTTATTTAAAGTATTGAGTTTTTATTTTTTTGTACGTCAAAAAAAATATAGTAGCAAAAATTCCAAAAAACAAGCCTACAAATATTGATTTGAAAATACTTATTTTAACTTCAGATAAAGGCAATATAGGATAATCTATTATTTGTATCAATGGTGTATCTCTTCTTAATGTTACACGAGCCAATTCAAGATTTGCAACTAATTGTGTTAAAATTGCAGTATTTGCTTGAACATCAACTTGTTTTTGGGCCGAGGGAATTCTTCTTATATTAAGTGCAGGATTTAAATTATAAGTATTATCATTAGCTATAGCTACTCCAGATATTGCCTTATTAAGTTCATTTCTAACTGAGTCAACTTGTTTTTCCAAAATCTCCACATTCTTTTTCGCTTTTGAACTCTTAGTTTCAATATAAAATTCAGATACTTCTTTAGCAAGTGTTTCAGCAAAATATTTTGAAAATATTTGATTTCTTGAACTTACATCAATACTTATTATAGATACTTTCTTGTCTTTTTGAGAAACTTTTAAATTGTCTTCTAACACCGATTTATATATAATTCCAAGAACGCTATCCATCTGCAAACTAAATTGATCCCTTGTATTACTAAAATTCAGTTTTTCATTAATTCCCGCTTTTTCCCACCCTTTTTTTGTACCATTAAAATCAATATATAAATCTAATAATTTGGTTTCTTTTTTATTAATAATTACTTTTCTTAAAAGAGTTTGCTCTATCATTTTTCGGCTCTTCATTAGTTCAACAACATTTGAACCTGAAAAAACACTACTAGCTCCTCCTCCAATATCAAAACCTAATGAACTTGCCAAACCTAAAGCTCCACCAAGTCCGCCAGACGTACTCTTTTCATCCTCCATTGCAAATGTCAACGTAGCAATATAAATTGGTTTTTTTACCACGTAATAAACCAAACCCATACAACTACCAATCATTCCAAATACCAAAAAAAGGTAGGTATAGGATTTTAGGTATATAAGCCATTTTTTAATGATAATTAATAAATCAAAAAAAGACATTTCGTTATCTATATCATTATTATTCAATTTATCCGTCATGCTATTATTATAGTTTTAAAAGAGCTATGGTAACACCAGCTAAACTTGCCAAAGCACTTGCAATACCAATTATTTCAGCTGTTGAATTTGATCTCTTTTCACGTTTTTTAGGAATTATAATTTCTGAACCAGGTGTGATTGCGGGATAATTTTTGAAAAAAAGAAATTTTTTTGTTGATGCAGCCAATCCATTTGGGTAAACTACAAAAGCTTTTGACTTGAGTGCAGTTGAGGTGAATCCTCCAGCAGCATCAATATACTCCATAAAAGTTTTACTTTTTTCAAATGAAACTTGGGTATTAAAAAGGACCTCTCCGTTAACTTTAACTTGCCCATCGAACTTTGGAATATTAATCTCATCTCCAGCTTTTAATATAATATCCTCTATTCCTCCTGGAGATTTTAAAATCTTCATCATATCCAATGGGATTTTATCAAATTCTCTTAATAAATCAGTTTCGGTATCAGAAGTAGAATCAACTTTATTCTTTTGCAATTTCTGAATTGACTCCTTTGCATTTTCAATCTCTTTTACAGATTTAAATCTTTTTAAATAAGCTCCTTCTGGATAAGCGCCGGGAACAAAGCCTCCTGCTCTTTTTAATGCGTCACTTACCCTTTCATTTAAAATTCGAAGACTATACGGTCCAGGATATTGAACTTGACCAGCAACTAAAATAGATTCTGGTAGTAAATAACCTGCAATTCTTCTAACAGTTATTACATCAAAAGCTTCAAGTGGAATATTGCTTATATCAGAAATACTCAAATCTCCGCTACTAATTTCTGCATTTAAAATAACATTAGTTTGAGTTTCGGTTGAACTTAAACTATCCCTTCTTAAAAGCCTAGCAATTTCAATTTTCTTGTAAGCGGCATCAGTAAAACCACCTGATTGCAATATCAAATCTTTCAAAGTGATTTTATCTACAAACTCATACTTGCCAGGCAACCTTACCTCTCCTTGAATTGTAACTTTGTATTTATCTTTCAAATCCTTCACAGAACTAATGTATACATGGTCATCTTTTTGTAACAAAATATTATTTTCAACATCTCCATTCATCGCCTTTTTTATATCGAATGA
>CALRLF020000168.1:0-4071 GCA_943368475.1 Allobosea thiooxidans
CAAGCGGTCCCGTTTGTTTGATTCCGGTAATAAACTGTTCTACAAATTGGTCAATACTCATGGGAGGCACAAAATACAGAAAGCTATTGATTTGCCGACGGCTTGTTCAAGCCTGTTTTGAAGTAATAAATGATCCCGTCTTCAAATTCCTTTTTCAAAACTAGTTGAGCATGCTGTTCAATAAAGGGAATATCAATTAGATCATCATTCACACCATCATAAAACCAAACTACAATCAGGTCTTTGTGTGAGAACATGTCTGCCTGCTCTTTTGCAATTTCTTTGTGGGGTAATGGTAGGGAATGCAGACCTGTTAAATGATAGAGCCCACCCGGAGCATCCGCATAAATAGGCGCATTCAAAGAATCTTTGTGTTGGTTTATATAAGCCACCATGGGTGATTCAGTCCACTGTATTTCCGAATAACCAGGAATACCCGCGTCTTTGATACCCTCCCAATTAAAGGCATTTAAAACATATTGATGCTTTAGTCCAAATCCCAAGACCAATAAGGCTGCGCCGATGGTCAAATATTTGAAGATCCTTTTGGACTTGTTAATCAGTGCTGCAACAAAATATATGATGGTCAAAAGCAGTGGCAGGTACATAGGAGACAATAACCTACTACTCAAAGTTTCAAATCTAGACACCGAAGAAATGCCCAAAATAAAAATGGCATAGACCAAGAAGCAAGCCAAAACAGCCGTGCTAGTCTTGTGATAATATTGTTGTTGAAAAACACGGAACAGTAATAAAGCTATTACCAAAATCAAGAGCACTAGCAAAACCATCGCGCCAGCAAAACCATTTTCTCCAATAAAGGGCAACCAGGTTCCAAGCACCCATCCACTATCTACTAGATTCTGACCCAAAGAACGCAGCGCTTTTTCTCTAACACCAGCAGCCGTACCCGTGACCAAATGATTGCGATACAAATTAATGGCCAAGGGAAGAATGCCCACCAAACTAAAGAGCGTGAGTTGTTTGATTTTTTTTAGACCGTTGATCTGTCCATCAAATAAGATGAGCGCAAAACCGGTGGCTAATAAACTAAGGCCTGCAATCCTAGTTAAGAAAGCAAGACCAACTAGTAAGGCTAACAGAAAAAGATGGCGATAGTCATGTGCTATGATGTAGCGTTTCCATTGCAGAATAAATGCCAACACCATTACCAAGAACAGTGTCTCGGACCAGAGCATGCCATAGACTTCCCACAAACAGGGACTACAAGCCAAAACCAAAAATAAGGCTGCACGATAAAATCTTGTGATACCCTCCATCCCATGCAAAATCTGACTAGTGAGCAAGATCAAGACCAAATACAATCCCGCATTCAACACGGGAGCAAGAGCAATGGGTGTTAATCCACTCATCAAAGAAAGACCCGCCAAAAGCAAGGGATAGCCCCCTGGAAAATCTACCAAGGGAAGGGAATTATAATCCAACAATCCAGCGCCATTTTTCAAATTAATAGCCGCAGAACTATAAGCAATGCTATCAGGTGAAAGACCAATCCCGCTATACGCTGTGAGATAGTAGATACTGATGCAAGCCGCAATTGCAGCCAACAAAGCATCCCAATGCCTAAGAAGATATGATTGAATATTTTGAATCACAGATTAAAAATACAACATTCTTATTCCTAACAGCTTAGGAACAAATAGTCTTCTCAGAATCTGACGCAAAATCATTGTTAACTGAGATTTATCACTTCATTTCTTGCAATTCTTTTAGTAATTCTTTCTTTTCTTTTTCTGAATAAAATTCAGAATTAAGTAAAGATTTTTTGAATTCTCTCACAGCCTCAGAATTGTTCTGCTTTAATTGAGATTGAGCTTTTGCAATATATAAGTAAGCTTCTGAAAAATTTGGGTAACTCTCTAGTAATACTTTCCAAGCTTGAATTGCTTTGCTATATTGTTTTTCGTTATTAAAATACCAACCCTTACCGTTTAATGTACCAAGTGAAAAACTTATTTTGGTCCCATACTTGGATACAATTTCATTATCAAGTGCCGTTTTAATTGCTATATCTTTTTGTTCATTTGAGTTATACTTTGCTTGAATAGCAGACCAATCTTCAAATATTTCATATAATGCTGTATTTATAATTAATCCTGGTATTGCATTATGGTCAGCTTCTTTGAAAAGAGAACCTTTTATATCTAAAGAAGGATTTTTAATACTCTTTTTAAGTACAGAATCCATTTTAATAAAATCTTCTAAATAATCAATACCAATCCCATAGCGATAGTATTTTTTATGGTGATAGGTCTGTTTATTTAATTCGCTTATAGAATCTGTTAGACTAATATTTTTTTGAATGAAAAAGGGGTCCATTGAAATAACAGCATTCAAATCATTAATTCTATTGTTAAAAAGAGAAGTTGTAAAATACCCATATCTTGAATGACCAATGAAAATTTTAAAAGAAGAGGCATTGTATTCCTTTTCTGCTAATGGAACTAGTTCATCAAATAAAAAATTTTCATTCTCAAGACCAAGTCCTTTGGGATCAGAAATTTTGTACTGTGTTTCAATATATCGATAGCGTTGTTCTGATGTTACACTTATTATTATGGATGAAGGAATCTGCTCATTGCTAGTTAAATAGTCAATTGTATTGAGAATGTAATTATTACTTCTTTCATTTTGCTTATCAAACACAATTATTAAAGGGAATTTGTTTTTTATTCCTTTTTGCCACTCAATTGGAACTACAATAGAAATTTTTTTCGCGAACCCCAGATTTGTTGAACTGATAGTTAAGTCCTTTAGTTTTTTATACCTTTCATAGTCTCGAGCAAAAAGAGTTGTGTTTACTAAAGTCAAAAAGATAAGAAATGTCAAATGCTTTTTTATCATTGTAGTTGGGTTAAATGTCAGCTAACCTGTTCAAGTTACCTGCTGTTGTTCTAATACTTTATTTACTATTCAGATATTTGCTGTAAAAAATTGTGTCTAATTTGTTAATGGGGAAATCATTTGGCAAATCTGTTTTAGAACATCTTACAAATCCTGTTTTTTCATAAAATCTTTGCCCTGCTAAAAACTGAGTCATCGTTCCAAGAAAAATTTTCTTGTATTTATCTTCTACAGCACAATTTACTAAAGTCTCTAAAAGCAAATTACTAATGCCTTGTCCACGGTACATTTTGTCAACGAACATAGACTTTAGAACAATATTTTCATTTGTTAATTTAACCATCCCAATTGTCCCAACTATTCTATTGTTATTTATTGCAACCCAAAACTGATTATTAGGCATTGAGAAAATATCGATTATTTTTTTTGAATTTTCAGTAAATATTGGTTCTTCAAATTCTAATGCAATGCTTCCCATCATTAGATTTATATCATTTTGATGTTCAACTTGAAATGGCAGTATTCGAATATTAGAATCCATAATTTCTATTCAATTCATTTATATAAGATAGATATTTTATCAAAATAATATTAGTTAATATTTTCGTTACACTTGCCACGCACATTCAGGACTTGGCAAAGTGGGAAAGCATTCCGTCTGCACATAATTTGTCAAACCCCATGTTAAGTGCCTCTTTTTTCGTCACTCGTTTGTAAGTTGCAAAAACAAAAGCACTATTTAAACTTTTCATCCAACTTACTTTCCTCAAGGAATTTTTTATAGTCTTGAATATGCAACATTTCATAAACCGCTTTTTTCTTGTCCGTTGCTTGTTCATAATAGGCCTTACAAATTTGATACCCTACCCAATAGCCCAGGTCAGCTGGTTTGTTGGCTGTTTCTTGTTCACTATTAGCTATCCAATTATAAGCCTTGGTCAAATACATTTCTTTTTTAAAGTCTGTCCAAATTGATATTTCCTTTCCTTTTGCAAAAAGCTTAAGTCTTTCATTAGCTGTTTTGCCTGAAATTAATTCTCCTATAAAGTCTGCCATCCCTTCTTTTAATGCTGCTGCTAATAATGTAGTGTCAGACCTCATTCCACTTTGTTCGTAATGAATAAGTTCGTGGGCAACTGTATAAGGCAAGTTCGTAAAACTGCTTATGTTTTTTTTCTCCCAAGCATTCAATTCTGTGGTATCTGC
>CALRLF020000169.1:0-4044 GCA_943368475.1 Allobosea thiooxidans
GTAGCATAGAGCCGCTTCGCAAGAGGCGACCAGGGTCGACCACTGAACTTTGTGCTATAGCTAACTACTTCGTGGAGGTTCGATCCCTCCCCCTACAGCTTTAAAAAGCCGCAACTCTTGCAGATAGTTGCGGCTTTTTTGTTTTTACATACACCTCTATACAACACTGAAATAAATTGAATCATTTTACAAGTTGAATTCAATCAATGAATTCAACATTTTGATTAGTTTCTTTATTTCTTCTAGTTTTCTTATTAAAGTATAAAAGTAAAAGATTTAAAAATATAGTAATATCACTCAACTGAAACTTTTAATGATGGGCCAAAATCGGGTAATATTTTATTCAAGAAATGATGGATCAGTATATTCAAACCTTCTAAAAATTGAACAGCTATTATCGAAATTTGGAAGAATAGAAATACAATCTATTAATGATTTGCTTGAACTTAATCATGTAAAACAATATTTAGATAACGGAATCTTTTTAAACGAATGGAATGAGGAATTAAAATCAAATTTATTTAAGATGAGTGAGGAAGGGAATCATGAGTTACTTAAGTATTTTCTTAAAATTGATGATACCTTCATATTAAATGACTTAGGCTCGATTGATTATAACTTTCGAAAAACGTATTGGAATCAGTTACAATTTTTTGAAGGATACAAGAAACTTACTGCACAAGGTTTTAAAGATGCAATAATGCAGCATCAACATCATTTATATTACATTTTACAAAACAAAAAACTAGTAAAGCATTTTAATAATGAGATTAGACAATTAATTATACAATATTCTGAAAGTGCAGAAATTCTACTTAGAGCTAAAGAAGAAAAGACAAGCTCAATATCTGATAAAATACATTTTCCTGAATCACTTACTTTGACAGATAAAGAGAATATTATTATTGATTATCTAAATAGCGACAACCCGAATTTAAACTATATCGATCTCATTCAAAATGTTAAGGATTCTGATCAAATTAAACTTTCTTCCAAAACAAGATTACTTGCAAAGAATAAAAAAAATGAAATAAAAAAAGGATTTTCTAAAATAAATTCAGGAACTGGAATTGGAATTGAGATTGGTTTCGTTAAAACTCAGGTCGAGCCCTTTAAAGAAGAATACCATAACCTTCAAACAAAACTGAACTACAGTGTCCCATATCTTGATAGTCTAAAAGATTCTTTGTCATTATTTCATTGCTTCCGTTTACTATTTGGTTTTATTGATTCGCAATCCCTAATTCCTCTAGTTAGCAAACCTGCAGAACTACAAGTGATTGAACGTTATAGGATGGAATCCAAAAATTCATATCCTGAAGGATTTATGTTTCATTTTAAGATGATGAAATCAGATGCACAAATTTTTGCATTTCAAGCTTATTTAAAACACCGTAACATCTCAATTGAGGTTATAGCATCAGATTTTGTGAATCATTATCTGAATCCAACTCTTGGATTAAAAAATTTGATTCTTAAATTTCCAGATGACACTTTGGATGACCTTACAAAAATTAGGATGCTTGCACCAGAAATGGAAAATATTTTACGTCAATTTCAGCTTTTTGTTTTAGAGGGCTCTATTAATATTGACTTATTGCAAATGAGCTCAGACCCTTTGTACTTTGGAAATATAAATAGTCTGGTTAATCCTAAATATTATTATGCACAAAATGAAGAAATCAGTACTCTTCAGCATATATTTTTTTCAGACCAAAGTCAGATTCTTTATACAGATGTTTACCAGAATAAACACAGGAATTTCTTTGAACTTATAAGAAATGAGCGGGTACGATACACGGATTTTCAGGAATACCAAAGGGATTTAATCAATTTATTGATTGAACAAAAACACTTACAGCTAGATGAGGATAATGTAGTATTAATAACTAATCCTCTAGAAATATATCTCTGCGGTTTACTTTTTCATGATGGCGGAATTAATTATACTAAACATCCCATAAATGTGCGAGATACTATAGATTCCATGAGAAAAAAAGGGTGGGTTATTGAAGATAACACTCTATTGAGTAAACAGGAATTGGATTATTTTAATTATTATTTGAATAAAAAGAAATTCACAAATGGTTTTGACATACGAAATAAATATCTACATGGCACTAACAATCAGTCAGAAGCAACTCATCAAGCAGATTATTTTTCGTTACTTAAATTAACCATTTTACTTCTGCTGAAAATAGAAGATGATTTATTGACTGCAAATTTTAAATATAAAAATGCTGAAATAAAAGAATGAATTTTAGTTGTTCAACACGCGTTGAAAAATTATTTCAATATTTCCAAATAGACTTTATTAAAATAAATATTGATCAATTACAAATTCTGCATGTAACACTTTTAATAACACCTTAGTATGATTGATTTAAAACAAGAGTATTGCATTTACGAAGACGTTTTTTTTGATGAGTCTTTAATGTCTATAGAACATATAATTCCATTATCACTTGGGGGCTCAAATTTATTTACTATTAAAGTATCTAAAAAGAGTAACAGCAATTTAGGAGCTTTAGTAGATGGCAAATTTGCTAATGACTCTTTAATTAAATTACATAATTTAAATTATGAATATAAAGGGCACCGTAGAAAAAAAAATAAAGTGATTTTTAAAAAATCAAGATTTAAAAATACAAATGAGCCAGTTCAAATTGGAATTTCAAAAAATCGAATTGAAGTTTATTCTTTGAGAAACAGTAAAATACTTTCTCCTAATGAATTAGCTAATCATACCGTTCAATCAATAATTGATTATAGCCAGACTATAAGGATTGTCTTTACAGCAAAAGTACTTTTAGCCACAGGATACTATTTGTATAGTGATTTATTTGTAAAAAATACTGACCACGTCAGTTTAAGAAAATTGATGAACTATAAACAAGGAGAATCATTTGAATCAATCAAAGATTTACCACTAAAAGTCTCTTGTAATTTAAGTAAAAGTAAAAATTATACTATTGGAGATCTTATATGTGAGACGATAGATGATGCGACAATTATTTTTAAATATGAAAATACTTGTATAAAGGGGATAGTAGGTATAGCTGGAAAATTTATTGGATCCATAACATTTCTTGCAGATACATTAAAACTTAACAATACCAATGATTTTGAAAATGGACATATAATCAATATTAAAAAAAACGGGATTTTGAAAATGTCATATAAAGAAATGCAAGACATAATAGAGGATTCAGGCATTAAAATATTAAAATAAAATATTTTTAAATATAATATTGGAAGCCACGATTTCCTTTAATATTAAACCATCAGATTTTTAATTTTTTTTTGGGGGGGAATTTAAAAATCTAATCTTTCAGTTAAGTAAAGTTGAAGAATTGTTTGGCAGATAGAAACCAATCCGAATTGTATTTTTTTAAAGCCTTACTTCAAATAGTCCATTACAAAATCCTGTTTCACTTTATTTACTTGAGCCTCCCAAATACCCTTGTATGCCGATTGGGTAAAATGGTGTGCACGATAAGGCGCGGTGACTATAATATTCTTTCCTTTGGTTTGATTCAGTGCGGCATAAAGCGCGGAAGATGGGCAGGTTTGGTCTATCAATCCAATTTCTGCTACAATGGTAGCCTTGGAATCTTTTAGCAAATGTGCCGCGTCAAAATAGGGCAGGTTGGCTTCTAAGATGGAGCGGTCTTGTTTGCCTTCAAACAAATAAGGCCAGGAACCTTTTCTACCCACCAAGGTTCCACCCCAATCACACATAGCAGGTACTGTAACCACTGCCGCAGTTACCCGATTGTCAAGCCCTGCAGCAACCAAGGATTGGCCACCGCCTTGACTCTCTCCTATTACCAAGATTCTTTTGCCATCCCACTCTGGCAAACTGGTTAAATAATCAATGGTTCTGAGCAAGCGCTGGTACATACCCAAAAAATAGGATTCATTTTTATTGGTGATGCCTATTTGCGCATAGCGGAATAGCTCTCCCTTGTCCAGACTATCATAATAGCTTTGAGGCTGTGCATTCAACATGCCATGTGCATTCAAGTCAAAGACCAATGCACC
>CALRLF020000170.1:0-4007 GCA_943368475.1 Allobosea thiooxidans
TTGCGCATTTTATAAAAAGAGCAGATCATAATATTAATAGCAGTGTAAGGCATAGAGAATTGAGGATAGATTTATGGAAACGTGCTAAAGTTCTAATCTCCTTGATTAATAAAACAAAATATAAAAATGTAATAGTTGGTATTGATGCAGCAGCAAATGAATTAGATGCACCACCAGAGGTTTTTGCACCAATTTTTAATAGATGTAGAAGTACCGGAATTAGAAATATAACATATCATGTTGGAGAAGATTTTTTTCACCCAATTAGTGGTTTAAGAGCTGTTTATGAAACTATAATATTTATTGGTCTTGAAAAATTTAATAGAATTGGCCATGGTACCGCTTTAGGCATAGATTCAAAATATTGGTATAGTGTAATTGGTAAGGTTATACCAATTAAAAAAGGTGAGTTATTAGATAATATAATTTTCATTCTATATCTTAAAAAAAGAAAAAAGATTTATTTAGAACCCAATTTGGAAAATAAGTTAATTGAAAAATTAAATGAATTAACGTTGGACATTTATAAAAGTATTTTTCCGCTTTCCGTGCATTTTCAAAGTTGGTTATTAAGAAAATACTGTCCTATTTTATTGCTTTCAAATAGTTTAAGTGAAGCGAGGCGTTCAGGTGTTTTTAATGAAGAAGATTATAATGTAATAAAATCAAAGAATATTAAATCAAATGTCTTGAACCTTATAAAAAAATATCATGAAACAGAAACAAGAAAAATATATAATGAACCACTCTTATTTGATGTTTCAACAATTTTTGATTCGGACTTTATTGAACAAATACAGATTGTGCTTTTAAATATTTTATATAGAAAAAAAATTATAATAGAAACACTACCAACAAGTAATGTCAGAATTAGCTGTGCAAAAGATTTTTCAAAATATCATTTTCTAAATTGGGAGCAGTGGAGAAAGAAGAAATTAAATATTCCACAAATCGTAGTTGGAACTGATGATACAGGAATTTTTGCAACAAATTTAAGAAATGAATTTGCTTGCATTAGTGAATTAGTTGGTGATAAACCTAATAGATTAATATCAAGATTAATTAGAAATAGTGAAAAATTTAGATTTAAATAAAACAAGCATAAAAAGTATAAATTGTTTAAATGGTTTTTATCAAAATTATATATGAATACCCTGTTATTTTTAAATATTTTCATTTAGAATTAGCTACTATTTGATAAATTTATTCGCAATAATAATGTTAACACTAAGATTTACATCCCAAATTGATTTTGAATTAGAAATCAATCTTAGTCTAGAAAATGATATTTATTTAGTAGCCTTAAATTTGTATAACGCAACCAATTTATTAGCGTCATCAGATTCTATGGTCATAAACAAAAAAAGTATAGATTTTATAAGTATATTTTTTTTAAAAAGATCTGTTTGGACTTATTATGATCGAGTAAATACGAACTTTTTGTGTTTTGATTTTTCATCGAAGAACGAAACTTTTAAAATTGAGGGCTCAATTTTAAATACAATAAATTTTCAAAAATATAAATTTGAAATTATGGAAATTTCAAATATTCAATTATCCAAACAATTACAAATCTTAAATGATCAATATAAATCTAATATTTATTAGACTTTATTTTTCATTAGCTCGGCAATTGTAGTTGTAAAGGGTTGTGCAGATGCTCTACCAATTGAATAATTTTTTAATTTACTTATGTCCCAACTAATATTTAAAAACTCATTTTCATAGACTTGTTCTATTTGCAAAATAAAGTAATACTCATGTCTAGGATTCGGATATTTTTTATTTAACAAGTCGGTTTGAGAAAATATTCTGGGTCCCTTGCTAATTATTTTCAATAATTCAATAGAAATTTTATTTGCTGTAGAATGAAGTAACAGTTTCTATATCTAGTTTAATGGATCCATTTCCCGTACCAACTCTAAAATTATATAGTTTATTCTTCCTAATCCATTCATTCTGTTCTTCAGAATTATAATACCCAATTAAAACATATGATTCATCAGGTATTAGGTCTCGATTTTGATTAAAAGGTTCAGGTATTTTTTCGGAAATAAAATTTTTTGTTTCTGGCGGACTTTTGTAAATATCAAAAGTTCTATATGCTATTTTTTCTCTTTGTGATGCTCTATTATTAAAATGTTTTATAATTTCAATTACAAAATCTTTTAAATCTTCAATTCCATCATCTATTTTTGAAGGTTTTACTGGAAAAGCTCCCAAACCGGGTATTATTTCATGAAATCCTTTTTGATAAATCAAATTATCTCCAGGATACAATACATACGCACCTCCAGTTCTCCTAATTGCATCTTTATAAGCATGCATTTTCAACAAATCAGCATTTTTATATATCCCCTTGCGATTTTCAATTTTTTCTATATCTGGTGCATTTTCATAATTATTATTTAAAAAATCTTTTAAGTTGGCTATTTTATATTTTGCATCAAAGTGAATATGTACAATAATTTCTTGTTTTTCTGCTTCGTTTTCAGAAATTCCACAGGGCCAAAAAGTTAAAGTATAATCAGGTCTAAGTGTGGTTGTCCAACTACCTGAATCTGGATATCCTTTATTGCCGTTAAAAGAACGATTATAACTAAAACGAATATTTAATCTCCTATTTCCAGAATCATAAATTCCGTATAAAGCTATGAATTTTCCTTGCTTTAATTGAAGATTTAATCCATCAGGTGTTTCTTTAATTAATTCAGTAATGTCCTTAGCTTTAATATTAAATAAAACTTGAAACAAGTCTAATAATTTAAAAAAAAGCCAATATTCATATAAAATTGCTATGTCTTTTTTTCCACCTTTATAAATATCATCACCACCAGTCCAAATTAATTTTGCTGCTAAATCAAACATTAACCAAACGCGCAAAACTTCTCTATATCCATCCTTTCTTTGTAAAACGGGGCTATTTAATTTTAAACTAGTAGGTCCTAATATTTCTTTAAAAATAGAATGGTTTAAATGGCTTTCAAGCTCATTAATTAAAATAGAAGATTCCCTTTCTAATTTTACAATAGAAAAATTTCTTGCTTTTATATTAATTTCTATGCAAAACTTGAGAAATATTTCAAGTGCATATTTAACAAACCGATTTTCGGGTGTATCAACTGAATCTGTTTTAGATATACTGTTTATCCTTTGCGGTAATGTTTTTAAACCATATTTAGTTAAATAATGGTCATTAGGTAAATCAGTTCTTTTTAGGCCTTTTTTTAACTCTTTAATATTAGAATTAGTAAACCGTTTTACCTTTCTTATATCTTTTGATTCAGAAATTTGTTTCCATTTTGTTACAGGAGAAAGAACTATTTTATGAATAGATTCTTTAAATTCATTAGATCCAATTATAGATTTTATAAATGCAAATTTTTGATATAATGTTTGACTATTATTATTAAAATCAACTTCAAAATATTGGGATATTGAAGCGCTAGAATACATTAATATATTTGTACACTTTTCGGTAATGAACTCGAGCATATCACGATAATCATCGCGATAACCTGTTTTTAGAGATTGGACCTCTAATTCAAAGACTCCGACTTCCTTTAATGTTGATTTTTCTACTATTGGAATAGAAAGTGTTCCTACATATATATTGGGTGCAATAACTCCTATATGAGGGTTTCGCCTGTGTCTCTGTATTATCTCATCGCTTAAATCACCTAAAATGAATTCAGATTTGTTTAATTGATAATCATAATAATAACCTTCAATTATCTGAAATCTAGCTTCATTATTTTCCTTCGCATTATCTTCTAAATCAAATAGGGTATCCGGTTTTCTGGAATCAATAAATAGTTTTAAACCGTCAATGACAGAATTTAAAGAAATTTCTATGGAAGATAATGATTTCATTTTTAAGCCTCAGCAAAACTTGTAAATCCATTATCGATTGCTCCTCTATACATTCGAGCGATTTTTTCTAAGGATTCCGGATAAATAACTATATCACTATTATAATTATAGTTTTCATTTCCGAATATTTCTTT
>CALRLF020000171.1:0-3994 GCA_943368475.1 Allobosea thiooxidans
AGCACAGGATTCATAACCCTGAGGTCACGAGTTCAAATCTCGTTCTCGCTACAAAGCCTCCCAACGAAAGTTGGGAGGCTTTTTTAATGCGAAGAGGTGTCGAAAGCTCGCTTTCGTAAACCGATGAGCATTAAAAAAGCCAAACTGCCCCAGCAGAGCAGGGGCAGTTTGAGGCTTTGGGTAAATCGCCTCCCCAAGATAGACAGCTCGCTGGCAAATCTCCCTCTCATTCTCATCCCCCAGCGAGCGCAGCAATGCTGGAGAAAAATCTCCCTCCCTTCAAAACCTCTTATTCATCATCCCCCAGCGGCGCAGCAATGCTGGAGTATAATCCCCCAACTTTTAACTCTCATCCTTCATATCTTAAACTCATTCAAAAAATAATTTCAAAATGTTTAATTTCAATTAAAAAACGGATGACTAGGAAGTTTGTAGACCTCACCCAATTTCAATCAAGAAATATGTCAAAAGATGGCAATATTGATTTTGGATATTGGTTTGACAAAACTCCAGAAGAAAGACTAATTGGTGCAGCAAGAATGATTGAGGTAACATTCAAAGAGCCAGATTTTCTAAAGACCAAAGTAGATAGAACTATATTTTCTTATAGAAAACATGTGAATTTAACTCAATTATCAAATTCTCTTTAGATGTTTGTCAAGTCTTGAAACCTTTCTTCCCAGAAAATCTTATTGCTTTAAAAGAGATATTTGTAGTTGTATACTTAAACAGATGTAATCGAGTGATTGGTATTTATGAACTTTCATCGGTGGGATTACTCGAACATTAGTTGACATTAGACTAGTTCAAGGAATAGCTCTTAAAGTTGCGGCTACATCATTAATCTTGGCATTTAATCATCCATCTGGAAATTTGAAGCCATCAAGAGCTGATGAGTTACTAACTAATAAGATTAAACAAGCAGCACTATACATGGAAATTCAAGTGTCCAATCATCTCATCTTATCCTCTGTAGAAGGCTACTTTTCATTTGCTGACGAAGGATTGATTTAAGATTTTTAAGTTATGAATTAGCTTTTTTCAATTTACTTAATTTGACAAAGAATATTTACTTATTCTATCAATATTAATCTGAACATCTTTAAAAGGAAGTGCCGTTTAAAGATGAATGCGTAAATTTTTTAGAATAAATTGTTGAAATTCAGAGTAGTAGCATATTTGAATACAACTACGATGGAAAATCATAGCCGATTGGTTAGAAATCCAACTTTCTATGATTCTTTTAGAACAGGCAGAGCCTCTCCAGATCTTCTTGCCATATGTTTATGACCCCGCCAGAGAACAGACATTTTATGAAAAATTGAAAGAGGGCAACTATAAAGGACTTTTGTCAAATAATTCCTAAAATGAAAATAGCCCCTTTTACTTGGGGCTATTTTCATCGATTTATTTCAAAAAATTAGTTTTTAATTAATCTTGTGTTGTACCAATATTTGCCATCAAAAACACTTATGTTGTAAATATCTGTAGGTAATCCACTTATATCCATAGTTATTTTTTTATTGCCATTTCCATAATCTACTATCTTTTTCACATTTCCTAGTTTATCAATCAATTTTACCTTTTTAATTTCTTTGTTAACTTTAACCTTTTCACCTTCAAGAAGTTCAACATTTACACTATTTGAAGTTGGATTTGCTAAAACCCTAAGTAATAAGCCACCTGAACAGTTATCACTAACTGAATAAAATTTGTATTTCAAATTAGTTGTGCCGCAAGAATTGGTGATTGAAACATTGAAAAAAGCATATTGATTTATATCAGAAAAGTAAAATTGAAGATTATTACCAGTCTGATACCATGTTACCCCACCTGAATTACCTGCGTCTGACCATACAACAGTTGCATTAGCTGTAATATCAGTTGAGGTTATTATATTAGTAGTATAACATGCTGGGTTACTTGTATTAGGATCAAATCTTGACCAAGGTACTAATGGCTGACTTGTATTTGTAGGAGAATTATACCATCCCTTAAATACAGGAGAACCTACACCAATATATTTTTCGTAAACACCAACTGTATTACAATTAGGAAAACTTACTGTCGCCCTTAGTAAAGCAGTACCACCATTTAGTTATGTCAATGTTGTAGTTTGACAATTTGTGCAGCTCAAGGTAACTGGAAATGGATAATTTGCTAAAGGGACCAAAGACCATTCAATAGAAGCTCCACAATTAGTAGAAATTGGAACAGTGTAACTATCTGAGGAACAAAACTCATTTGGACCTGAAATTTCTAATAAAGGTGGATTAGTAGAATTTATAACAGTTACTTTACTACTAAATGTTTCTATACCAGTATTCATAATTACCTCTATATTTTGCGAAGGATTACTTGTATTACAAGATGGGTAAATAGTAATTGTAGGTATAGTTGTTATTAAATTAGAAGTAATTGGATTACCATTTATATCATACCAACCTTTATTGGCAGTCTTCCATTCATAACTTGTCACACACGAAGCAGGATTTTGAACGGAAAATGTTTTCGGTGTAGGATCACCACATGGAATTTCAATTAAAGAAAGACCGGATGAAGTTAATTTGGGGCTAGAAGTTCTTGAAATATTAATAAATGTTGGTATTTGATTATTTGTTAAATTATTTGCACAATCATTTGCAGCACGAATAGCTATAGTTTCATTATTTCCACTTAAAAGATTTGATGTAATAACCGTATTATTGCTTCCAGATATCCAATCATTACCATTTGAAATATTTGACCCAATCATCCAACCTGCAGGGATTTTATATTCGTAATTTGTAATTGTACCAAAACAAAAAACCGGACTCTCTCCAAATGTAATCCACTTAATATTTGAAAAATTAATTGGAATATTGACATTTTGGCAAATTGGTACTGAAATATTTAAAACATTTGGAATTATTTGTGGACATGTAGTTGAAGAAGACGGTTGAGTATTTGTTAGTGATTTTATTCTATTAAATGAAAAAATACCTTGTTATGGGTGTACCATTTGAATTGTTATAAGTAACCGCAAATTTTTGTACTATATTTTCATCTCTAAAACGTCCAACAAAATTAAATGTAGTAATTCCATTATTTGTGGAAGAATTATAAGGTGATTGAGAAATTATTGGATTATTTGTAGATGGTATCAATATTGGATTAGTCCCAGGTACTGTTACTGTAAATGTAATGTTGACTAGAGGACAAAATTCTGTTGATTCAACCGGAGAAATCGTTTGAGCTTTTATGAAAAATGATAAACTTAAGCAAACAACAAATAATAATAGCTTTTTCATGATTTATTTTTTTAAATGAATTTGAAAACCGACTTCAACTTGAAGATTTTTAATAGAGCTTTTTAGGTGTTGGATATTTTCAGAATTATTGCTGTACCCAATTAGAAATTCTAAACCTACCGATGAGTTAAAATATAAGACTGGACCAATGAATACAGAATAATTTTTAATTTCACCATTTATATTTTCAGATTTGAATTTGCCAAATTGATATGACCCTTCAGCGAGAATATTAAATTGTTTGTCAATATTTAATAAATAATATCTAACATATGGGCCAATAAAAAACCTTGATTCATCAGAGTATCCGCTAGCTGGTGGAAAATAGTCAGCTTTTATTCGACTTAATGTTGGCTTTAAACCAATTGAAAATTTATCTAAAATAAAATAACCGATTTTTGGGGATATTGTGTATTCTGTAAATTTTGCATCATAATTAATTGTTGTAGTTATGTAGGAACCATTCCTTGAATTAAAACTCCCTGAACCACCTACCAGCCAATTTCCTTGGGATAATTGAGAATTTGCTTTTAAAAATATTAGGGAAAAAAAGGAAAAAAGGAATAATAGTTTTTTCATGGCACTTGATTTTAGTTTAAGGTATTATTATCATTTTTATTTTAATTGTTAATTAACTCTAACTAATATGTTATCCCTTATTAGTCAGGTTAATTAAATAAGTTGTTGTAACCTTTTTCGGTTTC
>CALRLF020000172.1:0-3977 GCA_943368475.1 Allobosea thiooxidans
ATCCGTTTATTAAAGAAATTGAGCAACTAAGAAATTGTATTTTATCAGCAAATAAGAACATATCTGAAAATATAAAATGGAATGGGCCTAACTACTGCATTGACAACGAAGACCGAATTACAATGAGAGTTCAGCCACCAACTAAACAAGTACAGTTAATCTTTCATAGAGGTGCTAAAAAGAAAGAGCAACCAAAAGATAAATTGATAGCTAATAAAAGTAAAATGTTGGTTTGGAAAGAAAATGATAGAGCCATCGTAACTTTTAAAAGCTTGCAAGACATTGAAAATGGAAAAACTGAATTGGCAACAATTATATATGAATGGATAAAAGCAGTGAAATAAAATTGAAAAAATATTGAATTGAAAATATGACAAAAACAGAAATAGCAAAAGCTTTCTCAAATGGAGAATTTGAGAAAACAAACAATTTCATTTTAGACACAGCAGTTTGGACTATTGTAGAAGAAGATACTTTTATAGGTAAACAAGCAATCATAGACAATTGTGAGCAAGTCAGTAGTTACTTCAAATCTGTAACAACTGATTTCAAAACACTGAATATAATAGCTGAAGGAAATAAAGTAGTAATTAATGGAACTGCTGAATTTCTGAGAAATAACCAACGAGTTTCATTTATTTCAGCTTGCGATGTATATGAGTTTGACGATAACAATCAAATTCAAAATATAACTTCTTATTGTATTCAAAAAAGGTAAAATGAAAAAGATAATTTTATTGTTAGCTCTAATTATAACGGGATTAGTTTCTTGCAGCCAGAAAAACGTTTGGCCAAGAGACAGATATACCGGACCAGGTGGTGGGCTTTATACCGGACCAGGAGGCGGAATGTATACAGGACCAGGTGGTGGAGCTTATACTGGACCTGGAGGAGGGCTTTACACAGGACCAGGCGGCGGTCTTTATAATGGCACTGGTGGAGGACTTTACACAGGACCAGGCGGTGGTCTTTATACTGGTCCTGGTGGTGGACTTTATACCGGCCCGGGTGGTGGTCTTTATAAAGGATCGGGATCAAATCCTTATGTGAGTAACCAGCCCCCAAGAGAAGAATTGCTTAAATATTTGAAAGACAACAAAATGACCAACATACTTGAAATCTTGGAAAAGGCAGGATTTTAGCATTAATATGAAAAGTCGTACCATTCAAATAAATAATAAATGAAAAAGAACAAATTTTTGACAAGCATAATTCTTTGCTCTTCAGTATTGCTTTTTAGTTGTGGGACTAATGTAAACAAAAATGCAGCAGATGCCCAAACAACAGAATTATCTGCCAGTGAAAAAGAAGTTGCCAAAAAAGAAATCTCAGGACGAATTAAAGAAATTATAAACGGAGCTAAAGAACTAAATGCAGAGGCTGCATTAAAACCTTATTCCAATAACCCTGATTTTAAAATAATTAGCCCAGACGGATCAGAAACAGATTTCAAAAAGATGATGCAGGTTCAAACCGAATCCTTCAAGTCAGTTAAAAGCATGAGCTTTACAACTGTAAAAGAGGACTTCAAATTTCTTTCTAAGGACTTAATTATGTGCACTTGGACAGGAAAAAATGAGTTTGAACTCAAGACAGGTGAGAAGATGAAAATTGACCCATATGTAGGCAGTATGCTATTTAGCAAAAAAGATAATGAATGGAAAATAATTTATGCCCATGAATCTTCTGCACAGCCATTAAAAGTAGCATCTAAAAAATAGTGACCAGGTTGTTGGTGGCATCCTTGACAAACAACACTGCGATCTTAACCAGACAATAAAATTAATGAAACATGAATTCAATATCACCAAACTTTATCGTAAAAGATATCAAATGTTATTTGCTAACTTTTGCCAAAGATGAAAAATAAGTCAAACATAAAACTTCCGCTGACGGATATTGAAAAAGCAAATTTAAGAAAGCATAAAATCAAAATTGCTAACATACTTGACTTTGCAACTGACGAATTGGAAGTCTTTTTAAACGCTACTGCTGATAGAGCAAAAGAAATATATGCATTGGCAGAATTTCAAACCGTTCCTACAGTTGGGATAAAGTTTGCCGAAGATCTTGTGTTTTTAGGTTATTATTCACTCAATGAACTAAAGCACAAAGACGGTGCTAAGCTGACAGACGAATACGAACTAAAAAAAGGATATTGGACAGACCCTTGTGTTGAAGACCAGTTCAGATTAGTAGTGCACTATGCAAAAACAAACGATCAAAATAAAACATGGTGGGATTTTACCGAAGAACGAAAATTGTATCGCATTCAAAACGGTTATCCAAAATCTAGACCTCAAATAGCATGGTTTAATACAGTAGGATTTGAAAAAAAAGACAAGAAAGACAGCCAATAACATTGGTTTGGCAATATGGGGGTTGAAGTGCTTCTGTGAAAAATTGTTTTGCGCAAAACAATTCAACTGTATTAAGAATGGAGTATTATTTAGAACTGTGATGAAAATAAAACTATTCTAACTATTTTTTCGTATACTATTTGAACTTTAAAATATTTTATATGAAACTAGTAATTCTATGCATTTTCACAGTTTTAAATTTTTCCGTTTTTGGACAAGACAACATTAAAATAAGTTTTAAGAATGACTATAAAGATGTTTACCATCTTTCACTAATAATATACACTCCCGATGGGAAAGGTCAAACAAGGGTAAGCAATGTTGACCCGAATAGCATTAAAGAATATAGTTTCCCCGTTGGTACAGAAATTTATATTGCTGACAACAAGCAGGAAGAGTTTGCAATGAAAGGAAATGATATAAGAAAAACAAATGCAAAGCCCTGCCTTGTTTTAACAATTACCGATAAAAATAGAACTGTTTTATTAAGTAGTATTAATCCCAAATAAGAATTCTCATTAATTCCAATTCCTAGCGTATGACTACAGAAATTAATTTGAGAATAGTGCTCAAAAATCCTATTGAGGGAACCCGTTATGGATTACAGAAAGGCAAGGGTTCTGTCTACGAGACCTTGCAAGGACAATTAGGAAGCGGCCATGACCTCAAATTTAATTTCACTATTCAGGTAAAAGAGATAAATGGATCAGTTCCCACAATTATTGGTCCTTTTGTCCAAGGGCCCAAAGGGAACCCATTTATTTATATAGGCATTGGCAGTTACGCTGGACAAACAGGAGCAGTTTGGAACGGTCGCATAAAAGTTCCCCTACCCGATGCTGCGTATGAAAATATTCAACCTGATGTAGACCAATTTTTATGGACCTGTAATATCCCCGGAAGAAATAAAGATGGAAAACCGGTTTTTGCAACGGTAAAGCCATTTGAAGGATGGTTTAGACAAAAACAGTCTGACCGAGAAGGCAAATAACATATGTTGACACAAAAAAGCCCAGTTCTTTGAACCGGGCTCTTAATTTTTTGACCTTAGCGTGCTTTTTTCTTAGGATCCGCTTTCTTCTGCGCAGAACTTTTCTTTTTAGTAGGCTTATTCTTCCTAGGTTCAGCTGTCTTTTTTGACATGGATTTAAATTTAAGATTAGTGAATAATTTACATAAGCTGTAGAGAGTTTCATCCCTTTTTACATTTTGTCCCTTCAGAAGCGGCAACTGTACAGCCAGATTTTAAGAAACAAATATATGCCTATATGCTTAAATCAAAATTAAATCAAGTTTAGTTGTGTAAGGAATTGGTATTGCTGTAAGTGGAGCTAGGCTTTATTAAAAAATACTAACTTCAGTAATACTAGACAATTAGACGGTTTTTTGAAACCAAAGCAAAACTTAAGGATAAATGATAGGCATTCTGATTGAACTATTCATTTCATGGGCTTTATTAAGACTTTTTGAGAAAAGAAATTTAGAAGCACTAGGAATTGAACTTTCAACTAAACGTTTGAAGTATTTAGGAATTGGTATATTATTTCCAATGCTTTATTATACCATTTTATTCCTTGTTTTGTCTTATGTAGGCAAGAATCCATATTACCTAAATAC
>CALRLF020000173.1:0-3963 GCA_943368475.1 Allobosea thiooxidans
ATATTTTTCATCGATTGGAATGTTAAAATTGTTCCAATGAACTGTTTTTTCAGTTAAATCATCCTTTACAATGAATTTATCTTGCGGACTTCTGCCTGTAAATTCTCCAGTTTTAATGCAAAGAGCCCCAGTGTCGTTTAATACACCTTGACCCCTTAAAATAGTTTGCTCAGTAAGCTCTTCAGGCGTTAACTGGTAGTGAATACTGGTACTTTCAGAGATGCCAATTTGCAGCAATTTCTCTGTTGGAATAGAAATAGTAGGTAATGACATAGTAAACAATCGTTTGTTAGTTTCACAAAAATAAGGGGGTATTTGTTTCAATAATACTATTTGTGTATTAATTACATGTTTTGTAATTAGTTATCTACAATTTTATTGTTGATGCAAACTAAACTGTTAATAAAAGATGCAGTTGTAGCAGTGAATTAATAATCAATCACTTCAACATGGGTATTGTTGCTGGTTACAGTTACGATATAAATTTTATTGTACACCGATTCATCTAAAGCAGGATAACTATTTTTTTTGATTAATAAATTAACCAATGCAGGTGTGGTGTTACTATGACCTGCAATAACAATCGTTTTATCTGTTTCTTTTAGTAATTGTTCTGCAAAATAATTCAGCTCTTTGGCGTTGTAGGTTAATGTAGGCAATCCTAGTTTTTTCGATAATGGGGCTACCGTATTTTTTGTTCTTATATAATTGGTGCTGTAAATAGCATCAGGTGTATATTTTTTTAGTGTCTCTACCAACCGTTGTGCCCTTTCTGCTCCTTGTTTTGTTAATGGAGGATCTGCTTGCATCATAGTTGAACCCTGTGCTGTGGTATCTTTTTCAGCATGACGAACCAATATATACGTTGTTTTTTGTGCAAATGAAATAGTTGCAGCAAATAAACAAGTTAAAAACAATATTTTTTTCATGAATGTAAATTGAAAAATGAAGTTAACTATTGAATACGAATTACAAGAATTTAACGAATTGAATTGATTGCACGAATTATTAGAATTACACGAATTGTAAAGAATGATGATCTTCCCCTCCATTGGAGGGGTGAATTAAAACTTACGGTAAGAATAAACTTAAAAGGGGTGGGTTTAATGGTATTAAAACTCTACAATAAAACCAATGGTGGGTGTAACCTGAGCATCATTGTTGAACAATAAAAATGGAATGGCATTACTTCCATTTTGTTTTATTGGTTGACCATCGGTTGTTACAAAAGCTGTATTGTCATCGTTTCTTTTAAAAGTGTATTGCAATGCACCAGGGGCTTTAGCTGCATACCAGTTGGTAATATCTAAATATAAATCGAGTGTTACTTTTTTGTAGTTCCATTTCTTATCTATACGAATATCGCTGGAATTAAAGGCATTCAATCTTTGGCTATTAATTTGGCTGTAGTTTAAAGTGCCTTGTCCCAATGATAAATAATTGGCTCTGCTGGCAGCATCATCAAATGGAGTAAAAGGTACAGCACCTTGATACCTGAATTTTAGGCCCAATTCCCAATTTCTATTAAACTTATAACCGCAGGTTAAACTTAGCAAATGGTTATTATCCCAACTACTTGGTGTGTATTGATTATTAGCATTGGTATATTCACTTTTAAACCAAGTGTAGCTAAATACGCCAAAAAAACGTTTGGTTAATTTTTGTTGTGCAAAAAATTCAATTCCATAGCTTCTACCTTTACCAGTGCTGGTAATGGCTTCATTGCCCAATATGCTAAAATCGGCTCCCAAATTGCTTAAGCTAATGCCATCTTTTACACTTACAGGAACATTACTGTATTGTTTATAAAAAGTTTCAACTGTAAATCGGGTTGCGTCGTTCTTTAAATATTCAACACCAACCACATAATGGTTGCTGATAATGTATTTGCTACTTTTATTAACCAGTTGGTTATTGTTGTTTTTAAAACCCAAGATGGTGTAAGGAGGTATTTTACTGTATCGTCCAACTGATGCATTCAAATTCCATTTGTTGGTTAATACATAGCTAAAGCTTATACGTGGGCTAATGGTTTGGGCAATATCCCAACCATTCTCAGTAAAATTATTTCCATCTGTTCTAACGCCTGCACTAACACCTAAACGATTTTCAAAAAAGCGTTTACCTGCCTGAATAAAAATACCAGCTTTAAATAGTTGAATATTGCTGTTAAAGTTTGCAAATACCGCATTAGAAACAATATTGTTATTGTTGTCTCTTATTTCGGGTTGAATGAGTTGATTGGTATTGCTCTTGTAATCGTTTAATTGTAGCATAGCTCCATAACTCAGCTTAAAACCATTGTTGTTGGTATTTACATCGAAACGAATTTTATTTTCTGTTTCTGATGATTGAGAGGCCAGTGTTTGCAAACCTTTTATTGGACCTAAATTATTTTCGAATTTTTGTAAATCGTTATCAAAATAATTTCTACTCAACGTTACATTCCAGTAACCTTTATTTATTTGTTGCCTTACAGCTGCCCCAATAGTATAACTGTTTTGATTAATCGAAGGATTGCTGTTCAATACGTACAATTTCTCAGGTGTTGCTTTTTTAGGGGCTGCAAAACTAAACTCATCTAATGCCCCAACGCCCAATAATGTGAGGGTTGTTTTTTTGTTTAATTGATGGGTTGTTTTGAATTGAAAATCCCAATAATTGGGGCGTATTGGCAAATCAATTGCCTGAAATAAAAACTGTAAATAACTTCTTCTTACCGAAGCCAGAAATGTACTGTTTTTATTTTTTGCCAATGGGCCATCAAATGTAGCTGCCAATTCAGTGCCACTCAATCTTATATTGCCTTGTAGTTTGTTGGTGTTGCCTTTTTTTTGTTTAAATTCAAATACCGACGATAGTGCATTATCAGCTCTTGCATCAAAAGCACTACTACTTAATTTTACATCTTCAATAAAGCTAACATTTAAAATGCCTGTTGGTCCGCCTGCACTACCTTGTGTAGCAAAGTGATTAATTACCGGTATTTCGATACCATCTAAATAAAAAACATTTTCGTTGGGTGCCCCACCTCTTATAATAATGTCATTTCTGAAGCCAGCTGTTGCATCTGTTCCTCCAACACCTGGCAAAGCCTGAATTACACGGCTAATGTCGAAATTACCACCAGGATTTGCTTTAATTTCTTCTGTTGTTAAACGTTGTACACTTAATGGTGTTTCTAAAGAAGCAGCTTTAACACTTAAACGTTTACTTTTTACAGTAACGTTGTTTAATTCTTTTGCTTCTTGTTCAAGCTCTATGCTAAAAACAGTAATATTACCTGAACTAACAATTACATTGTATTTGGCTTGGGTAATATAACCAATGTAAGAAAAACGAATATTGTGTGCTGTTGTAGTAAGTCCTGTTATAGAGAACTGTCCATTCACATTGGTAACTGTCCCTATATTGCTGTTGTCTACAACCACTGCAACACCCTGAATAGGTTTCTGCGAATTTTTGTCTATAATTGTTCCAGATATACTACCACTATTTTGTGATTGAACAGTATTCAACAAAAAAAATAGACTGCTTATTAAACTAATCAACTTCATATTAACTGAATTGTTTATTAAAATAACAGTATTCAATATAAATTGTTGAGTCATTTTATAAAAAAGTAAACAAAAACTTATGCAAAAGTATCTTCTACTCATTCTGTTGTTTGCAGCAGGTACATCTGTAAATGCTCAAAAAAAACCATTAGATCTTAGTGTATTAGATCATAGCGTATATGATGCATGGCAAAGTATAGGTGAAAAATTAATTAGTAATGATGGCAGTTTTACCGTTTATACAATAACTCCACAAGAAGGTGATGGTAAATTGATTATTCAAAGTTTATATCGAAATTATTCAAAGGGTGGTGCAGATAAAGGTTTTGCAGTTTGGGTAACCATTGAACGTGGTTATGCTGCCACCATTACAGATGATGGGTTATATGTTATTTGTAAAATAAAA
>CALRLF020000174.1:0-3944 GCA_943368475.1 Allobosea thiooxidans
GGTGTTGATTTTAGTGAAGCCGCCACTTGTAATGCCATTGTTGAAGCTGCTATGGAAACCAAACCTCATTTAAAGGAATACAAAGTGTGGAGTTTTGGGGAGACCGGTGTACATCATGCCAATGTGGGTAGCAATACTTCTGTTGCAGAAACATCGGCTGTTGTAGATGGCAAAATTTCGGGTTATGCATTTGAGATAGAAGCGGCCAATAAACTGCAACCCCAAGTATTGATTGCTGTTCACAACAATGGAGGCACTAAAAGAAATGCGGTTTGGGGTTATATACATTATGGAGATAATTATGAAGCAGCTAATCGAGTGCTTGCTGCAAGGTTAATTAAAGCCATTGCTGCTGCAACCGATTTGGAAAACAGAGGTGTATTATTAGATAGTACTACGGGGAGAAATGATTACAAATGCGCTGCAACTGGTAAATTGAGTTTTTATAGCTTAGACGAGCACGTAAACAAAGCTCCCTATAGGGTCTTGTTAGAAATTGGCGACAATGCGGTGAGTAGGGCTTTACTTACAGATCCTGCCAAACAAAAAATCATTGGTGCCGCTATTAAAATGGAATTGGCTGCTTGGTTGGGTGAAACAGAATTTGTAGACAAAAAATAAGCAAAGACCTATTTAATTTATCGAGAATACTATTTTGTGAATCTGGTTTCTAAGACATTTCATGAACCAATGGTAAGTAGATGATAAATTCAGTCCATTTATCAACGATACTTTTTACTTCAATTTTTCCGTTGATATTATCCATATGTTTTTTAATCAATAATAATCCAAAGCCATTGCCAGATTGATTCAGACTAAAATTTTTAAAGAAATCATATTGGCGTCGCTTTAAATCAATACCAATCCCATAGTCTTTAAAATGGATATGAATAAACCCATTACTTAATTCGGATCTTATTTCAATAATGGGTGTAGTATTTGTTTGAGAAAAACGAATTGCGTTATAAATAATTTTTATAAATATTTTTTTAAGACTAATCCTATTGCTTTCTGCTAAATTAATAATTGCAAAATCATATTTAATCTGCGCTTTTTTCAATTGTAAATATGATTGCTCCTCATGAAGAATCTCTTGCATAAGTTCTTCTAAATTGATTGAAACCTTATCTACAGAAGAACTACCTCTAAAATTCAAAATAGTAGAAACCTCTTTAATAACCGCATCCAAGTTTTTTACTTCTTGAGAAATATGCCCAACTAATTCGCTGGTTTTAGGGTCAACTTTTTCTTTTAAAAATAATCTATTTAAGCCCATTATATTAACTACGTGTTTTCGAATATAATGACTGAGTACATAGGCAAAATTATCTATGTCATTTTCATTTTTATTGCATTCCTCTAGAAGTTTAATGTTTTTGTAATTCCAATTTATTATTCAAATTGGCAAGGTTAATTGCATTAATACAGAAGACAATATTTCCCCTCAATTGTAAAAACAAATTTATTTCAGATTCGGTAAAATAATTTGCGTCTCTAGAATACAAATTTATCACAACAATTAATTTGCTTTCTACTATTATAGGTGATGCAAATAGAGATTTATATCCTTTCTCTAAAATAATAGAGGCCCATTGAGAGAGTCTCAAATCAGTTTCAATATTATTAGAACAGATAAATTGAGTTGCTTGTATTGTTTCATTTAAAGGGGAATCAATTAATTCTTGGTCATTAAAATAGTGATGATTTTCAAAGGAACTTAAATACCCCTCTGAATTAGATAACCAGTTAATTTTTACAATATCTCTATATTGACTTTTATTTTTATCAAGAGAAATTCCGAGTAGCGTATTTTCTATTATTGCTATACAGATTTTATTAAAAAGCTCATTGATCGTTTTTGCGTTTAAAATTGTTTGATTGACTGCATTATTAAACTGAATCATGCGTTTTGCATTTTCAAGTTCTTGTTCAATTCTTGATTGAATAGTTAAGAGCATAGCAATCATTTTTATTATTCCGAATTGTAGGTAATTTATTTACATAAACTGTATTAAAATAGGTCTGAAATGTCCTATTTATGTATTACTAAATTTGCCCCTCCGAACCGTTGATTCGTAATTTCCAACAATCATCATTAACTATTCAAAAGATATAATTACCTGTAAATTTTATAATATTAAGATTACTGACTATGGGTACTATACAGTAATTTATGAAGACCTTTATATGGAGATGAAATTGTAATGAGAATTAGTAGACATGATAATTATTTAAAGGCATTCGGCAATAATCTTAGACGAATCAGGAAAGAACAGCATTTTACTATGGAAAGTCTTGCTTTTAATTCAGAGATTGACTATAGACAAATAGGCAGAATTGAAAGGGGCGAAATCAATACATCTATTCTTTCTGTTTTTCGAATAGCAGAAGTGCTTCATGTAGAAATGTATCATCTTTTCCTTTTTTAAAATAGATTAAAATTTTAATCAAATACAAATAATGGAAATGTCCTGTAACAGGCTTGATTATTATGATAATTACAAACTTATCGAGTATTTAAATCCATTAAAATAGGTCATTTATTGCCTAAATTTTGAGTTAAAACAAGTTGAATTTCGGGTATGGTAAATCCGAAGAATAAGGAGTTTTTAAAAATGATTGGCGCTAATGTAAGAAGGATTAGAACAGATAATAATATTACCATGGATTCCTTGTCTTTTGACTCTGGTATTGAATACAGGCAAATAGGAAGAATAGAAAGGGGTGAAGTTAATACTACCGTTATGTCCTTATATAGGATTGCAAAAATTCTAAAGACTGATATCAGAAATTTTTTTGATGATACCCAATTGTCTCAAAAAATAGATTAGTTCATTTACTCATTCAATTGAGTTCATTAATACATAGAAACCTTGCAAAGCCTCTAAAGATGGCTGGTTTAACTATGTAAAAGTCGATTACCTGAGGTAGAATCACTATTTTTTTAAATAGGCTTGTTCAGTTACATGCTCCATCCAATTAACCAATTTCCCATCCAAAAATTCTTGAATAGCAATATTTCTCCAATATTAATCCTTATGTGATTAGAAGCATTAGTAAGTATTATCGAAAATCTAAAACAATTGAACTGATGCATTGTTGTTCTTTTTGATACGCTTGGGGATTGTTTTAATAGCTGAACTGATATTTATGGCAGACATATTTTTAAAAGCCAATTGGGAAAACTTAATCATGGCTAATTACTCAGTTGACCCATCTGTATTAATTCCGTTGCTACCAAATGGCGTTGAACTAGACTATTATGATCAAAAAGCCTATGTTAGTCTTGTAGGATTTATGTTCAAAAAAACAAGCTTATTTGGTATTACTATTCCCTTATTTGGATCTTTTGAAGAAGTCAATCTCAGGTTTTATGTAAAAAGAACAGTAGGTAGAAAAATTCAAAAAGGCGTTGTATTTATCAATGAAACCGTTCCCTTTAAAATTGTGGCCGTGATTGCCAACAAACTGTATAAGGAGCACTATATTTCTATTCCCACCAAACATTCCATTGAATTAACTGATCCAAAAAAAATCAGTTACTCATGGAAAATGAATCAAAAATGGAATTCAATAAAGGTATCTGCCCATGCTAGTCAACAGCAAATAGCCACTGGCAGTATGGAGGAATTTATTTTTGAACGCTATTTTGGTTTTACAAAAATTGACCAGCATACAACCCAGTCTTATAGAATTAACCATCCAAAATGGCAGACCAACCAATTACTAAGCTCGGAAGTTGATTGCAACTTTGGAGAAATGTATGGCCCTTCCTTTGCAGAACTAAGTCAAAAACAAGCAGACAGTATTTTTCTAGCAAATGGTTCATCTGTTAGTGTAAATTGGAAAAGAGAGACTTTTTCTGAGGCCCCCAATTTTAAAATTTGATACCTCTAATCATGACAAACAATTCTAATTGGGTAGAAAAGAACAACAAACAAGTA
>CALRLF020000175.1:0-3921 GCA_943368475.1 Allobosea thiooxidans
AGAATTTTACACCAAACAAGAAAAAGGTGGTGGAGGTTTATTGGTATTTTTAATTGAAATTGCGATTCTGGTAGCTATAATTATGGGATTGATTATCCTTGTACAAGGGGTAAGAAAAATACCTGTTAACTACGCTAAACAAATTATTGGTAATAAGCAATTTGGGGGTGCAAGACAATTTCTACCTGTTAAAGTAAACAGTGCTGGTGTTATGCCAATAATTTTTGCTCAGGCAATTATGTTTTTACCAACATTGGTTTCTTTTACCAACTTAGATAGTGCAAAAGGTATTGTAAGAATATTTAATGATCATAGCAATTTTTGGTACATGTTGGTTTACTCTATTATGGTTATTGGATTTACTTTCTTATACACTGCATTGATTTTTAATCCAAAGCAAATAGCTGAAGATTTAAAACGTAACAATGGTTTTATTCCTGGTGTTAAACCTGGTCAGCCAACAGCTGATTATATTGGTTCTATCATGGATAAAATTACTTTGCCAGGTGCGATTTTCTTAGCAGTTGTGGGTATTATGCCAGGATTTGCTCAAAGATTAGGTGTTACGCAATCTTTCAGTACATTCTTTGGTGGTACAAGTTTACTGATTATGGTAGGTGTTGTATTAGATACCTTACAACAAATAGAAACTTATTTATTAATGCGTCAATATGATGGATTGATGAGTAGTGGACGTGTACAAGGAAGACAAACTTCGTCTTCTTTGCCTACAAGTGCTATGTAATTTAATTGAATACAATTTTTTACAATACTGAAACCTGTCGGACAAACTCTGGCAGGTTTCTTTTTAATAGTATTTTGCTCAACTATATTTTGTCGTTGAAGGGTGTCCTGCAATGATGCAGGATAAAACTTTGCAACTGCAGTTTAGTTTTGTACAGCAGCTGGTTACAAAAATATTTTTTAATGAGTTTTAGACCCAACGGTATGATTATTTATAAAACAGAAGCAGAGGTTGCTTTAATGAAACAATCGGCAACATTGGTTAGTAAAACACTGGCCGAAGTTGCAAAAATTTTAAAGCCTGGTGTTACCACCATGCAGTTAGATACTTTGTGTGAAAGATTTGTAAGGGATAACAACGCAGTTCCGTCGTTTAAAAATTACCATGGCACTTATCCGTTTAGTATTTGTGCAAGTGTTAATGATGTGGTGGTGCATGGTTTTCCCAATAATTCAGTATTAAAAGATGGTGATATTGTGTCGATTGACTTAGGGGTTATTTTAAATGGCTGGCATGGCGATCATGCCTATACTTTTATAATAGGTGAAGTGCCAAAAGAGGTGTTAGACTTGGTTAGAATAACGAAAGAAAGCCTATACAAAGGGATTGAAAAAGCAACTGTAAACAATCGTATTGGTGATATTGCTTTTGCAATACAAGAACATACCGAACGTAAATATGGTTATGGTGTTGTTAGAGAATTGGTTGGTCATGGTTTGGGTAGAAGTTTACATGAGGATCCACAAGTGCCCAATTATGGCAAGCGTGGCAGTGGCCCAAAATTGAAAGAAAATTTAGTTTTGGCTATAGAACCCATGATTAATTTAGGTGTAAAAGAAGTATATACAGATGACGATGGCTGGACAGTAAGAACCAAAGATGGCAAGCCTTCTGTACATTTTGAGCATGATGTGTGTGTTAAGAAAAACAAGGCTCTTATTTTGTCGGACTACAGCATTATCGAAGCTGCAGAAACAGCCAATCCAAATTTGAATACCAGTTATTATAATTAATTTCAGCCCTACTTGAAACGGTATTAGCAAAAGTTTTGCTGGTACCGTTTTTTGTTTTTACTACCTGTTGCTTATCTTTAAAAAAATGCTGTTATGGATAATGAAAACGAATTTCCAGAAAAGTTTAGCGATGATGAAGAGGAACAACTAAGAATAGAAAATGAAATACTTAGGTTAAAGTTAAAAGCTGAATTGGGTGGAGAAATTGAGGGTATGGATGGCACTGAAAACTTACCACCAGAAATTGAAAACCTTTTTTTGAAAAATATCTTGTCGTTCGAACATCAGTACGAGCAGGTTTCTTCTACAACAATTTACCAAATTATTCAAGAGCCAACATTTGTAAAAGGGGAAGATTTGAATGACGATGAATTGGTTATTGCTTTTGAAAGAATCAATCAAATATTAGACAACAATCACATTGCTGTTGATTATCGAGGAGATTATTCTATTAGAGAAAAGTATCGATTTATAACAGAAGATTTGTTTAAGCATGAAACCAAACTGGTACATATAGATGGCATGACAACACACTATAGTTACGAGGAGTTTTATCCGAATCATAAATTGGCCATTGAAGACCAAGCCAATGAATTCATTGCACATTGGTTTAATATGAATTTTGATGAAAACAGTTGGGAATTAGCCGATGAGTTTTTAACCGATACACAGCAAATTGTAAGTAGAGAAACTGTACTGCAAAAGTTCAACAATATTTTTGCTGCTTATAAAGCATTTGAAGACCCTAATTTTTTTATAGGGGATACTAGCTTTGAAATTAATGAAGCTGATAAAAAAATGGGCTTTGGCTTTGCTGAAGGGGGCTTAAAGTATAGTGCAGTATTAGAAAGCAATGAAAAAATACAAATAGAAAGTCAATTTAAATTATACCTACAATTAGAAGACGGTGATTGGCGTATTTTCTTTTTTTATTGGCCAGGTTTTACATGGTAATTATTGTTGAGAAAAGGAGGGAACATTATGCAGCAACATTTAGTAGTAATAGGCGGAGGAGCAGCAGGTTTTTTTTGTGCAATTAATGCAGCAAGGTTAAACCCTTTGCTTAAAGTAACCATTGTTGAAAAAAGCAATAAAGTATTGAGCAAAGTAAGGGTCAGTGGGGGAGGAAGATGCAATGTTACCCATAGTTGTTTCGAAATAAATGAGTTGGTAAAAAAATATCCAAGAGGGCAAAATTTTCTTAAAAAATCTTTTCACTGGTTTAATACAAAAGATACCATTGAGTGGTTTGAAGAAAGAGGTGTACAATTAAAAACTGAGGCCGACGGAAGGATGTTTCCAGTAACCAATTCTTCTGAAACCATTGCACAGTGCTTATTACAAGAATCCAATAAATACAATGTTGAAGTTAAATTGGGTGCTGAAGTTACTTTAATAGAAAAGCAGGATGCTTTGTTTAGGCTCACTTTCGCCAATACCAAAACAATAGAAGCAAATTTTCTTTGTGTTGCATCTGGCGGTTATCCTAAAGCATTACAGTTTCAGTGGGTACAAAAAATGGGACATTCTATAGAGCCACTATTGCCTTCTTTATTTACGTTTAATATTCCTGATAGTGGCATTACGTCGTTAATGGGTGTGGCAGTAGAAAAAGCGATTGTGAAAATTAAAGGTAGTAAGCTAAGTAATGAAGGTCCATTACTCATTACCCATTGGGGGTTAAGTGGTCCTGCTGTGTTAAAACTCTCTGCGTATGGGGCAAGAGAGTTGGGTGAAAAAGCCTATCATTTTGAAGTTCTAGTAAATTGGATAACTGAATATAGTGAGCAAAGCCTACAAGAAGAATGGCAATATTTACGAGCTCAATATTCTTCAAATAAAATCTACAATAAAAACCCATTTGGCATACCCAACAGGTTGTGGAGTTTCTTTTTACAAACCTGCTCTATTACTGAAGAAAAACGTTGGGGCGATATTAATAGCAAACAACAAAATCAGCTGATTAAATGCTTAACTGCTTTTGAATTAACAGTAAAAGGTAAAACTACTTTTAAAGAAGAATTTGTAACCTGTGGAGGTATTAAGTTGAGTGAAATTGATGCCAATACCATGCAAAGCAAAATTGTACCTCATTTATTTTTTGCAGGAGAAGTAATGGATATAGATGGCATTACAGGTGGCTTTAATTTTCAAAATGCATGG
>CALRLF020000176.1:0-3907 GCA_943368475.1 Allobosea thiooxidans
CTTTATAACAAAAGCCGTGAAGAAATCATGCAAGCATTGGTAGTAAAAAGCAATGCCATGGGCGAGAATGACAACCTATTGATTTTCTATGCTGGTCATGGAATTGCAGAAAAAGACAAGTTTGGAGATGTAGATGGATACTGGGTTCCATCTTCAGCAAAGAAAGGGCTAAATGCCAGTTATATTTCTGCAGATGACATTAACAAAGCGCTTAAGCGCAGTAGCGCCAAACATATATTGGTGGTGGCCGATGCCTGTTTTAGTGGCGCGTTTACCAGAAGTCTATCAAGCGATGCCAGTATTGGTGTACAAAAACAGTATTCGGTTCCTAGCCGCAAGATTATGGCAAGTGGAAATCTTGAACCTGTACCCGATAATAGCAAGTTTGTGTACTACTTGAAAAAGAATTTAAAAGAGAACAAGGAAAAATATCTAACGGCTAAAAAGTTGTTTGATAGTTTTTATGAAGCTATTCTAAATAATTCCGAAACCTCTCCTCAATACGCAGCCATTAAAAATGTGGGTGATGAAGGGGGAGAGTTTGTGTTTATCAAAAAATAATTGCGTTATGAAATATGTATTTCTTCTTTACATGTCAACATTGTTGGCCAATAGTCTCTTTGCGCAAAAGGAAGAAACTATCTTTTATGATGATTTTATTGACAATAGAAACAATTGGTCAATTGGATCCAATGAGTCAACTTCTTATGAATTAAAAAATGGGAAATATTATTTTGAATCAAAAACAAAAGGGAAAACATGGACACTATATAATAGTCTTCAAAAACCATTTGATAGCAATAAAGATTTTAAAGTAGAATGGACATATCAGCAAGAAAGAGGCATTGATGATTATGGTGTAGGACTTTTTTGTTATCAAAACGATGAACTATCAAAAGGATTTGGCATCTGGCTTTTGTCAGATGGGACATGGAAGATTTTGTTACCAGGTGATTCTTCGTTGTCAACAGACTGGAAAGAGGATCACATAATAAAAAAAGGCAACTCGGTTTCTAATACAGTTTCTATTTTGAAAATAGGGAATACCATTTCTTTTGTAGTAAACAATGAAACGGTATTCCAGAATAAATATAATCCTGTAACTATTAAAAAAATAGGATATCAAATAGGAAATGAAAAATTAATAGCTATTGATTATGTAAAAATTGTCTACCTATCAGGTGAGCATGAAGCTCCAGCTTATTCGCTAGATGGTAAGTTTAATAAAATATTTGAGGAAGGTAAAGGGTTATATAACAAGCGGGATTATGATAGAGCCATTGTTAGTTTCACAGAAGCTATCAATCTAAAGCCTGAAATAGCGTATACCTATGATTGGCGCGGAGCTGCTTATCAATTTAAAAAAGAACCTGAAATTGATATTGCCATCAGTGACTATAAAGAAGCTATTAGATTAAATCCTAAAAATGCCTTTTACCATTATAAATTAGGCGGTATTTATTATGATCAAAAGAAAAATGAAATTGCTTTAGCTGAATTAAATGAGGCCATAAAATTAGATCCAAAATCTACCGATGCATATTCAAAAAAAGGAGAAGTATTAAGAACAAATAAATTATACGATTCTGCCATTAATTGTTACACACAGGTGATTAGAATTGATCCCAAAAACTTTGCAGCATATCGCTCCAGAGCTAGTATTTACGGTATTTTAAAAGATTATGAAAAAGCGGCTTTGGAATACGGAAAAATACTAAAAATTGATTCCACAAATATAACTGCCTATACTAACAGAGCATCAGTTTATAGAAATCAAAAGTTATATGATTTAGCAATTCTTGATTACACAACTGCAATCAGAATTAACCCCAAATTAAATTATCTATATTCTAGCAGAGCTTACACCTATAAAGAACTGGGGAATATTGAACTTGCCATTAATGATTTCAATGAGTCTGTAAAAATTAGTGGGAAAGCAATAGCCTTAACTACAAGGGCTAATTTTTATATGGACTTAAAAAAACAGGACCTTGCCTTGGCCGATTTTAATCAGGCCATTAGTTTGGAACCAAAAAACGTAAGTGTTTATACCGCTAGGGCGCGATTTTATAGAATCACCAAACAGTTTGAACTAGCCAAAATGGATTATGCAACTGCTATTCAAACAGACCCTACCTATTTTAGTGTTTATTTTAATAGAGGTATTATGTATAAGGCGCAAGGGCTGTATAAATTAGCTATTGCAGACTTTGAAATAGCTGTTCAAAAAAATCCAAAAATTGCAGTTTTTAAAAGCAGTTTGGTAGCGCCTTTATTAAGAACAGGGCAATTGGTAAAAGCAAAAGAGCTTGCACAAAAAGTAATTGAATCTGAATTATATACAGACGGTGATTTTAAATACTTAAGAAGATATCATCTTGTGGTAGCCAATCATTTAGCATCTGAAGAATACGCTAAGGCTTTAATTGAGTTAGATAGAGCCATTGAAGAATATTCCACATCTTCAATTGACAAAGAAGATAGTGAAACTGATTTTATTGATGTTTTAAGCCTGAAGGGTTATGTATTAGAGAAATTAAACAGGAACAAAGAAGCCAAGGCTGTATATGAGCAATGCTTGGTAATCAATGAGGTTCAACCAGACGTGTTAGAAGCCATTGGGGGTTTACAGAAAAAAACAACCATTATAGCAGGTACCGATAAAATTGCTCCAGAAATTCAATTGATTAGCCCCCAACCAAGTAGGGGGCTTCAAATAGTTGGAGACAATTCAAAAATTGAATTAATTGGAAAAGCCAAAGATCCATCGGGCATTGCATCGGTCAGTATTAATGGTAAACCTGTAACCAAAATTGAAGAGGATGGTCTGTTCATATCATCACTAACCCTGAAACCTGGGGTCAATAGTATTGTTATCAATGCTGCAGATAAAAAAGGAAATAGCATTTCTAAAACTTTTACAGTAATGGGTAATGCAGTAGCAAAAAAACAAGAAACAGATATCATTATTCCCGTATCCAATACAGAGTCTGCTCCACAATTTCATGCATTATTGATTGCTGCCAATGACTATGCAGATCCCAAAATAGCCGACTTAGAAAATCCAGTAAAAGACGCTACTGAACTAAAAAACATATTACAAGCTAATTATACATTTTCAGCTCAAAACATTGAAACCCTATATAACAAAAGCAGAGAAGAGATAATGCAGGCGCTAGTTATTAAAAGCAATGCCATGGGCGAGAATGACAACTTATTGATTTTTTATGCTGGTCATGGGATTGCAGAAAAAGACAAGTTTGGAGATGTAGATGGATACTGGGTTCCTTCTTCTGCCAAGAAAGGGCTAAATGCCAGTTATATTTCTGCAGATGACATTAACAAAGCGCTTAAGCGCAGTAGCGCCAAACATATATTGGTGGTGGCCGATGCCTGCTTTAGTGGTGCATTTACCAGAAGTCTATCAAGCGATGCTAGTATTGGGGTACAAAAACAGTACTCTGTACCTAGCCGAAAGATCATGGCCAGTGGAAATCTGGAACCAGTTCCCGATAATAGCAAGTTTGTTTATTACCTGAAAAAGAATTTAAAAGAGAACAAGGAAAAATATCTAACAGCTAAAAAGTTGTTTGATAGTTTTTATGAAGCCATTCTAAATAATTCCGAAACCTCTCCTCAATACGCAGCCATTAAAAATGTGGGTGATGAAGGGGGAGAGTTTGTGTTTATTAAAAAATAATTACGCTATGCGTCTATTTTCTACAATTACTGTATTGTTATGCCTACTTGTTTCTAACATTTCTGCTCAGGAAGAAGTTATTTATAACAATGAATTTGATGGATCTGGCACTTGGGGTACAAATCCACAGTGTAAAACAGAAATTAGAAATGGAAAACTTTATTTGAATCCAGATAGAAAGGTTCTTTCTGCCTCTTATAGTACTGT
>CALRLF020000177.1:0-3900 GCA_943368475.1 Allobosea thiooxidans
TACAACAAATCATGAGTGATTATGTGGGCATTGTTCGTACTGATGTTCGTTTGGCAAGAGCCATGAAGCGATTGGATTTATTGTTTGTTGAAACAGAAGAATTATATCGTTCTACTAAAGTATCCCCACAATTGTGTGAGTTGAGAAATTTAATTACCGTTGGTTATTTAATTGTAAAAGCTGCTGAGTTTAGAAAGGAGAGTAGAGGATTGCATTATAATACTGATCATTTGAATAAGAGTTTGTTATTGCAGAATATTATACTTTAGTCTAATAGTTATATAGTTTGGAGTTATTTAGTTTGGAGTTATTTAGTTTGGAATTTGGAGTTATGTTTAATTTTAAAATTTCTCTACTATGGCTACTATCAAAAACTTTGAAGATTTAGCAGTTTGGCAAAAAGCTAGACAGCTTGAAAATAGTATATATGCATTAACCTCAAATGGTAAATTGTCAAAAGACTTCTCTTTAAAAGACCAATTGAATAGAAGTGCAGGTTCAGTAATGGACAATATTGCTGAAGGATTTGGTAGAGGCAGTAGAAATGAATTTATTCAATTTCTAACAATTGCAAGAGGTTCAGTTGCAGAAGTACAATCACAATTATACAGATGCTTGGATAGAACATACATTTCTCAAGAAGTTTTTACAATTCATTTTAATATTGCAGATGAAGTCGCAAGAATGTTAACCACATTTATCAGCTATTTAAACAAAAGCAACTTTCAAGGAAATAAGTTTAAGGATAGAACAAAATCTTTCAATAACTCCAAACCCAAAACTCTAAACTAAATCATGTACTACATCATCTATCCCATTTTCTACTTACTATCATTGCTACCCTGGAAAGTCATGTATTTTATTGGTGATGGAATTTATGTACTGATCTATTATGTTTTTGGATACAGAAAAAAAGTAGTACTGAATAACCTGCAAATTGCTTTCCCTGAAAAAAAACAATCAGACAGAAATCGAATTGCCAAAGACTTCTACCACAACTTTGTGGATACTTTTATGGAGACGATTAAATTAATCTCTATCTCTCCGAAAGAGTTTGATAAACGTTGTACTATAGATGCAACATTATTGAATAAATTGCAGGCAACCGGGCAGAATATTCAATTGCATACAGGTCATTTTTTTAATTGGGAGTTTGTGAATTTGGGAGTTGCCAAAAATTACAAAGGTCGTTTTATTGGCGTTTTTATGCCATTGAGTAATCAGGCTTTTAATCAGCTCATTTTAAAAATGAGAGGGCAATTTGGAACCATTTTAGTTGGCGTTCCCGAATTTAGGAACAGCTTTCATAATTACACCAAAGAACAATACGCATTGGGTTTGGTGGCCGATCAAAAACCCAGTAATCCGTTAAAAGCATATTGGGTTCCATTTTTCGGTAAACTAACACCTTTTTATGCTGGTCCTGAAAAAGGTGCAGTTCGTATGAATACAGCAGTTGTAATGCTAAACTTTTATAAAGTAAAACGTGGATATTATAAAATAGATTATTCAGTACTTACAACCACACCAAAAGAATTACCAGCTGGAACAATTACGAAAAAACTAATAGAATACATTGAACAGTGTGTAAGAGAAAGACCATCTAATTATTTATGGAGTCACAAGCGTTTTAAGTTTGAATATGATGAAGCCAAATATGGGCATTTAAAAATCTAATAATAAAAAAAGCGATGCTATTGCACCGCTTTTTGCATTTACCATAATTTATTTTATTAATAGTAAGCTGTTCTAAAAAGTATACATAGTATTAAATATTGTTCAAAAAATTTAATTCTCTTTCTTTTTAAATAAACTTTTTAATAAGCCCTTCCCTTTTTCTTCTAACTGTTTTTTCGTATCGTTACTATTGGTATTGCTGGTATCTGATTTGCCACCTAAAATTTTCTTCGTTAGTTCATCTTTTGCATTTTTCAATGCCAAATTTTTAGCTGCATTTAAAGTGTCTTTTATTGCTGCTTTGGCACTATCAGCTTTAGCTTTGGCGAAATCAGTTGCCTGTTGCTTCATGTCTTGTACCAAACTATTTGCTGTTTGCTTTAAATCAGTTTTAATAGTAGGTGATGTAATGCTACCTCCCAATTTTACTTGTATTGGCACTATATCTCCTACTTTAACAGCAATACCTTTATTGCTTACTTGTTGTGCCAGATTGTTTACTAATGCATTGCCTTTTTCACCCATCATAGCCCGTGGTACTTTCATGTTAATGGTATAATCCATTGCTTGCGTTAAACCATGCAAACCACCAATTTCCATTTCAATATCTTTTACTTTAATGCTAAATGGTTTTATTAAAACATTACCGTTGGCCAATTCAAAAAACGTTTTAATATCTTTTGCCGAAACATTTTGAAGAGCATTGATATTGAGTGTTTGAGAAATTTTATCCAATGGTTGAAAACTGCTTAATACACCTTCTAACATCAGTATATTTCCTAACCCTGTTAAAGTGTTTAAATCAGGCATCATATTCTCTCCTAATTTACCTGTGAGATTTAATTGAGAGCTTAATCTTCCAGCTAAAAATTTACCTATTGGCATTAATTTTTGCACCGTATTAAATGCCATGAATGTTTTTTGAATATCAACATTGGCTACGTTGTAGTTTAACGCAATATCGGGTTTGGTTTTACTTACTTTGGTTGAATAAAAACCAGTAACAGCAATCGTTCCATCCAATGCATTGCCTTTAACGTCGTTCAGTTTAACTGTTTCGTTAGCTATTAATAAATTACCCGATAATTTTTGAATGTTCAGCTTATCATAAATTACTTCATCGGCTTTTGCACTAACCAAAAAATTTAAATTAGCAGGTACAATAAATGGTTTACTCTGAGCTGTTTTTTTAGTAGTATCTGTACTGATACCCATCCAATCATTCAAATTAATTTTATCGGCAGTTACATTCATAGCTCCATCCAATGCTTTGTTTTGTAAAGCATAAGCCAATAGATTATTTACATAGCCATTGCCATTAAAATTGGTATTCAAAAACTTACCAGCAATATTATTAATGGTTACATTTTTAGGTGTAAATGTCATTAATAAATTATCTAAAGCAACACCTGTTGGGTAATCTTTTGATGCATATAAAAACTGATTTAATGCAACTGTACCTGCAGCATTAATTTGATTGTATTGTTTGTTAGTCATTGTACTTACAAGACCATTCATGGTTGCATTGGCATTTAAAATTCCTTTAAGTGTTGTGCCTGATTCTAGTTTTACAAATTGGGTAATGGACGATAAATCTAATTTGCCTTTTGCAGCAGCATCTACAAACATATTGCTTACAGGATTTTTGACCAGCAACTTAAAATCGAATGGATCTGCACCAAATTCAATATGGGCTTGTGGAATATTTACAACTGTATGGTCTGTTACACCATCAGGATTATCGACCTTAACAGCCAAATTAATATTTTGAACAGCTTTAGGTAAATCTGGATATTTGAAATAACCATTCTTAACGTCTAAATTGATATTATAGGCAGGAATTGTTGTGCTGTTGTAATTACCCTTTACAAAGCCATTGAAAATAGCTTGTCCACTGGTTTTTATATTGGTAAAATTGTTTTGGTAAATAGCCGGAACAAAGGATAAGATATTTTTAAACTCTGTTGATGGAGCTTTAAAGTTGATATCCATTGCATAAGTCGTATCATTCAACAACTGAAAAAAGCCTTGTGTGGTTAATTTTAGTTCATTCAGTTTAACATTTTCGGTATTAAAACTGTATTTGCTATTCTTAGTATTTACTTCAATAGCAGCATCGATACTGGTTTTTACTTTATTCAAATATGAAATGCCTCCATAACTAAAATCTATAGCATCGGCTGTGGTTTTTGTTGCTAGTGTAAAAACATCGGCTACAAAGTT
>CALRLF020000178.1:0-3740 GCA_943368475.1 Allobosea thiooxidans
TAATAAATCAATAAGTATTTACAAAAAACATAATAAGGCAGAGCTACAATGCTCCGCCTTATTTATCCTTAAAAATATGTCAAAACTATTTGATAAGCCACATTTTGGCATTAATATCATCTGATCCTGCAAACTGAGATTGAATAGCACTATTTACATTAGTTGTATTCACCGCTTTTTCAGCTACAGGGTATTGAAATCTTAATGGAATTCTTGTACTGTTTCCTGTACCAGGTCCTGTTAAAAAAGTAGGAGTACCTGTTCTTCTCCAGTTATAATAAGCTTCCCAACCACTATTCTGGTAGAATGCCAAATATTTTTGGGTCAAAATTTGGGTTAATCCTGCATTGGTATTACCAGCATATTTTACAGCAGACTGATTATAATAGGTATTCCAATCATAATTAATAGAAAAGTTATTATAATCTGTTAAAGAGCCACCTACTTTTTGGAAAGTAACAGTGTTGGCGCCATTCACAATTCCATAAAATGAAATACTAGATTGTATTCCCTTAGTATACCAATCTTCTGCATTACCAGTTAACCAACCTCTATTAATAGCTTCAGCAATATTGAAACACATTTCTTGATACCCAATCTGGGTACAGTTTTCGGCTGTATAAGTACTATAATACCTTTTACGATTGATAAAAGAATACGCCCCATTTCCTGCATTGGTACTCATAATTGCTAAGTCCTCACCACTACTTGCACCTCTAAATGCAGCATAACTATTTGGTTGAGCACCAGCTTTCACCAAAGCATCAGCAGGTTCTGCTACAAAAAATGTACGTGGGTCTTGCAAACTAACCAATGTATTTAAATAGGTAGAAGCCATATTATATCTAGCTACGTCAAATCCATAAGAATCTGGATTGGTAGGATACTTATTATACTGAGCATTGTAGATATAATCTAAGTTCTCAGATTTACTAGCAAATAAAGGATAGTTGTTATTGCTTGCAAGCGTTTGAGCAAATTTTGTTTTGATATTTAAATCTGCGTCTGTTTCATATTTACTCAATTGAATCAATACCCTCAATTTAAATGCATTAACCGCTTTTCTCCATTTATTTAAGTCATTGCCATAGTAAATATCACCTGCCAAAACATAATTTCCTTTTGTAACTATACCTGCCATATCAGTATTTGCTTCTTCTAGCCAAACTAAAATTTGCTTAAATACTTCTTTTTGAGAATCATATTTAGGTGTTGTGTTATCAATAGCTTTTAATGCTTCAGACAAAGGCACATCGCCCGTTTGCATAGTGATATTGTAATAAATATAAGCTCTTAAAAATTTACCTAAAGCACTGTAAGGATTTGGAGCAGGGATACTTTTAGCTGCTTCTTCTTCCATTTTCAATACATTTTTTAAAGTGTTATAAGCACCATATGACATATTGGTCCAATTGTACTGTTGGTCTCCATAATAGGCATAATTACAAGCATAAAATTGATTCCAACGCTGAGTGCTGTTATAAGGACCGTAGTATATATCAGATAATACCCCACCCAAAACTAAATTGGCCGGTACACTAGTAGCTCTATTTGGATCAACTTGTAAAGACTCAAAACTTTTTTTACAAGAGCTGGAAACCAACATCAATGTTAGTGTTCCTATGATAAAAAGATATTTTTTCATATAAATTAATTTGAATTATTTAGAATACGATATTAAGGTTAACACCATAACTTCTGGTAGTTGGTGTTTGTAAGTCAATACTAGATTGGCTTCCAGCATATTGATCAATATCAACATCTTTGAATCGGTTGTCTTTCATGAAATACAGAATATTTCTTGCAACAAGTGAAATAGAAGCACTCTGGATAAATGATTTACCTAAATATTTTTTAGGCAAGCTATACCCAATTACCACTTCACGTAATTTCAAGTAAGACTTACTCATCATATTCGGTTCTGGAATTCCATGCACTCGGCTTACATAATCTTGTGCAAATGTTTTAGTTGCGTTAGGACTAAATTGTAACGCACCATAGTTGGTAATTAATCCCGTTACAGGATCATAAACAATTGCGGTTGCATTTGATACTTGTACACCTTCACCTACATAAGTCTTATTGCCTAGATAATCTTGGTATCTAGCGTCTCCCAATGCACCTTCTACCGTTTCAATATGACGGCCACCTTGGAAAGTTTTCTTACGAACATAGTCTTCCATAACTCCACCAACTCTTCCATCTATCTGGAAGCTCATGGTGAATTCCTTATATCTAAACTTATTGTTTAAACCCCATACCCAATCTGGGCTTGCAGTTCCTGCATATTGAGCCACAGGCAGGATCAGTGGTCTACCACCAGCATCATTGATAATTTGACCATCTTGTGTTCTAGCAAATTTTCTAATATAAACCTCATCAACCCTGCTACCAACTTTATAAAAAGTGTTTAATGCATTAACACCAGCTGGTAATTCTTTCAAGGTTTCCTTAAATGTTGCCCAGTTGAATAAAACGTCCCAAGTGAAACCATTGTTTAATTTAACTGGTGTTCCAGAAATACTAAACTCAAATCCTGATTTTTGTGTTTTAGTTGCATTCAAAGTATAATTTGAATAACCTGATGCAGCAGAAATTTGCTTACTGAAAATTTGTGGCCCATCTATATAGTTAAAGTAAGCAAAATCAACACTTAATCTATTTTTCAAAAATTTCATGTCTAAACCTAACTCTGTACTTGTACGGTCGTCCGGTTTAACATTTTCATCTATCAATGAACCTGTAAATCTTGCTTCAGTTGTATTGTTGTAACCAGTAGCAGTAGAATAAACACTACTATTACTATATGAAGGACCTCCATAAGTAGAAAAATACTGTCCGCCATAACCAATAGGATAAGAATTACCTGGAGTAGCGCCAATTGTATTAGATACAAAGTTTCCACCACCTCTTACCTGTGCAAATGATGCTCTAAATTTCAAAAATGAAATTGCTGAAGGCAAAGTTACATAGTCCGAAATAACAGTACTCGCATTTACAGAAGGATAGAAGAATGTATTATTTGAGGGAAATAAAGCCGAAAGTTTGTCCACACGACCTGTTGCATTGATATTGGCATACTTACCAAGTGCAAAATCAACAGAAGTATAGGCACTTTGCACGCGCATATCCGAATTAAAATTGTAAGCCTTAACCGGATTACGACTATTAGCAAAACTATAAACGTTTGGCACGTTCATGTAGTCGGTTGTAACAAAACTAGAATTATAATTAAATGTGCGGATATTGGCTCCAATAAAACCATTAATCATTAAGAAATTGGCCATTTTGGGAGCTTTAAATTTAGCCATGAATTCTGTATTGTTTTCAAACAAGGATCTCTTGTCTTCTCTATAATCCCCACGGCCTTCTTCTCTACCATAAGGGTGAGCTGAGAATGGCATTTTTTCTGTTCTAGTTAGATCATAAGTAGTAATAGAACTTCTTAGCATAAGATCTATGTAGTCATTCAACTTATAATTTAGGGTTGCATATCCATAAATATCATTCTTACGATGTCCGCGCAACCACTCTTGAGACATAAAATAAGGATTGTGGTAACGTTGGTATTCTGCATAAATACTCTGTACACCTTCCTTACCTGGTTGCCAGTAATTACGCATATCATCAATATTCCAATCGGCTCCGCCCCAGATAGTAATATTATAAATAACACTATTAGGCCCATAGATTACATCTGGAATATTATCGGTGTATTGTTTATTAAAATTAAGATTAGC
>CALRLF020000179.1:0-3694 GCA_943368475.1 Allobosea thiooxidans
GGATATTTTAAAACAATACCAGAACATTACTAACTCTGTCAATTCTTACGGTACCTCTACCAATATCACCAATGGCCTGCAACAGTATTTCATGCTCACATTTGCCTATTATCCTAGAAAGTTTGGGAAGAAGGGTGGAGAGGGTTTAAGGGACTAATTGAGAAATCTTCTTTAAAATAAAATCATTGTTCGGGTAAGTATTTCCATTATAGCTTGATTTAATAATACATATTAACTCAGTTTCTGAGAATTGTAAGTTGAGTTTTTTTAATTGAACTGCATCTGGCCTGATTTTAAATATACCAGGGGGTAATCCTAAGTAACTATAATAACCATTTGCCTCTGATAATATTTTTGCAGCAAGCAGTCCTTGCTCATTATAAATATCTAGGTAAATCCGCTCCATTGGGATTTTCCCATTTTCTGTTTGCTGGTAAACTATACCCGATACCTCAGCCATTACTGTAATGGGGATTTCTATATTCCTGAATTCATTAGGACGTACAACTAATTTTATACTACCTAACTTAATTTTCCAGCTGATTTCATCAAAACTATTTTTATCAATTTTTACAAAGAATTCGTAAAAACTGAATGATGGTCGGTTATACCCCCTCGGAAATTGAACTAATCATAGAAGCAGGTGCAACAGTTGTTTTAAGCATGGCAAAAGCCATATTTGCAAAAGGCAGTTGATAACGAAAGTCTATATTAATACTTTGAAAAAGTTTTGGAGGTTGCTTTCGAAATAAAGATTTATAAGAAGTTGTAAGGGAGGGTAGAACATGGCGTAAAATAAAAAACCACCTATGAAACAAATCATAAATGGTTTAAGTGGGCCTAGTAAGGCAATAGAAATATTGCCAATTTTAATCTTTCACTTCCTTTATAAATTTTCCTTTCTCATCAAAGATTACATCCTTTCCTTTAATTTCCGCTTCATAGTTTACAGCTCCTCCAGCTTTAGTAATCTTGGCAGCTCCCTTGACTGTATCCCTTTTGTAATGCTCTTTCATGTAAGCTGTTACAACAGTAGGCAGATCAGTGACTTTCATTTCCTGTTCAAACTCTAACAATGTTCCTTTGGAATCATAAATGGCAGACGCTTCTTGGCCATTCAATGTAAAGGATACTTCGAAATTACTATTTTCCTTTTCCCATTTTACATTTTTGGCTCCGGAATAGGCTTTTGAAAAAGCCGCCTTTGCCTCATAGGGGGCAACATCGTTTTTTTGAGCAATACCTGCTACTGTGATAATAAGAGCAAGTACTAATAAGATTTTCTTCATAATCATTTATTTTTTCTCAAACCTATCACTACATTTTGTTGGGATTCTGAATTTTATGCTGGTTGAGTATTAAAATAAATCATGAACACGTGTTCCTGAGATATGAAACTATATTCTATACTAAAACCGGCCAAAGTACAGATTTCATTTACTATAGCAAGTCCAAGACCTGTACTTTCAGCAGATTGTTCTTCCTTATAAAAACGCTGGAATAACTTTTGCTTATCTAAAGCTCCATTAATTGAATAATTTTTAATTGACAGTTCGTTAACTGTTAGATATATTCCAACAGATCCATGCAAAGGAGTATAGCGAATCACATTGTTAAGCAGGTTATTGATCATAATCTCTGCTAAATGCTGGTGGAAATGTAAATGAACTTCTTCTAAAATTACTGCAACTTTCAATTCTTTTGCTTTGATAATCAATTCACGTTCTTCTAATTTAGACTGCAAAATAGAAGTAAGATTAACAGGTTCAATTAGTTCAAATTGGCGGTTTTCAAGTTTGGCAAGTAAAAGCAATGACTGATGCAATCTTGAAAGTTTTAAAGTTGCATCTTCAATGGTCATCAATTGATGAACCATAGCTTCTTGTCCTTGGCTAAGTTGAAGGAGTGATTCCACTTTTGAATGTATAACTGCTAGTGGTGTCTGCATTTCATGTGAAGCATTTTCTGTGAACATTTTTAATGCATGATAATCCTGGTGAATGCGTTCAGTCATTGAATTTAGGCTAGTGTTAAGTAAATCAATTTCGTCAAGTTTTTCTCGAGGTAGTTGAAGGGCTTTCTTTTCAGTCAGCCTATAGTCTTTGATGGTGCCAATGGTTGTATAGAAAGGTTTCCACAATACAGTTACTAGCTTCCTGTTAATCAGGTAGTTAGAGAGTAATATCAAAGCAATCATCAAGATGATCACTAAGATGATCATTTGTAACAAATCCTCCGTTTCCGTTTTAGATTGGTTGATAATAACCCTATATAGGCGTCCCCCTGCAGCTATTGTAAATACCAATTGTCGAACATGTTGTATTTCATTTTCCAGTTTGTTGAAAGCTTCTGTTGTAGTTGCTTTGGGAAGGGCAATGGGTTTATTGATTAATATATATTCTGTCCATTGATGTTTTGTGGTCAGTGGTTCTGGCACTTCTTTATGTTCCTTAACAAAGTCTACAATCTCGGATTGTTCAACAAGCAGGCCGCGGTCTAGTTGACTAGTAAGTACATAATCAAGAACAAAATAGAATGCAATGCTGCCAACTACAAAAGTAATAATGGTAGATGTTAAATTAACCCGATTGTATTTGTCAAATAATTTCATAGTAGCTGCATTTTATATCCTTCCCCATAAATGGATTTGATGCAATCCTCTCCGCCTGTAGCAACAATTTTCTTTCGAAGGTTCTTAATATGCGAATAAATAAAATCATAGTTGTCGGGAAAGTCCATACTATCCCCCCAAAGATGTTCTGCAATTGTATTTTTGGATAGTACCCGGTTTTTATTGATGACTAAGAACAAAAGTAATTGAAACTCTTTTTGTGTTAATTCAACAGTTTTGCTACATATAATAACGGATTTACTAACAGTGTCAATCTGTATATCACCAGCGCTTACAACAGATTGCCCGTTAAAGTTTTTCCTTCTAATAATCGCGGCTATCCTTACACTAAGTTCGGCAATATGGAAGGGTTTAATCAGATAATCATCGGCTCCAAGCTGCAAACCCTCTATTTTGTCTTCAAGGGTACCGCGAGCAGAAATGATGATTACCCCATCTGTTTTTTTATCAAGCTTAAGATAATTCAAAAGATCTAGGCCTGAACCACCCGGTAGCATAATGTCTAACACAATACAATCATAGCTGTAATAGTCAATTTTTTCTAACGCAGCTTTGTAACTGAATACGGATTCACATAGATAACCAGCCGCACTTAGGAACTCCACCATACTTTGGTTCAAGGTAATTTCATCTTCAATAATCAGAATTTTCAATTGCAGCCCAGTTAAGGTTGTAAAATACAGTTTAATTTTGGAGAGAATCTGAAGTCGTAACTAAATCCTAGTACAGATTTGCAACAGAATTTGTTTTTTATTTTGAACTATGAATTACAAAAATCAAATATTATTTTTTCTTTCCTTGTTTTTTGTCCCGGTTTTTGCCTTAGCCCAGTCCAGTGTATCTATTTCAGGTTTAACAAGGAATGGTACAAGCAAAGCCCCAATATCTTATGTAAGCATTCTAATCAAAACTAAAAAAGACAGCAGTTTTGTAGGCGGTACCATCACTAACGAGGAGGGAAGGTTTACGCTTAGTGGAATCAAAAGCGGTACCTACTTAATGGAAGCTTTGTTAGGAGGCTATGTTAAGCATCAGCAAGAAATAATTGTTGGTACACTTAGC
>CALRLF020000180.1:0-3688 GCA_943368475.1 Allobosea thiooxidans
TTTAAAAATGCATACGCTTTAAAGCAATAAACTACTATTTTTGCCGCCTGTAAAATGAAAATTTTTACATGGTTTCGTAGTTCAATGGATAGAATAGGTGTTTCCTAAACACTAGATCCAAGTTCGATTCTTGGCGAGACCACAAAGCCGCGCAACGAAGTTGCGTGGCTTTTTTGTTTAAGGAAGCGTCAAGCGCGCGCGCTTGTAAGCTGACGAAAACAAAAAAGCCACACAGCAATCGCAGATTGCTGAAGCGGCTTTGAGTAAGTTCAATACGGGAAGAAGACAAACCGAGTGCAACAAGGTTTGGCAATCTTGGCTTTTAATCAGGATCTCTTGGATGAAAGCGAGGTCAGGCAGTCTTGGCTCTCCTAAACATCATCTCTTGAATGCCAATGATCTCAAAAAAATGTCCCTCTATCACCCTCTTCAAAATATCAAATCCTCGATTTTAACCGCTTATAATTCATCTTAAGTAAACACAGCTGATATTATTATTTTGTAGATACTAATTAATTTCTCAGCAAGATGATGAAACCGATAAACTTACTACTTATATCCAGTTTCATTTTCACAGTTATTTCTTGCCAATTTTCAAATAAATCAAATTTCAATTTTGAATTAGAAACAACAACAGAGAATAATAAACTTCCAACCGGGTGGAATATTTGGGGCTCTACAAAATATTTGGTTAAAACAGATTCAACAATAAAACATTCTGGCAAATATTCAGTGTCAATTGAATCAACTGATTCTTTACAGGAAAATACTTTTGGCGGATTCTATTATCAAATTCCCGCAAAATATGCTGGTAGCCAAATTGAATTACGTGCGTATATAAAAATGCAAGATGTTTCAAATGGTTCTATTGGTTTAGTACTTAAAATAGAAGGAAATGCTGGTTTATTGAGTTTTGATAATATGTTACAGAAAAACATACAAGGAACCTCTGACTGGAAAATGTATTCGGTTCAATTACCATTATCAGAAAATGCTAAAACCATCACCATTGGGGCTATTCTAGCAGGAAAGGGCAAAATCAATGTTGATGATTTTCAAATTCTAATTGATGGCGAAGATCTAAGTAAAGCAGTTTTAAAGAAACAACCTACTACAAAAGCTGAAACAGATTCTACTTTTAATCAAGGCTCAGGTATAAATTCAATACACTTGACACCAGACAAAACAAAGAATCTTGTTATACTAGGAAAGGTATGGGGTTATTTAAAATATTATCATCCAGCGTTAGCCAATGGATCATACAATTGGGATTATGAGTTGTTTAGAATATTACCGAAAATCTTAGATAGTAAAAATCAAGTTGAGAGAAACAAAATACTTTCAGAATGGATTGTTAGTCTTGGACCACTATCAAAAGAAAAAGCAGACCCTATTGATAGTTCTTTTGTAAAACTATATCCTGATATCGATTGGATTTCAGATGTTACAATACTTGGAAAAGAGTTATCAAATCAGCTAATTCAAATCAAGAATGTAAAGAAGAGTTCTAACAATTACTATATTTCTTTAGCCGATAATATCCATAACCCAATATTCAATGAAAACCCATACAATAAATTCTCTTATCCTGATGCTGGCTTTCGTTTATTGAGTTTATATCGATATTGGAATATCATTCAATATTATTTTCCAAATCGAAAATTAATGGATCAAAATTGGAATTCAGTTCTTTTAAACTTCCTCCCAAAATTCATTGAAGCAAGGTTGGCATTAGATTATAAACTATCAGCACTGTTGCTAATTGCTCAAATTCAGGATTCTCATGCAAATATATGGGGCTACGATTCTGTATTAGAAAACTACAAAGGAAAGTATCATGTCCCTATTGAAATAAAATTTATAGAAAATCTGGCAGTTGTAATAAAAGATTATCCTTCAACTCTAAATACTAAATCAATCTTATTAAAAGGCGATATCATTAAAACAATCAATGGGAAGTCAATTGCAAATATTATCAAAAAGAAACTACCCTATACACCTGCCTCAAACTACCCAACACAACTACGAAATATTGAAATTGAATTATTTAGAACAAATGATTCAACCCTTGAAATATCTTTAGACAGAAATAGTAAAATTCAAAAATATTTGATTCAGACTATTAGGTATGATAATAATAACAAAGTAAATAAAACCGATACATGTTTTAAATATTTGAGTCCTGATATTACCTATTTATACCCTGGCACTTTCAAGAATAGCTATATGCCCTCTTTGACACCACTAATCTCAAAATCAAAAGGATTGGTGATTGACATGCGGTGTTACCCCTCCGATTTTATGGTATTTACTATGGGCAATTATCTTAACACAAAACCAATATACTTTGCAAGATTTTCAGAACCAAGTATTCAATACCCAGGACTTTTTACCAATAAGAAACAAGTAATGATAGGTAATTCAAGTTCACCAACTGATCATTATTATGGCAAAGTAGTCATTCTGGTAAATGAAACAACACAAAGTCAAGCTGAATATACTACAATGGCATTTCGTGCGTCAAAAAATGCAATTGTAATTGGCAGTACAACAGCTGGAGCAGATGGAAATTTCTCTCAATTTTCACTACCTGGTGGTATTACAACTGGGATCAGTGGTTTGGGTGTTTATTACCCTGATGGCAGAGAAACACAAAGGGTTGGAATAATTCCCGACAAAATAGTTAAACCAACAATCAAAGGTATTAAGGAAGGAAGGGATGAATTATTAGAAGAAGCTATCAAAATGATAAATCAGAAATAGAAATTCCTCTTGGATATCATTAAGTCAGGCAATCTTGATACCAAAAATTGATTATTTTAGAAAGAAATCCTATATTGAACATTACGATTAAGCTAGAAAAATTGGGCTCAGGACTTAATTGTAAAAAATAATTTATATGGACATCATTGCATTTTTAATACAGTATGATTACATTATCGTAGCGTCGGTACTTTTATCCTCATTTCTTTTCTATTACTATAGAAGAAAAAAGATTCATTATAGAATCAGGGTAGAAAAGAAGTTAAACGGAGATTTAGAATATAAAGCCGAACACAGAAGAGGTTTATTTCATAAATGGGAAAGTGGTTATCTTGGGCTACACTCAGTTGGTAAACCACTTAGAAGAAGAGCTGAATATGTTTTAATGGGTTGGAGAAAATTAGAATTATCAGCAACTAAAGAAGAAATACATCATAGTAAGGTTGTTTATGATGAATATGAGATTGAAACAATTGATGAATTAGAAAAAGAATTATTTAGAACAAAAGATTATTAGTTTCTCTTATCATTCGTAACCCGTATATAGAATCTAAATGGATAAAACTTAATATAGTTTTTTAGTAAAAAAAATCAAATAAGCCAAAATGGAATACAAATAAGGATTTCAGGCGATCTTGGCTCTCAAAAAAATCATATCTAATATTCAGTTGAAATCAGGTATGAGATAATTAGCATCTTCATATTGTTTAATCAATAAAAGAAGTTCTTTTAACTTAATACCATCTGTTGAATTGGGCTTTACTTTTTTATCAAACATAGCATCCAACCAATCTAAATAGGCATCATACTGTTTCTTTGTCTTAATTAATTTAAGTTCCATAAATTCTGGTTTCAGAACAGTTACCAATAATAAAAGTACCTAGCAACTACCTACTAGTAAACAATTGTACAAAATACCTATTTG
>CALRLF020000181.1:0-3653 GCA_943368475.1 Allobosea thiooxidans
AAATGTAGAGCTCCTAAACTCTTAACCAAATTTATTTTAGCAATAAACCAATTAATACCGCTAAAACACACACCAAACAACAATCTCTGATTATATAATTAGTCTTGAACCACCGCATTACTAGAACTTAATAACTCTAAAAATGACTAATAATGTAGAATAAACTTAAACATATATGGTTTTAGAATTGAGATACAGACAGCTCTACAACGAATGACAGATATCGGTAAAATATTTGAGCAATAAAAAAGTAAGTCATCCTCGTTGAAGAATGCTTATCATCAACATATAAATCTAGCCATTTCTTAACCCATTCTTAAAGTTGACTTTGCAAAGAAACAAACCTTCGGAGGGAGCACTAAAATCGGCATATATAGGATTTCGTTTTTCGATGATATCGCTGAATTCTTCGATCACTATTTTTTTTCTTCCAACATGCAACATTGTACTTACTAATCCTTTAACCATACCCCTTAAAAAACGATTGGCAACAACATGGTAAACCAGGCATTGTTTCTCAGCATCATAAACCCACTCAGATATTCGGATTTGGCATTGAAAGTTCTTGACTTGCGTTTTCTTTTTAGAAAAGCTTTCGAAATCATTAAAGTGGAGCAATAAAGATGCTGCCTGATTTAATAAATTAATATCTACAGTATAAGGATAGTGCCAAGACTGATTTAATAAAAAGGGATTTCTATTTCGAGTTATATAGTATTTGTATTCTCTTGAAACTGCATCGAATCTACAATGAGCATTGTCGGAAACTTGATATATTGATAAAGCAACAATATCTTTTGGCAAGATAGAATTGATATTGTATAACTGGGTTGACGTAAGTGTACTGTTTTCATCAAAATGAAAAAAATTACTTAAAGCATGCACACCTGCATCTGTTCTAGAAGAGCCTGTTAACTCAACTTTTTTGCGTAAAAAAATACTTAGAGCATTTTCCAACTCGCCCTGAATACTATTTGCATTTTCTTGTATTTGAAAGCCACTATAATTGGTTCCTACATATGCTACCTCAATAAAATATCTAGGCATTAAAAAAATGATTTGCGAAATTGATCAATATTGGCAACCAGAGTAAACTGTGTTTCTAAAGAAGCATAATTGAGCCTATCGTATATAAATGGCTTGGCCATGGTGAAAAATTTGAGCTTACTCTGTTCAGACAAAAACAACAAACCCAAGCTCCTTATCTGCTCTACATAATAACATTTGTTGCTAAAGGACTTTTTAGCGGATACAATCATTTTCTCATCAGTAGTTTCAAGAGACATTAGCTTACGGGTTTTGCTAAAATCTGTTTCTGTAGCCATTTGAACACAAGATGTATTGTATTGGTAAGCTTTACCCGGATTTTTATTTTTGGCAGTATCGGCAACTTGAGTGGTTGTTACAGGTTTGGTTTGTTGTACAACCTCTATTTTTTCGGCAATTGGAATAAAAATTACAATGGTATCTTTTGGATTAGAGCTATAGTCTACATAAACCTCATCAATGCCTTGGGCTCCTCCCTTTTGGTATGTTCTTATAATAGTTGTGGAAGTTGTTTCTTTTGATTTTTCTGTGGAAGGAACAGTATCTTCCTGTTTTTTTGTTACAGGCTTTTGTTCATTAACGACCACAGTTTCACTATTTTTTGAGGAATCATTGGCAGCCTTATTTTCTTTTTTATCGTTGCTATCTGTTGTTGAAGTTTTAGCTGTTGGTTGCACCACAGTAGTTTTTACAGGGACTATTGTATAATCATCATCAATTTTAGTTGTATCGTTGGTTGCTTTATCCTTATCCCAATCAGCAGCATTAGCCATGGTACTAGTGAATGTGATTAGATTAAATAAACCCCATCCATCTTTGCCATATTGCTTTAGAACAAATCCTAAATCTTTATCGGCAATTACACAAGAAAATTTTTGTTCTGGATATTTATCTTTTGGAAAACCAGCAACAAAAAAATACTTTCCACTTTTAAGTCTTGGAATGATAAGATGTCCATTTACAGTAGAACTATAATTTTTATTATTAATGGTTACATAAAATGGTTGTTTTTCTTCAGCTTGTATGTAGATAAAATGCTTTTTTTGGGCATTTGAGGTAAACGAAGAGCATAAAAGATTAAGAAACAATAAGAAAACAGTGAATTTGGATAGACTTTTCATTCAAGAATATTATGTGATACACGAATTTATGTAAAAAACGTTTTTAAACGCTTATCAGTATGTAATTGCAAAAATCTACTGCATTTAACCTTTTGTAAAATTGTTAATCATTTACTTTGCTGCGATTATATCTTTATCGCATAAAAAAACAATTTCATGAGAAAAATTTTTCTTTTTTTGGGGTTAGCAGCTTTTACGCTGACTCAAGCTCAAAATGCCACTAAACCTGCCAAAGACGAAAGCTGGAAAAAGCAATATCGTTCTTTTGTAACTAAAATTAATGATTTGGTACACACCAAATTAGAAGCAAAGTTCGATTACAACAAAAGCTATTTGAATGGAAAAGTATGGATAACATTGAAACCACACTTCTACGCTACAGATTCTTTATTGTTAGATGCAAAGGGCATGCAAATTAACAAGGTTGAAATTGTAAAAATGGGTAAAAACACCCCTTTAAAATTCAACTACGACAATAGCTTTATCAATATTACACTTGACAGAACTTATAAAAATGGGGAATCTTACACTGTATATATTGATTACGTTGCTAAACCAAATGAGTTGAAAGTTGAAGGTAGTGCAGCAATTACTGATGCCAAAGGTTTATACTTTATTAACCCTAAAGGAGAAGATAAAGACAAACCAACACAAATTTGGACACAAGGTGAAACTGAAGCAACATCTGTTTGGGTACCAACCATCGATAGACCTAATCAAAAAACTACACAGGAAATTTTCATGACGGTTCCTGCAAAATATGTTACGCTTTCGAATGGTAAATTAATGACACAGGTAAAAAATGCCGATGGCACAAGAACCGATCATTGGAAAATGGATTTACCACATGCCCCATATTTATTTTTTATGGGTGTAGGTGATTTTGCAATTGTAAAAGACATGTACAAAGGCAAAGAAGTAAATTACTATGTAGAAAAAGACTACGAAAAAGTAGCTAAGAAAATTTTTGGCAATACACCAGAAATGATGAAATTTTTCTCCGAAAAAGTTACAGGTGTTGAATATCCTTGGAACAAATATTCTCAAATTGTTGGTCGTGATTATGTAAGTGGTGCAATGGAAAATACAACAGCTACTTTACACCAAGAAAGTGCCCAGCAAGATGCTCGTCAATTAATAGATGGCAACAGTTGGGAAGGTACAATTGCCCACGAATTGTTTCATCAATGGTTTGGTGATTATGTAACTGCAGAAAGCTGGAGTAATTTAACGGTGAATGAAAGTTTTGCCAATTACAGCCAGGTTTTATGGAACGAATACAAATATGGTAAAGATGCTGGAGATGAAGAAAACTTTAACGACATGCAAGGCTATTTACAAAGTGGCAGTCAAAGTAAAGATTTAGCAAGATTTTACTATCGTGATAAAGAAGATATGTTCGATGCTGTCAGTTATAATAAAGGTGGCCGAATTTTACACATGCTAAGAAATTATGTTGGCGACGATGCATTCTTTAAGTCATTA
>CALRLF020000182.1:0-3612 GCA_943368475.1 Allobosea thiooxidans
TAGAACTGTTTAAAAGAACTAAAAATCTATAATCCCAGTATGCATAAAAAAAATTACTGGCCAGTAATAAAACAAAATTCCTCCATTCCCTATTCTTAGGAACAATATACCAGTATAATATATATACAATAAATAAGTATAAAATAAAATCTAAACTATTGAAAACCATACTTATTTATCTCCGTTGTTTAATTTGAGGATGCAATAAACGTCCGCAAAGTATTTTCTAAGCCATATTCAATTGAGAACGGTAAATCACTATCAATAAATTCTAGTAATTTTTTATTTGATACCATGTAATTTTCAGTCAATTTTTCTAACCTTTCTTCATTAAACGGCAAACTAAAAATAGAACCTATTTTAGCAAGTGTTTTGACTATAGACTTGGGTATTTTTAAAATCAGAGGTTTCCTATTAAGAGAAAGCGATATTATTTCTACTAGCCTATTTGTAGAAATATAACCAGTGTCAGAAACATTATAAATACCACTAGGTATAGAATCAATAAGTATGATCTTTTTTATTATGCCAATTAAGTTTTGGACACTGCAAAAGGATCTTTGATTATTAAAAGCGCCCAAAGGCCATGGTATTCTAAATGAAACAACTTTAAAAAGTAAGTTTAGGTTCCCTTTATTATTAGCTCCGTGAATCATGCAAGGTCTTAAAATAAAGACTCTTTTATTATCTGGCAATTTAAAAGAAGAAATATATTCTTCAGCTAGTAATTTGCTTTTCCCATAATGTGTAATTGGATTAGGAATAACATCCTCTGTTAATGGCTCATTTGAAAAATCAGCTACTGCTTTTACTGAACTAAGAAAAATAAAAACTTTTGCATCAGATTTCATGAATGAATTGAATACATTTTTAGTTAATTCAGTATTAACTTCATAGTATTCCTTGTCATCCGCTACTTTTTTAAGGTCATGAGCTTTTCCAGCTAAATGAATAACTATCTCCTCATTAATTAAGAAATCATTCCCTTTTACATGTTTGGTAAATATAAATTGTGATTTAAACTCATCGATTAAATTTTTACCTACGAAACCTGAATGACCAGTTATATAAATAGTTTTCACAAATATTGGATTATTGAAGTTGCCATTTCTTGATTAATATTAGCCCTCTTAAAATTTGCAATAAAAACACTTCTTGATAAATTAGGATCAAAGACAAAATTTTCAAATTTTACTTTAAAGTCTTCTACATTCCCTGGTTCAAAGACAATTGAATTGGGAATATTAGTTTCAATAAACTCTTTTGCAAATCCAGCTACTCCTGCAATCATTGGTTTATCAAAAACTGACAATTCAAAAATTTTAGATGGAAGAACCTTTTTAAATGCATCATAGTCATTTAGATGTAAAAAAAGATAATCCGCACTTTTATATTCTTCAATTAATTCATTCCTATTAACTGGATTTCTAAGTTGTACGTTTGTGACATTGAGTCTATTTAATTCTTCTACTAGTTTACTTTTCGCTCCTCCATCACCAATAATTACAAACTCGAAATTAGGTCCAAGCAATGCTGAAGCCTGTGGAACTATTTTATGCAATCCTTGACCTTCTCCGATATTTCCGGCATATAGAATTTTTTTAACTTCATTATGAAACTTTATTTTATCATTTGAAAGTGCAGATTGAATAAACTCATCATCAATGCCATTAGTAAAATAACTATAATTACAATTAGTGAATTTTTTAAAATATTCTTTAAAGCCTCCACTTATTAAATTTATATGTGAGGCATGATTAAAGACAATTTTTTCAACATATTTTAAAATAGGAATTGCCAAACTTTTAATTAGCTTGGATGATACTACATCATTTATTGTATCAACAAAAATGTCTCTTATGTCTAAATATAAGGGGGCTTTTATTTTTTTTGAAATTCTATATCCCAAGTAAGCTGTAAATAACCTACTAGATGAAGCTACAACTAAATCATATTTTGTATTTCGTACTAACTTATTTACTTCAGTATAATATTTGTAAAAGGTAACTATTTGATCTACAAATCCACTTTTATGCAAAGGGATTTGAATTCTATGTACCTTATAACCTTCCCTTTCCTCATAAGAGGGTGCTTCTTTAGAATAAGTACTATATCTATTGGGTAATGTTGTGTAAACATCAATGTCAACTAACTTATTCTTTAGTTGCTTAGCTATTTCTTTAACTAAAGGAGAATTTCTGAATGAACCTGCACATAAATCAGGCTCAAAATAAAATGACAAATACAAAATCTTTTTCACGATAGTTCAATAAGGTGTTTACAAATTCTTTCAGCTGTTTTACCATCCCATAATGGCGGTATTCCACCCTTTTTCCAATTTCCAGAATACAACTTTTCCATGGCAGGTTTAATAGCTTTAGGATCATTCCCAACTAATTCATTTGTTCCAATTGTGCAGGTTTCTGGTCTTTCTGTAGAATCCCTTAAAGTCATACATGGAATACCCATGACAGTAGTTTCTTCTGTGATACCACCAGAATCTGTTATTACAGCAAAAGAGTTTTCAACAATAAAATTAAATTGCAAATAAGACATAGGGTCTACAAAATGTAAATTGCTATATGCAATATTTAAGGTTTCCATTATCTTCTTAGTTCTAGGATGAACAGGAAAAATAATCGGAATCCCTTTGCTATTGGTTAGAATTTCACTCATAAGTTCCCTCAATTGAACTTCGTTATCAACATTTGAAGGTCTATGTAATGTAAGAACAAAATATTTTTTTGTTTCTAAACCTAAAACATCCCAAAATTCAGGTTTTTTAAACTTTGTTCTATTTTTAAGTAATGTGTCAATCATAGTATTTCCAACAAAATAAATTGACTCTCTTTCTACGCCGCTTTGAATAAGATTATTATTAGCAATTTCAGAAGTTGTGAAAAAATAATCAGTAATAGAATCAGTTACCAATCTATTAATTTCCTCTGGCATTGTAATATCTCCACTTCGAATTCCAGCTTCAACATGTGCAACTTTAATTTGCATTTTTTTTGCAACAATAGAACATGCCATAGTTGAAGTAACGTCACCAACAACTAAACATAAATCAGTACTTTCTTCTAATAACAATTTTTCATATCCAATCATGATTTTGGAAGTCTGTTCAGCTTGAGTTCCTCCCCCTGCTAACAAATTTTTATCTGGGAGTGGTATACCCAGTTCTTCAAAAAAACTGTCAGACATATTTTTGTCATAGTGTTGACCAGTGTGAATCAATCTAAAACTAATATCATTGCCATTTTTTTGTGCAACTTTAATTGCTTCAATAATAGGAGCAATTTTCATGAAATTGGGCCTAGCCCCAGCAATCAAATCTATTTTCATATACTATTTTTCATTATTTTTAATGTACTTAAATTATTGACTTCAGCTCTCCATACAATTCCTTTTTTGCGATTATTATATCCTTCGGCATATTCATATTCCAAACATTGCCATTTTTTTACACCCACCCATTCAAATAATATTGAATCATTTAATATTAATCTACTATCCGTAATATTAATTTTTACATCTGGATGGAAATAAATAGAAGATACCGCAACATGAGAATTTTGATTTATGAGTTTATCACTTATTTCTAATAAGTCA
>CALRLF020000183.1:0-3501 GCA_943368475.1 Allobosea thiooxidans
GCAGAAGCTAGAATGGTATCAGGATTTACGGCCGTAGAAGTTTCTGGAGCCATTGATCTATTTCTTTCTCAAGGAAATGAAGAAGCGGCCGCGGTTAGCGCCAGTTCTTCAGAAGCTATTGGTAGAATTAGAACAGAAGTGAAGAATGGCACCCTGCATATCTATTTTGATGGTAAGGGTTGGAATTGGAAAACATGGGGGAATAACAAAATGAAAGCCTATGTTACTTTTAAGAACCTTACCAGGGTTGAAGCCTCTGGAGCTTGTAATGTAAAATCAACCGAAGCCATAAAAGTACCTGAATTAAAAATTCAATTATCTGGTGCTAGTGATTATACAGGAGAATTACAAGTAGGTCTTTTGAAACTAGATGCTAGTGGAGCTTCTAATATACGCGTTTCTGGAAAAGCAGAAAAGCTTGAAATTGACGCAAGTGGTGCATGCAATATCAAGGCTTATGACTTAAAAGCAGACTATGGAAAACTGGATGCATCTGGAGCTTCTAATATTGGTGTAACCATCAATAAAGAACTGAATGCAGAAGCCAGTGGAGGCAGTAATATCTACTATAGGGGAGAGGGAATGATCCGAAATATTAGTAGTAGCGGGGGAGCTTCTGTTAAAAGAAAAGCGGACAATTAATTAGTTTTTTTTGGTTGGTAAGCCTGTAAACCCTACTTTTGCTCCCCATTCAACAAGAACTGGTTAGTGAGAAAGAAAATAGAATGGGCATAAAAGCGATATTGTTTCAATCTTATATCGCGAGATAGAGCAGCGGTAGCTCGTCGGGCTCATAACCCGAAGGTCGGAGGTTCGATCCCTCCTCTCGCAACCAATTAAATGCAAACAGTTGTAAATCAATTGTTTGCATTTTTATTTCGGGTCAACCCGGAACAAAACCCGGAACAGTTCTTTTGAAATAATTCAAATTATTTATCTATTTTTTAAATTATTTCTAATTAATTCCTCTTATTGCTTAATATTTTCTATAGCTCAGTCATTTTGAGCATTTTAGTTACCTCGCAGTTTGTAGATTAGTTGAATAAAATATCAAAAAGTAAATCGGACTGCTGTAATGTGTTGATAATCAGGTCTAAAATAATTTCCAATAATTGTGGATAAATTATGTCCAATAATTAGTGTTAAAATATGTAAATTTGAATTGTAAAAACCCCAGTTGGAGCTGGGGTCATTTGTAAACTACATAAAATTTAAATCGTGGTTAAAAGTAACACATTATTTGACATGAGCAAACTTGTTTTGCGCCCTCTTCCTGATCAACGAAAATTTGAAGAAGAGTATTTTGATTTCTTAGTTAGCCTTCCGGAAAAAATTGACAGAGCTTTTAAAAAGACTAGTCAAGAACTAAGGCCAAAACATCCATTATCGGTAGGAAGATCTTGGTTCGCAAACACAATGAATGGCAATTTAATTTGTGAGATTGGAACTTCATATCCAGAATTTTTAAAATACACTGGTAGAGGATCTTATTGTCTTATGTTTAATTCAAAGTATGAAGGATATGTAAAAAAATTATCTAGAAATAATTTTCGTCCCAGTTATAATCACTCAATTTCTAGTAGAGCTTTAACTGAGCAAAAAGCATTTTCTGATAATGATGCATTACCAGTTGTTTATATTGGTTATACAATTAATAAAACAAATGACTTAATAACTGGTTATTATGCTGTATGTATAAAAGGGAATAAAAGAATTTGGAAAACTGATTTGACTTGTATTGAAGTTCCAGGAATAAAAACTGTAGATATGGAACAAACTAAATCAAATCCAAATATTGTTGAAGTTAAAATCAAGCCTAATGTGAGAAAGAAAACAAGTTAAGCTTGAATATATTGATTGTACTGTAAAACTCTATTGCTATGCCTATTTTTAACCATCAAATGCTTGTAACAGCTCGTGAGTCTAGGGGTTTGACTCAATCTCAATTAGTAGATAAAGTGCCAAATCTTAACCAGGGTAACTATTCCAAAATGGAAAAAGGCCTTTTATCAGTTCCTATTGAAACTATTTTAAATATTGCAGATGTACTTTATTATAAACCATCATTTTTCTTTAAAGAATCTGTGAATACCCCCATTTCTAGCTTTTATTATAGAAAGAGAGTTAGTATGGCAAAAAAAGAGCTTTCAATTTTGGAATCTAAATTGGATATTGTTAGAACGTTTGTTGATGAATTGTTAGAATCGGTTGATATCCCTGATTTTAAAGTTCCATTTTTTGATGTGGATGAAAATATTACTGCATCAGATATTGCTATTAAAGTCAGGGATTTTTTTAGAATCCCTAAGGGGCCCATTAACAACATTATAGAAGTTTTGGAATCTAATGGAATTATAATTTATTTTTTCAAAACCACTTCTCAGAAATTCGATGGAATTACCCTTTTAACTGATAAAGGGCAACCCATAATATTTGTAAACGAGTCTATGCCCAATGAAAGAAAGATTTTTACAATTGCACATGAATTGGGCCATTTAGTTATGCATATTCCTTTTAGTCCATTGCCTTCTTTTCGTGATGAAGAAAAAGAAGCTAATGAATTTGCTGGCGAGTTTTTGATGCCGTATTTAGATTGCAGAAATGATCTAAGAGATTTAAGGTATTCTCAATTGGGAATTTTGAAATCTTATTGGAAAGTTTCTAAAGCTGCTATTGTGTATAGAGCCAATGCAATAGGTGCTATTTTTGAGGATAGGTATCGGAATTTAAATATTGAACTTTCCAAAAACGGGGAAAAAAAGAAGGAATCAGGATTTGTTGATGTCTCAGAGCCTAAATTGATGTCCATGATTGTAAATGTCCATGAGCAAGGACTACAATATTCAATAGATGAAATGTTAGATCTTTTGGGAATAATGGAACAAGATTATTTCGAATATTTTAGTAGGTCAATCTATAACAAACTTGTCCAGCCAAAAAAAGTAATCAATATTTCTTCCTTTTTGAAAGCAACTTAAAAAAGCTTTAAATATCGATATTACATTAAAATAGTATCGGGTGAAAAAACAAGTGTATTGGCACTAGAATTAAGTTTTAACTTGATTTACCCTAGTAAACAGTACCTTCGCAGCTATTTAAAGAGAATTGCGCAAACAGTTGACTTTAAAGTAAAGGTTAAAAAACACGGAACATAACACGGAACAGCTTAGTCAAAAGTGATTAATTATTAATGTTTATTTCCTTGTTTTTCAGGTACTATTTATGTGAAAGTTGGTCTTTAGCAAGCCCTCCTCTCGCAACATAAAAGGCCTCGTTTGAGGCCTTTGTTATTTGTATATTTATTATTAGAAATATACGGCCGGGGCAGCATTGCCCCAAAACATAAAACAAAATTCCCGGTTTCTCTTTAGCATTAGCCGGGTTATACCAGATGAAAGTAGGTTTTGTAAACATTTTTGGCAAGCCCAATGCGGGCAAGAGTACGCTCATCAATGCATTGGTGGGAGAGAAGATGGCTATTACATCGCCGAAGGCTCAAAC
>CALRLF020000184.1:0-3362 GCA_943368475.1 Allobosea thiooxidans
AGAAGTTAGATTACAAAAAAAAGTAAATCAGATATTAAAATAATTAAATTTAAAAATAAAATTAATGCCTAAATTTGTGATTATATTTCCATTTAGAACCGTTTATTTTTGCTTTATAAATTGATTATTTTGTATAATATATAAATAAAAATTTAAATTAAATATTGTTGTTATGAAAGTTTTAGTAACAGGTGGAGCTGGTTATATTGGCTCAGTTTTAGTAAGATTGTTGTTGAATAAAGGATATAAAGTTAGGGTAATTGATTCTTTAAAATTTGGTGGTGAAGCATTATATGATGTAATCCAAAATCCTAATTTTGAATTTCAAAAAGGTGATATTAGAAATGCGGAAGATGTAAAGAAAGCTATTGAAGGTATTGATGCTATTGCACATTTAGCTGCAATAGTTGGTGATCCAGCATGTTCTAAGTTCTCCGAAGAGGCAAATGAAACAAACTGGGGAGGTGCCGTAAACTTGTTTGAACTTGCCGAATCTGCTGGTATAAAAAGATTTGTGTTTGCAAGTACTTGTAGTAACTATGGTAAGATGGCTGATCCTAATTCATTCGTTACCGAAGATTCTGAATTAAGACCTGTTTCACTTTATGCAGAATTGAAAGTTAAATTTGAAAATTTTCTTCTTCAAGAAAGGAAGTCAGCAAACATTTGTGCAACGGCTTTGAGATTTTCAACAGTTTATGGATTTTCTCCACGAATTAGATTTGACTTAACTGTAAATGAATTTACAAGAGACGCTTTACTCAAAGGTAAACAAGAAATTTGGGGCCCTCAATTCAATAGACCATATTGTCACGTAGATGATTTGGCAAGAGCAGTAATTGTAGTATTAGAAGCGGATGAAAAGTTAGTAAAAGGAGTGGTTTATAATGTTGGAGACACTAATGAAAATTATTCCAAAAGAATGATTGTTGAAGAAATTCAGAAACAATTACCTAATACTGAAGCAACTTTTGTTGATAAAACCGAAGACCCTAGAGATTACAGAGTTAATTGTGATAAAATCAAAAACGAACTTGGATTTACCATAACCAAACGTGTTTCTGATGGAATCTCTGAAATCATTACTATTATTAATTCAGGTTTAGTTACCGATCCTTACGGACAAAAATTTAGAAATATTTAATATGACACTACTATCTGCTCCAAATATTGCTGGCAATGAATGGAAATATGTAAAGGATTGTCTTGATACTGGTTGGGTATCATCTGTGGGTTCTTATGTTGATAGTTTTGAAAAAAAACTTGCCGAATTTACTGGTGCAAAATATGCGGTTGCTACATCAAGTGGAACTACTGCATTGCATATCTCACTGATACTTTCTGGAGTAAAACAAGGAGATTATGTAATTGTACCTAATATTACTTTCGTAGCAAGCCTAAACTCAATTGCTTATACTGGAGCAGAGCCAATCCTAATGGATGTTAATGTTGGTGATTGGCAAATGGATCTTGATTTATTAGACCAATACCTTTCTGAAAATACATTTAGAGATGATAATGGTTTATGTATTCATAAATCTGATAGAAGAGTAATTAGAGCAATTATGCCTGTGCATGTTCTTGGTAATATGTGTGATATAGACAAGCTAATTGAAATTGCACTAAGACATGGAATTACAGTTGTAGAGGATTCTACTGAGTCTTTAGGTTCTTATTACAAAGGGAAACATTCTGGAACATTTGGACAGTTTGGATGTATCAGTTTCAACGGAAACAAAATTATTACTTGTGGCGGTGGTGGTATGATCCTTACTGACAATGAAGATCTAGCTAAAAAGGCAAAACACATAACAACACAAGCTAAAAGCGATCCATTTGAATATTTTCATGATGAAATTGGCTACAATTACAGGTTAGTCAATGTTTTAGCTGCAATTGGTGTAGCACAAATGGAACAATTGCCTTCTTTTTTAGAAAGAAAAGAGCAGGTAGCTAGCTTTTATCAACAAAACCTTTCTGGAATTGGAGATATAAGTTTTCAAAGTGTTTCAAAAGATTCTAAAGTAAACAATTGGCTTTTCACAATAAAGTCAAAAGAACAAAAGAAGTTACTGAAAGAGTTAAATGCCGCAAAACTACAATCTAGACCATTTTGGGTGCCGATGAATCAATTGCCCATGTTCTCAACTGCAAAATTTATTACTAAGGATAATGTTTCAACTGAATTGTACAATACTTGCCTTAGTATTCCATGTTCAACTAGTATTTCTGACCAAGAACTCCTTCAAGTAACTGATTTAATAAAATCTGTATTTTAATATGCTGAATAAAACATTAAGAATAGAGGAGATTACTGTTTTTCATGAAGTAACCATTTTGGAAGCTTTAAAAAAAATGGATGACTTGGGAGTAAAATTGTTATTGGTGAAGCATGATGAAGGAAGCATGGGGGATAGTGTAGTAAGTATTGGAGATATTCAGCGTGCAATCATAAAGCAGGCTAATTTAAAAGATACTATTTCTTCTATTTTGCGTGGTAGAATTAATGTATGTACCACTAATGATACTAAGGAAGCCATTCAGCACAAAATGTTAGAATATAGGGCTGAATTCATGCCATTAGTAAATAATGAGAACAAAATAGTAGACATTATATTTTGGGAAGAATTATTTGACACTCAACCTGAAATCAAAAAGAATTTAAATATTCCTGTAGTTATAATGGCGGGTGGTAAAGGCTCTAGACTAAAGCCTATTACAAATATTATTCCTAAGCCACTAGTTCCAATTGGGGAAAAGCCCATCATTGAAGTAATTATTGACCAGTTTTGCAAAATTGGAATTAAATCATTTTACATTTCTGTAAATTATAAAGCAGAAATGATTCAAAGCTATTTTTCGAGTATACCCAATAAATCTTACATTCTAAGTTATTTTGAAGAAAACAAACCCTTAGGTACTGCGGGAAGTTTATACTTATTGAAAGATAAAATTGACAGTACTTTTTTTGTTACAAATTGTGATATCATTATAGATCAAGACTATGAAGAAATCTATCAGTACCACAAAAATAACAATCATGAACTTACAGTAGTTGGAGCATTAAAGAGTTTTTCTATTCCTTATGGAACTTTGAGTTTGAAAAATGGAGGTGAATTAGAAAGTATGGAAGAAAAACCTGAATTAACTTTCGTTGTAAATACGGGAATGTATATATTAGAACCACATTTGATTAAGGAAATTCCAGACAATCAATTTTTTCATATTACAGATTTGATACAAAATATCATTTCAAGAAATGGTAAAGTTGGTGTTTTCCCAGTTTCTGAAGGAGCTTGGATGGATATTGGAGAATGGAAAGAATATAATCGTACCCAAGAAATTTTTAAAACTAGATTTAA
>CALRLF020000185.1:0-3261 GCA_943368475.1 Allobosea thiooxidans
TGGCAGAGATCATGAAAACCGCGCATGTGGAGAATCAAGATTTTCCGTTTTTTAAAACGAAATAGGTGTTTTACGTAATCAAATAGGGTGTTTTAGCGCTTGACAGCGCTTTTCATGAAATATACTTTTACTGGTATTACGGATTAACCAATGAACAAGTTTGTTATTCCCATTCGTTTGTGAGAAAATGAAACAACTTCTAATCCTGTAGCAATAGCTAATTAATATGAAGTCAACCATATTATACATAATTACTTTGCTTTTTGCTTTTTTGCCAGAAATGGTTCAATCACAAAACATTGAAATAACAGCTTTTAAAATAAGTAAGATTGGACCTGTTTTTGATAATGATACAAAGATAACAGGGTATGATACTACGGTTGATTTTGTTTACTATTATAAGGACTTAAAAATCTATAGTAGAATAGTTCCAGTATATAATATTGTTTTTGGAACTCTGATGTCTACTGAGCATTATGAACGAGTATTTGTTCATCAATCGGATAGTATTTATGGTTACTTAACTGATTCAGCAATGAATATTCATCACTTACGACAGCATATAGATTCGGGAAGTTATTCTAAAACGTATTTTAATAATGCAATTGAAAATGATTTTAAAGCATTAAACACTTTGCCTCTTCAACAAAATTTGAGAATTAATGAACAAGTTTTTAAAGATATTTATTTAATAACTAGTCGTTTAGATACAACTGTAAAATCTACTTGGACTCTTACTTACTCGGATAATTTTAAAAACCATCCAATATCCATTTCACATTACATGGATTCTATTAGATCTTCTAAATTGATTGAAATTAGATCTGATGAACCAGAGCGTTTTATTAAAGAATTTAATAAAACAATGCCTCGTTTTTATTTCATTTTTAGATTTGAACCAATCACAGATTTTGATTCAAAAAAAATAAAAAAGTATTTTGATGACTATCTAGCAATAATTAGCCAATCTCGTTGATTTATTAGTTTTTTATTTAAGTTTCTCGACTATAATTACTGCAAAAGAAATAAACACTTGACAGGTTAGTTGTAAGCATGTAGTACCAGACCGTGCTTGTTTTTCAGACTTTTCAAAAAGGCCGTTTTTTATACTTGTTCTAGTATAAAAACGGCCTTTCTATTTTATACACGTTCTAGTATAAAATAGAACCCCCTGATTTATACTTGTTCTAGTATAAAAATGAGCTAAAAATATTTTTCTCAAAAACTAAGTGCACTCCTCCAAAATCGTCTCCTATATTCAGGTGTTTAAGAGCCTTATTACTTTAGAAGTAAAAACAATTCTAAAACTTAATCTTCCTTTTGCAGATATATCCCCACCAAAGAATATAAGCCGCAATGGTTCGGTAGGGTTCCCAAGCTTGGGCAATACTGAGAGCTTGATCTTTGCTCAAATGAGTTAGACCCTTGATTTCTTTGAGGCGGTTCATGAGTGCAATATCGCCGGTGGGGAAGAGGTTGGGGCGGTGTAGGGCCATCATCAAGTACACGTCTACTGTCCAGTCTCCAATACCCTTGATTTTTTTTAGTTCTATTCTTATGGTTGCATCATCCTGTTGGTTCAATTTTTTCAGGTTGAGGGTTTTGTCTGTAATAGCTTGCGCCAATGCGCGGGCATAAACAATTTTCTGTCTGCTAAAATAACAGGCGCGCATTTCTTCATCACTGAGAGATAACAAAATTGTTGGTGTGATCTTGGGAAGCTTGGCTCGCAATTGATCCATTGCGGCGCGGGCCGATGCCAGAGAAACTTGTTGCTCCAAAATAATATGGATCAGTGTTTCAAAATTGGGTTCCCGATGCCAGAATGGTGGATAGCCATATTGCTCAATCGTATCGCGCAGCTCCGCATCTTTTTTACAAAGCTGTTTGCAATACTTGACCAGTGTTTCTGCGGTAAAGCTGTTGGTTAATTCTGAAGTCATTTCTAAAACTATTACACAACTTAAATCATTTTATCATTTGTTCCTATTTGATTCGGTGTTCAATACGTATGTTTAAGATGAAACAATAAATTTCACTTATAAGTGAATTTTATTGAAAATTCCTTTACCTTTAATCTGAATATGTGCCATACGAATTAGTAGAAATGTCAGAGTTCTCAGGTCTTGGAGCAACGGTTTATTCGGTAGTTGAGAATAACTCTAAAGAAACTTTATTTGATTCTTTTGTAAGGACTTATGTAGTTGAGCATCGCAACGCTTTGAAAAATATATTAGCAAGGATTGAGACTATTGGAAAAATTACTGGTGCTAAAGAAGGATTTTTTAAATTGAATGAAGGAAAGCCTGGTGATGCTGTTGTTGCTTTATTTGATATGCCGGATTCTAGGTTAAGGTTGTATTGTATTAGACTTGGTAAAAACGTTTTAATTCTTGGCGGTGGTGCTGAAAAATCAAAAGCCATTAGAGCTTGGCAAGAAGATGAAAGATTAACAGATGCTGTTCAGAAAATGATGTTGATTTCAAACCTCATTTTTAAAAGCATTCTTGCAAAAGAAACATATTGGTCAGACGATGGTTTTGAATTATTAGGGAATCTTTATTTTAATGAATATGAAGACTGAAGCAAAAGCGAGAAAACATAGCTCTCCCTTATTAAGAGAAGTTTTGTCAGAGGTAAGTAAGGTTGAAAAAAAACAAATTATCAATAAATATGCTGTTGCAACAAAGTTGGATCAGTTATTGGAATTGCGTGGATGGAATAAAACAACATTTGCTGAAAAAGTAAATAGACATCCTTCAGAAATTACAAAATGGCTGAGTGGTACACACAATTTTACAATTGATACTTTAACGGAAATAGCAGATACTTTTAAAATCTCTATTGCAGAATTATTTTAAAGAATCAATTTTTATTTCTTCTTAAACCCTTCCAAAAACACGCGAGCTTCGGGAGTGAGGATGAGTCTTCCACTGATGGCGGCGCGGCTGAGTAATAGTTCATTCCAATGCTCGGTACCGGACCAGAAGGCTGCTTTAATTTCTGCCATGGCGGCGGAGCTAGAGGCAGCTAAGGTATCAGCCAGGTTTAAAATGGCGGCGTCCATTGATGTTATGTCTGGGTGAACGGATGCATAGAGCCCTTTTTCTTGGGCCCATTGGGCCGATCTAAAACCAGTGGCATCAATGGCCAATTCATAAGCCGCGGATAATCCTATTTTTCTCTCAACTGCGGGACCTACTACAAAGGGTCCAATGCCCACGGCTAGTTCAGACAATTTAATAGAAGCGTCTACGGTTC
>CALRLF020000186.1:0-3229 GCA_943368475.1 Allobosea thiooxidans
GGCTAATAGACATTCAAACTAATTAACAATGACAGAAAATAAAGAATATAAAAAGTCTGTACAAGATGAAATAGATTGGAAAATTATTGATCAATTACATTCGGCTACTTTAAATTTTACATCAACAAGTTTAGAATTAAAAAAACTTCTATTTGTTTTAATTGGAATTGCAGTTCCTTCTTTAATAAAATTGGCAGGTGACAAACTTGACTTGTCTTTGTTTATTACTATATATCTATTATCAGTAACCTTTTGGTTTTTAGACAGTTTAACTTACTACTATCAGGAAAATTTAAGAGAAAAAATGGATAAACGTTTTAGTCAAATAAAGGCTCGAAACGTTGAAACAATTATTTTGTCTGATAAAAGTAACGACGACTTCACATTAGAAAACAATAGAACTGACAAAGACAGAATTAAAAGGTCAGCTTTTAATCCTTCTGTAAAACTTTATATGTTCGTAATAGGACTAAATACACTTGGGCTATTTCTATACTTAATAGATGTTATTTAATGAATATATTTGTAAGCTATACAACACGGAACAATGAAGTTACTGTAGAATCATTAATTAATTTTTCAAACAAATTAAATTCTTTTGGTAAAATATTCATAGACTTATTTGACAATGATTCTATAGACAAACAAGGTAGGATAATTGAAGAGTTGGGGACGACAAATTTGTTAATTCTAATTAAGTCTGAAAGTACTTTGAATTCAGAATGGGTCAAATTTGAATTAGATAGCGCAAAAAAATTAAAAATTCCAGTTATCGAATTTCATATCGCTGAAATTGACAATTTGACTAGGAACGATATTGAGGACAAAATACAAGAAACTCAAGAATGAAGCACCGCCACCAACAAAAGGTTTGCCGAAAGGCTGGGGGACGGAATAACAATCGGCAGTACTACTACTACCAGCTAATATCGGGCTTCACTAAATTCTATTTTGCTTTTAGTTGTTAACTTTATCATCAGTTTTTCAAATCGGCTTCAATTGCCGGGCAGAAACAGCAACAATTCCAGCCCTGCGGCAAGCCTCTAACACTACCTGCAAGGCTAAAAATGACACAATCCTCAAAATGATAATTGCAACCTGGAACTTAGAAAGACCAACTAAAAATGGATATAAAACTTCTAGGATTTTACAATATTTGCGTAAACTAAATGCAGACATTTTAATTTTGACTGAGACAAATGAATTTATAGACTTAGGCAATGAGTATGAATCTGTTCACACTGAAAAATTTTTAGGCTCATTTTACAATCCCGGGGATAGACAGGTAAGCATTTTTTCAAAATATCCAATCACCCGACGAATTTCCACTTTCAGAGCTGACACCAGTTTATGTTTAGTAATTAATACCCCATTGGGAGAAATAATTATTTATGCGACCATTATTGGGAATTTTGGTAATAAAGGAGAGCAATTTAAACTTGACCTTGAGAAACAACTATTGGACTTTCAAACTATTGGAAAAACAAAGAACTTTTGCATCATAGGAGACTTTAATATTTCATTTTCGGATAATATTTATTTTACAAAAGAAGGACGAGAGAAACTTAAAAACTCATTTGAACTATTAGGAATGAAGATTATGACGGAACAAATTACAAACAACATTGATCATATTGTAATGAAAAAAGACTTCTTTGAAAATCGCAAAATAATGAATGGGTTTTGGAATGAGACAGAAAACAAAAAGGAAAGACTGAGCGACCACAAAGGAGTTTATGTAGAAATTTTTGAATGAAGGGAAAGATGACTAGTAGCTTATAATGCATTGCAAATATTGAAGCAGGACGTTGTTATGTCAGCTATAAATGGCTATCAGATTTGGTTTGGGTCCTGATTCTTTCTAAGAAACATTTCGATATTTTTATTCGCATATTTCTTTTCATCATTGTCGCTGGTCAGACGCTTTTCAAATATCCCAACTTCGGCAATACCAAGCGTTGTAAGAGATTAAAAGTGACGTGATTTAGCTATGAAATAAATCAAAACTCATGCATAATATCATTTTTATAAGCACTATACATAGAGAGATAGGAGAATGCAATGCGGAAGAGTTATATAAAATAATCGAAAAACTAGCTCCGGAAGTTATTTTTCTGGAAGCCGTAGAAGACACTTATTCATCTTACGAACATTTCAATTTTACGACATATGGAGTCTTTCACCAAAAACTGGAGCTATCTGCAATCCAGAAGTATGACCAAACTCATACTTTTGATTATGTTCCAGTTTGTGTAAATTCTCTTTCTGATGCTTTCGATCAAAAAAATATAATTACCTGTGCAAATAGAGACTTACAAATATTAATTGACAAATCTGTTTCATTTGCGGCTACTAACGGTTTTAATTTTCTTAATAGTTTAGAGAGTATGAATCTACAGGAGGAGATGCGGGTGTTAGAAAGCCAAATTTTAGAAGGTAGCGACTTAGACAAAATTGTTAGAGTCGACATTGAAGCGTACGAAAATCCAATGATCCAAAACATCTATTCATATTGCAAGAACCATCAATTCGATACCGCAGTTTTTATGTGTGGTGCAGCCCATCGAAAATCAATCATAGAAAAAATAGAAAAGTTCCAAGAATCAGAATCCATCAAATTAAACTGGACTTACTATTCCTAAGTCTAAAAGTCAAGTTCTTCTCATTTACCATCTCGCTAACTTAACTTAATTAACTTTCCCCTTGCCCCTCATCCCCAAAAATTCCCAATTCGCCATCCTCACCAAATATTCCATGATATTTGCGTTCAACTCAGACATTCTAGTCATTCAAGTGTCGAACATAGCCACAAACTAACTTTAACCGCTAATCCCCCAATCCAATCTCTCTGGTATGGTGATAAATCCCATAAAGGTAAATCAATCCACATATTTGTATCCAATACAATCAAACCCCACAAATCTCACACCCTAGAGCTCAAATTCGTCATCCCCTAAACGTAACAGAAGAGGTGCAAACATTCATACTCCTAGATAACTGGTCAAACAATTCCTAAGCTCATAAGCTTTCTTATTATTATTTCTTTGCTTTTAAAGTTTAATAACTACTATTTAAAACGTAATTTTTTGAGATACTCAAAAATTGCTTTTTAGCCTATTTACCAAATTTTATATTAAGCCATAAAAGTTAACATATGCAAAGTGAGTATTTTTATAGATAAATAAATAATGTTATATCAACTTGTATTATTTCATATATTTAATAGTTA
>CALRLF020000187.1:0-3191 GCA_943368475.1 Allobosea thiooxidans
TTGTGACGCCAGTAGCACTTCCGAATAATATTGTTCCAGGCTTCAAATTTCCTGAAGATTCTTCAGTAATACTTGGGTGGACAAATAATAGTCAATTGGGAAACTATTACGACTCTGCTAATATATATAAACATGCATGGGGAATCTGGGCAGGTTTAACAGCAGCTTCTGGACAAAAATTTGCTGGCGATGATTTGTTAGTATATGAAACCTGGTTGGGCCTAAGTGAAATAAGAGGATTAATTATCAACAACAATCTTAATGGTGGTTGTGAAGGAGTTGCTTTCAAAAGGAATGGCAGAGCAATATTTAATCGTCCAAAACAATTTGAACACGCAGCAATGTTTGCTGGAAAAAAAAGCACCGATATAAAAGCATTTGATCCTGAAACTAATTCAACACAATGGGTAACCGTATCTTATAGCCCAGATGCTGCATGCTGGGCAACTTCAAAACAACTTTTTAAACAATCGGTTATCAACAAATTTTATGTTAAAGGAGGTCTTGGTGCAATACCAGAATTTCCAAATAAATCAATAACCATTAAACCAACATATTTGGTATTTTCTGATACAGGTGCATTTTTTAAAATGCCTGTATGGAAAACAGCACCTTCTCCGGCAGACTCTAATTTCTTGGTAAACCCTAATACTTATGATTATGTTTTTGTAGACAAGTTTAACAAACAACCATTAGATAAAGTTGCCAAACCTGTTAGCAATACGGAAACAGATCCATCAAAAATTGCAGCTGCAACAATTAATTTATCAAGTTTCATTTCATTAAAAGTTGATAAAAAAATGGCTAGCTATATGAATGAACAAGATAGTATTCAGGGATTGAATAAAGCTGGAATGGCAAAAAAAGGACAAATAGCAATACTTGTAGGTATGCATGTTACCACAAAAGAAATTAAGAATTGGACTTGGCAAAGTTATTATTGGACACCCAACCCAAAGCAGCCTGGTTCTCCAAGCTCTGATTTAGCGGCTAGCTTAAGACCTTCAGAAATTAAAGGCGCTGCTGCTAATTACGCGTGTGTTGCCGCATATGTTATGCTCACACCCAATAATGCACCCAATAATCAAGCTACAGGAGCAATGTTTGGATATAACCCATACTTAGAGGGAGGTTTTGGTCCAAGTGTATTTGGATATAAAAATACTTACAATAAAGATTTTAAATATGGTGTTCAAACTAATTGCATGAGCTGTCATGCTTTAGCACAACCATCGCCATCTAATTTATACTCAACCGATCAAACAATTGATTTAAAAAGTGAATACTTCAAAGATCAAGTTACTTTAGATTTTGCATGGTCTATTCAAACAGGATTAATAAATGATACTGTACCTTATTGGATAAAAAAGAAATAAAAACCAACAATAAAAAGAAGAAGGCTTTTTCCTAATTACAGAAAAAGCCTTCTTCTTTTTTGGAGTAATTCACTTGATGAAAATATATGCTTTTGAGAATAGCACTAATTAAAGTATTAACTTTTTAAAGTGATCAATTAGTAATAATAGTTTCTACCTAAAGTTGATTGCAATAAATTAATGGGGGCTGATTGTTTAAATACTTTGGAAATTTTTAGAAATAGATATTGTTCTTTAGAACTAACTACCGATTCAAATAAATTTTCCCTACCAACAATAATTAGAGTAACAAATACACTCCAATTAAAAATTGGTTTTAGAAAATTGATTTTTCGAATTACCGTTTGCCCAAAGAAAAATTCAATGAAATATGGCGTAAAGTTGTGCTATACTAAAATTGGGAATCAAATTAGATTGATATAAGAATATACTCACCCCATATTTAATTGTTTTGCCTCTCATGCTAAATTGTTTAGGAGTTTAGAAAATCATATTTCTGGACAGATAAATGGATAGTTTTTGTTAGACACTAATGGTTTCATATCAAAAAAATCATTTAGTACCGACTCAGCAGTACAATATGCTCCTTCAACCCAAGCTTGATCATTTGAATAAGCCTCCCCTACTATAAAAATATTGGCATCTTTCCCTTTAATAAGTTGTGATGGCTTTCTAATCTTGCGTTGTACATCGCCTATTTCATAATGTGCTGCCCATGCATGATAGCCTGCATTAAATGGGGGTAAAGACCAATCCATGAACTTAGTATCTAAGGGCTCTGGTACTAACTTATAATCTGCTCCTGGTCCAAAATGCATTTCAGCCAATTGTTTGCGTAACATTTTTACCATAATGGCAGAAGCCTTTTTTGGGCCTTCCAAAGGCTGCACATTTTCATTGCCCGGTTTTCTTTTAGTTTGGTTTGTACCCTCTTCTAATTCTTTCCAGAATGTAGTAAAATATTCATCATCATAACTGGCGAGCATTCCATACACTTTCTTTGCATTTTTGTCTAATGCATTGTCCCCAAAATAAACAGCCATTCTAATTGGTGTATCTGTAAAGCTTGGCCCGATAGTATTGCGTTGTTGTGAAGCCGTCAGCAATTGTTCTTGTTGCTTAAAGGACAACGAAATGCCAATACAATTACTCACCGCAAGGTTTATAGCATCTTCTGAATCGAATGGGGTATTAATTAAATTACTGTTCTTTCTGATTTTCAAAAGGTCTTTTTTATCCCATTTTAATTTAGCCAGTTCTTTTAAGGAAGTTTCCGTAATAGTAAAAACCAATATTTTAGGCTTATACACGGCCTTGGTCAACCACCATGGAGTGTCAAAAAACATACCTATCTTATAAGAAGGTTGCATTACAGTTGATTCCAAATACAGTTGAACTTTAGGGTCATTCAACACGTCTAAGCCATCGTTATTATTATAGCGGGTTGCTTCTGCAACCAATTCAATGGAATGTCTTGGCATTGCAAGCCATGCGGCATTTGAAGTGTTGGTTTTGGCAACTTTCCAAGGATGTTCTCGTGTAGCTACACTATAATGAATTAATTGATCTTTTTCTAAAATAGAATGCAATCTGGTATCGGGCGAATATTTAAACTGAACCCCTTTCTTTTTAGCCAGTTTTTCAATTTGATCAAATAACGCATTAAACATACTAGAATACCCTTGCACAAGCGTCTTGTATTGATTGCCTGGTGCAAATTCATTGTTCGAATTAAATGCAACCGCAGAATTCCAATTGATAACATTAGATGAATAACCATTGGCATCCGCTGTATAAGCATACCCTTCTGGGCCT
>CALRLF020000188.1:0-3188 GCA_943368475.1 Allobosea thiooxidans
TACAATCAGTGGGGTTAAATATGCCAATGAAAACTTCATTATTTCTTTTATGTGTTTTATTAAATATTAAGATAACAAAACATTTCAAGAAATATTAAAATTTATAAACCCTTATACCTAAACGTAAATCTCTTTTGATACTTACCCGCTAACTCCCCATTTGAAAAATTCCTAGTGATTTGTACATTACAAGAAACAGGTAATTTATAATCATTGTATGTATAAGACAAAAGCATTTTATCATTATATGGCGGATCCATTTTACCCCTTTTTATTTCGTATACCACAGGGTTATTTTCATTGAGATAATACCATTGAAAAACAGCGTCATCAAGATTAAAATCATTTGATAGATTGTTTAGGTCAATCTCATCAAATGAGATTTTTCCCTCCTTAAGACAGGAAGCAATATTCAAATAATGAAAGGGATTGACTGCATTATCAAATTTTGAAAAGACAGATGTTACAGAATAATGGAAAGAATAATACTGTATATAGGATAATACATTTCTTATGTTGTTAGCATAAATAATGCTGTCTTTAGAATACTGTTCTTCATATTTTTTATCTATTAGTTTGTCAATAAATCTCTTTTCTACACTAGTACTATTTTGCTCTATTCTGACTTCTTTTTCAGTTAGTTCTATCTTGCCCTCTCCGCAACATGCTGAACTATGATATATCAAACTATCTCTAACCCTTTGATTATTTTGATAGATATAATAATGAAATACACTATCACGCCATTCAAGCTTCAACTCAGCCCTACCCGCTTTATATTCCAGATCTTCCGTATTACCATTACTATTATCGTATTCAATTCTATCATACTCATAGTTATTTACTATTCTCAAAAAGGGTTGCAATTGATTGCCATTATATTCAAAATGCTGTAACTGCATGGTATCAACCAATAATTTACCTGAACTATTTGAAACAGTTTTTGGCAGAAAACAATTTCTATTGACTATTGATCTAACCCTATTCAAATTGTCATAGTTAATTAATATATCATTGTACTTTCCAGAGATAGTATCGCCAGTAATACTTTCAATCTTTGGCAAACTGGTATTGTTTTGTGCAAACAGATATAAAGGAAAGAATAAGAAAAAGATGGCTATATTTTTCATGGTAACTATTTAGAATTGCAATCTAACTTGTTAGCTTATTTTTTATACCGGAAACTAATATGTTTTAAGAAACCACTTCGGAATGAACCACTAGAACCTGTAGATATTTTTTTCACGTAGATGGTACAATAAACAGGCAATTGATATTGATTATAAGTGTAACTAAAACTATTAATATCATTAGCCTCTGAAGCACGTTGATCTCTTAAAGAAGTGCTCCGCAATACATTATTTTGATTTCTAAAATGCCAATTGACTTCTGTGCCCTCTTCTTCATCATGCTCATTTAAACGAATCAACGCTTCTTTTTCAAAAGAAAAACTGATTTTTTCGTTGACAAAAATAGGTGCAATGTTCAGCTGTGCAAGTGGATTGATTTTATTATCAAATTTGGTATAAGTAAAATTTTTTGTCCAACCTGCATGAGATCTAAGACTATGACTATTATCTTCTTTAATAACATTTTCATGAAAGAGCAAATAGTCTACATAATAATCGGAACCGTTAGAATCAGAAAAGTCTGTAACCCTTCTTATTGTTGTATCTGTTTGTTCATAGATTGTATTGTAGCTGCCTGTTACTGTTTTTCCATTACTTGATTTTTGTTTAACTACAACACTATCCATTACCCTTATCCCATGCTCGTACTTATAATAATAAGTATCGGTGGAAGCAATCCATTTTGACCCTACACCGTTTGATTCATAGATTATAGTTTTGTTATACGCCGGTACTGTTTGATTTAACACATACCAAAATTTTTGTATGGAATTTGTGTCAAGAACCCAACGTACAGATGAAGAATTATTAGATTTTTGTAAATAACCATTTCTATTGACAATTCTAATCAATCTATTAAAACGATCATAAGCAAAAACAGTTTCTTGGTATTTGCCTTTGATGGTATCAGTACAAATACTTTCTATTAAAGGGAGTGAAGTTTTTTTTGTAGCATTCTTTTGCGCAAAAGCAATAAAAGGAATCAAAATAATGAAAAGAGGGATTTTCTTCATAGATAGTTTAGGGGTTACTATATCCCAAACTTAGTTTAATTAATTATTTCAACCAATTCAAATCAGACCCGTTTAAAGATAATAAGGTGGTTATATTTGTTAAGCTAAACAAATAGTAGTATCAATGAAAAAACAACTTGTACTTATTACTGGCGCTAGTCAAGGAATTGGAAAAGCTTTGGCAGAATTATTTCTTGCGCAAGATTATCAAGTAGTGGGAACCAGTCGTTCTGGTAATATAACAATCAGTCACCCTTCATTTCAAGCAATGGCACTTGATCTTACTCAAATGGAAAGTATCAAAAGCTTTGAAGCCAAAATAGCCAGCAAGGGTACTATGTTTGACATTTTAATCAATAACGCAGGTATTGGACCGGATTTAGGAACTAGTTTGCCAGAAGAAAGGAGTTTTGACCAAACCTTTGATGTGAATGTAAAAGGTCAAGTATTCTTTACAGAAGCCATGATCAAACATCTACCACCAAGTGCAAAATTGATCAATGTCTCATCTAAGATGGGTTCTATTGAACAATGCGTTGGAACAGACTCAGTAGCTTATAGAATGTCTAAGACTGCACTAAACATGTATACCAAAATCTTGACCAATAGGTATGCAGGACAATTTCAAATTGCCACTTTACATCCTGGCTGGGTCAGAACCAATATTTCTGGAGACAATAGTAAAGGCAGGTTTTCACCTGAAGAATCAGCAGCTATGATCTTTGATTTTGTTAGTAGCAATTTTAAAACAGGAATTTTCTGGAATGTGGAAACCAATTCAGCCTGTGACTGGTAAACTATTTATTCTACCGCATTTTCTTTGGTAATAGAAGGCACTGCAGCTTCTAACAATTGCTTTAGTTTGACTTGAAGCATAGTAACTTTTTCTGGATGCTCTGCCGCCAAATTCTTTTTCTCGCTGGGGTCATCTGCCAAATTAAACAGCGCAACTGGCTCATATCTATTGCTAATTTTACTACCCGCAGCAATCCCATTCATATCTAATACAATCAACTTCCAATTACCCATACGAATAGCTACCAAA
>CALRLF020000189.1:0-3112 GCA_943368475.1 Allobosea thiooxidans
ACAAAATGTATTGACCAAGATGATGACATTTTAACTCAATTTACAGAAGCTGAAATTATAAATTCTGGCATTAAATCAAGTTCATCTTTTGACAATTTGATTAAACTTTTAAACGAATATATTTTCACTTATAGAGACGAAGACAAAACAAACTAACTGAAACAAAAGAAAAACTGCCTGTAACAAGGGTTTGGCGTTATGTCGGCGGACTTCAACGCAAACTTCAACTTTGGTACATGTGGCATCTGTGGTTCTCAGCTTGACGGATATCGCCGAACAACAAATCTTAACTTCAACTAATTAACTTTACCAAACTTTCGTAACGGGCTGACAGTTTTTCAAATTCCGCCACAACGCCAAGCCCCGAACGTTGGCTGTAATACAAAACCACCATTCTTTAGCTACTACAAAATAATAAATGGACATACCTAAACTAGAGGCAAATAAATGTTCTGTACTTATAGCTGAATACGCTACTGGACACGTTTTCAAAAAAGACCTAACGCTATTTTTAAATGGTGACGACGAGCAAGAAGTTTTTAAATTGTTTGACAACTTTTATGAAGCAAATAGTTATATCCTAAACTTTATAAAAGCAAATCCAGAATTTGAATGTTCAATATTCAACGACAATGGTGAACATTTAAAAACAATCGACATGACAGGAGAACGAGAATTTGACGTTTAATTTCCTATAAAACTTATAGGGTCAATATTTGACTTGATTCAAAACATAAAAGATAAATTTTAAAAAACGATTGCAACAAACGAAGTACTACAGCCAACAAAAGGTTTTACGTCAGCAGGGCTGACGGGTCAAGCCTCCCAACTTTTGTATTTCAATATAGCTTTTGTTCGTGGCTTGACCGAACGCTATTCAGCAGCAGAATGTGTTTGTAACTTATTAACTTTACTCAACACTAGTTCCAAGCAGGACAACTAAAGCCGTCCTGCCAACGTAAAGCCTGGGACGTTGGCTGTAATTTTATAATTATTTTATTTGCATAAAGTCTTACAACACTTTAGCAATATTTATTCAGGCAGACAAATAGCGTTTCATTTTAAAATCATTTTGTTTTTGCTTAGTTTTTTCAGCAGCAATTTTTAAGTTCTTAAAGTTTATATTGCTTAGCTCCTTTCCAACTAAAAAAACTACAGCCAACAAAAGGTTTTACGTCAGCAGGGCTGACGGGTCAAGCCTCTCAACTTTTGTTTTTCAATTGGGCTTTTGTTCTTGGCTTGACCGAACGCTATTCTGCAGTGGAATTTATTTGTAACTACATATCTTTAATCAGCAGCAATTCCAAGCAGGACGACTAAAGCCGTCCTGCCAACGTAAAGCCTGGGACGTTACATGCCATTTTATTTTGACACATGCTCAACCTCTTTAGTAATAATAAAACAATAATTGACGCCAAGACTTTGCAAGAACTTCTTGATGAAATTCTAACGCCAAAACTTGAGCAAATAGGTTTAACAAAAGCGACAAACTACTGTTGGCATGAACAAAACATGAAAGACATTAGACATGGTTTTACATACAACCAATTGAAAGGTGCTGCAGGAACTTTTACATGGGGTGTTAATCTTAACTTTTTACCAATCATTCATGGTGACAGAATAGAATATCACAGGACTGCAAAAAAGTATATGCATCATCTTTTTGAGTGGACAAATGAATATTCAAACTCGTTTATTGGTGGACAACTTAAAAATGGAGTGACAACACATTTTGGAATTAAAGAAGCAAGAAAATCTATTATCAATTTGTTCGACAAATATGAAAAGACAATTGCCAAATGGTTTGACACAGCAAAAACAGTTGAAAATCTTATTGACATTGCTGAACGACAAGTGAGCGTTGGAAAGTATTACGACATTCATCACCCAAGACCTAATTATGTATTAGCTTTCCTTTATGCAAAAGCAAATCAAATTGACAAAGCAGTAAAATTGTTTGACACATTAGACAACAATGAATTTGGCAACAATGAAGATTTAAGAATTAAAGTAAAATCAAAGTTGTTAGATTTGACAGTATAGAAAAACGGCATGTAACAAAAGGTTTTACGTCAGCAGGGCTGACGGGTCAAGCCTCCCAACTTTTGTATTTCAATATAGCTTTTGTTCGTGGCTTGACCGAACGCTATTCAGCAACAGAATTTGTTTGTAACTACATATCTTTAATCAGCACCAGTTCCAAGCAGGACGACTAAAGCCGTCCTGCCAACGTAAAGCCTGGGACGTTGTAAGAAACCTTAAAAAAAAATTTATGTCTATAATAAAAGAAATTAATGAGCTAAATTTTATAATAAAATTTATTTTATTAAACATAATACTTACAGCTCCATTTTTTTATATTGACATTTATTTTCTGACAAATAATATATTTAATAAAGCTCCAATTTATATACCAATAATAACTTCAATTTGTATGAGTATTTGTTGGTACTATTCTAGTACAATAGTCTTAGCATTGTTTGACAGAAGTAATTATAATACTGACAAAGAAATTCAACAACAACATACAATGTTTACTTTAGGATCTGTAATAAGTATTTCCATAATTTCTATTTTTTCACTTTATTTTAAAATGACTTTTAGAAATTTTTTTCACGTTTGTGCTTTTTCTGTAATCATATTTTTTATTCTAGCTATTCTTTTGCCAAAAAAGAATAAAAAAGCAACAAAATAATATTACTAAAATAATAGACACAATAAATTTAATAAACTCATTTCTTTTCATTTTATAATTGTTTTTAGTTTGACACAATAAGGCTTCTTACAACAAAAGGTTTTACGTCAGCAGGGCTGACGGGTCAAGCCTCTCAACTTTGGTATTTCAATTTGGCTTTTGTTCTTGGCTTGACCGAACGCTATTGAGCAGTAGAATTTGTTTGTAACTACATAACTTTAATCAGCACCAGTTCCAAGCAGGACGTCTAAAGCCGTCCTGCCAACGTAAAGCCTGGGACGTTGTGTGTAACCTTGTTTGACACACCAAAATCATTCTAATCAAAAAAAGAAAATATTATTCTTATAAATGGACACTTTAATTCTTAGTAAAGCGACACGAGTAATTGGAGCAAATCAAACACGAAGAGAATATTTT
>CALRLF020000190.1:0-3103 GCA_943368475.1 Allobosea thiooxidans
TAAAGTAAATACACTTACAAAAATTAAAAAAGTAACATCAGGTTCAACTCCTGAAATTGCTGAAGTAGTTGACCAATTATACAGAAGTATAATTGTAGCAGGAACACATAAGGCAACAAGCTTGAAAGTTGCAGAAGCGTCCAAAGCAATTGAAAATGCACAAAGAGATTTAAACATCTCATTTGTAAACGAGTTGGCATTGATATTTGATAGAATGGGTATTGATACTACCGATGTAATTGAAGCAGCAGGTAGTAAATGGAATTTTCTCAAATTTAAGCCAGGCTTAGTTGGAGGTCACTGTATAGGAGTAGATCCCTACTATCTTGCTCATAAAGCAGAAGCATTAGGATATCATCCTCAAGTTATTTTGAGTGGTAGGCGCGTTAATAACAACATGGGAATGTTTGTTGCAAACAAAGTTGTTAAATTAATGATTGAGAAAGGAGCTGTAATTAAAGGTGCCAAAGCCTTGGTGCTTGGTGTAACCTTTAAAGAGGACTGTCCTGATATTAGAAATTCAAAAGTCGTAGATATTTATAATGAATTAGTTCAATTTGGATTGAATGTAGATGTATATGATCCATATGCAGATAAACATGAAGTTCAAGAAGAATATGGCATTGAAATAGTTGATAAACTAGGTACTTATGACGCGATAGTATTGGCTGTTTCGCATAAAGAATTTCTTGCATTAGATTTTAATGCACTCAAAAAAGGAAGTCACACAATTATTTATGATATAAAGTCATTTCTTGAAAGAGATTTGGTAAATGCTAGATTATAATAGAAAATTAAAATTATATGTATAAAATTCCTGTTTATCGGCCTTCTTTAGCCGGAAATGAAAAAAAGTATGTAAATGAATGTTTGGATTCAACCTGGATTTCTTCTAAAGGGAAGTTTGTAAATGAATTCGAAGAAAATTTTGCTCAGTATATAGGAATTAAACATGCAACTAGTGTTTCTAATGGTACAGTTGCTATTCATTTAGCTTTAGTAGCATTAGGTATTGGAGAAGGAGATGAAGTAATTGTACCTACACTAACATACATAGCATCTGTAAATGCAATTTCATATACTAATGCAACCCCGGTTTTTGTTGACTCTTTACAAGATTCTTGGCAAATTGATTATAATGATGTCAGGAAAAAAATAACTAAAAAAACAAAGGCTATAATGGCAGTGCATCTTTATGGCCATCCTTGTGAAATGGACACATTAGTTGCTATCTGTAAAGAGCATGGTTTATTCTTAATTGAAGATTGTGCTGAAGCAATTGGAACTAAATATAAAGGGAAGCATGTTGGTACATTCGGACATATCTCAACATTCAGTTTTTTTGGTAATAAAACAATAACTACAGGAGAAGGTGGAATGGTAGTTACAAATGACGAAACTCTTTTTGATCGTTCTACTCATTTTAAAGGGCAAGGATTAGCAAAAAGTAGAGAATATTGGCATGATGTAATTGGCTTTAATTATAGGATGACCAATATTTGTGCAGCTATTGGGTTAGCTCAATTAGAACAAATTGAAAAAATTCTTGAGAATAAACGTAGAGTTGCATCTTTGTATTCGAAATTTTTAAAAGATTCTTCAGTTGAGTTTCATAACCCAATCAATGATGAAGTTGAGCATTCATACTGGATGTGTTCAATTTTAGCAAAAGATACTGAAGAGAGAGAAAAAATCAGAAATATACTAAAGTTGAATGGTATTGAAACTAGACCACTTTTCTTTCCGGTACACACTATGCCAATGTATGCCAAAGCATTTCAATCACATCCAATAGCAGAGAATCTAGGTTGGCGCGGGATAAATTTACCCAGTTATCCTGAATTGACTGATGAGGATATAGAATTTATCTGTAACAATATAAAGGAAGGTTTAAAATAACATTTAAGTAATTTTCTTATTAGATAATAAATTGAATAGTAATAGACCTTTTGTAATTTATTCATCTTTAACAGAAGATGTTGGTCATCTGCTTTTAGATGATATTTTTTGGTTTAAAAATCTGATTAAAGCAGACAAAAGAACAATTATAATTACTTCCGAATTTTCTGCAAAATCATTGAGGCAGAAATTCCCGGAAAATGCTAATAACATTTACGCATTTAAAGAGTATAATTTTTTGAAGCGTATTAATTATAGATTCTATTTGATTGCCAAATTAATAACTTGCAAAAAAATTTCTAATTCTAATATTATTTTCCAAGGATTTGATGAAATTGGAACAATTTTAAGTTTATTCAAACTATTGTATAGAAATAATCAATTGTTTTTTGTTCCAACTAATAATGTTTCTCCAGAACGATTTAATAATAGTAGTTGGTTATTAAGTAGAATGTTGAAAATTATAATAAGTTATTCTGATAAATTTTTCTATCATACTGATTTTGAATTAAAATTAATTGTTGAAAAGTTGAATTTATCTCCTCAACAATTGATTAAAAACAAACTAAAATATCACTTATTAGCTCCTAAAAAAGTCATAACCGCAAATGTTGATTTTGCAAAAAAAGCTATAATCACATTTTTTGGGCCAACAATGATAACAAAGCCAATTGATGACATTTGTAATTTAATCAACTCAGATTTTCAGCTAGAAAAAAAATTTAAATATAGATTTATAAATATTTCAAATAATGTTAAAGAGTCAATTATTGAAAAATTAGAAAGTACTGAATTTGTTGAATTTAATCAAGGATATTTAGATGATGAAACGTATAAAAGATTTATTTCAGAATCAAAGTACGTATTCCTTCCACACAATAAATTATTTGAAGGTAAATTAAGTGGAATTCTTAGTGATAGTATTTCAATGGGAACTCCAATCATATCTAATAACATAGAGCCTGTAATAGAGTTTTTTAAAAATTTCGGCCCTATGGGTTACATATATGATTTTCAAAATGACAATAATTGGACACATAGTTTTCTAAATGACAAATTAGATGAAGATTATCTGTATTTCAGGTCGAATATGAATAATTGCTCTAACTGTCACAATGAAGAATTAATCATTAAAGAATTTTTAGAAATTATAAAGAATTAGTGAAAGAGGCAAGTTTGATTTCTAGAGAAAGAATTGAAGTAA
>CALRLF020000191.1:0-3089 GCA_943368475.1 Allobosea thiooxidans
ACATATTATTTGCCAAATGATACTATAAGTTACCTAAAAAGTCAATTGACAGAAACACTCAATAGCAATATTATTTTTCAATTCAATATCAATAATAACAAACCCAACCAATACTTAAATACAAATTTTCAAATTAAAGCGAATCAACAACCAACTAATGCTTTACTAAATTTCAATAATGAAAATATCAATCCTCAATTAAAAGAAAATCTAAGTCAATTTTCAGGGGAGCTGAACTACATTTCTTTATTACCCAAAAAATATATTTTTGAAGCATATGGCTATTTAAATTATAGTAAACACAACGAAAACTTAACTATTTTTCCTGGCCTCAATAAAGACATTTTTAATAATAATCAAACTTATAATTCATTAAATCAGTTATCTCATTCTCCTGATTTATTTAGCAATACATCAGTAACAATTAGAAAAACTAAAATCAATAGTCAATTAGCATTCAAACTTGGGTTGATTGCTCATTGGCAGGATTTAAATTCCAAACTAAATATCATACAGGGAAATGGACTTGTAAATAATTTTTCAGATAGTTTTAATAATAGCTTATCTAGAAATTATCAGAAAATATTTTCGGAGTTAAAATATGGTTGGCAAAATGAAAAATGGGCCATCTCTGCAACTCTACCATTAAGCTATCAACATATTAATTATACTGATACTGGATTTAAAAGTAAAGATTCAAAGTCTAATCTTTATTTTACGCCTTCTGCATTGGTGAGATTTCAATATAGCAATTCATCCTATTTAACGCTTGGATTTTCATCCGCCAATAAAATTGCAAAAGCAGAAGAGACTTTTGGCGGTTATGTTTTAAAGAATTATTTATTAATTGAAAACTACCAATCTCCTTTAATGGAAACCAATTCTCAGAATTTTACTGCGGGTTTTAATTTTAGGAATCCTGTAAAATTGCTTTTTTTGAATGTAACAGCACAATATTCATCAGAACAAAACAATACTATCAGTAATAGTTCATTTTATCAAACACTTCAAAAAAAGAGCAATTTCTATTTTAATAATAACACTCATGGTTATTCTTTCATGTTCAATATTAGTAAATATATATTTCCCATCCATTCAACCATCTCTATTAGAACATCAGTAAGAACAAATCAATTAATTCAAATTCAAAATAATTTATACAATCAATTAGATATACTAACAGGAAATGTAATAGCAACAATCAATTCTAAATTATCAGATAAACTGGCAGGAAACTATGAAGCAATGTTTACTAACTATATGAGTAAGAGTAATCTCTATCAGAATCAACAATCTTCTCAAATAATTAATCAGAGAATCAACTTGAGTTATATTCCAAAAGAGAATTTGATTATTAATATGAATGCTGAAGATTATTTTATAAAACAGGGGCAAACTGGCTCTTCGTCCAACTATCTTTTCTGTAATGCATCCGTATTGTTTAAAGCAAACAAAATTAAAACTGATTTCACTTTTCAATTAACCAACCTAACCAATAATACCCACTATACAAATCTAATGACAGATGGGAACAGCCAATTCCAAAGTGAATACCAAGTTAGACCTAGGATGATTTTATTAAAAGCAGTGTTTAACTTTTAGCCTTAATCAATCATTCCAATATAATCCATCACTTCAGAAAGTGTTTTCTTGAACTGGGTATTCTGTGGCGCTTTCTTTTTGTATGCTTGGGTAATTTGACCAGAGATCACTAAAGGAATTTCTGGCACTTTAGCTTGCACATTGTTGAGGAATTTCTCAAAATTGAAGTGATTGGCTACAGAAGTTAGATGGGTAAAAATGGCGTCTGGCTTTTTGAGTTTGGCCACATAGTCCATGTCTTTAACGGGTACATTACTACCCAAATAAATCACTTTTACACCCCTTCTTTTCATTAAATAGTAGACAAATAACAAACCCAATTCATGGTGTTCACCTTCAGGCAAAAACAGTAGGATCAAGGATTTGCTATTGAGCAGGGTATGAATGCCATCAATGCCTACAATGAGTTTTTGACGGATGATATTGGTAACTAAATGTTCTTGAGCTGGGTTAATATGATTGGTTAACCAGAGTATACCAATGCGCTCTAGAAAAGGAAATATGAGCTGGGTAATGGTTTTTTCAATGCCACGTAAGCTTACATTTTCATCCAAGAGTTTTTCAAAAGACTCCATATTCATATCTACCATACAATGAATCATTTCATTGATGATTCGCTCCTGTTGGGCTTCCATTTGAGAAAGGGAAAGAATCTTTTCCTTGATCTCGGTAGTAGACATTCTATCTATATGAGAAATCTTGAACCCGTATTTGTTCAAGAGTGCAATATTCAAAACGGTCTTGAGCTCATCATTACTATAGTAGCGGATATTGGTATCCGTACGGCTGGGACTCAAAAAAGAATAGCGCTGTTCCCAAATACGAATAGTATGGGCTTTGATCCCTGAAAGGTTCTCTAAATCCTTGATGGTAAATGCGTGCATAATAGTATTACACGAATAAAGCCATTTTGTTTAAACTTTTGAGGCAAAAACATCAACTTTCACAGATTTCGCCCCATTTTGAGCAAATTTTAAGCTGGGAGCCTATTTTTTCAGCCTTCTGAGGTATTCACCATACCCGCTCTTGGCGTATTTATCGGCAATTAGGAGCAATTGGTCACGGTTAATAAATCCCTTGCGGTAGGCAATTTCTTCAATACAACCAATCTTCTGGCTCTGGCGTTTTTCAATCACTCGAACAAACTCGCAGGCATCGGCAAAACTGTCAAAAGTACCCGTGTCCAACCAAGCAGTACCACGACTCATAACCCCAACGCTGAGTTTTCCCTGTTCTAGGTATACCCTATTCACGTCAGTGATCTCGTATTCGCCGCGGGGCGATGGTTGGATATTTTTAGCAATTTCCACAACCGTATTATCATAGAAATATAATCCAGGTACTGCAAAATTGGATTTAGGAACCTTGGGTTTTTCTTCAATAGAAACGGCGATGTTGTTGTCATCAAATTCCACTACCCCATATCTTTCAGGATCATTTACTTCATAAGCAAATACAGCTGCACCTTCCACATTATTAAAGGATTC
>CALRLF020000192.1:0-3085 GCA_943368475.1 Allobosea thiooxidans
AAATCATTTTGTTTTTGCTTAGTTTTTTCAGCAGCAATTTTTAAGTTCTTAACGTTTATATTGCTTAGCTCCTTTCCAACTAAAAAAACTACAGCCAACAAAAGGTTTTACGTCAGCAGGGCTGACGGGTCAAGCCTCTCAACTTTTGTTTTTCAATGTAGCTTTTGTTCGTGACTTGACCGAACGCTATTCGTCAGCAGAATTTGTTTGTAACTACATATCTTTAATCAACACCAGTTCCAAGCAGGACGACTAAAGCCGTCCTGCCAACGTAAAGCCTGGGACGTTGCACGTAATTTTATTTGACACAAACTACCTCATAGAAAATGACAGAAAATAGACGAGTTACGTTTAAATTATTATTTGATGTTTTTAAAACTAAGTATCCATTTTCAGGTATTGGACTGACATTCATTATTCTATCACTTTTTGTTTTCATTCCTTTAATAGTTCTCTTCAACTCGACAAGAGACGCTTACGAAAAGTACGACTACGATAAAATTATAACTCAAGGTAAAGACTTAGTAGCAACAGTAAGTTCTGTGCAGATTCAAGACAATGTAACAGTTAATGACGTGTTTCATCCTCAAATTATTAACTACACTTTCAATGACAATGGGCAGACAAAGAATGATAAATTCAAAACACTTGCAAATGCAGACAAACTAATTTTTAAAAATTGAGACACTATCAATATTAAAATTTACAATGGTGAGACAGTTATTAAAAACATTAAACCTTTTTCATTTCCTATTCACTTTTTCTATTTTATGCCGATAATGTTTCTTTTAGTTGGCATTCCTTTTTTCTTAATTGGACTTTTACCAGCTTTGAAAAATTATAGACTTTATAAAAATGGGGTTAGGAAAGAAGCTACAATAATTTCACTTACAACGACAAGACTACTGCCAGTTGTTTCAATGAACCAAAATGTTTTAGTTAACTACTTTTATATTGGACAGAATGGAAACAAAATTTTAGACAAATCAATATCATCAGGACTTTATCTAATGACAGAGAAAAAAGCACAAGATAAAATTGACATATTTGTTTCACCAAAAAATGAGAGTATTTCTTGTGTTGTGCCAACAGCTTTGTTATGACAAAGAAAAACTACGTGCAACATATGGTTTGGCATTATTGGGGCTTGACGAATATTGCATCAGCATTTGTTCTTTATTGTGCTTCAGTTCGGGCTTGACGTTATAAATTTGGCTTATGAATAAAACATCAGCAATATTGCAATTATTGGGCTTTGGTTATGGGCAGACGGAATTCTAATTCCCCAACAACGCCAAGCCTTTTTCGTTGCCTGTAATGCTATGACAGACCATAACTACAAAATGAAAACTAAGCTTATAATAATTTTACTAACATTGACAAGTTCTATTTACGGACAGATGAATGTTACTAAAATTGACAGTACAAAAATTCCAAAAGAGATAAAATACTCTGGACACATCACTAATTCTGTAAAATGGACTGATAGCCTTGGATTAAATTATGTTTTGACAACTGAAACAGGAGAATATTTAAGTAAAGACAAAGAAGGTGATGATTTAAAGAATGCAGAATTATATGTTTATCACTACGTCATAAAAGGTGACAGTTTAAAATTACTTTGTAGAATTTACGACTTTAATAAAGGCTGTGGTTTTGACCTTTATGTGCGGTTTATTGACAAAACATTCAAAGTGACTGACCTTGACAAAAACAGAATTGCAGAAGTTTGGGTAATGTATGAAAATCAATGCACAAGCGACGTTTCACCAGCACCGACAAAAATAATAATGCATGAAGGCAATAAAAAGTATGCAATTCGAGGCGAAAACAAAGTGAAAATTTCAGAGAAAGAGTTTGTAGGTGGACAATACACTTTAGACGACAATTTTAAAAATGCCAATCCATTGTTCAGACAGTTTGCAATTAATCTTTGGGAGAAAAACAAATTTAAAAAATGGTAAGACATAAAGCACTACAGGCAACAAAAGGTTTGGCAATATTGGGGCTTGACGGAATAAACTCCAACTTTTGTACTACTATTTTCCTTTCGTCACCAGCTCGACAGAACGCTGTTCAGCTTTAGTAATCACAATCAACATTAGTAACTATATTCAACTACAGTTCAGGCGTGACGAAACGCTGTTGCCCCAACATCGCCAAGCCTCGAACGTTAGCGGTTATTTTATGATGATACTACGCAACTTTTTATTTCTACTATTTGGAATGCTTTTTTTTACACAATGTAGAAACAAGGAAGACAATAATATCTCTCAATTAACAATTACAGCTCCATCAAATCTAACTAAAGTTGACACAACTGTAATTGGCGAATGGAACTACAATAATACAATTTGGTATTCATCGAAACTCACGTTTAGTAGTAACGGAAGTTTTTTATATTATGACCAAAGTTGCACAGGACAGAGATTATCACAAGGTTTATGGACAAAAAATAATAACTTAATTACACTTCTTAGCTTTGAGAATTTTAATCAAAAAGTAGAAGCCTCAAACTCAGAAGTGTCCATAAGGACAAACCCTAAAAATTCAGGAAGTAATAAAAAAAATGACAGAATAAAATATCGTTTCATAGAAATTGACACGATTAATACTCCCATATTTCCAAATCAAAATGACACAATAAAAGTATTCTTTAACAAAATATGTTTAGAACTAAAGCAGGACACTTTGTATTGCATAAGTTCAAACGACATTTTAGGCGGTACTAAATTTTATAAACAGAAAAACAACCGCTAACAAAAGGTTTTACGTCAGCAGGGCTGACGGGTCAAGCCTCCCAACTTTTGTATTTCAATTTAGCTTTTGTTCTGGGCTTGACCGAACGCTATTCAGCAACAGAATGTGTTTGTAACTAATTAACTTTACTCAACACCAGTTCCAAGCAGGACGACTAACGCCGTCCTGCCAACGTAAAGCCTGGGACGTTGTGCGTAATTATATGAGACCCTTAAAATCTTTACTCCATTTATTTCTTTTAATTCCTTTTTTGGGAATGGGACAGAGTTCGTCTAAAAATATTGATTGTGTTTCCTCTATTTCAGTTGATGACATTTACTCAATA
>CALRLF020000193.1:0-3025 GCA_943368475.1 Allobosea thiooxidans
TAAAGATGTCTACAATATTAAAACATAGTATATATAAAATTCAGATTCCTTCTATGATTATAAACTTTTAAGACAATTATTATAGATGAAATAATGATCTCGGCAATTACAATAAAGGATAAACCAGAAACACAATATTGGTGCAAATAGAAATATTGAATAATTGTCTATTTGGTCTTTGTTAAATATGTAATGCTTGGTTCAGTTATCCTGATACTCATTAAAACCCAAACCTCAAACCTCAAACTTAAAACCAAAAACCATGAAAAAAATGAAATTTTTATTTGTTACAATTTTGTTAGTTAGTTCACTAGCGTTCAAAAAATCAGAAAATGAAAAGGCTTATAGTTGTAATAGCGATATAAATACCTATGTTGTAAAAAACGTAAAAAAATTATCAAATATTAAATTGATAAAATTAAATAAGTACGGACTTCTTTATCAACAAGCTATATTTAGAAGTCTAACTGCAGATTCAAGGAAGACAATATGGCTTGAAAGACTTTCTACTCTTTCTAACTCAACATCTATGTGGGATAAATCAGAAACTGAGTCTTTAAAACAGTTAATTGAATTAGTAAAAGGTATCGAGTTTAATCATGTATTAAATGATAATGATAATCAGCTTATAACACAATGGGTCAATAAGACTAAAGTATTACACAGTTGGACTCCATTTCATTATTTATATATTTTATCATCTTTAAGCCTTTCAGCACAGAAGCAATCAGAATTTGAAAATATTCTTATTAAAGAAACAGAAAATGCTGCTAAAATTGATATCTCTGAGAATAGCCCAGGTGAAAAAAGCAATTCAAAATGTGATTGTCGAGTTAGTTTTTCTGGATGTAATATTTTACATCAATGTGTGCCCGATGGTTGTGCCGTAACTGATTATGGATGTGGTGGACTCTGGCTTCAATCTTGTAATGGATCATGTTATGTTGGAGCTTCTGATACTCAACCGTAAAAAAAAACAGGAAAAGGGATATTCCCTTTTCCTGTTTTCAAAATGTATAGAATATATTTAATATAAATACTATAATTTACTACTATATTGTTTTTCTTGATTAGAAGAATTGTTCTGGTCTTTATATTTTGAAGGACATTTCAAAGTCATACTTTTGCATAAAAAAACTGAATCATTTTTTGTAACACCTCCAATAACAAATTCTTCAACCTTTTCAATATCTGTTGGTTTTGCGTCTTTGTAAATCACTCGGAATTTTGAATTTTCTTTATCAATTACAGAAAATTCAAAATAATTAGGGTTATTTCTAGGATCGTAAATCATTGGAGACGATTTGTCTAACTTCACCATTAACCTTACAAATTTACTTGGATTTTCCTTTGCTGATTTAATGGTTTCATAACTAGAAATATCTCCTAGGTTAGATATTAACGCAGCAATAGTTAAAGAAATTAGGACAAGTATTATTATATGAGTAGTTTTCATTTTACAAAGGTAATTTAAAATATAATTCAAAGAACAACTCAAAATTCCAAGTTTAGTTCAATCAATTGAAAAATATTGTTTAACATACTTTAAAATAAATTCCGGCATAATAATTTCAAAAATTATTCGAATTTAAATCTAACAATTGCAAATGAGTTCTCCATTAAGAAATTCCCCACCAATTACTTAATGGATAAGAATGGTAAAATTGTTGCTAAAGACTTAAGTCCAGCTGAGTTGCTAGCGTTTTTAAATACCCACTAACATATTCAAGTAGTCAAAATAGTATAATAATAATTTGTTATAAGTAAATTTAAATTCTTATATTTAAGTTGTTGACTAAAAACATTGAATCTAAGGAAATGAGATACAGCCATTAGAATCAATTTATTATCTCAAGTCTTGCCTTTTTTGAAAATAAAATCTGGATGATTAAATGAGAAAAATTTATTCCCTATTATTTCTATTTTTCACTATTTCCAGTTTTTCACAACCAACAATTATTGGTCCAGTGGTACAACCAAATGAGATTGTGAAAGATCTTATGAGTTGGCTCTATTATGAAAGGGATCATTTAGTTTGGTCTGCCGACTATGCTACACTCGACACCGAATTGAAAGATATACCTAAAGAAAAATTCTTAGAAAGTTTAACTACAGGCAAGTATTTGCCCTTAAAGGTTAATAACAGCAGTGGAATATTAAGTTATCAATTGTATGCGTTAAAAGAGGGTATTAATCAAGATATTGTGTCACATATAAAAATGATCGCTTCAAAAGAATTGGTTCACTTTAAATTGGAAGGAAAGCCATTGCCTGATTTCAGTTTCCTAGATCTAGATGGGAAAGTGTATAATAAGGAGTCAACAAATGGTTCAATCATCGTTATTAATTGTTGGTTTGTAAGCTGTGCACCATGCATAGCTGAAATGCCAAGTTTGAATGAATTGGTTAAACAATACAAAAAAGAAAAAAACATCCTTTTTATAGCGTTGGCACTAGACGCTACTTCAGAAGTAAAGGATTTTCTAAAAACAACAACTTTTAAGTATTCAATTGTTCCTGAAATGAAAGAATATTTGAATCAGCTACCTGTATATGGTTACCCAACACAGATCATTGTTAATCGCCAAGGCAATGTTGTTAAAATAATTGAGTCAAATAAAATAGGCGAACTAAAAGATGTTTTGAATAAAGAAATTCAAAAATGAAATCTTTTGCACTAGAATAAACCAGACCTTTTTCAGTATTAAAAACTGTAATTTTTTAAAATCAATAATATTTTAATATCAAAATATTATATATACATATTAAACGCTATATTTAGAATATAATTGGTTTAATGAAAATCTCCTTTTTAATCATTCTTTTCTCAATATGCAGCAGTCTTTCTAATGCTCAAAAAGGAAGTTTAGCAGGTAAATTAATTGATGGCACAGGAAAAAAAATGCCTCTTAGTACCATTTCAATATATAATGCAACTGATAGTTCTTTTATCACATATCGTTTAAGTGGAAACGAAGGAGATTTTAAAGTGTCGGGTCTTCCATTAAATACAAAATTGAGAACT
>CALRLF020000194.1:0-3024 GCA_943368475.1 Allobosea thiooxidans
AGCTGCTCTTACATTTAAGAAAGTAGCTGGTAGGGCATTATTGGTTTTCATCATTAGCTCAAACCTATTCTCTCCCAATGTTGCTGCATTTGATGGATCTACACTAAAGCTATATTCTGTACCTGCAAATAATTGTGTAGTTACATTTAGCAATTTATCTTTTAAGTAGATTGTTTCTGTTATTCCATAATCGGCTACTTTAATTTTAAAGCTATTGGCTGCTGTTGCAGTAAAACCTAATGGAATAATTTTATTTTCTGCAAATGGTCTGGTATCTAAGCTTAACTTTTTGCTATCTAAGCTTAAGGCATACAAGTTTACTTCTGGATTGTTGAGTTTCTCTCCATCCATTGCATCTTTATTATCGCTGGATGCTGTGTTGAAGCGTACAAACATATTATCGGCTGGATAATTATTGTACAATACTTGTAACTCTAATTGACTTGACGCCGTATTTGTTCTAAACAAGTTTGCTGTGGCTGAAGCTTGTTTGTCTGATTCTGTAAATGTTATCGATGTACCTGCTGCAGGTTGAACTACAAATGCTCCATTCATGGCCAAATTATAAGCTCCAGATCCAATGGTTCTGGTTACATAAGCTCCTGCTGTTGGTCCTGCATTGGCATCCCATAACCAATATTGGGTACCAATATTAGTTGTTGCATCTAATTTTGTTCCTATATTTAGTGGTGATGGGTAAGGATTGCCAATTACACTATAACTGGTTGGAAGAGTAATGGTTTGATCTCCTGTGTTTAAAGTACCTGTAATATCTAAGGTTACTGCATTAGGCGTTGGATTGCCTCCTGTTAATGCGGTTGGTTGGTTTCTATCGCCACGTACTAGTACTCTAATGCCTGACCATTTAGTCCAGCTTGCATCACCCGTTGTGGCAAAGGCTGTCCATGCTTGTGTACCATTATTAAACCAATAGCTTGATGCTGCATTGGTTGCTGTTGCATCGAAACCAGTTCCTGGGCTTGCTCCTCCCGTTCCTGCTGTTGTGCCATCACCTGTTACATAAATATCATCTATTAAGCTGGTCATGCTTAATGTGTTACTAAATGGATGGCTTAAGAAGCGTGATGTACGACGACCAATTCCTAAACCACCCGGAATATAACGTTCTACTTTTACATTGCCTGTAATGGTGCCAGATGAATTACCAATGCTTGCTGTACCAGCAGCATTTGATTGCAAAGTAAATGTTCCATTATTAGTTAATGAAGCACCAGCACCCACATTCAAGATAGTCCCTGCTCCCATAGTCAAAGAAGCCAAAGGCTGTACTAACATACTAGTATTAGTAAAAGCACCTGATAAATTAAAATTCCTATTAACCGTTAAATCAGCATTGGCTTGTACCACCAAATTTGTTGTAAAAGCAGCAGTACCACTATTACCTCCAATATTTAAGTTTTGTGTACCAACAGATCCTACAGATATTGACTTACCAACACCCGTAAATGTAATATTTGTAGTTCCTGAACCTGAAGAAAAGCTAGTAGTACCCAAGTTTAAAGTTGAAGTGGCAGTACCGGTTGAAGTACCTAGAACAATATTGCCACTAATGGTATAAGATGAAGGAGTTACACCTGTAGTTTCGTTTCTTAAGGATAGAGTACTTGTTGATGAACCACCAGTTAAGTTGAGGCTAATATTTCCAAAAGCATAAGTTGGAGAAGCAGAAGTGCCGACAGCAGCGAATAAGGGAACAGTTCCACTATTTATGGTTAAGTTTTCTATTGTAGTAGTTGTATTAGTTGTATTACTTACATTAGCTACAGTGCACCCACAGCCAATTACGAGATTACCTAATGTTCTTCCTCCTAATGAAGGATTGAATGGAGTCGTAGCAGCAAAAACATTGAAAGTGCTGCCTGTTTTGAATTCAGCTATTGACTGAGATGAAGCATTACCCCAAGGGCCATTACCACCATAATGTGTAAATGCTGAACCACTATTAAAAACAACAGCATTCGTTGTTCCAGTTGCTCCAAAAGGATATCCAGAATTTCTGGCATTTGCACTAATACCACCTCCACTGTTTACTTGCACACTATTTGCATCTACAGATAATAGTTGATTTGTTTGAGTTGCTGCAACTCCAGTATGTGGAGAAGTTGAGAATGGACATAAATTCAAACTGCCATTAATACTTGCTGTGTAATTTGTCGGTATACTGAGAGTAATACCAATTGAGGCAGTTGTTGGAGAGTTCAATGTTAATGACCTTGAAGCTACAATACTTAATGCTGTGCCAGAGGTACCTGCTCCCCCTAAATTTATTGTACGACTTGAAGTAGTTGTTGTTAAAGTAACATTTGCAGATCCACTTATAGAAAGTGAATTAATAGTTGTTGATGTTGCAAAATCCAAAACAACTGTCATATTACTAGTGTTGTTAAAAACAACATTGTCTGTACTAATTGGTGCAGCACCCGATGACCAATTGTTTATATCAGTCCAAGTGCCATTAGTTGCCCCTATCCATGTGTTTTGGGCATTTGAAAACAAAACAGTAAATACAAACAAGATAAGAAAGTAATTTTTTTTCATACACAAGCAAGTTTTAGAAAATAAAAATTGGCATTTGTAAATAGTTTACAAATAGTACTGATACGAAAGTATAAATCAACTCAACAAAACTTGTTTCCAAAATACTCAAGATTAGGGGGTAAATCTCTCAATGATTTAACCCTGCTATGATACTTAACGATTTTGTACATAACAACCATTGCTTCATTAAATATCAACTGGCACAACAGCCAATTATAAGCAACATAACCAATGAATTAATCTCTCATATACACTTAATAATTTTACACTAGCATTATTTTTTTGATCAATAAACAGGCAATACTTTTCTATTCCTATATCCCACACCAGTTGCTATCATTAACAATAGGGTTACTCCACCATCTAAGGGTACATCATTGGGATCATCAGGGGGTGGTGTAATGGTGGCTGGATCTAAGGATGGATCATACTGCACCCCTCCTCCATTTAAGGCCATACTATCTA